>NZ_JBIAMM010000006.1:245835-473783 GCF_042874095.1 Streptomyces sp. NPDC004266
CCCCGGTTTGTTTATTTTGTTTTTGGTTTTGTTGGGGGGGGGGTAATTGGTTTTCACCGTGCCCGGTTACGAAAGCGCTTTACCCCCCCGGCCCCCGGGGGCGGGCGGGGGGGGCTCCCCCCCCCCCGGGCCCGGCCCCGTTCGTGACGACACCGTTCCCCGTCTCCTTTCTGACGCCGCATGAGACAACCGACGGGTGTCCGTCACCGTCCTCACGGAACGAGAGGGGCAGCGGGGAGGACCGGAATCCGGCCTCCCCGTCGCCCCGACGAGACCGATCGTGAGGAAGACCGCTTTGATACGTGTCACACGCGGCGTGACCACCGCCGTGGCGTTACTCGCACTGACCGCGGCGTCGCCCTGGCCGGCGTCCGCGCAGCCCTCACCCGCGTCACCGCGGGCCGGATCCCCGGAGAGCCGGTCCGGCGACCTCACCCTCCCCGAGGGCTGGCAGGTCACCGGGGACGGCGCGGGCAGGCAGCTGGTCTGGACCTCGCCCGAGCGCGTGCCCGCGGGCGACGCCCGGATCGAGTTCCACGCCGGCGAGCGGCTCCTCGGCCGGCCGCTCCCCCGGCCGGACGGCCGCTCCTTCGCCCTGCCCCTCGGCGGCCTCCGGCTCGAAGAGAGCATGGAACTGCGGGTGACGGCCGGGGGCCGCCGGCTCGACGCGGCCGGACGCGCCGGCGCCGCGCGCGAGCGTCCCCCCGTCCCCGCCGCCGTGCCGGAGGCGCCGCTTCCGGCGAACCCGGTCGACCCGGGGGCGCCGGGCCGCTACCGGACCGTCAGCGGCGAGTACGCCCTCAGGTCCGTACGCCTGCCCGGCCTCCCGCAGCCCGTCGAGATGCGCGCCACCGTCGTCGGCCCGGCCGGAGCACCCGGCAGGCGGCCGGTCGCCCTCTTCCTGCACGGCCGCCACGACACCTGCTACACCCCCGGGACGGAGGACGTCCGGATCACCTGGCCGTGCCCGGCGGGCACCCGGCCGATCCCCAGCGAGCAGGGCTATCTGCGCGCCCAGCGGCTCCTGGCCTCCCAGGGGTACGTGACGGTGTCCATCGCCGCGAACGGCGTCAACGGGCAGGACGGGAACCTCGAGGACGCCGGCGCCCAGGCCCGCTCCTCCCTGGTCCGGCTCCACCTCGCCCGCTGGGCGGACTGGTCCGCGCACCCGGCCTCCGCCCCGGCGGCCGTACGGAGGACCGCGCCCGCCGACCTCTCGCGGGTCCTCCTCGTCGGGCACTCCCGGGGCGGCGAGGGCGTCAACCGGGCCGCGCTCGACAGCCTGAACCCGCCGCCCGCCGCCCAGGACGGCTACCGGGGTCCCGTGCGGTGGAAGATCCGCGGCAACGTCCTGATCGGGCCCACCGTGTTCGGCCAGAACCCGGCCCCCGACGTGCCCTCCACCACCATCCTGCCGGGCTGCGACGGCGACGTGTCCGACCTCCAGGGCCAGATCTACGTCGACGGCACCCGTGGCGTCAGCCGGGGCACCGCCCTGCACAGCGCGGCCTACGTCGTCGGCGCCAACCACAACTTCTTCAACTCCGAGTGGACTCCGGGGCAGGCGAAGGCACCGGCCATCGACGACTTCTCGTCCGACGACGGGACCGACCCGGTCTGCTCCCCCGGCACGGCGACCCGTCTGACGGCGACCCAGCAGCAGGCCGTCGGCGCCACCTACGTCGCCGCGTCCGCCCGGCTGTTCGTCGGGGGCGACGACGCGGTCCGGCCGCTGCTCGACGGCACCGGCCGCCGGGCGCCGTCGGCGGGACCGGCACGGGTCCTCACCCACGCGGTCGGCGCGCACCGCACGCCCGCGTTCCTTCCGGGCCCCTCGGTCACCGTCACCGGCGGCGGCCGGCTGTGCGCCCAGATCGACCCCGACGCCGCCCGCGCCTGCCTGTCGCCCGAGGAGGGGTGGTCGCCGCACTTCGCGTTCTGGGAGACCTCCCCGGAGCCCGGCCGCGACGCCGTCGCGATGAAGTGGACGGGCCGGGGAGGCCCGGTCGCGGTGCGCCCGGCCCGGCCGGTCTCCCTCGCGGGCGCCGGGTCCCTGGCCCTGCGCGTGATCGTCCCGCCCAACAGCAGCGGCACCGAGCTCGACGTCGCCGTGACCGACGCCTCGGGCCGCCGTGCGCACCTGGGCCGTGCCCGCGTCGACGGACTGCCCGGCAGCCCGCGCACCACCGCGTACTGGAGCCGCGAGCTCCGCGTACCGCTGGCCGCCGCCGTCCGGGCGGGCCTGGACCTGAAGCGGATCGGCACGCTCGAACTGACCCCGCGCGGCGGCGTCGGCCGCGCCTGGCTGATGGACGCCTGGGGCTGGCGCCCCGGCACCCCGGCGGCGGCCCCCGCACCGCTCGCGCGCGTCGACATCGGCCGCCTGACGGTCGCGGAGGGCGACTCCGGGGTCCGGACCTACCGGGTGCCGGTGACGGTCTCCGGCCGGGGCAGCGGCCAGGTCCGTCTGTTCGTCCCCGTACCCGGCACCGACGGGGTCACGTCCCGCACGGTGACGGTGCGTCCGGGACGCCACGACATCGACGTGCCGGTCGAGGTGCGGGGCAACACGCGCTACGGCTACGACGTGACCCACGACGCGTTCGTCAAGGCGGTCCGCGGCACGGTGGTCGGCTCGCACCGGGGCGGCGTGACCGCGCGGAACGACGACGCCATGCCGACCGTGCGCCTGACGCCCGTCGCGGACGACGTGGCCGAGGGCTCCGCGCTGGTGTGGCGGGTGACGCTCTCCGCGCCGGCCGACGCAGAGATCTCCGGCGGGATCCGCCTCGAGGCGGTGACCGACGGTCCGGAACTGTCCACGACGGATGTCGACCGGGCCTGGCTGGAGGCGCAGTTCGGCGAGGTGACGGAGCCCGGCAGGCCGCTGTCCGCAACGCTGGAGGGCGGCACGAACCTGTGGTTCTCCGTCCCCGCGGGCCGGACGACCACGGAGGTGACCGTCCCCACGGCCCGGGACGGGCTGGCGGAACCGACGGAGCTCCTCCGCGGCTCGTCGTACACGTACGACGGGTCCTGGGAGCCGGTCCCGGGCCCGGAGGTCACGGGCAGGGTGCGGGACGCGTCGTGAGCTGACCCGAGGTGACGGAAGCGGGGCGGCCGGCGGATTCCTTCGGGGGCGCCGGTCGCCCTGCGCCACGCCATGGCACCGCGTGGCACCGCGTGGCGCCGCGTGGCACCGCGTGGCACCGCGTGGCGCCACACGGTGCCACGTAACACCGGCCACCACGGCAGGCCCCACCTGGCACCATGCCCACCCCGCAAGACACCACGAAGTTTCCGCAGTTCACAGGCGGTTCAGCCAGGAAAGGCGCCACCCCCTCCCCCGCGGCGCTTGCGCATGGCGCCATAGTGGTGCCATCATGACGTCATGGACCTCACCCCGTATGTCGAGAACCTCCGCCGCGAGCTCGCGGTGGCCGCCGAAGCCGGCGGCGAGGAGGCGCGCGAGCTGGCCGAGCGGCTCACCGCCCCCCTGGAATCGGCGGCCCGGCTGACCCTGCTCAACGCGCTCTCCGCCGCGACGGACGAGATCACCCGTGAACTCGCCCCCGGTTCGGTCGACGTACGGCTCCGGGGCCTCGACCCCGACTTCGTGGTGACGCCCCCGCCCACCACTGGTGGCACCCCGAAGCCGGACGCCGCCACCGAACCGCTCCCGGCCCCGGCACCCGGCGAGGGCGACGAGGGCGGCACCGCCCGCGTCAACCTGCGCCTGCCGGCCCACCTCAAGACCCGCGCCGAGGAGGCGGCGGCGCGCGAGGGCCTGTCGGTCAACGCCTGGCTGGTGCGGGCCGTGTCGGCCGCGGTCGGCGGCGGCACCCGGCCGCGTACGCCGGAGAGGCCCCAGAGCGTCGGACAGAGCATCACCGGCTGGGTGCGCTAGCCGCACCCCGGGCCCCGCCGCTCCACCCGCACCACCTCACCCACACCGCGTCCCACCTGCGGGGACGACCTGAAGACTCAAGAGGACGGGACAGCCATGCCTTCTTTCGACACCCCCGAACCGATCTCGGCCACGGCGCGCGTGGAGGCCGGTTCCATCCAGTTCATCGCGGGTGACCGCACCGACACCGTGGTCGAGGTGCGGGCGCGCAACCCGCAGAAGGACCTGGACGCGCGGACCGCGGACCAGACGGAGGTCACGTACGCGAGTGGCGTGCTGACCGTCAGGACGCCGAAGTCCACCATGTTCGGCCGCACCGGCGTCGTCGACGTCACGGTCGAGCTGCCCGCCGGCTCGCGGATCGACCTGACCGGCGCCTGGACCCAGGTGCTCGGCGAGGGCCGGCTCGGCGAGGTCCGCGTGAAGACCTCGGCGGGCGACGCCCGCTTCGACACCACCGGCCCGCTGCACCTGACCGCGTCGCACGGCTCGATCACCGTGGACCGGGTCGAGGGCAAGGCCGAGATCACCACGAGCTCCGGCAGCCTGCGGGTCGGCCTCGTCGACGGCCCCGCCGTCCTGAAGAACTCGCACGGCACCACGACCCTCGGTGCCGCGACCGGCGACCTGCGGGTGAGCGGCGCCAACGGCGACATCGAGATCGGCCGCGCCGAGGCCTCGGTCGCCGCCACGACCGCCCACGGCACCCTGCGCGTCGGCGAGGTGGCGAGCGGCACCGTCCAGCTGGAGACCTCGTACGGCGCCATCGAGGTCGGCATCCGCGAGGGCGTGGCCGCCTGGCTCGACGCCCACTCGATTTCCGGCCAGGTGCGCAACGGGCTCACCGCGTCCGAGGCCCCCGGGAAGGCGGAGGACACCGTCGAGGTCCGCGCCCGCACCCGCCACGGCAACATCGACATCCGCCGCGCCAAGGCCTGAGCGCCGGCTCCGCACCCAGTCGCACCCCTTCTCCCCTCCTCCCCTCCTCCCCTTCCCCCTTCGATCGGAGGGCCCCATGCCTTCTTCTGTCATGCCCATGACCAATCAGACGGACGGGCGACCGCCGTCGGCCGCCATCACCGCCGTCGGCCTGCGCAAGTCCTACGGAGACAAGACCGTCCTGGACGGCATCGACCTGCACATCCCGACCGGCTCGATCTTCGCCCTGCTGGGTCCGAACGGGGCGGGCAAGACGACGGCGGTGAAGATCCTGTCCACGCTGATCACGGCGGACGGCGGTCAGGTGCGGGTCGGCGGCCACGACCTCGCCACCGAGGCCCAGGCGGTACGGGCCGCGATCGGCGTCACCGGCCAGTTCTCGGCGGTGGACGGCCTGATCACGGGCGAGGAGAACATGCTCCTGATGGCGGACCTGCACCACCTGTCCAAGCAGGAGGGCCGGCGGGTGACCGCCGAACTCCTTCGGCGCTTCGACCTCACCGAGGCGGCGAAGAAGCCGGCGTCCACCTACTCGGGCGGCATGAAGCGCCGCCTGGACATCGCGATGACCCTGGTCGGCAGCCCGCGGATCATCTTCCTGGACGAGCCGACCACCGGCCTGGACCCCCGCTCCCGCCACACCATGTGGGGCATCATCCGCGAGCTCGTCACCGGCGGGGTCACGGTCTTCCTCACCACCCAGTACCTGGAGGAGGCCGACCAGCTCGCCGACCGCATCGCCGTCCTCAACGGCGGGAGGATCGCCGCCGAGGGCACGGCGGAGGAACTCAAGCGCCTGATCCCCGGCGGGCACGTGCGGCTGCGCTTCACCGACCCGACCGCGTACCGCGCCGCCGCCACCGCCCTCACCGGCGCCGCACGCGACGACGAGGCCCTCGCCCTGCAACTGCCCAGCGACGGAAGCCAGCGCGAACTGCGCTCCGTCCTCGACTGGCTGGACTCCACGGGCATCGAGGCGGACGAACTCACCGTCCACACGCCCGACCTGGACGACGTCTTCTTCGCCCTCACCGCCACCACCGTTCCCGCCCAGCCGAAGGAGTCCGCCCGATGAGCACCCTGTCCCTGGCCGTCCGTGACACGACCACGATGCTGCGGCGCAACCTCCTGCACGCCCGCCGCTATCCCTCCCTCACCCTGAACCTGCTGCTCACCCCGGTCATGCTCCTGCTGCTGTTCGTCTACATCTTCGGCGACACGATGAGCGCGGGCCTGGGCGGCGGCGACCGCTCCGACTACATCGCCTACCTCGTCCCCGGCCTGCTGCTGATGACGATCGGCTCCACCACCATCGGCACCGCCGTCTCCGTGTCCAACGACATGTCCGAGGGCATCATCGCCCGCCTGCGGACCATGGCCATCCACCGCGGCTCGGTCATCACCGGCCACGTCATCGGCAGCGTCCTGCAGTCCGTGATCAGCGTGGTCCTGGTCGGCGCGGTCGGGGTGGCCATCGGCTTCCGCGCCACGAACGCCACCGCCGTGGAATGGCTCGCGGCCCTCGGTCTGCTGGTCCTGTTCGCCCTGGCGCTGACCTGGATCGCGGTCGGGATGGGCATGGTCAGCCCGAACGCCGAGGCCGCCAGCAACAACGCGCTCCCGCTGATCTTCCTCCCGCTCATCTCCAGCACCTTCGTCCCCATCGACGCCATGCCCGGCTGGTTCCAGCCCATCGCCCAGTACCAGCCCTTCACCCCCGCCATCGAAACCCTCCGCGGCCTGCTCCTGGGCACCGAGATCGGCCACAACGGCTGGCTCGCCCTCGCCTGGTGCCTCGCCCTCGCCGTCCTCGGCCACCTCTGGACCAAGAAGGTCTTCAACCGCGACCCCAAGTGACCGGGACACACCGAGCGGGCCGCTCCCCCGGGCGGCGCACACCGACACCCCGTCGGCGTGCGCCGCCCGTTCGGTCCCGCCCGGCTCCCCCAGTAGAGTGAGCGGGCTCCGGGAGGCCGGAGCCCGATCGTGTGTGGGGTGGGGAATGGCGAAGCACCGGCTGTCCAGGAAAGGCCGTCGCATGGCGCTGGCGACGACGGCCGTCGCGGTCGTGGCGGGTGCCGGGGTCGCGGCGCAGACCTCGATGGCGGCCACCGCGTGGCCGGCCCAGCGGACGTACACGGGCCGGGCGTTCGACGCCTGCACGGCGCCCTCGCTCACCGCGATGAAGGCGTGGAAGAAGGACGCGTACTACGGCGGCGTCGCGGTCTACGTCGGCGGGAAGAACCGCGGCTGCGCCCAGCCCAACCTGACCAGGTCGTGGGTGAAGTCGGTCGACACGCTCGGCTGGCGGGTCATCCCGCTGTACGTCGGCGCCCAGCCTCCCTGCCAGAAGAGCGGGAACAAGGAGAGGTTCACCGCGGCCACCGCGGTCTCGGTCGGGGCGAGCAACGCCGACGACGCGGTCGCCAAGGCCTCGGCGCTCGGCATGAGGCCCGGCAGCCCGGTCTACCTCGACATGGAGCCGTACGACACCGCCGACAAGGCGTGCAACGACGCCACCCTCGCCTACGTGCGGTCCTTCACCAAGACCCTGCGCGCCAAGACCTACCGCGCCGGCCTCTACGGCTTCAGCAGCTCCAGCGCCAAGGCGGTCGCCACGGCCAAGGACCGCACGGACCTGCCGGGCAACCTCTGGTACGCCCTGTGGAACGGCCAGGAGACCACCACCAAGGACTGGCCCTGGGACCCGAAGCTGTACACCGACCACAGCCGCGGCCACCAGTACAAGGCGAACAGCAGGGAGACCCGCGGCGGCCACACCATCACCGTCGACCGCAACGCCTGGGACGCCCCGGTCGCCATCGTCGGCTGACCGGCCCCGGGGGCCCGACACCCCCGTCCCCGCACGACACGGGCGTCCGCCACCCACCGGCGGACGCCCTTCTGTTTCCCCAGGTGGACGGCGTGTTCCCCGCCCCGCGCCGATCTCCGGGACCGCCCCCGCCGGTGTGCACCCGGTCACACCGGTCTCACCTTCTGCGAAACTAGTAGGACGTCCTACTATCTGTGGGGTCCCACTTACCTCCCCGGGAAGGTCCACATGACCGCTCTGCACCGGCCCGTGCACCCCGTCCGTCTGGTCACCGCCTCGGCGCTCTTCGACGGACACGACGCCTCGATCAACATCATGCGGCGGATCTTCCAGTCCCAAGGCGCCGAGGTGATCCACCTCGGGCACAACCGGTCCGTGCAGGAGGTGGTGGACGCGGCGCTCGAGGAGGACGTCCACGGCGTCGCGGTCTCGTCCTACCAGGGCGGGCACGTGGAGTACTTCGAGTACCTGGTCCAGTCGCTGCGCGAGCGCGGCGCGGACCACATCCGCGTGGTGGGCGGCGGGGGCGGCGTCATCGTGCCCGAGGAGATCACCCGGCTCCGCAACAGCGGGGTCACCATCTTCTCCCCCGAGGACGGCCAGCGGATGGGCCTCGCCGGGATGATCAACTCGGTGATCGAGCAGTGCGACTTCGACCTCTGGGACGGCGGTCCGGCCGACGCGGCGGCGGTCCTCGCGGGCGACCGGTTCGCGATCGCCCGCGCCATCACCGGCGCCGAGCTCGGCAAGCTGTCCCCCGACTTCCTGGACCGGCTGCGAGCCGCCGCGGCGGCTCGCGTCACGCCCGTCCTCGGCATCACCGGCACCGGCGGCTCCGGCAAGTCGTCCCTGACCGACGAGCTCGTCCGCCGGCTCCGCGTCGACCAGCAGGACAAGCTGCGCATCGCGGTGATCGCGGTCGACCCGACCCGCCGCCGCGGCGGCGGCGCGCTGCTCGGCGACCGGATCAGGATGAACTCCCTCGACGGGGACCGGGTCTTCTTCCGCAGCCTGGCCACCCGCGGCAGCCACGAACTGCCCGAGCACCTGGCCGACGTGATCGACGTCGTCAAGGCCGCCGGATTCGACCTGGTGATCGTGGAGACGCCGGGCATCGGCCAGGGCGACGCGGCGATCGTTCCGTTCGTCGACACCTCGCTGTACGTGATGACGCCGGAGTTCGGCGCCGCCTCGCAGCTGGAGAAGATCGACATGCTCGACTTCGCCGACGTCGTGGCCATCAACAAGTTCGAGCGGCGCGGTGCCAAGGACGCCCTGCGCGACGTGGCCCGTCAGCTGGTCCGCAACCGCGAGGCGTTCGACAAGCGGCCCGAGGACATGCCGGTCTACGGCACCTCGGCGGCCACCTTCAACGACGACGGCGTCACCGCGCTCCACCAGCACCTCAAGACCGCCCTCGCCGAGAAGGGGCTCACGCTCGCCCCGGGCACGCTGGCGCCGGTCGACGTGCGCCACTCCTCCGGCATCCGGCAGGTCGTGCCCGCCGACCGGGTCCGCTACCTCACCGAGATCAGCGAGACCGTCCGCACGTACCACTCGGAGACCGAGCGCCTCGTCGAGGCGGCGCGCCGGGTGCAGCGCCTGGACACGGTCAAGGCCGAGCTCGCCCGGGCCGAGTACGACGAGGCCGGCGTGGACGCGCTGCTCACGGACGCCCGCAAGCGGCTCCCCCACGAGGTGGCGGACCAGATCGAGAAGTGGCCGGCCGTCGTGGAGTCGTACTCCGGCGACGAGCAGGTCGTGCGGATCCGGGACAAGGAGATCCGCACCAAGCTGACCCGCGAGTCGCTGTCCGGCAACAAGATCCCGCGCGTGGCCCTGCCCCGGTTCGCCGACCACGGCGAGCTGGTGCGCTTCTGGCGCCGCGAGAACCTGCCCGGTCACTTCCCCTTCACCGCCGGGGTGTTCCCCTTCAAGCGCGACGGCGAGGACCCCGCGCGGATGTTCGCCGGCGAGGGCGACCCGTTCCGCACCAACCGCCGGTTCAAGCTGCTGTCCGAGGGCCAGCCGGCCACCCGGCTCTCCACCGCCTTCGACTCGGTCACGCTGTACGGCCGCGACCCCGGCGAGCGCCCCGACATCTACGGCAAGGTCGGCACCTCCGGCGTCTCGGTCGCGACCCTCGACGACATGAAGACGCTCTACGACGGCTTCGACCTGATCGCGCCGACGACCTCGGTGTCCATGACGATCAACGGGCCGGCCCCGACGGTGCTCGCGTTCTTCCTCAACACGGCCGTCGACCAGCAGCTCGACCGGTTCCGCGCCGCCGAGGGCCGCGAGCCGTCCGCCGAGGAGGCGGCCGAGCTGCGCGCCCACGCGCTCGCCACCGTGCGCGGCACCGTCCAGGCGGACATCCTCAAGGAGGACCAGGGCCAGAACACCTGCCTGTTCTCCACCGAGTTCTCGCTGCGGATGATGGCCGACATCCAGGAGTGGTTCATCGCGAACAAGGTCCGCAACTTCTACTCGGTGTCCATCTCCGGCTACCACATCGCCGAAGCCGGCGCGAACCCGATCAGCCAGCTCGCCTTCACGCTCGCCAACGGCTTCACCTACGTCGAGACCTACCTGGCCCGCGGCATGGACGTCGACGACTTCGCCCCGAACCTGTCGTTCTTCTTCTCCAACGGCATGGACCCCGAGTACTCCGTCCTCGGCCGCGTCGCCCGCCGCATCTGGGCGGTGGCGATGAAGGAGAAGTACGGCGCCAACGAGCGCTCCCAGAAGCTGAAGTACCACGTCCAGACCTCCGGACGCTCCCTGCACGCCCAGGAGATGGACTTCAACGACATCCGCACCACCCTCCAGGCGCTCATCGCCATCTACGACAACTGCAACAGCCTGCACACCAACGCCTACGACGAGGCCGTCACCACCCCCACCGAGGAATCGGTCCGCCGCGCCCTGGCCATCCAGCTGATCATCAACAGGGAGTGGGGCCTGGCGATGAACGAGAACCCCCTGCAGGGGTCGTTCGTCATCGACGAGCTCACCGACCTGGTCGAGGAGGCCGTGCTCCAGGAGTTCGAGCGCATCAGCGAGCGCGGCGGCGTGCTCGGCGCGATGGAGACCGGCTACCAGCGCGGCCGCATCCAGGACGAGTCGATGCTCTACGAGCAGCGCAAGCACGACGGCACCCTGCCCATCATCGGCGTCAACACCTTCCGCAACCCCCACGCGGACACCGCCGAACCCGGCACCGTCGAACTCGCCCGCGCCACCGAGCACGAGAAGCGGTCCCAGCTGGAGCGGGTGCAGGACTTCCAGACCCGCCACCACGACCAGGCCCACACGGCCCTGGCCGCCCTCAAGGAGGCCGCGGTCAGCGGCGAGAACGCCTTCGCCGTCCTCATGGACGCGGCCAGGGTCTGCACCCTCCAGCAGATCACCGAGGCGTTCTTCGAGGTCGGCGGCCAGTACCGCCGCAACGTCTGACGCGCTCCCGCGCCGCACGCGGGTGCGGCGGTCCGGTCCGGCGGAGCACCGCCGGACCGGGCGGCGGTCGGGTCGGACCGGCTACGCGGTGCCGGCGGCCCGACGGCGGGACAGCACGGTCCTGGCGTACAGGAGGTGGGCGATGGCCTCGGCCGCGAGGAGGAGGACCACCAGCCACGGGGCGAGCACGTCCGTGCCGAGAACGACCAGGAGGGGGACCGCGACTCCGGGCAGCGCCCAGACGGCCACCTGACGCGGCGGACGGCCGAACCGGAGCGCGATCAGGGCGTGCGCTCCGTGGTAGACCGCCAGCCCGCCGGCGAGGGCCCAGACCGCGCCCCGCGCCAGGTGCTCGTGGCCGGACTCCTCCACGGCCGTGGCCAGCCCGGCGGCCATGGAGATGACGGCGGCGGTGACGAAGAAGTGGAGGAAGCCGCCCACGTCCCGGGCGAGGAAGTAGGCCTCGCGGGTGCCGGCGGCGCCCATGACGCGCTCCGCCGCCGTCGAGGCGAAGTCGAAGTAGGACCACCAGAGGGCGGCCAGCAGGACGAACCCGAGCAGCGCCACGACCCCGGCCCGGGCGGTCCACGTGTGGTCGGTGGACGTGATGAGGGCCAGCACCGACTCGCCGAGGACGATGATCACGAACAGGCCGACCCGCTCGACCAGGTGACCGGTGTGGACCCGGCCCGGGAGGCCTCGCCCCCGGGCGGTCAGCAGCAGGACCGTCTCCGCCAGCAGCAGGGCCGCCCACATCCCGTAGCGCCAGGGAGCGGGGACCGCCGCCGAGCCGGCCCAGAGCGCCCCGGAGAGCAGGCAGTAGGTCAGCGGCCGCCAGCGGGGCAGCGTGCGGGGCGCGGGATAGCGCGTGGCGGGCCACCACAGGGCGAGCAGGACGAGGCGGGTGCCCGCGTAGCCGAGGGCGTAGGCGGGGGCACGGTCGCCGTCGGCCTCGGGCACCGCGGCGGCCATCACGGCGAGGCACAGCATCGCCGTCAGCATGACGAGGCGGCGGCGGGCGCTGTCGTCCTGGAAGAGGTTCGCGGAGACCGTGAGGTTCGCCCACATCCACCAGGGCGGGAAGTAGAGGCCGAGGAAGACGGCGAACTCGCGCGGGCCGGGATCGCCGTGGAGGCCGTGCGAGAGCTGGGCGACGACGGCGACGAAGACCAGGTCGAAGAAGAGTTCCAGCCATCCGGCGTGCCGGGGCTCCGGCTCCGGCGTGCGCGACGGCGATGACGCCGGGGTGTGCGGAGTGCTCATCGGGCCATCCGAGGGGATTCGACAACGGCACGGGCTGGGTGCATCAGATCACGGATCCGGGCCCGCGCCGCCGAGGCGGGGGCGGCCCGGGGGGTCGTGCCGCCCCCGTCTCCGCCGAGGCGGCTTCGCCGCGCCTCGGCGGGAGGGCGGCCGTCCGGCGGTAGGGTGCCGCCGTGTCCGAGCAGCAGCGCGACCTCGTCGGCTACGGCGCCGAGCCGCCGCGTGCCGCCTGGCCGGGCGGTGCCCGTGTGGCCGTCAGCCTCGTCCTCAACTACGAGGAGGGCGGCGAGCGCAACGTCCTCGACGGCGACCCGGCCTCGGAGGGTTTTCTGCACGAGGTCGTCGGCGCGCCGCCGGTCACCGGCGGACGTGATCTGAACGTGGAGTCGATGTTCGCCTACGGCGCGCGGGCAGGGTTCTGGCGCGTCCACCGCACGGTCGTCGCGCACGGTGCGCCGCTCACCGTGCACGCCGTGGGACAGGCCCTCGAACGCCATCCGGACGCTGCGCGTGCGATGGGCGCCGCCGGGTGGGAGGTGGCCGGCCACGGCTGGCGCTGGATCGACTACCGCGACGTGCCCGAGGATGTCGAGCGCGCCGACGTCGCGCGCACGGCCGCGACGATCGAGCGGCTCGTCGGACGCCGGCCCGTGGGGTGGTACACCGGCCGGACGAGCTCCGCCACGCGGCGCCTCGTCGTCGAGGAGGGCGGTTTCCTCTACGACTCCGACGACTATTCGGACGATCTCCCCTTCTACGTGGAGACCGCCGGGCGCCCGCACCTCGTGGTGCCGTACAGCCTCGACGCGAACGACTTCAAGTTCTTGATCGTCCACGGGTTCACGACCGCGGACGACATGCTCGCCTATCTCGTCGACACGTTCGACGCCCTGCACGCGGAAGGTGCCGAGCGCCCCCGCATGATGAGCGTCGGCCTGCACTGCCGGATCATCGGCAGGCCCGGCCGCGTCCGCGCCCTCGACGGATTCCTTCGGCACGTCGCACGGCGCGGCGGCGCGTGGGTCGCCACGCGCGAGCAGATCGCCCGGCACTGGCTGGCCACTCACCCTCCGTCGTCCTGAGCCCCGCGGCGGGGCGTCGGCGCGGACGCCCCGCAGGCATCCGTGCCCGCCCTAGGAACGGTCGTGTCTGAACGAGTCCCTGATGCCTTCGGCCCGACGACGAACGCTCGTCGCCTTCTGACGGATCTTGGCTCTCACCTGGTCCGTCCTGCCCTCGGCCTCGAGGCGCTCGTGGCCGGTGATCTTTCCGGCGATCTCCTTGAGCCTGCCCTTGGCCTTCTCCACTCCGGCGTTCATGCCCGTGGTCCCTCCGTGACGTCGGTTCCCACCCCTCCACGCTAGGTTCGCGCGGCCCGGGGTGCTCGTCGACGCCCGGCCCCGGCGTCCCCACCGGTCGGGGGAGGTCCCGCGCCGTGCTCAGGCCAGCACGCGGAGAGCGGCGGGCCTCACCCTGAGGGTCACCGGCAGGGTCGCGTCGACCTCGCCGTCCGCGCCGTACGGGAGGGGGCGGTCGGCCTCGATGCGAATCTCCCTGCCCCGCAGGATCTCGATCTGGGGGCGGTTCACGTGCGCGCCCGTCTTCAGCTCGTTCATCATGGCGAAGAAGAGACGCTTGGGCGCCTCCTTGATGACCACGACGTCGAGGAGGCCGTCGTCGACCCGGGCGCCCGGTGCGACGTTCCTTCCGAATCCGTAGAAGCCGGAGTTGGCCGCGACCACGGTGTAGCCGGTGCGCTCGTGCCGGATCCCGTCGATCGTGATGCGGTACGCGGCGGGCTTCCAGGCGAGGACCGCCCGGAGGCCGCCGGCGTAGTAGGAGGCCGCGCCGCGCAGCAGACGGGAGGCGTTGGCGTGGCGGTTGGCCACCGCGTCGACACCCGCGTACACGCTGCCGAGGACGTGGGTCCCCGTGTGCCCGGCGGACTCCACCTCGATGGTGTCGACGGCCCGCGGTTCGCCGTCGAGCAGCACCTTCGCGAGGCCCGGGGCGTCCGTGGGAAGCCCCAGGGCGCGCGCGAAGTCGTTGCCGCGGCCGGCGGGGACCAGGCCGAAGACCGTGTCCGTGCCGCTGAGCGCGCCGCCGACGGTGCCGGCCATGCCGTCACCGCCGACGGCGAGCACGACGTGCCCCTTCGCCCCGGCGTCCCGGGCGAGTTCCCGTGCGTGTTCCAGGCTGCGGCTGTAGACGGTGTCGAGCCGCGCGCCCGCCTCCCGCAGCAGCCGGGCCAGCGGGAGCAGACCCGCCGTGCCGCTGGAACCCCCTGCGGTGGGGTTGACGACGGCGGTGAACTGTCGCATGGATCTGGCCTCCGGGCGGCAGAAGAAGGAGTTCGGGAGGAAGGGGTTCAGCGGGTGGGGTTCAGCGGGAGGATCAGCGGACGGGGATGAGGACCCCGGGGCTGAGCACGCCGGACGGGTCGATCTCGGCCTTGACCGCCTGGAGCATGCGGATGCCGAGGGGACCGACCTCCCGGGCGTACCAGTCGCGGTGGTCGGTGCCGACGCCGTGGTGGTGGCTGATGGTGCCGCCCGCCGCCAGGATCGCGTCGTTGGCCGCCCGCTTCGCCGGCGCCCAGTGCGCGACGGGGTCCTCGCCCTGTGCGGAGACGACGGTGAAGTACAGCGAGGCGCCGTTCTCGTAGGTGTGCGAGATGTGGCACATGACGAGCGGCGGGGTGCCGGCCTCGGTGAGGGTGCGGGTCAGCGTGTCGCGTACCGCCGCGTACAGGCCGGGGATCGCGGACCAGAAGGCGGCCGTCTCCAGCGTCTCGGCGAACGCCCCGGCGTCGAGCAGCGCGTCGCGCAGGTAGGGCGCGTCGTAACGGCCGTGCTCCCACTTGTCGCCGGCCTCCTCGCCGAGGAACTCGCCGTCGCAGGCGAGGAGGACCTCGCGGGCGGCGGCGCGGCGGGCGGCCGTGTCGGCCTCGGTGCCCTCGAAGCCGACGACGGCCATGCAGCCGGGGTTCTGCGGGAGCTCGGTGTCGCCGATGGCATCCGGCTGCGCCAGTCCGATGAAGGTCTCGGACTCGTCCGACAGCCGCAGCACCGTGGGGCGCGGGCCGTCCTGGGCGAGTCGGCGCAGTGCCGCCGTGCCCGCTTCGAAGGAGGCGAAGCGCCAGGCCTCGTAGATCCGCTTCTGCGGCAGCGGGCGGATGCGTACGGTCACCGAGGTGATCACGCCGAGGGCGCCTTCGGAGCCGAGGATCAGCTGGCGCAGGTCGGGGCCGGCCGCGGAGCGCGGGGCCCGGCCGCTCCACAGCGTGCCTTCGGGGGTGGCGACCTTCAGGCCGAGGACCATCTCGTCGAAGCGGCCGTAGCCGGCCGAGGCCTGGCCGCTGGAGCGGGCCGCGGCGAAGCCGCCGATGGACGCCCATTCGAAGGACTGCGGGAAGTGGCCGAGCGTCCAGCCCCGCTCGTTGAGCAGCGCCTCGCACCGGGGGCCGCGCAGGCCGGGGTGGAGGGTGGCGGTGCGCGACACCTCGTCGATGGCGAGGAGCTGGTCGAGGCGCCGCAGGTCGAGGGCGACGAAGGGCCGCTTCGTGGTGGGCGCGAGGCCGCCGACGACGGAGGTGCCGCCGCCGAACGGGACGACGGACAGGCCGTGCTCCGCGCAGGCCCGCAGCACGGCGAGGACCTCGTCGTGGCCGGCGGGCAGGACGACGGCGGCCGGGATGTCGTCGACCTCGCCCGCGCGGATGCGCAGGAGGTCGGGGGTCGACTTGCCGCGGGTGTGCCGGATGCGGCTCTCGGCGTCGTCCCGCAGGGCGTCGGGGGCGGCGACGGCGGCGCGCAGCGCCCTGGTCGCCTCGTCGGTCAGCGCCGGGGCGGGCACTTCGATGTCGGCGAGGTCGGACGGGCCGCTCTCGCGCGGCGTGACACCGAGCAGGTCCCGCAGCAGGCCGGTCACCGATTCGGGCAGGGGCGCCGCCTTGGCCGGGTCGCCCCAGCCACTCCACAACATGTCCACTTCGAGAGGTTCCTCACGGTCTGTTTCACGGACAGCGCTGCCGCTCGGCCCGCACTGGCATTACACTGTGACAGATGACGCCCATTCGTCACAACCATGCGGACGCAGATCCCGTACTCGACGCCGCACGCGACTGCGTGCTCGCCGTCGGCGTGCGGCGAACCACCCTCACCGACGTCGCCCGGCGCGCCGGCGTGTCCCGGATGACGCTGTACCGACGCTGGCCCGACGTGCGCACCCTCGTCGGCGACCTGATGACCCGTGAATGGATCGCCGTCGCCGCCGACGCCATGCCGCCCCCCGGGGACGACCGCCCCGAACGGGCCCGGATCGTCGAGGGACTGGTGGCGGGAGTCGCCGCGTTCCGGTCCCATCCGCTGTTCCGGAAGATCCTCGACGTCGACCCCGAGCTGCTGCTGCCGTACGTCCTCGACCGGCGGGGCGCCAGCCAGGACGCCCTGCTCGGGCTCCTCGTCACGGCACTGGACGAAGGACACGAGGACGGTTCCGTACGACGCGTCCACCCCGACCTGCAGGCCCGGTCCCTGCTGCTCGTCGTCCAGTCCTTCACGCTCTCCCTGCGCACCATGGCCGACGAGGACGATCCCGAACTGAGCGAAGCCGCCTTCCTCGAAGAGCTGCGCACCCTGCTGGAGAGGACCCTCGCCCCATGAACCCCACGAGCAGCACCGCCCTGCCCGGCTCCTCGCTGAACGCCGAGCGGCGCCGGCGCGCACTGGACCGGCTCGCCGACGGCGACACGGTCGACGTGCTCGTCGTCGGGCTCGGCGCCACCGGAGCCGGAGCCGCGCTCGACGCCGCGACCCGCGGGCTCAGCGTCGCCGCGATCGACGCCCACGACCTCGCGTTCGGCACCTCCCGCTGGAGCTCCAAGCTGATCCACGGCGGACTGCGCTACCTCGCGTCCGGGCAGCTCGACGTCGCCCACGAGAGCGCCGTCGAGCGCGGCATCCTCATGGAGCGCACCGCCCCCCACCTCGTCCGCGCCCAGCCCTTCGTGCTCCCCCTCACCCCGCTGGTCAGCCGCGGCCAGGCCGCCCTCGCCCGCGCCGGATTCGTGGCGGGCGACCTGCTGCGCGTCGGCGCCCGCACCTCGCGCCGCACGCTGCCGCAGCCGCGCACGCTGTCCGCCGTCGAGACCCGCCACCTCGCCCCGGCCCTGCGCCCCGTCGGCCTGCGCGGCGGACTGCTCTCCTGGGACGGACGGCTCTCCGACGACGCACGCCTGGTGACCGCGATCGCCCGCACCGCGGCCGCCTACGGCGCCCACGTCCTCACCCGCGTCCGGGCCCTGGAACTCCGCGGCGACGGCGCGCTGGTGCGCGACGAGACCACCGGCCAGGAGCTGCGCGTCCGCGCCCGCACCGTCGTCAACGCGACCGGAGTCTGGGCGGGCGGCCTCGTCGACGACGTGCGTCTGCGGCCCTCGCGCGGCACCCACCTCGTCCTGCGGTCGGAGACCCTCGGCCGCCTCTCCGCCGGACTGCACATCCCGATCCCCGGCGAGACGAACCGCTTCGTCCTGGTCCTGCCCCAGGGCGACGGACGCGTGTACGTCGGCCTCACCGACGAGCCCGTCGACGGCGACGTCCCCGACGTTCCGGAGGTCCCCGAGACCGACATCGGTTTCCTCCTCGACGTCCTCGGCTCCGCCCTCGACGTCACCGTCCACCGCTCCGACGTGGTCGGGGCCTTCGCCGGACTGCGGCCCCTGCTCGACACCCGGGACCCGGAGGGCCGCACCGCCGACATCTCGCGCAAGCACGCCGTGCTCACGTCGCCCGACGGCGTCGTCACCGTCGTCGGCGGCAAGCTGACCACCTACCGCCGCATGGCCCAGGACGCCGTCGACGCGGCCGTCGCCGTCCGCGGCCTGACCGCCGGCGCGTGCCGCACCGCGTCCGTCCCCCTCGTCGGCGCGGCCCGCCCGGAGACCCTCGCCGGTCTCGACGTCCCGCCCCGCCTCGTACAGCGCTACGGTTCCGAGGCCCCGGCCGTCCACGCCCTCGCTCTCGAAGACCCCGCCCTCGCCGAGCCCGTCGTGCCCGGCCACCCCGTCACGGGCGCCGAACTGGTGTGGGCGGTCCGCCACGAAGGCGCCCTCGACACCTCCGACCTCCTCGACCGCCGCACCCGCATCGGCCTGGTCCCGGAGGACCGCGCCCTCGCCGAAGAAGCGGCCCTGGACGCCCTCGCCCGTACGGCCCCGGTGGGGTGAACGGCACGGGGCCCCGTCCGGCCCCGTGATCGGCGGAGCCGCCGCACCCGCCCTCGGCGGGAGGGTGCGGCGGCTCCTCGTGCGCGGAACGAGCGGAACGCGCCCTACGGTGCGACCAGGGCCCAGCCCGATGGAGGCGCCAGGAGATGCCCTTGGAGGCGTTCCTTGTCGGTCGAGTTGGATCACACGATCGTCCACGCCGGGACAACCGGGAGTCGGCGGAGTTCTTCGCCGACCTGCTGGGCCTTGAGATCACCGCCGAGGGGGGTCCGTTCGTCGCGGTCGACCTGAGCAACGGCGTCACGCTGGACTTCGCCACGGCCCCGGCGGACAGGACAACTCCCCAGCACTATGCCTTCCTCGTCTCCGAGGAGGAGTTCGACTCCGCGTACGCGAAGATCGCACAGCGCGGCATCGAGCACTACGCCGATCCCGCCGGAAACGGCCCGAACGAGACGTTCGGTACGGCCTGGCGCCGGCACAAGCGGATGTCCGGTCCGGACCGCACATCCTGCTCCCCTACGAGGCGAGCCCGCCGGGCCGCATCACCGGGCGGCGGTTGTACGCGGAGGTCGGGCGCGGCGCGGGACGGGTCCGGCAGGGGGCGGTCGAGGGCAGGGCCCTGGCACGCTTCGCCGAGGAACGAGGGAGGGCCGCGCTCTTGTCCTCGGGAGCGCGGCCCTCTCGCGCGGCGCGAGTGATCAGGCGGCGGAGAGGGAGATCTCGGTCGACTTGATCAGGGCGACGACGGACGTGCCGGCGTTCAGGCCGAGCTCCTCGACGGCGTCCTTGGTGATGGCCGCGGTCAGCTCGCCGCCCCCGACGGAGACCTTCACCGAGCCCATGGCGCCGCCGGTCGACACCTCGGTGACGGAGCCGGCGAGCTGGTTGCGGATGGAGATGCCCTCCACCGGGCCGGTCGCGAGGGCGACTTCGGTCGACTTCACCAGGGCCTGGACCGCGGAGCCCTCGGCCAGACCCAGGTCCTTGACGGCGTCGGCGGTGATGGCGGCGGTGATGTCCTGACCGCCGGCCAGGCGCACCTTCACCGACGCCATGGCCTCGCCCGTGGTGACGGCGGTGACCGTGCCGGGGAGCCGGTTACGAATGGACAGGGTCATGGGAACACGCCTCGCAAGAACCGGGAATGAGCAACCGTCACTTCTGTGACCTGCACTGTCGCCGACGCTACCCGAGGAAAATCCCCTGTCGTCATCATGCGTCGCATCCACCAGCCGAACGGACGAATTCCCTCGCCCGTTCCAGGAGGGCCCCCGACGTCAGTCTTTCAAGCCCGTACGCGGAGTTCCGTCCGGGGCGAACGCGTGGTGGAAGGTGAAGGCGTGCGGCGCGGAGCCGTGGTCGTGGAGGTGTTCCAGCCTGGAGACGCCGTCCTGCCAGGTGGGTGTCACGCCGTCGGAGACCCACCAGAACACGTGACTCGGGTGTCCCGTCCTCTCGAACCAGTCGTAACGCCGGTTCAGCGCCTCACGGTGCAGACCGGTGTAGACGGCGTCGAAGGCGGAGCGCAGGTCGGTCCAGAGCGAGAGGGTCGTGGCCAGGGCGGTGGTTTCCACCGTACGGCCCTTGTCGTACCACGTCGGTACGGCGAACTCTCCCCATGCGCCCCAGTCGGCGTCGAAGAGCCGGCCCCGGTCACCGCCCGCCGCTTCGGCACGAGCGAGGTACCCGGGGTGCCGGCCGATCTTCCGGTAGACGGCCTCACCCCTCTCGTAGAACTCGCGCGTGAGGGGTCCGGGATCGGAGAGGGGCGACTTCAGGACGCCGAACGTATACAGGGCAAGAAAGGGCATGCGTCTCTTCCTGGTGGGGGTGCCTGGTGCGGATCCGGTTCGGTGGCTTGGGCATGGGCGAGGATTCGTGGGGCGCGGCCGGCTCGTCCCGTCGCGGACGACTCGGCCTGAAGGAACTCCCGTACGACCGTGGGCGATCGCCGAGGACCAGGTGAAGGTAGCCGCCTCCGCGGTCCCTGTCGAACTTGCGTTTTCCCTGCCCAAGTGGCCTCTCGCACAGGTCATCACGGGGCTGGGGCGGTGACGGGCGGGCATGCTGCGAGGGGCCGCTCGCCGCGTGGTCCTCGGTCGGTACCTCGGTTTCGCGACCTTCCTGGCCGTCGCCGTGGCGGCGGCGTCCGGCGCCGGCGCGATGGCGGTGTACGTGGCCGTCTTCCTCGTCCTGATCGCGATCGGGCCGCTGATCCTCGTCGAGGGCGGAGCCTTCGGCATGTGGCCGGCGTGTCGGACCGCTCGACACGAAGTCGCATGCACCAGACCTGATCTGGCGCACACCTCGCAGATGTGACCCTCGCCCTTTGATTTCCTCTTGGATGATCATCCGTACCCAGGCCGCCCGCGAGGGTCCGTTTCCGTGTCTCGGTCCCATCGCCCTTCACCGCGAAGCCTGTTTGACTGCTCACACCGGCCCAGCGCGGAGGAGTGGCTCTCGCCGCGAAGGACAACCGGCCAGGAGGCCCCCGCGTGCCGCTCGCGGTGTTCGGCGCGCGGGGGCCCTGCCGTGGCCGCGCCCCGTTCCGCGCGCCTGCCGTCCCCGCGTCTCACGACCACCTCCTCGCCGAGAACGACCTCCGTCCCGCCCTGGAGACGACGGGCCGGCACCTGGACGAGCACGAGGACGCTCCCCGCCGCTTCCCGGTCAGGACCGTCCTGGGCGGCTGACACGCCCGCGGGCGTGCGACGCCTGCCACTGGGCCACGCCACGGGGGCATCCCCTTGGACGCCCGCTGGACGCCTGCGCACGTGACCGGCCCGCAGAGGGCGTCCCCGCACGGGGCGTCGGAGGCGGATGGCGCCGCAGGCGAGCGGTCAGGGCTGTTGCGTGATCGGCCGGCGTAGGTCGTCGCGGATCTTGCGGGTCTCCGCCGCGGCCACTTCCAGCGAGCTGGTCGGGGTGAACGCGATCGCGACGGTGGTGTTGTCGTCGCCCCAGCCGCACACGGTCTCGTCGTCCACCGTCGTGCAGCGGAAATCGACGTCCGAGCCGGGAGGGCGGATCGTCCTGGGCGGCTCGCCGACGGTCTCGCTGCCCGTGACGGTCATGGCTCTCATCAGGCCGTCCCGGTCCCCCTCCGGATCCTTGTACCGTCCGGACGAGCCGTACACCTGCACCGTGCGGAACACGACCCCCTTCTCCCTGCCGGTACTGGTGACGGTGTAGTCGGCGGAGTAGTGCGTCGAGCCCCTCTGGCCTCCGTTGTCCGGCTGCGGGTCCGGGGGGAGGCGGTGCTCGATGTCGCGCCCGTACGCGCCGTCCACCATCGACTCGGGAAGGACGAGTTCGTGCGTGGCCCTGGGGAAGGACGCGTCCGAGCCCGAGCCCCGGCCCGAGGCTCCGGACGCGTAGACGCCGTAGCCCGCGCCGCCGAGCACGAGCAGGGCCCCGGCCACCACCGCGACTGCCCGTCCGGTGGGCTTCCTCCCCGGCGGTGCGGTCTCCGCCTCCCGGCTCGGGGACGGTTGCCGCGGGAACCCGGACGGGGAGTCGGCGTGCGGGGACCCGGCGCCTCGGGACTCGGCGTGCGGGGCCGCGGCGACGGTCGCGGCACCGGCGACGCCCTCGGCGGTCGGTGCCGCGGCCGACACGACGGTCGGCGTCGGCACGGACGGGGCGGACGGAGCGGTCGGGGCAGGCAGGACGGACGGGGCGGGCGGGGACGCCGTCGTCGGCGGGTGGGCGGGCGCGTCGGCCGCCGGCTCCCCGGCGGTGCGAGGGGCCAGCAGGTCCAACAGCCTTTGGGCGGTCGGCCTTCGCGCCGGATCCTTGGCCAGGCAGGCGGCGACCACCGGGCGGACGCCCTCGGGCACGGCGGACAGGTCCGCCGGCTCGTGCACGGCCCGGTACATCAGCATCATCGGGGTGCCCTCCCCGAACGCCTGCCCACCGGCCGCCGCGACCAGCACCGCGCCCAGCGCGAACACATCGGCGGCGGCGCCCACTTCGAGGCCCTGGGCCTGCTCGGGGGCCAGGAAGCCGGGGGTGCCGAAGGTCGCGCCGGTTGAGGTCAGCCGGGTCGCCTCCAGGGCCCGGGAGATACCGAAGTCGAGCACGCGCGGACCGTCGTCGGCCATGATGATGTTGCCCGGCTTGAGGTCACGGTGGACGAGGCCGCAACCGTGGATGGCCTGCAGCGCCTCCGTCAACGCCGCGCCGAGCAGCCGCAGTCGGGCCTCGTCCATCGGCCCCCGCTCGGCGAGCAGTCCCGACAGCGTCGGCCCCGCGATGTAGGCGGTCGCCAGCCAGGGGGCCGGCGCGTCGGGGTCGGCGTCCACGACCTGCGCCGTATGGAACCCGCCGACCCTGCGCGCGGCGTCGACCTCGGCGCGGAACCGGGCGCGGAAGTGCGGATCGGCGGCCAGCTCGGGACGGGCCACCTTGACGGCCACGGTACGTCCGCCCCGGGACCGCGCCAGGTACACCGTCCCCATGCCACCCGCGCCCAGCGCACGCTCCACGGCGTAGTCGCCGATGCGTTCCGGCAGGTCCACGCCGTCCACGCTCCACCCCCTGTGTCGCACGTCCCCCGCTGAAATGCCGCGGATCAGTATGGCCGCCCTCTCCGCCGCGCGTCACGCGCGGACCCGCACCCGGGCGCCACCTCGTGGATCATGTGATTCCCGGGGTCGCGGAAGGCGCGGCCGCGCGCCGTGCGAGCACGCCCGCCGACCGCGACCGGGAGGGGGCGCGGTTCGCGCGGGCCGCCCGCGGGCGGCCCGCAGGGCGGGGGACGGGGTCAGGCGACCGACAGGACGATCTTGCCCGTCGTACGGCCCCGCTCACCGATCGCGTGGGCCTCCGCGGCCTCGGCGAGCGGCAGCACGGTGTCGACCACCGGCCTCAGCGCGCCCCGCTCCACCAGGGCCGCGATCTCGCGCAGGCCGAGGTGGTCGGGTTCGACCAGGACCCACGCGGCCAGTACGCCGTCCCGGGCGGCGGGCACGTCGTCCGGGCCCGGCAGCGTGATGAGCCGGCCGCCGTCACGGAGCACCTTCAGGGAGCGCTCGGCCGTCTCCCCTCCGAGACCGTCCAGCACGACGTCGATGTCGGAGACGACGTCCTCGAAGCGGGCCGCGCGGTAGTCGACCACCTCGTCGGCGCCCAGCTCCCGCACCAGGTCGTGCTTGGCCGCGCTCGCGGTGCCGACGACGTACGCGCCGCGGGCCTTGGCGATCTGCACGGCGAGGTGCCCGACCCCTCCGGCCGCGGCGTGCACCAGTACGCGCTCGCCGGGGCGGACGTCCGCCGCGTCGACGAGAGCCTGCCAGGCGGTCAGGGCGGCGAGCGGCAGCGCGGCCGCCTCCACGTGCGTGAGGGACGACGGCTTCGGCGCGAGATGGCGCGCCGGTGCCACCACGTACTCGGCGTATCCGCCCGCCTGGCGCGGGAACAGCGGCATCCCGAAGACCTCGTCGCCGGGGCGGAAGATCCCCACGCCGGGGCCGACGGCCTCGACCGTGCCGGACACGTCCCAGCCGAGGACGGGCACGTCGCCCCATCCTATGAGGGCGCCGCTCGCGCGGGTCTTCCAGTCCACCGGGTTCACCCCCGCCGCGCGCACCCGCACCAGGACCTCGTTCAGGCCCGGCTCGGGGCGCTCCACCTCGCGCTCGACCAGGTTCTCGGGTCCGCCCCACTGCTCCACGACCACCGCACGCATGCCGTCCGCCTCGCTTCCGTCTCTCATCGGGATGCCGCCGGATCCCTTCCGGCGGCGACCGCTCCACGATCGGACATTCCGCCCCGGCGAGGTGTTGGCCTCCTAGCCACTATGTGACAGGATCTGGCCATGGGTGAGATTCCGGTGACGACCGGGGGAGACGAGCGGGCGGAGGAACGGACGGGCCCGCACCGCATCGCCGTGCTCGCCCTCCCGGGCGTGCCCCCCTTCGAGCTGGGCATCCCCTCCCGGGTCTTCGGAAGCGTGGAGGACGCCGAGGGCGGGCCCCTCTACGAGGTCACCGTCTGTACGGCCGACGGCGCCCCCGTCCTCAGCGACGCCGGTTTCACCGTGCAGCCCGCGGCCGGCCCGGAGGCGCTCGCCGAAGCCGACACCGTGATCGTCCCGCCCACGCACGCCATGCCCGAGCTGAGCCGCGGAGGCCCGCTGCCGCCCGAGGTCGGCGCCGCCATCGCCGGGATCAGGCCGGGAACCCGACTGGTGTCGATCTGCTCCGGGTCGTACGTGCTCGCCGCCGCCGGTCTCCTCGACGGCCGGCCGGCCACCACCCACTGGAACCTGGCCCCGGAGTTCCGCCGGGCCTTTCCCGGGGTCAAGCTGGACGAGGAGGTGCTGTTCGTCGACGACGGCGACGTGCTCACCTCCGCGGGCGTGGCCGCCGGTGTCGACCTGTGCCTGCACATGATCCGCCGCGACCACGGCGCGGCGGCCGCCAACCGCGCCGCCCGCATGTGCGTCGTACCGCCCTGGCGAGACGGCGGGCAGGCCCAGTTCATCGACCGCCCGGTCCCCGAGCCCACCCTGGCCAGCACCACCGCCACCCGTGCCTGGGCCCTCGAACACCTCGCGGAACCGCTCACGCTGGCCCGGCTCGCCGAACACGCCCGGATGAGTCTGCGCTCCTTCACCCGCCGGTTCCGCGACGAGGTCGGCGTGACGCCCGGGCAATGGCTCACGGCCCAGCGGCTCGAACTCGCCAAGCAGCTCCTGGAGACGACCGACCTTCCGATCGACCTGGTGGCGCACCGTGCCGGGCTCGGTTCCGGGAACTCCCTGCGCGTCCACATGAGGACCGCGTTCGGCATCTCCCCCACCGCCTACCGCCGTGCCTTCGGCGGCGACGGCGCCGGCGACGAGGTCGGCGTCGTCGGGGCAGGGGCCTCCCGCCCCTGACGTCGGGGCTCTCCGGTGAGCCGGCCGGAGCCGGGCGAGGCCCTCGCCGCCGTGCCGGGGCGGCCTACTCGGTCCGCGACCGGTCGTCTCGCGCCTCGGGGCGGGCGTAGTACGGGCCGGCGCGGGTAATCGCCGGTGCATGGCCCGTCGAGAAGCCCCTCATGGAGACCGTGCGGCAGCCGCCGCAGCCGTCCGCACCCCCCGAACGGCTCCGCGGCACACGGGGAAGGTCTGGAACGATGACCGGTGACGGCGCCTTCGAGCGCGACCGCACGTACCTCACGACCAGGATCACGGCCGACGGGCGCGACGGCTATCCCGTGGAACCCGGGCGCTACCGGCTGGTCATCGCCCGGGCCTGCCCCTGGGCGAACCGCAGCGCGATCGTCCGGCGGCTGATGGGCCTGGAGGACGTGCTCTCGATGGGACTCGCCGGGCCCCTGCACGACGAGCGCAGCTGGTCCTTCCACCTGGACCCGGGCGGCCGGGACCCCGTCCTCGGCATCGAAAGGCTGCAGGAGGCGTTCTTCCGGCGCGAACCGGGCTATCGGAGCGGCATCACCGTGCCCGCGATCGTCGACGTCCCCACCGGCGAAGTGGTGACCAACGACTTCGAGCAGATCACGCTCGACCTGGGCAGCCAGTGGGCGGCCCATCAGCGGGACGGCGCGCCGGACCTCTACCCGGAGAGGTGGCGCGACGAGATCGACGACGTGGCCGCCAAGGTGTACCGGGACGTCAACGACGGCGTCTACCAGTGCGGTTTCGCCGGCGGCCAGAAGGCGTACGACGAGGCGTACCGGCGCCTGTGGGAGCGGCTGGACTGGCTGGAGCGGCGGCTCGGCGGCCGGCGCTACCTGGTCGGCGACACCCTCACGGAGGCCGACGTCCGCCTCTTCCCGACCCTCGTGCGCTTCGACGCGGTCTACCACGGCCACTTCAAGTGCAACCGGCAGAAGCTGACCGAGCTCCCGGCCCTGTGGGCCTACGCCCGGGACCTGTTCCAGACGCCGGGCTTCGGTGACACGATCGACTTCGCGCAGATCAAGGCCCACTACTACGTCGTCCATCACGACATCAATCCGACCGGGATCGTTCCCCGGGGCCCGGACACGCGGGACTGGCTCTCGCCGCACGGACGGGAGGAGCTCGGCGGCCGGCCGTTCGGCGACGGCACCCCGCCCCCACCGCCGCCCCCGGCCGAGCGCGTGCCGCCGCTCATCGGCGCCTGACCCCCGCGCGGAAGCCCGGCCGGTGCGCCCGCCCGGGTCAGGCGGCGGGGACCGCGCGCTGAAGGGCGGCGATGACGCGGTCGAGGGCGTCGGGACTGTACGGGTCCGTGAGGTTGGCCCAGAGCTTGAACATGAAGCGCTGCGTCACGGGCCGCCTCAGGCTGTGGGTGGCGACGAGCCGCATGACCTGGGGGTGGTTCAGGGCGCGCACGACGAGCCGGCCCACCGTGAAATAGCGTCCGTAGGCCTCGCGGATGACTTCGGGGTAACGCAGCAGGGCCTCCTCGCGGGTGTGGGCGGTGGGACGGGCGAGGGCACGGGCCACGGTTTCCGCGGCCAGACGGCCGGATTCCATCGCGTAGTCGATCCCCTCACCGCTGAGTGGATTGATCATTCCGCCGGCGTCGCCGGTCAGGAGCAGACCGCGGGTGTACTGCGGACGCCGGTTGAGCCCGGCGGGAAGCGGTGCGCCGCGCAGCGGGCCGTCGGCGTGCTCCTCGTCGAAGTGCCAGGCGGCGGGGAGGCGGGCGGTCCACTGCCGGAAGAGCCGCCGGTGGTCGACGTCGGGCCGGCGCCCGACGTGGAAGGTGCCGAGACCGACGTTGAAGCCGCCGTCGCCGACGGGGAAGACCCATCCGTAGCCGAACGGCATGGAGGCCCGCCCGCGACCGTCCCGGGTCTCGAGGTCGATCCAGGCCTCGAGGTGATCCCGGTTCCGGTGCGGTGAGGTGTAGTAGCGGCGTACGGCGACGCCCATGGGCCGGTCGGTGCGCTGGTGGATGCCGAGAGCGACGGCCGATCGGCTCGACGCGCCGTCGGCGGCGACCACCACCGGCGCGCGGAAGGTGCGGCGGGCGCCGTCCCGCTCCGCGACGACGCCCCCGACCCGGCCGGTGGCCGGGTCGAAGACCGGCCCGGTGACCTTGGTCCCCTCCAGGAGACGCGCCCCGGCGGCCACGGCCTGCCGGGCGAGCAGCCGGTCGAGGTCCTGCCGGGTCCGTACGAGGCCGTAGTCGGGGCAGGACGCGACGACGGGCCACGGCATCTCCACCGTCGTGCCGGAGCCGTGGACCCGCAGACCGCGCGTTCTCACCCAGCCGTCCCCCTCCACGTCGACGCCCATGCCGAGGAGTTCCCTGACGGCACGCGGTGTGAGGCCGTCCCCGCAGACCTTGTCTCGGGGGAAGACGGCCTTCTCGACCAGCAGAACGTCGTGCCCCGCCCGTGCCAGGTGGTAGCCGGCGCTGCAACCGGCGGGGCCCGCGCCGACGACGATGACGTCGGCCTCTTCGTCGCGGTGGGGGGACGGGTCCATGGGATCTTCCTCTGCTCGGCTCGTCGGAAGCGGAACGACTCCTCATCCGTACCCACGCACCGGGGATTTCGCTCGCCCCTCTTCGGAGTGACGCCGCCCGTGGGAGGGAGTGCCCGCCCCGGCGGCCCGGGATCCGGTTCACGACGGCGAGTACGGGGTACCGCTTCCCTCGTTCGTGCCGCGGACCATACTGGTCGGGCCCTGATCGCCCACTGAATGGTTCCATGGCCAAGAACAGCGCTTCATCGACCACCGTCCCCGACACCGTCTGGCTCGGGCGCGGGCGTCACCTCGGGCCCGAGCCCGAGCAGGACGTCCGGCGCAACCTGCTCGCCCTCAAGGCGGCCCGGGTGATCGACGACTTCCTGGAACTCGACCCCGTCGAGGCGGCGCGTTCCACCGACCTGTACCCCCGGGACGAGTCCGCGGACCCCGGCCCGTCCGCCCGCCGCCTCTTCGAGGCCCGCTGGTGCGTGGCCGACGGCGTCACGGTGCGCGCGCAGCTGACCACGTACGACCCCGAGTCCCGCCGCACGAAGAGCGAGGGCGTCACCTGGGTCCTCGCCGCCGAGGCCGAGCGGGCGTGGGAAGCGAGCTGGCCGTCACCCGCCACCGTGTTCTGGCCCGACAGCGACCGGGTCGCATGGGACCACGAGACGGTGCCGGGCGTGCGCCTGCGGACGGCGAACCACCTGCCGAAGGACGACGACGAGTTGCGCCGCCTGCTGCGGGCCTGCACCCGGCAGAGCTGGTTCATCCATGTCGTGGTGCACGAGGCGATGACGCCGGACGTCCTGGGACGCCGGCCGGTCACGGCGTTCCTGCCACCGAGCCTGCGGCACCGGGTGGTCGAACACCGGGCCACGCCGGAGCAGGCGCTGATCGCCGACTTCGTGATGAAGCGTGAGCTGGGTGTGGGGATACCGCGCGGCGGCGCCGTCGTCCTGCCCCCGACGCCTCAGGCCCTCGACGACGACGCGGAGCGCTTCACGGTGCGCAACGTCTTCCTGGACGGCACGGAGCCCACCGAACTCCTCCGCAAGATCGTGGAGTTCGCCTCGCTGCCCCAGCCGCTGCCGGCCGACGCCGAACCGGTCCTGACACGGCTGCGTCAAGGCTGGCACCTGTTCACCCCCGCCGAGGAACTGGCCCACGCGCGGGCCATGGTCACCAAGTACGCCAAGGCGCTCGAAGCCATGACGGCCTCCTGCGACCTGTACCGGGAGGCCGCCGAGGCGGCGCTCGAAGCCCTCGCCGAGGCGACCGGCGGCGACGGCACACCCCGGACGGCCCCGCCGACGGCGGCCAAGGAGGACTCCTCGCCCTGGAGGACCCTCACGAAGACGCTCACCCGCTTCCGGGGCCCGAACCCCCAAGCGCCGGACGCGGAGGTCCAGCAGCGTCCGCACGGCCAGTGAGAGGTACGGGAGGACGGACCGACCGGGCTCCGCGCCCGGTGCGGCCAAGTGCGGCGCCGGCGCGCCGGCGGGCGGGACGAGCAGACCTCCTGCCGGCAGCGGCCGGCAGGAGGGAAGGCCGGGTCAGCGCACCCGACCCCGCGCCTTCAGCTGGGTCGGGGGGACCTCCGGGGCGTCGAGGCGGTCGCCGTCGTAGCCCTTGACCTCGCCGAAGCGGTCGGAGGTCATCCAGTCGTCCCTCGCCTTGCGGATCTCCTCGTCCGTGCGGCCCACGAAGTTCCACCACATCACGATCTCCTCCTCGAAGGGTTCCCCGCCGAGGAGCATCAGGCCCGCGTCGGAGTCGGCGCGGAGGGGGAGTTCCGTGCGGCCGCAGCCGAGGTAGAGCATGGAGCCGGGCAGGACGGGGACGCCGTCGACGTGGGCCTCGCCGGACATGCCGAGGACCGCGTACTCGAAGTCGGGCTCCAGGGGCAGGCTCGTCTCGGCCCCCGCCGTGAGGGCGAGGTCCGCGCCGATGAGCGGGGTGTACGTGGTGCCCGGCGAGGCCGCTCCGTCGAGGGCGCCGAGGATCACCGTGGCGGTGAGGCCGGGCGCGGTGACCCGGGGCAGGTCGGCGTGGTGCTGGAAGTGCGGCTCCACGTGCCGGTGGGCGTCGGGGAGGGCGACCCAGAGCTGGGCGCCGTGCAGGAAGCGGGCGTGCGGCCGGGGGCTCTCCTCCGAGTGGGAGATCGCGCGGCCCGAGGTCATGAGGCCCAGTTCGCGGGGGCGGATGGTCTGCAGGCTGCCGGTGGAGTCGCGGTGGAGCACCTCGCCCTCGTGGAGCCAGCTGACGGTCTGCAGGCCCATGTGCGGGTGGGGCGGGACCTGCATGCCGGGCTCGTCGGCGATGTCGTCGGGGCCGTAGTGGTCGACGAAGGCCCAGGCTCCGACCATGCGCCGGCCGAGGTTCGGGAGCAGTCTGCGGACCTCGGTCGACTCGCCGAGCCGGACGCGGCGGGGGCTGAGCAGCTCCCGTACCGGTTCGGCGACGACGAAGCCGCGGCCGCCGCACACGGACAGAGTGGCCTGACGATCGAGATTGCTCATGACGCTCAACCCATCCTTGATGGAATGTTCAACTAACCGGCGGTGTTGACGTGGTCGACCACCTCCCAGGGTGGCAGATCGGAAGCTCTGGAAAGGGAGCGCAAGTGAGCGACACGTACTACGAGTTCGGCACGGCCGGGGAACGCTGGGAGCGGGCGCAGCTGTTCTTCGACGCGAAGGAGTACGGAACCGCCGTCCGCATCCTGCGGGGCCTCGTCGCCGAGCACCCGGAGCAGACGGCCCAGCGCCTCCTCCTCGCCCGGGCCTACTACCACTCCGCGCAGCTCTCCCGCGCCGAGTCCGAGCTGCGCGCCGTCCTGGAGCGCGACCCGGTCGAGCACTACGCCCGTCTGATGCTCGGGCGCACCCTGGAGCGCCTGGGCCGCCGGGACGAGGCCGCGCCGCACCTGCGGATGGCCGCGGCCATGACGGGCGAGAGCCCGTCCTGACGCGCCGCTGATACCCCCGCGCGGTATATTCGCCGCCAGGAGGTCCTGGCTGTGCGTACACACCGAGCGGAACGCGGTGAGCGAGCGGGAGGTGCCATCGGGCACCTCCTGCTCGTCGTCGTGCTCGCGCTCGGGGTGTTCCTGATGCACGCCGTCGGCCACCCCGAGGGCTCCGGCGGAGGCATGGACACGGGCACGGGCACGGATGCCGTGTCCGTCCCGCACCATGGCTCCCCCGCGCACGACCCCGCGCCGCACGCCGGCTCGTCGCACTCCGGTGGGGGCTCCGACGCCCGGCACGAACCGGGTACGGGGATGGACATGACCACCCTCTGCGTGGCCGTCCTCGGCGCCTGGCTGCTCGCGGGACTCGTCCGGGCCGCGCTCGGACGCCGCCCCGACCGGCTCGCCCTCCCCCTCGCGCGGCTCGTCCGCGCCGTCGGGCCGCACGCCCCTCCCCCAGGGCCTCCCGACCTCGCCCAGCTGTCCGTGCTGCGGATCTAGACCGAACCCGACGCGCCCGGGCCGCTCCACGCCGCCCCCGCGCGCCGCCGGTCGTTCCCTTCTCACCCGTACGTACAGACAGCACACGAGGTGTCCCCATGCACGCCTTCACGCACCGCACCATCCGCAAGCTCGCCCTGGCCGGGGCGCTCGCCGGGGCCGGACTGCTCCTGACCGCCTGCGGCACCGACGCCGGCATGAACGGGATGGACCACGGCGGTACGTCCGCCACGTCCTCCGCCGCCCCTTCCGCCGTCGCCTCCGCTCCCGCCGCCGGCGCGGACTCCGCCCCCGGGCGCTTCAACGACGCGGACGTCATGTTCGCGCAGATGATGATCCCCCACCACGAGCAGGCCCTGGAGATGGCGGAGCTCGCCGACGGCCGGGCCGAGGACCCCGAGGTCAAGAAGCTGGTCGCCGCGATCGAGGGGGCCCAGGACCCGGAGATCCGGAAGATGAGGACCTGGCTGAAGGGCTGGGGCAAGCCGGAGTCCGCCGGCCACGGCTCCGGGCACGGCATGGCCGGGATGATGTCCGACCAGGACATGAAGGACCTGGCCGCCACGAAGGGCAGGGCCTTCGACCGGAAGTTCGCGGAGCTGATGATCGCCCACCACGACGGCGCCGTCGCCATGGCGAAGGACGAGCAGAAGAACGGCGCCAACGCCACGGCCAGGGAGCTCGCCGACGACGTCGTGCGGACCCAGTCCGCCGAGGTCGACCAGCTGCGGAAGATCCTCGACCGCCTCTGAGGCCGTCCGGCGCCGGGGCGGCCCGTCCCTCCTCGGACGGGCCGCCCCCGCCGTCGTGCCCGCGCCTCCCCCGCCTTCGACCGGACGGCCCCGGCCGGAAGCCGTGGAGGCGCGGTACGAGCGGTACAGGGTCCCGGCGGCCGTTCCGTCACACCCGTCGGGACCTTCACACCGGTCGGGATCCGTCGTACCGGTCGGGATCCGTCACGCTCCGGCCGCCGGCCCTGGAGCGCGGATCGTCACGCCCCCGGTCGCCGGTCCACGACCACCTCGCCGCCCACCACGACCGTCTCTGCCACCGTGCCCGGGATCTCCTCGGGGGCGATGCGGAGGATGTCGCGGGAGAGGACGACGAAGTCGGCGAGCTTGCCCACCGTCAGCGAGCCGCGCTCGTGCTCCAGGAAGTTGGCGTAGGCCGAGCCCATCGTGTAGCCCTCGACGGCGGTGGCGACGTCGATGGTCTCGCCGGCCGTCCAGGCCTCGCCGCCGCCGGGCGGCCGGCGGGTGACGGCCGCGTGGATGCCGACCATGGGGTCCATCTCGGCGACGTTCCAGTCGCTGGAGAGGGCGAGGACGGCGCCGGCCGCGTGCAGGCTGCGCAGCGGCCAGGCCTTGTGCCAGCGCTCGGGGCCGACGTTCTCGGCCCAGTCCTGGCCGGGCCCGGCGATGTCGGGGGCGGCGTGCCGGGGCTGCATGCAGGCGACGACGCCGAGCTCGGCGAAGCGCGGGGTGTCGGCCGGGTCGAGGCACTCGACGTGGACGACCTGGTGGCGGGCGTCGCGCGGCCCGTTGACGGCGCGGGCCCGCTCGACGGCGTCGAGGACGGTGCGGATGCCCCGGTCGCCGGTGGCGTGGACGAAGCACTGGAAGCCGCGCGCGTCGAGCCGGGTGAGCAGCTCGGCGAACTCCTCGGGCGGGTAGAAGGTGTCGCCGCGGTGGTGGGAGCAGCCGGCGTACGGCTCCAGGAGGGCGGCGGTGCGGGGCTCGACGACGTCGTCGATGTACAGCTTGAGCGGCCCGACCCGCAGCCGGTCGTCGGCGTACTCGTCGGCCGCCGTCTCGAAGTCGTCCAGGTCCGCCTCGGTGGTGCCGCGCGGGTGGAAGAGCGCGGCGACGATCCGTGAGCGGAGCCGGCCCTCGGCGCGGGCGCGCTCGAAGAGGGCGAGGTCGTCGAGGGAGTTCTGCGGTTCGACGACGGTGGTGATGCCGAAGCCGATGGCGTCGTCCAGGCTCTTGGCGAGCCGCCCGTACTGCCGGTCGGGCGAGGCCCAGGGCAGGCCGAGCTCGCGCAGGGCGCGGTGGCCCTCGCGGGAGAGGCCCTTGACGGCGAAGTCCTTGACGAAGCCGGTGGGCTCGCCGGTGGCGGGGTCGGTGACGGCCCGTCCGAAGGGGAGGTCGGTGTGGTCGCGGTCGACGCCGAGTCGGCGGAGGGCGGCGGTGTTGAGCCAGGCGGTGTGGACGTCGTAGCTGAGGACGAGGGCGGGGGTGTCCCCGGTGGCCGGGTCGAGGTCGGCGGCGGTGGGCATCCGCCCGTCGGGGATCGCGGAGTAGTCGAAGGCCTCGGCCTCGATCCACCCGGCGTCCGGGTGGGCCGCGTGCCAGGTGCGGACGCGCGTGTGGATCTCGTCGAGGGTGCGGGCTCCGGCGAGCTGGACGCAGGCGTCGTCGGAGCCGAGGCGGACGTGGTTGTGGGCGTCGACGAAGCCGGGCAGGACGAGTCGCCCGCCGGCGTCGAGGATCCGGGTGTCGGGGCCCGTCCAGTCGGCCGCTCCGGCGGCGGCGCCGATCCAGACGACGCGTCCGGCGCGGACGGCGAGGGCTTCGGCCTCGGGGAGCGCCGGGTCGACGGTGTGGATGCGGGCGCCGGTGAGGACGAGGTCGGCGGGGGCGGTGGGGTTCATGGGGCGGTGCTCCGTGTCGTGCGGGAGGAGGGTCAGGGGGGAGGGGGACGGTTACTGGGCGGGGGCGGTTACCGGACGGGGAGCCGGTTACCGGACGGGGAGCCGGTTACCGGACGGGGCGGTCACCGGACGGGGGTCACGGTGCGGCGGGCGAGGAGCACGTACACCAGGGCGGAGACGACGGCGCCGAGGAGCGTGAGGTCCGCGCCGCCGAGCGGGGCGACGAGGGGGCCGGTCCACAGCTCGGAGTCGCAGGTGAGCGCGGAGAAGAGGAGGCCCGCGAGGAGGGCGGTCATGCCGGCCGGGTGCCAGCCGGAGCGGTACCAGTAGGCGCCGCCGGTGTCCGCGTGCAGGGCGGCGGAGTCGTAGGTGCAGCGGCGGAGCACCATGTCGGCGAGGAAGACGCCGCCCCAGGGGGCGAAGACGATGATCAGGAGGGAGAGGAAGGAGAGGAGGGAGGTGGTGAAGTCGGTGAGGAAGAGGGCGCCGAGGGAGCCGGCGGCGGTGACGGCCGCGCTGATGACGATGGCGCGGGACCGGCTCCAGGGAATGCCGAGGACCTGGAGGTTCAGGCTCGACGAGTAGAGCGTGATGATCGAGTTGGTGACGGAGCCGCCGAGCACCAGGGCGAGGAAGAGCGGCTGGAACCAGCCGGGGAGGAGGCTCTCGGTGCCCGCGACGGCGTCGGTCATGTCGACCTGGGTCGCTGCGGCCACCCCGGCGACGCCGAGGGCGACGGAGGAGACGAAGCCGCCGAGGGCGCCGCTCCAGGTGACGGCCCTGAGGCTGGTCGTGCGGGGCAGGTAGCGGGTGTAGTCGGCGGGCATGGGGAGGTACGAGAAGGGGCCGGCCAGCATGACGACGAAGGCGAGGCTCCAGCCGGAGGCGCCGGGCGCGGCGGCGGGGGCGGAGGTGTCGGCGCCGGGCAGGACGAGGACGAGCAGGGCGGCGAAGCCCGCGGCGAGGACGTACGCCATCCAGCGCTCGGCGAACTGGACGGTGGCGTGGCCCCAGAGGGCGACGGCGAAGGTCAGCGCGAGGGTGACGGCGAGCGCGAGGGCGCGGGCGGTGTGGCCGCCGTTCCAGCCGAGGTCGGTGAAGAAGGCTTCGAGGGCGAGGGTGCCGACCACGGTGTTGACGATGGTGTAGCCGATGCTGACGATCCAGTTCAGCAGGCCGGCGGGCCAGTTGCCGCGGCGGCCGAAGGCCGCGCGGGAGATGACGAGGGTGGCGGTGCCGGTGCGCACGCCGCTGAGGCCCGCCGCCCCGATGGCGGCGAAGGAGAGGCCGCCGAGCACCACGACGGCGGTGGCCTGCCAGAAGGAGAGTCCGAAGGCGACGGCGAGGGCGCCGTTGATGACGTAGGTGAAGGTGAGGTTCGAGCCGAACCAGAGCCAGAAGACGTCCTTGGCCCCGCCGTGCCGTTCGGCGTCGGGGATGGGGTCGATCCCGTGCTCCTCGACCTGGAAGACCTCGTCGGTCGCCGGCCGGCCCGTGGTCACGGGCGCCGTCTCGTGTTCGAGCACATCGCACTCCTGTCATGGATGCCGTCTTGAATGCCGTTCTAAATTTAGAACGGCATTCAAGATGGGCGAGGGGCCCGGGCCGCGTCAAGACCTCCGGAGGTTGCGGTTAGGGTCGACCCCGGACACGGGACGCGATGGAACGGCAGGACGGGACGGCAGCGGTGGCAGGCGCGGCACGACGGCGGGACGGGAACGTCACCCAGGAGCGGATGCTGGAGGAGGCCATGGCGGCGATCGCCGAGGACGGCCTCGCCTCCCTCACCATGTCGGCGCTCGCCGAGCGGCTCGGCACCAGCGGCGGCCACATCCTGTACTACTTCGGCAGCAAGGACCTGCTGCTGCTCGCCGCCCTCCGGTGGAGCGAGGCCGCGCTCGCCGAGGAGCGGCGCGCGCTCCTCGGCCGGCGGATCACGGCCGAGCGCAAGCTCGACCTCTTCCTGCGGCTCTACCTCCCGCGCGGCCCGCGCGATCCGCGCTGGACCCTGTGGATCGAGCTCTGGGCCCGCACCCCCGGCAACACGGCGCTCCGCGAGGCACAGGCCGAACTGGACACGGGCTGGCAGGAGGACCTGGAGGCCCTGCTCACGACGGGCGCGGCGCGACGGCGTTTCGCCCCGCTGGACGCCGCCGCCCGCGCCTCCGAACTCCTGGCCCTCCTCGACGGGTTGAGCACCCGGGTGGTCCTCGGCCAGGAGCCGGGCCGGGACCCCCGGTCCGCCGTCGAGGCCGCTCGTTCGGCGGCGCGCGCCCTGATCCCTCCGTACTCCCCCGATTCCACGACCGGTTGACGGAGCATCAGCCCCGGTAGGCCTCCAGGAGGCGCAGCCACGCCTCGCTCAGCGTCGGATAGGCGGGGACGGCGTGCCACAGCCGGGCGATCGGCACCTCGCCCGTGACGGCGACGGTCGCCGAGTGGAGGAGCTCCCCGATGCCGGGCCCCACGAAGGCGGCGCCGAGGACCACCTCCCGGTCCAGGTCGACGACCATCCGGGCGTGCCCCCGGTACCCCCGGGCGTAGAGTCCGGCCCCGGCGACCTGCCGCATGTCGAGGTCCACGGCCCGGACCCGGTACCCGGCGCGCTCCGCCTCGGCGAGGGTGAGCCCGACGGAGGCCGCCTCCGGGTCGCTGAACACGACCTGCGGCACGGCGGCGTGGTCGGCGGTGGCCGCGTGCGCGCCCCACCGCCCGGTGTCCAGGGAGGCGTCGCCCCGCGCGCGGGCGGCGATCGCGGCACCCGCAATGCGGGCCTGGTACTTGCCCTGGTGGGTCATGAGCGCGCGGTGGTTGACGTCCCCGACGGCGTAGAGCCAGTCGCTCCCGGTGACCCGGAGGCTGTCGTCGACGTCCAGCCAGGAGCCCGGTGTCAGACCGACCGTCTCCAGGCCGATGTCCTCGGTGCGCGGCCTGCGGCCGGTCGCGAAGAGGACCTCGTCGCCCTCGACGTGGTCGCCGCCCTCCAGGACCACGGTGACCGGGCCGGTGCCCCCGTCGCGCACCACCGCGCTCACCGTCACGCCCGTCCGGACGTCCGCGCCGCGCGTGCCGAGCGCGGCGGCCACGTGCTCGCCGAGGAACGGCTCCATGCGCGGCAGCAGCCCCCCGCCCCGTACGAGCAGGGTCACCTTCGACCCGAGGGCCTGCCAGGCGGTGGCCATCTCCACGCCCACCACTCCCCCGCCGACCACGACGAGCCGCTCGGGCACCCGGTCGGAGCTGGTCGCCTCCCGGCTGGTCCAGGGATGCGCCCCGGGCAGTCCCGGCAGCTCCGGCAGGAGGGCGCGGGTGCCGGTGCAGACGGCGACGGCGTGCCGGGCGGTGAGCACGTGCCGCTCGCCCTCGGGGCCCGCGACCTCGACCCGGCGCGGCCCGAGGAGCCGTCCATGGCCCCGGAACACCCGGACGCCCACGGAGTCCAGCCAGTCGAGCTGCCCCTCGTCCTTCCAGTGCCCGACGACCTCGTCCCGGTGGGCGAGGACCTCCATCGCGTCCAGCGGGCCGTAGACCGACTCGCGCAGCCCGGCGACCTTGCGGGCGTCGGAGCGGGCGATCGCGGGGCGGAGCAGCGCCTTGCTGGGCATGCAGGCCCAGTAGGAGCACTCGCCGCCGATCAGCTCGCTCTCGACGATCGCCGCGGTGAGGCCGCCGGCCCGCACGCGGTCGACGACGTTCTCGCCGACCGGGCCCGCGCCGATCACGACGACGTCGTAGGTGTGCTCGTCTTCCACCGTTCGTGTCATGGGTCCCAGTCTGGTGCCGGAGGCACGGAATAGCGCGGCTCGATACGCCGTTGTGCCGGGCGAGTCCCCGGGGGACCGTGAGGACACGCCAGGAGACCCGAAAGGCAGGCAGCATGAGCACCGTAGAGCTCACCAAGGACAACTTCGACGAGATCGTGAGCGGGAACGAGTTCGTGCTCATCGATTTCTGGGCTTCGTGGTGCGGCCCCTGCCGTCAGTTCGCCCCCGTCTTCGAAGCGGCCTCCGAGCGGCACCAGGACCTCGTCTTCGCCAAGGTCGACACCGAGGCCCAGCAGGAACTGGCGGCGGCGTTCGAGATCCGCTCGATCCCGACCCTGATGATCGTCCGCGACAACGTGGCCGTCTTCGCACAGCCCGGCGCCCTGCCGGAGACCGCACTCGAAGACGTCATCGGACAGGCCCGACAGCTGGACATGGACGAGGTCCGCAAGTCCATCGCGGACGCCCAGCAGCAGAAGTGACCCACCACGGGAGGGGTACGGGAGACCCTCCCGCACCCCTCCCGCCGGTCCGAACCCCGCCACGGGACCCGTCACAACCCCTGACCGACCCGCCACCGCTCTTCGCGGGCCCGCCACGGCTTTCCGCGGGCCGTCAGCGCTCCAGAACCAGCGCGAGGCCCTGACCCACGCCGATGCAGAGCGCCGACGGGTACGGGGTGCGGTCCGACAGGGTCGTGGTCGCCCCGGGCAGCGGACCGCGGCGGAGCTGCTTCCGGGCCCGCGCGTTCCGGACGGACGGACCGTCAGCACGCCGCACCACGCGGTCGACCGGTCCCGTCGCTCCCCCGCGACCGGACGTACGCGCGTCGGGTCACGCGTCCGGGCCGGACGGGGCCCGGACGGGGCCCGGACGGGGCCCGGACGGGGCCCGGTCAAAGATGCGAGGTGACACCACCCTCGCGGGGTCGTTCCCCCTGTATGCGGTCCCTTCAGACGAACGGCTCATCCGACCTCACGGCCCCCATACCCGCCCGGCGTGCCTCCTCCCGCACGGTCGCGGAGGCGGTCCTCGTCGAGCAGTACCCCGCCCTGGTACGGCTGGCACACCTGATCCTGCCGCCGGACCTCGGCCGTCACGGCAGGGTCCTCGCCGCCCACGCCGTCGTACAGCGCAGCCTCACCGCCGGAGGCGGCGCGGGGCGTCCGCGGTTCCCCGGGCGCGGTGCCGGAACGGATCCCGGCTCCGGCGGCGGCGTGCTCCGGTTCCCCGCACCACGATCCGGGGAGACGCCCGGGCGGTCCGCTCACGACCGGCTGCGCGCCGGCGTCGTGCGCGCCGCCCTGCGGCCGCCGCTCCGCGTGTCGTGGGGAGCGGCCCTGCCGAAGGCTCTCGGACTGCGGATCTTCCCCCCGGCCGGGGGGACGGACGAGCTGGCACTGGACCGCGCACTCTCGGCGGCGGCGCCCGCGACGCGCGCGGCGCTGGCCCTCACGGCATGGGAGGGCCTGGCCCGGGAGCCCGTCCTCGCCCTGCTGCGCGAGGCCCGTGCGGCCGATCCGGAGCGGGCCGTGGCTGAGGCGGAACGGCTGCGCGCGGCCGCCGCTTTCGATGTGGCCGAGCTGCTGCGGCGGCCGGAGTTCGACCCCTGCACGGTCCATCTGCGGCCCACCGATCTGCTGCGCCGTCGTCGGCGCACCCGGGTCGCCGCCCTCTGCGGCGTCCTGGCGCTCCTCACCGGAACGATCGGGGGCGCGCTGGTCCGGGAGCACGAGACCCCGCGCCCCCCGATGTCCGCGGCCCCCGGCGGGACGACGCCGGTGCGCGTCCCCGCCGAGCGGTGGGCGGACACCTCACGCGTCGACTTCACGGCCTGGCCCGCCCGCGGCGACCGGTCCTCCGACCGGCCCCTGCTGCGGCGCGCGGTCACCGCATGGACGCGGGGCGCGCCCCTCGGGCCGGGATCCGGGGCCCGGCGGCCGTCGCTGCTGTTCGCCGGCACCGTGGACGGCGCGTCCGTCGTCCTGCTGCACACGGGCCTGACCCTGGTCCGCTACACCGAACCGGGCACCGGGCGGGGGCGCCCCTCTCTGGTGGAGACCCGCGCCGACGACAGCGACGTGACGACGGCGGCGGCCGTCGTCCTCACCCGTGAGGACCATCTGACCCGCTATCTCCTCGCGCCCTGGATCGCCGAGGCGGGGGTGCGTGATCTGCGCGCTCCCGGTGCGGCCGCGCGGCCCCTTCCCGTGACCGCGGACGGGGTCACCGGGCCGGTGGCCGGCTCCGGGCCGGCGGGTGGAGCCGGCCCCGGCACCACGGCCGGCTCCTGCGGCGAGGTGCCGGCCCTCCGGCTGCGGTCCTCCACGAGGATCGTGGAGGACCACGCGTTCCTCGTCGCCGATCTGGGCGGGCTCGTCCCGGCTCATCTGACCTGGACTCCCCTGCCGACGCCCGGAGACCCCGCGCGTCGCCCGCGGGAGGCCACGGGTCCCCTCGGCCTCGCGGCGTGGGCGCGCTCGGCGTGTTCCCTCGCGGCGCTGCGGGACGGCGGTGTCCGCTCGGTCAACCGCTGGGAGTTCGCGGCCCAGCGGCTTCCGGAGGGTGCGGGACGAGCGCTGTGGGTGTGTGCGCGCGCCGACACCTGGGAGGGCCGCGGCCGGGCGGACGTCACCCTGGAGGCGGCCGGCCGCTCGGTCCCCGTCACCACGGTGCGGAACACCGGCGCCTGCGGACGGTTCGGTCAGGACGTCCTCGCCGGAACGGTCTGGTCCGCACCGAGCGGGGCGCGCCACCTCCTGGCCGCGGGCAGCCGGCGGGTCGTGGGCGTGACCGCCGCCGGCGCCGTGGACGCCGCCGCGCGGGGGCCCGTGCTCGCCGCGCGCGCGGGAGCCGCGGGACGGGTGCGTCTCACCGGCAGGCTCGTGGACGGCTCGTCGCTGCCGGGATGGACGGCCCGCACGGGCGAGGGCGGAGGGTGAGCGGTCCGGCTCGGCTCTGCGCCGAACCGGATCCGCACGGCGGGCCCGGCGCGACTCAGGGGAGCGGATCGGACTCGGTGCCCGCGGGCTCCGGGGCGGTCGCGTCCCGCTCCCGCCACGAACGACCGGAACAGCCGGGCGGGAAGGCGGGAAACAGATGGCCGGCGATGTCGATGCGCCAGAGGTGGGCGCTGGAGCAGTCGCAGACGAAGGTTCCGGCCTTCGGCGTGTACGCGCCGGGTGTGTGCTGCTCGGTGGGGGTCACGGGGATCACCTCGTCGAATCGGAGGGTGCGGTTCGACACTGATTGGCCGGGTTCCGACCGCCCGGATGCACGGTGCGCCCGAACGGGTCCCTTTTCCGGCAGGCGCATCCACGGGGGGCGGGAGAAGCGGAATCAGCCGGGCAGAGCCACCCCCTACGAGGAGGCAGTCATGCAGATCCTGATCGGCGTGGTCGTGGTCGCCGTGCTCATCGGTGCCTTCGTGCTCGGATCCAAGGTCCGGGACGGCGAGAGCGGGCCCCCGTCCCCCTCGTCCCATCCGCTGCGGCCCTCCACGGACAGGCTGCCGGGCAGGATGTCGGAGTACCGTCGGCCGGCCGAAGTGCCGCGTACCGACGGAACGCGTCGGCTCCGCCCGTATCAGCTGAGGGCCGGCACGGAGACCTCCCCGGTCCCCCCGCGGGAGTAGGCGCCGCACCCGCCCCCGGGGCGGGGCGCGCCGTCCGCGCCCGTGTCGGTTCGGTCGCCGCGGGGCATCGGGCCGGCGGTGGGTGTCCCCGCGGCTCGTCGCCCTCCCCTCAGCGGAGCGGGCGACGAGCGGTGGCCTCGATTCCCCCGGGCGCGACACGGGAGCGCCCCCGTTCCGGGGACGTCGGTCACCCGTGCGAGCCGCTGCCGACCCGGAGGTCCCGCCCCGTGACCAGGCTCCCGCCCGGACCCTTCGGGCGGGAGCCCTCGGGTGTCCGGGCGGGGCGAGCGTCTGCTGCTCGGGGGGTCACAGCACGCTCGACGTCCCCTTCCGCCGCCGGTGCCCGTGCGGATGCACGCGGAGGACACGCGCCTCCGCCGCCACGGCTCATCGATCGAGGCGGACGAGGGAGGCGTTCAGCACGGTGGCGAAGGCGCACCAGGCCGCGTAGGGCCACAGGGCGCGTGCGGCGACCGGGTCGGTGCGGGCGGTGCGGCGGATGAGCTCGGCGTTGCCCAGGTCGAGCAGCACGGTGCCGACCAGGCCCGCCCGGGGGCTGCGCAGACGGAAGAACAACCAGTTCCAGGCGGCGTTGAGCGTCAGGTCGACGGCCAGGCTCACGGCGAGCCGGCGTCGCTCACGGCCGTGGGCGCGGCCTGCGGCATGGCCGCCCGCGAAGGCCACGGACGCGTACAGCGGGGTCCACACGGCACCGAAGACCCACGCGGGCGGCTGCCACGCGGGCTTGCGCAATGAGCGGTACCAGGGGGTGTCCGGATCGACGGCGGCGGCACCGGCCGCCGCCGCCGCGGCCACCGCGATCGCGGCCGCCGCGTAGCGCCGTGCCGGTGCGTCCGCCGGCCGGTGGGCGGGGCCGCCGCTGGTGAGCCTCATGGGGAGGTCCTTCCTGCCGCGTCGCCCCGCCGGGCCTTCCGTCCGACCCGGGTGGCGGGGCGCGCCTGCGCGTTCGCGTTCGTGGAGGCGCTTCCTGTCCTCGTGTACCCCTGCCCCGGCTTCGTACCCCGTCGCCCGGGACGACGGGGGCCCTGCGCACGGACATCGGACAAGCCAATGCAGAAACGATGCGTGTTGCCCCCCCGCGTCGTTTCTTCCATTGTCGGGAGGGCGGCGCACCAGCCACTGAGGAGTACGCCATGAACGCTGTTCTGCAGGCCCCTTCCACCGCACCCGACCGGCTCGCCACCCCGCAGGCGCCCGCCTGGCCGTCGTCCCCCGAGGTGACGGGCACCGAGCAGGACGACGCGGCGCTGGCCGCCAGGTTCCGCGACGGCGACGAGGACGCGCTGCGGGAGACCTACCACCGCTGGGCTCCGACGGTCCACGCGCTGGCTCGGCGATCACTGGGCAACGCACAGGACGCCGAGGACGTCACCCAGCAGGTGTTCCTGTCCGCCTGGCGCAGCCGGGAACGTTACCGGCCCGATCGCGGCGCCCTCGGCGGCTGGATCGTCGGCATCACCCGGCACGTCGTCTTCGACGCGATCTCCGCCCGGGCCCGCCGCTCCCGCATCGAGCAGTCGGTCGCCCGGACGCAGCACGACGACATCGAGCAGCACCACGCCGACGAGAGCCAGAACGCCGTGGACCGGATCCTCGTCCAGCACGGGCTGGCCGAGCTCTCCCCGGTGCAGCGGCGACTCCTGGCGCTCGCCGTCTACGACGACCTCACCCACGCGCAGATCGCCGAACGGACCGGTCTTCCCCTGGGCACGGTCAAGAGCCACATCCGCCGCGGCCTCCTGGCGCTCCGCCGCATCCTCCAGGAACGCTGAAAAGGCCGGTGCGGGATTTCTCGGACGGGAGGACGTCATGACGCACGGCACGACGGCGGGCAGCACGGACGGCCCGACGGGTGGCGGCAGAGTGCTCGTCGTGGGCGCGACCGGTGCCGTCGGAGGCCTGGCGGCCGGGATGCTGGCCGACCGCGGGGCGTCCGTCGCGCTGGCGGGCCGCGACCGGACCCGCCTGGAGGAGCGCTCCGGCCGGCTGGGAGGCTGTCCGGCGCGCTCGTTCGACGCCTACGACCTCGACGCCTGTACGGACCTGGCGCCCTGGGCGGCACGGTCCCTTGGCGGTCTCGACGCCGTGGTCGTCGCCGTGGGCGTCGCGGGTTTCGGCCCGGCGGAGGACGTCCCCGACACGGCCGCCGAACATCTGATGACGGTCAACGCGCTCGCGCCCATGGCCGTGGCGCGGGGAGCCCTCCGGGTCCTCGGGGCGGCGAGCGCCCTCGCGGTCGTCACCGGCGCCGTCGTCGACAGGCCGATGCGGGGCACGGCCGACTACACGGCCGCGAAATCCGCGCTCGCGGCCTGGCTCGGAGTGGTGCGCCGGGAGCAGCGCGGCCGGGGGATCTCCGTCATGGACGTGCGCCTGCCCCATCTCGACACGGGCTTCGCCGACCGCGCGGTGATCGGCAGACCTCCCGTGCTCCCCCCGGGGCTCGACGCGGCCGCGGAGGTCGACCGGCATCTCGTCACGCCGGTCCTGACCCACGAGGAGCCGAAGTGACGGACGCCCCGGCGCCGCACGCGCCCCTGCCCCCCGAGCGCATCGAAGAGCCTCTCGCGTCGTTGTCGCGTCCTATGGTGGACGACATGGCCGAAGTCGAAGCTGCCCATGGCATCACCACCGGCGCCGTCGCCCGTCGCCTCGGGGTCTCTCCGACCACGGTGCGCTCCTGGGAGCAGCGCTACGGAATCGGCCCCGCCGTTCGGAGGAGCGGGCGGCACCGGCGGTGGATGCCGCAGGACATCGCCCTGCTCGAGGAGATGTGCCGCCTGACGGCGACCGGCGTGCCTCCCGGCGAGGCCGCGCGCGCGGTCCTCGGGAGCAGCCCCTCCGCGGCGGGCGACGGAGCCCCGCCTTCCGCCGCGGAGCCCTGGGACGGGCCCCGTACGGACGGACGCCAGCCCGGCTCGGGCAACGGGCTGCCGCTCGGTGACGTGCGTCAGGAGTGCCGCGGTCTGGCCCGGGCGGCGGTCCGGCTCGACGCGCCGTCGATGGAGACGCTGCTGGACCAGGTCATCCGGGACCACGGCCTCGTCACGGCGTGGGAGGAGGTGATGGTCCCCACCCTGCACGCCGTCGGACGCAAGTGGGAGTCGTCGGCCGACCGTTACGTGGAGGTGGAACACCTGCTGTCGTGGCAGGTGTCGACCGCCCTGCGGCGCGCGACGGTCACCGCGCCCTCAGCGGCGAAGCAGCCCCCCGTACTGCTGGCGTGCATGCCCTCGGAGTCCCACACCCTGCCGCTGGAGGCGCTCGCCGCCGGACTGGCCGAACGGGGGCTGCCCCTCAGGATGTTCGGGGGCGCGGTTCCCGCCGAAGCCCTGGACGCGGCGGTACGCCGGTCGGGCCCCGCGGTGGTCGTGCTGTGGTCGCAGGCGCGCTCGACGGCGAGCCAGGCGTTGGCACTGCACGTGGCCGGCACCGCGTTCGGGACCCGAGGCGCCCGGACGACCCCCCTCGTCCTGCTGGCGGGCCCCGGCTGGGCGGGGCCCGTACCCGGCGGCGGCCTGCTGAGGCCCGGAGGCCTGCGGGAGGCGCTCGACGTGATCTCCGGCGTGTACGGGGAGGCCGCCCGCCCCGGCGAGAGGTGAGCGGCACCGTCCGGCGAAGCGACGGACGCCCGGGGCCCGCCCGGTCCGGCGGGCCTGACTATCCGTCGAGGTCGCCCCGGGCGACGCTCGCGCCGGAATGGGCCGGGTTTCCGTCGTACCGCTGTGCCGAGACGTCGATCACCGGGTAGCCGGACAGGTCGACGCCCTCGGGGAGGGGCAGGGTCGCGCCGCCGTCGGGTCCCAGTGTCCCGATGGCGATGAGCTTCTTGTGGCTCCGGTCCATGAGCCACACCTCGAAGTACCCGTCGGTCACGGGCAGTCCGCTGACGGACACCCGCACCTCGCGCCCGGTGTCGGGACCCCCGACCACCTGCGCCGTACCGGTGACGGCCGGCGTTCCCGGGGAGGTGAGCCGGCTGAGCGGCGCGGCGGCGACTCCCGGCCGGTCGTCGTCGAGCTGCCACCGGGTCGTGGCGCTTCCGGCCGCGGCCCCCACGGCCAGGCACACGGCGGCCGGCAGGAGGGCCCGGCGGGACAGCCACGTCCTTCGGCGCCGGGGCGGGAGACCGGTGCCGGGCGGCCGGTCGCGTGCGGTGTCCACCGGTGTCGGCTCCTCGTCCCGGCGCTTCTTCCGCGGGTCGGCCGGGTGCGGGTTCGACGGTCCGCGGCGGTGCGCCGCGCCGAGGTCCAGTTCGGCGGCGATGGCCTGCCACACCCGATCGGGCGGGGGCGCCAGGACGTCCTCGGTCGCCACCGCCCGTGCCGCGCGCACCACCCCGCGCAGCTCGTCGAGTTCACGACGGCAGCGCGGGCACCGGTCGAGGTGTTCTCGTGCCCGCGGGAGAAGCGGGCCGTCCGGCGCGAGCACGAGGTCGATGAGTTCGTCGGCGCCGAGGTGTTCGGCCATGTCCGCCTCCTGGGAGCCTTCGGCCTTCCTGTCGGCGGACTACAGGGGGACCGCCGTGACGACGAGGTTCTTCGGGTGGCCGCCGGCGTCGGGGCCGTACGGCGGCGCGCAGGTGACGAGCGTCAGCACCGGTCTGCCCCTCCCGGCGAGGGCGGACGGGGAAGGCGTTCCCCGTCCACCCGGGCACCGCTCACCACGCGGTGGAGGACGGACGGCGCACCGGTCCCGTGGACCACCCTCCGGTCCCCGGGCCGGACGCCGACGAGCGCGGCGGAGGCTCCGGGGTCTCCCGTGCGCGGGTCGACGTGCCCCGTGAGGACCGCGGGCCCCTCGGGGCCGCCCGGGGCGGCGCCGCCCTCCCGGAGAGGGACGCCGGGACCGGTGGAGCACCCTCGCGCGCGTCCTCCCTCCGGTCGGCCGTGTCGCGGTAGTGGTCGCCGAGCGCGCGGGCCATGGCCCCCACCGAATAGGAACTCCCGACCAGCAGCCTCGCCCTGCGGGCGAGTTCCGCGGCGCGTCGATCGTCCGTCCTCACCAGACGTGTCAGACCGGCGCCGAGCGACCGCACGGAAGAGGTGTCGATCAGCAGGCCGTTGTGTCCGTCGACGAGGTAGTGCGGAACTCCGCCGCGCAGGGGACCCGCGACGAGCATTCCGGCGTCCATGGCCTCCAGGACCGCCAGCCCGAATTCCTCCTTGGCGCTCGGGCAGACGTACCGTGCCCGGATTCCGCTCGACGGATCGGCGAGGGTCCGTTCGAGCAGCCGCACATCGGAGTTGGACAGGGCGGGCAGCATGAGGATCCGGTTCCTGGCGTCGGGGCAGGAGGCGAGGGCCTCCTCGACGCCGGTGCGCACGCGGTCCTCCGCCGGCCCCGGCGTCCCCGGGCTCCCGCCCACGAGGACGAGGAGCGATTCCTCGTGGCAGCCGGACTCGATCCAGGCACGGACCAGGACGTCCTGCTGCTTCACGGGATGCAGCCGTCCGACGCTCAACAGCACGGTCGGCGCCGGCACGCGGGCGTCCTCCAGGGCGGCCGCGATCGGCTCGACCAGCCGCCGGCAGCGGGCATCGGCGCCGGGCCCGGGCCGGTACGGCGCAATGCCCTCGGGCGGCGCGCCGATGCCGGCGGTTCCCCGGCCCCCGGCCAGCTGGGGAAAGTGGGACAGCAGCTCGGCCGCTCCGCCGTCGCGTCCCGCGATGCCGACCACGCGGTCGGCCCGTGCGACCAGGCAGTCCCCCAGGAACACCCGGTGCAGATCGTGCCGGACGGCGACGGGATCCGCGCCCGGCGCGCCGTGGCGCTCGGTCATCTGCCGGTGCGGGTCGGGAGTGGCGGTGAAGACCAGGCGGGCGCCGATCCTCCGGGCGGCTTCGGCGAGGGCGAGGGAGCCGTCGTCGGAGTAGCGGACGTGCAGGACGTCGATCCGGGGCCGCAGGGAGCCGAGAAGCCGGGCCGCCCACCACGCCGTCTCCTCGCGGTGGCCCCCCATGTCCTCGGGACCCGGCGGGCGGTCGCTGTCGACCGGCAGCCTCAGGATCCAGTGGCCGCGCGACCGCCGGCGCAGCAGCACCGGGTCGGCTTCGAGTTCCGGTCGGCACGCGGTGACCGCGGTGACGACTCCCGCGATGCCGTCGGTGCGGGCGAGGGAGTCGCCGAGCGCGCCGAGGAGGACGCCCAGCCCGCCGCTCAGCCCCTCTCCCGGCCGGTCCAGGCTGCCCATCAGCATGGCCTGGGCGACGAGGACGCCGGGCCGCCCGCCCGTCGTTCCGGGCCCGGCCGCACCCGGGTGGCGCAGGGCGTCCAGGAGCAACCGCTCGTAGGCGTCGTGCTCCCCCGCGGCGGACGTCGGCTCGGGCAGCTCGTGCCCGGAGGAGACGAGCAGACGCCACGCGGCGTGCCGGACCCGCCGGTGCGGGCTGCGGGCGAAGCGTGCGAGGTCCTCCCCCGGCAGGGGCAGAAGGCGTCCGACGGCGGCCAGATCGAGCAGGAACGACGTCGTCTCCGGGTCGCGGCCGCGCGACAGGCCGCCGCGGAGGGCGGCGGTCGCCCGGTGGACCCCGTGCCGCCGCAGGCTGTCCGGCCAGACCGCCGCCACGGCGCTCCTCGCGTGGGCGCCTCCGGCGATCGCCCGGACGCACGTCTCGGGCGAGGGGACGTCTCCCGTCCGTATCCCGCTGCGCAGCCGGGCGAGGGCGACGTCGTGGACGGAGGCCGACCCGGGGCGGGGCGGCGGGTCGAACAGCGCGTACTCCGCCTCGACCAGCTCGGTCAGCAGGCCACCGGTCGCCGGGCTCCGCCGGACCGGTGGCGCGTGGCGGCCCGCGCGGACCGCGTGCCAATAGCGCTGCCGGGCCGCCACGAAGGGATCCCGCCTCTCGGGGCGGCCCGGCGCGCTCGGACGGCGTTCCGCCGGGGTCGGGACGTCCGGGCCTGGACGGTTCATGGGGACTCCTGGTGACGAAGGGCGCGGCCTGCTGTGTTTCGCCCGTGCCGCGACCCGTGGATGCGGCACGGGGTCGCGCACCGTCCCCTTCGGGGCGCGCGGACCGGACGCGACCGGTCCGCGGGACCCCGCTCCTTCGCCGTGCGTCCCGCATCCGTCCGACGTCCCGCGGGGGAATCCAGGCGGTGTGAGGGGCTCGGTGCGGTCCCCGTCCGACAGGAGGCAGGCATGGCACGCGTCGTGGTGGTCAGTCCCCCGTTCCACTCCCACGCGCAGCCGATGTCGGTCCTCGCGGGCTCGCTGGCGCGGGCGGGCGCGGAGGCGTATCTGGCCTGCGGCCCGCCCTTCGCTCCCCTGGCCCGGGCGGCGGGGGCGCGCTTCGTCCCGCTCACCGTGACGCGGAACGCCAACACGGGCGTCGCCCGGAGCACCGCGCAGGGCGACCGGGAGGCGGCACGGCTCGAGGAGTTCCTCGCCTCGACCCGCGAAGGAGCCGTCGCCGCGCTCCTCACCCAGTCGCGGCACCGCCGCGAGGACATGCTGTCCGATCCTGATCTCGTGCTGGCCGGGATGCGGGCGCTGCACGAGCGTCTCGCCCCGGACTGGTACGTGGTCGACCAGCTCAGCTATCCGGTGACGCTGGCCCTGCACTGCCTGGGGCTTCCGTTCGCGACCTTCTGCCCCGGCCACCCGACGTATCTTCCGCACGGTCCGGAGGCGCTTTTCGGCGTCCCGTACGCGTGGCCCTCGGCGGCCCGCCCCGAGGACGACGAGCTGGCGGAGCTCCGGAGGGCCGCCCGGGCCACCGAGAGGGCGTTCACCCGCGAGTTCGCGCGGGTGGCGCGGCGTCACGCTCCGGAGCGCGAAATGCCGGGCCGGGCCTTCGCCCTCGCCTCCCGGCGGGCGGTCGTGTTCAACTACCCGCCGTTTCCCTGGCTGCCGGAGCGGAAGGGGCCGGGGCCCCGGTACGTGTACGGCGGACACTGCGTCGTCCGGGAGCCGCACGGTGCGGACGGCGGCGGGGAGGACGGCTGGGAGAAGACCCTCGGCGCGCTGCGGGCGCGGGCCCGGCACGTCGTCCTGGTGGCTCTCGGCACGTTCCTGTCGGCCCGGGACGACGTCCTGGAGGTCGTGGTCCGCGGAATCCTCTCCGAGGTGCCGGACGCCGCGGTCGTGGTCGCGGCGGGCGACGGGGTGGAGTCCCTGGCACACCTGGCAGGGCCCAGGGTGCACATCGCGCGCACCGTCCCCCAACGCCGGCTGCTCGGGCACGTGGACGCGATGGTGCACCACGGCGGCAACAACTCGTTCACCGAGTGCGTCGCCTCGGGCGTCCCGGCCCTCGTGCTGCCCTTCTCCAGCGACCAGTTCTCCATCGCCCACGACGCCGAGCGGGCCCGGGTGGGCGTCTGTCTCGACCCGGCGCGCCTGACCGGGGCCGGGGCGGGCGCCGCGGTGCGGCACCTTCTGCGGGAGAGGCCCCGGGGCCTGGGCCGCTGGACGGCGGCCCTGTCCGGGCGGGGGCCCGACTGGGCGGCCCGGCGGCTCCTGCGGGCGATGCGGGAGCCGCCGGACGGAACCGATCCCTCCCGCGCACCGGCGCGATCCGCCGGGGAGCACGCGTGAGCGCTCCGCGCCGGACCTCCGGGGACCGGTCGCGGCCCCCGTCCACGGCCCCCGCGGAGGACGGTCCGGCACGCGACCGCCCGGGGCGGTGACCGAGTCGCGCGCCGTGTTCCGGCGTCGACGGTGGCACCGGGCCGAGGCGTGCCCGGTGCTCCCCGCGATGCGCCGTCACGCGGCCGGGACGGCTCGCGACGGCTCGCGACGGCGAATTCGGCGCGCCGCCACGGCGCGGCTGCATCCGTGGGGAGCCCCGCGGGGGAAGCCTGGTGCGGACGGTCCTTCGCCTGTGGCGGGTGTACCGGGGCGGGGCCGGGCGGCCGGCCGGCCGACGTCGAGAACGGAGCGGGCCGCTGACCATGACGCACAGCAGCGACATCGTCGTCGTCGGCGCGGGAGCCGCCGGTCTCTCGCTGGCCTGGCGGCTGCTCGACCCGCCGCCCGGAGTCCGGGCCCCGGAGGTGGTCCTCGTCGAGGCGCCCGCCGGCCTGCGGCCTCCCGAACGCACCTGGTGCTTCTGGGAGGCCGGAGCGGGCGACTACGATCCGCTGCTCACGGCGAGTTGGCGACGGCTCCGGGTCCGCGCCCCCGACGGCGGCGGTCCCGCCCGCGACCTCGGCGGGCTGCGCTACAAGATGCTGCGCTCCTCCGCCTTCGAGCGGGGGCTGCGGGCGCGCCTGGCCGGAGTGCGCAGGATCGAGGCCGTCGTCGAGCGCGTCGCCGACGGGCCGTACGGCGCCGAGGTGGTATGCCGCACCTCCGACGGCGCCGTGCGCACCCTGCGCGCCCGCTGGGTCTACGACTCCCGTCCCCCCTCCGTACCGCCGCCCGCGCGGGTGGCGCTGCTCCAGCACTTCCGGGGCTGGTTCGTCCGCTGCGAGCGCCCCGCGTTCACCCCAGAGACCGTCGAGCTGATGGACTTCCGCACGCCCCAACCCGAGCACGGGCTCTCCTTCGGGTACGTCCTGCCCCTCGGTCGGCACGAAGCGCTCGTGGAGTACACCGAGTTCGGCCGGGCGCCCCTTCCCCGGCCGTCGTACGACGAGGCGCTGCGCCACTACACGGAGCGCGTGCTCGGCCTGGGACCGTACCGGGTGACGGCCACGGAGCAGGGGGCCATCCCCATGACGGACGGCAGGTACGACCGCCGGCCGGGCCGGCACGTCTTCCGCATCGGCGCGGCCGGCGGGGCCGTGCGCCCCTCGACGGGGTACGCCTTCGCCGCGATCCAACGGCAGTCCCGCGCGGTGGCGGACGCCGTGCACAGGGGCCGCACGCCCGTGCCGCCGCCCGCCCATCCCGCGAGGATCCTCGCCATGGACGCCGTCCTGCTGCGGGGGCTCGACACCGGCCGCATCGACGGGCCCGCCTTCTTCACCCGGCTCTTCGACCACGTGCCCGCCGCCCGCCTGCTGCGCTTCCTCGACGGCACCACCCGGCCCGTCGAGGAGTTCGCCATCGGCCTGCGCACCCCCGTGTCCACCATGCTCCGCACCGCCGCCGAGCTGCCCCTGCTCGCCCGCCGCACCCGACCGTGAACTCCGAGGAGAACTCCCATGAGCGCCCACGACCGCGCACCGGCCGCCCGTCGCGGCCGCGATCGCAAGGCCGTCGTCCTCCCCGCGCCCCCGGGGCGGCCCTCCGCCGAAGGCCCTCGGCCCCGGTGCGCGGTCGTCGGCGGCGGCATCGCGGGCATCGCCGCCGCGACGGCACTGGCCGAGCGGGGCGTCCGCGTCACCCTGTACGAGCGGGAGACGGCCCTCGGCGGCCGGCTGGCGGGCTGGCCCACCGAGCTCGCGGACGGCTCCGCCGTCACCATGAGCCGCGGTTTCCACGCGTTCTTCCGCCAGTACTACAACCTGCGCGGCCTCCTGCGGCGGGTCGACCCCGGACTCGACAGGCTCCGCCCGCTGCCCGACTATCCGTTGCGGCACCGCTCCGGGCTGCACGACAGCTTCGCCCGGGTGCCGAGGACGCCGCCGTGGAGCGCCGTGGGCTTCACGGCGCTCAGCCCGAGCTTCGGCGTGCGGGACCTGGCGCGGATGAACCCCCGGGCCGCGCTCCCCCTGCTCGACGTGCGGGCGCCCGAGATCCACCGCCGCTACGACGACGTCAGCGCCCTCGAACTGCTCGACCGCATCCGCTTCCCCGCGGCGGCGCGCCACCTCGCCTTCGAGGTCTTCTCCCGGAGCTTCTTCGCCGATCCGGCCGAACTGTCCGCCGCCGAACTCGCCCTGATGTTCCACATCTACTTCCTCGGCTCGTCGGAGGGGCTCCTCTTCGACGTGCCGGACGAGCCCTACCCGCAGGCGCTGTGGGACCCCCTCGGCCGCTACCTCGAGGGCCATGGCGTCGACATCCGTACGGGCACCGCCGTGACCGGCCTTCGTCCCGCCCCGCGGGGCGGCCATCTGATCGACACCGCGCGGGCCTCCGAACACGCCGACGCGGTCGTCCTGGCCCTGGACACCGCGGGGCTGCGGACCCTCACGGCCGCCTCTCCCCGCCTGGGCGACGAGGCGTGGCGCGCCCGGGTCGGCCGGCTCCGCACCGCGCCGCCCTTCCTCGTGTCCCGGATCTGGCTCGACCGTCCCGTCGCCGCCCACCGCCCCGGCTTCCTCGGCACCAGCGGCTACGGGCCCCTGGACAACATCAGCGTGCTCGACGCGTGGGAGGGCGAGGCCGCGCGCTGGGCGGCGAAGACGGGCGGAGCCGTACTCGAACTCCACGCCTACGCCGCCGATCCGGCCACTCCCCCGGAGACGCTCTCCCGCACCCTGTCCGAGCAGCTGCACCGCGTCTATCCGGAGGCGTCCGCCGCGCGCGTCGTCGACCGGCGGGACGAGTGGCGGCAGGACTGCCCGCTCTTCGCGGTCGGCGGCGGCGCGGACCGGCCCACCGTCGACACCCCCGACCCGACCGTCACCGTCGCCGGCGACCTGGTCCGCACCGACCTCCCGGTCGCCCTCATGGAACGGGCCGCCACCACCGGCTTCCTGGCGGCCAACGCCCATCTACGGCGCTGGGGTCTGCGCGGGCAGACGCTGTGGACCGTTCCCGACCGGGGCCGGTCCGGACTCCTGCGGCTCCTGGCCCGCCACTTCTCCGAGGGCTGACGGACGAGCGCCGGCAGGCCGGCGCCGGGCACGACCGGTCCCGGGCCCCCGGCCCGGCCGACCGGTCCTCCGAGCCGCTCAGCCGGGGAAACGGCCGTCCCTGCGCAGGGCGAAGCGGCGTTCGGCGTACGCGAGGTCGTCCCGCCACAACCGACCCGCGGTGGCCCGCATGGCGGGCCGCAGCAGCGGGGCGAGCGCGCGGGCCAGCGCGAACCCCCGCCGGTCCGAGCCGGCGACGACGGCCTCCACCACGGCGGTCCTCGGGCGCCGGGCGCCGGGCGGGGTGAGCGGGGTCGCGTGCGTCTCCACCACCGAGCCCTCTCCCTCACCGGCCACGATGCGCATGACGACGGTGCGCGCGTCCGGCGCCTCGAAGGCCGCTCGCACCGGGACCACGACCCGTCCGGCCACCTTGAACGACACGTCCACCAGCAGGACGTCGTCGGTGTCGCCGTCGCCGGGAGCGTCCAGGACGGTCAGGTCCACGAACGAGTACGGGTGCAGCCAGGCGCCGTGCCAGGGGTCGAGACGGTTCGCGACCACGTCCTCCGGTTCGCAGCCGCCCACGCCGGTGTACACCGCGGCGACCGCCCCGCCCGCTCGCGGCCGGGCCGGCACGGCGGGGCGCTCGGTCGGCGGCTCGCCGCCGGCCCGGTCGAGCCGTACCCACAGCAGGACCCCGTCGTCGTGCACCGGCCACGGCGCCCACCCGGCGAACGGCGCGCCGTCGAGGGCGAGGCCGTGCCAGTGGCAGATCAGCCGACCGCACCGCACCGTGCCGTCCTTGAGCGGAGCGCCGAGGTGCGGGCAGGCCCCGGGCCCGGCGTGGGGCACGCCGTCCTCGTCGCGCCACAGCACGGTCTCGGTGCCGGCGACGGTCCGGCCGAGTGGCCCGCGGGCCGTCAGGTCCGAGGCGGCGCCGACGACGAACCAGTTCCCCGTGGGGCGGGCCCGGGCCCGGTCGAGTACCTCCGCGATGCGCGCGGGTCGGGCGTCCTGCCAGGTGGGGCGCTGGCGTTCCCAGGCGACGCCGTTCCGGCGCAGCCGCAGCGGCAGTACCGCCCTCCGCTCCGGGCGCCCGACGGACCCGGTGGGGGTCCGCTCGGCCGGTCCGCCGCCCCGCCGTCCGGTCCGCCCGCCGGACTTCCCGGCGACCGGTCCGCCGGGGTTCCGCGCGTCCTGCCCGTCGGTCCTGCCCCCGTCCTGCCCGTCGGTCCTGCCCCCGTCCCGCCCGCCGGTCCTGCCCCCGTCCCGCCCGCCCCGCGTACGCCCGTCCCGCCCGCCGTGCGTCCCGTTCTCCGTGCTCACGTCCTGTCCTTTCCCTGACCCGCCGTCAGCACTTCCTCGTCCGCCGTCGCGACGGCCGCCCCGCCGTGCGTCCCCCCGGCGCCGTTCCCGGCGTGGGCGGTCCGGCCCGAGCGCCGGACGGCGGTGCGCGCGGCGAGGGCGCCGGCCAGACCGCGCAGCGCCACGGCCGCTCTCCGGCGCCGTCCCACGACGGACCTGCGGTGCACCACCGCGTAACCGTCCTCCTCGATCGCCGCCAGGATGTCGCGGTACAGCACGAAGGCCGTGCGCACGCACGGCGCCGACACGGGGTCCAGCCGTCCGATCCCCGGCTCGGCCGTTCGGTAGACGTCCCGGGTCAGGGCCGCGGCCGTGCGCAGCGCCGAGTCGATCCGCGCGTCCCTGAGCCCGGTGCGCCTGCTCCAGAGCAGCAGCTCCCGGTCCACCCCGTGCGCCGCCAGCAGGTCGAGGGGCAGATAGACCCGCCCCCGGTCGAGGTCCTCGCCCACGTCCCGGAGGAAGTTCGTCAGCTGGAAGGCCACCCCGAGCGCGGCGGCGTACGGCTCCGCCTCCGCCCGGGGCACCACGGTGCCGAGCACCGCCGTCATCTGCAGCCCGATGACGGCGGCCGACCCGTGCATGTAGGCCCTCAGGTCGGCGTAGGTCGGGTACTCCTCGACCCACAGGTCGCTGCGCATGGACGCGAGGAAGTCGGTGAAGTGGCGGGCGGGGATGCCGTACCGCGCCCGTGTGTCGGCCGCCGCCCGCACCACGGGTTCGTCGGTCTCCTCTCCCCGTACGGCACGCAGCCACTGCTGCTCCAACGCGTCGAGGGCGAGACGCCGTTCGGCCGTGGAGGCCGTGGTCCCCAGGTCGTCGACGATGTCGTCCGCGTACCGGGCGAAGCCGTAGAGGGCGTGGACGGGGGCGCGCCGGTCCACCGGCAGCAGCCGCGTGGCGAGGAAGTAGGTCTTGCCGTGCCGGGCGTTGAGCCGGCGTCCGGCGGTGTAGGCCGCCCGCAGCGACGGATCGGTGATGCCCGCAGCGTCGAGCTCCCGTGCCGTCATTCCGGCCGCCCCTTCCCCGTCACGCGGGCCGCGGCGAGCTTCCCGGAGATCAGCACGGTCGGCACGCCGACGCCCGGGGTGGTGCCGCAGCCGGCCAGGACGGCGTTCTCCGTGCCGGCCACGAGGTTCCGCGGCCGGAAGGGGCCGGTCTGGGCGAGGGTGTGGGACACGGAGAACGGGGTTCCGGCCGCGTGCCCCAGGGCCGTCCACTCCGCGGGCGTCACCAGGCTCTCCTCCTGGACGGAGGCTCCGAGTCCGGCCAGCCCCCGGCGCTCCAGTTCCCGCACCAGCTCGTCGCGGTAGCGCGGTCCGAGCTCGCCCCAGTGGGCGGCCCCGGGGCCGACGGCGGTGTTGGGACACGGCGCCAGGACGTAGTGCAGGTGCCGTCCCGCCGGTGCCAGCGACGGGTCGGTGGCGGTGGGTCGGGTGATGAGCAGCGAGGGGTCGCTCATCAGCCGTCCCTCGTCGATCAGTTCTCCGAACACGGTGCCCCAGGACCGTCCGAAGGACAGGGTGTGGTGCTCCAGTTGGGGCCAGGTGCGGTCCGTGCCGATGTGCAGCACCACCGCGCTCGGCGCGTGCCGCAGCCGGACGGGGCGCCGCGGGGACCGTCCCAGGAGCCGGTAGGAGGCCGGCAGTTCGGGCGTGAGGACGATCGCGTCGCAGGCGATCCGGTCGTGCTCGGTGACCACTGCGGTCACGCGCCGGCCGGCGCGCTCCAGCCGGGTGACCGGCTCGCCGTACCGGAACTCCACGCCCGCCCGGGCCGCCGCTTCCGCCATGGCCACCGGGACCGTGTGCATCCCGCCGCGGGGGAAGTGGACCCCGGCGACCGTGTCCATGTAGGCGATCACGGCGTACGCGGCCAGTGCGCGGGACGGGGCGACCCCGGCGTACAGGGCCTGGAAGGAGAAGACCCGGCGCAACCGCTCGTCGGAGAGGAACCGTCCGACGGCCCGGTCGAGGCGTCCGAATCCGCCGAGCGCGGCGAGCCGTGCCAGGTCCGGGTGGAGCAGGCGCAGCGGGGAGTCGAAGTTGGCGTCGATGAAGCGCCGCATCTGCACGGCGTACAGCTCGTGGAGCCAGCGGCGCAGTCTGCGGTATCCCAGTGCCTCCCCGGCGCCCGCGAAGGCGGCGACCTCGGCCTCCATGGCCTCGGCGTCCGTGTGCACGTCGAGGCGGCTGCCGTCGGCGAAGAGCGCGCGGTACGCGGGATGCAGGGGGACGAGGTCGACGCGTTCGGCCAGCGAGTCGCCCACGGCCCGGAACGCCTCGTCGAGGACGTCCGGCATGGTGAGGACGGTCGGCCCGGTGTCGACCCGGTAGGCGCCGAGGTGCAGCCGCCCCGCCCGGCCGCCCGGCACCGTGTCCCGCTCCACCACGGTCACCCGCCTGCCCGCGCCCGCCAGGTGCAGCGCGGCGGCCAGTCCGGCGAGGCCCGCCCCCACGACGACGACATGATCCGTAGGACCGGTCAGGGTCTTCAACGGGCTTCTCCGATCAGAACGGGGCCGGTGGTGTCGCGTACGGCTGCGGGCGCGACCGGCACCGGCCGCTCGACGGTGCCCGGGCCGCAGGCGGCGCGCAGCAGCCCGCCGATCCGGTCCGCCGCGTCCCGTGACAGGCCGGCGTCCCGGACCTCGTCGATCCCTCGGTCGCACAGCTCCCGCACACGCCGGGAGACCAGCTCACGCGCGCCGCAGGCGTCGAGGAGCTCCAGCACGCGCTCCACGTCCTCCGCCCGGGCGTGCGGCGAGCCCACCACCTCGTCCAGGAGCCGCAGTCCCGCCTGGTCGCGGTCGCGCGCGCACAGGTCCCGTGCGACGGCCAGCAGATAGGTCGCCTTGCCGTCCCGCAGGTCCTCACCGACCGGTTTCCCGGTCGACGCCGGATCCCCGAAGGCTCCTCGCAGGTCGTCGTGGAGCTGGAACGCCAGCCCCGCCGATCGTCCGGCGGCGCGCAGACGGCGTACGGTCGCCTCGGGCGCGTCCGCGAGCACCGCGCCCAGCGCCAGGGGGTGGGCCACGGTGTACCTGGCGGTCTTGAGCACGGCGGAACGCACCGCCCGGGCCGCCGACGTGGCGTTCGTGACCTGGCCGTGCATGTCGAGGTACTGACCGGCCACCATCTCCGTGCGCATCGCCCGCCAGACGTCCGCCGCCCGGCCCTCCGCCGGTGCCCCGCGCACGGCCTCCGCGAACGCGTCGTCGGCCCAGGCGAGGGCCAGGTCCCCCGCGAGCACCGCGGCCGCCCCGCCGAACGTGCCGCACGGCGACGCCCGTCCCGCGGTCCCGTACTGGTCGTCTATGCCGACGTGCACGGTGGGACGTCCCCGTCGCAGCGGTGAGCCGTCCATGACGTCGTCGTGGATGAGGGCGCAGGTCTGGATCAGCTCCAGCGCCGCCGCGACCCCCAGGGCCCTGGGCGTCTCGGAGGCGCCGCCCCCGCAGCCCCGCATCGCCCACCACAGGAACGCGGCGCGCAGCCGTCCGCCGCCGGTCAGCGAGAAGCGGGCCACGCGGTCGGCGATGTCGGCCGCGAAGACGGGATCAATGGCCTCGGCCTCCTCCAGCCGCCGCTCCAGCAGGTGCCCGAGGAACTCCCCGACGGTCGCGCGCACGTCCTGGTCGACGTCGAACGGATCGCATACGCGCATCGCAACTCCCCTGAGCGGCGGCCTGGACCGGGCGGCTCCCGGCTCGCCAGTGATTCGTTACCTCCTCACCTCGCGGATGCACCGCCCCTTGGGCCGTGCGGACCACACCACGCATCCGAAGGGCGTGCCGGACCGCGCCCACCGGTGAGCCGACGTGACACTGGGAGGGCACGCGCACTCACCCGTCGGAGGTACCGTCATGGTCCTGCTGAGAGACACCGCGCTCGCGGAGGCCTTCGACCACGCGTCCGGGACGTACGACCGCATGACCTCGGCCAGTCCCGGCTACCACCGGCACCTGCGCCGCTCGGCCCGGCGTCTCGCCCTGCCGGGCCGGGGCGCCGGGCGGACCGTGCTCGACCTCGGCTGCGGCACCGGTGCCTCGACGGCCGCCCTCCTGCGGGCCTCGCCGTTCGCCTCCGTCACCGGGGTCGACGCTTCCGGCGGCATGCTCGCCCGGGCGCGGAGCAAGCCCTGGCCCGGGCGGGTGACCTTCGTCCACTCCCCTGTCGAGGACATGGCCCGGGCCGGTGTCACCGGACCCTACGACGCGGTGTTCGCCGCCTACCTCTTCCGCAACGTCGCGGATCCCGATGCCGTCCTCGGCCGGGCGCGCGAGGTGCTGCGCCCCGGCGGGCGGCTCGCCGTCCACGAGTACGCCCTGAGCGGCCGCGCCGTCGACCGCGTCCTGTGGTCGGCGGTCATGGCGGCCGTGGTGCTGCCCTGGGGCAGGAGCCACGGCGACGGGGCGCTGTACCGGCATCTGTGGCGCAGCGTGCTCGACTTCGACACGGCGGGCGCGTTCGCGGACCGGATCCGCCGCGCGGGGTTCACGGACGTCCGCGTCCTGCCCCAGCCCGGCTGGCAGACCGGCATCACCCACACGTTCGTGGCGACCCGGCCCTCGACGCCGCCGTCCCGGCGCTGACGGCGCGGAGGCGGTCAGCGCCGCCCGTCGGCCGACGGGTCGTGGCCCCAGTTCATGAGGGAGTGGCGCCATCGGGTGTCACGGACGTCCCCCGAGGGCCGCTGGGCCAGATGACGGCGGATGTAGCCGTTCACCTTCGCCATGTGCCGGTAGTCCGCGTCCGTCAGGTCGCCCTTGTCCTTGCGCAGGATGCCGACGATCGCGCGGCCCGAGGCGTGTCCGGTCGACTCGCCGCCGTCCTTGTGTTCGCCCGCCTGCTCCGACTCCGTGGTGGCGAGCCATTCCTCCAGCTTCGCGGGCGTCATGTTGACCAGGTCCCGGAAGGTCTTCCAGGTGTCGCGCCGGTCGCCCTCGTCCGTCATCGCTGCCCTCCCCGGCGCTTCTTCTTCAGCGCGCCGGGCTTGTGGACGGCCGTCCGGCCGGAGGCGTCGCTGCGCACCTCGTACTGGGGGTCGTCCGGCGAGGCGTCGACCGTGCGGCCGGCCGCACGGGTCCGTTCGGTGATCCTCCGCTCCACCGTGCCTTCGGTCTCGGTGCCGTGGCTGTGCCACGCGACCTCGTCGCCCCGGGACGGCTCCTGCTTCTTCGAGGGCTTCTTCCGCTCCGTCACGGCCTGCTCCTTCCCGGCCCGTACGGCTGCCGTACGGGACCGGTCTCCACCCTGCGGCCGGGACCGGCGGCCCGCATCCTCACCGGCCCGTGCCCGGCCGGTGCATCCGGGGACCCTCCCGCGGCGGAATGCGGACACGACGCACATGATGGATTCCATCCGCCCGGAGAAGAGGTGTTCCATGTGGCCCGGTGACGAAGCGGGACCGTACGACGGCGCCCCGCGCCCCGCGGACACGGGTGCGGGCGTGAACGGCGACCACCGGACGCCGGCCGACGTCGACGACGCCACCGTGGAGGCGCTCGGGTCGCTGTCCAAGGCCCTGGAGACGGTCGAGCGGGCCCGCGGCGCCCTCTACGGGTTCCACCAGCTGACGGGCACGGCCGACTTCGAGCTGGACCGCGCCGTGAGGCTCCTGCGGGAAGCCGGCCACGACGACTGGGCGGATCGCGTGGAGGAGGAGATCCTCGGACGCAACGTCATCCCCGGACACTGGACCTTCCAGATCGTGGAGGCGTACGACCGGACCTACTACGAACCGTTCAAGGACCTGGAACGGCTCGCGACCTCCGCCCTCGCCGGGGGCCGGCAGCACCTGTACGAAGCCCGGCTCAAGGCGGCGCGGCGCACCTCGGGTCACCCCGACCACACGCCCGGCCCCGCCTGACGGCGTACGGCCGGCGCACCCGGTGCGGGAGGGTGCCGCCTCCGGGCAGCGGGCCGGGGAAGCAGAACCGGGCGGCACTGAGGGATCGGGACGGAGGGGAGCGAAGTGGGCAGGCGACGAGGCACCGGGGAACCGGAGCGGCAGCCCGAGGGACTGTTCGGGGTGGAGGACCTCATGGCCGCGGCCGCGCCGGCCGCGGCGGAGGCGGACCGCCCGTTCCGTGACGGACCGGAGGCACGGCGGCTCCTGCGGGTGACCGAGATCCACGCGGAACCCGCCGCCGCCGCTTCCTGGAGGGGACGCCAGATCATCGCGCGCTTCCCCGACGCCCGGCTCGTCGAGACGGACTCCCACTGGCGCATCCCGCACCTGCACGGCAACGAGGGGAACGTGCAACGCTGGGTGCGGACCAAGCGGGAGACGCTGGTCCTCGGCGAACGCGCGTCGTTCGCGATCCGGCCGAACGGACGGTCCGCCGACTGGATCGCGCCGGGCCTGTCCAACGGCTGCGCCATGGCCTGCGCGTACTGCTACGTCCCCCGGCGCAAGGGATTCGCCAACCCCGTCACCGTGTTCACCAACGTCGACCGCGTCCTCGGCAGCCTCCGGCGCCACATCACCGCCACCGGCCCGAAGACCGAACCCAACCAGTGCGACGAACGGTCCTGGGTCTACGACATCGGGGAGAACGGCGACTGCTCGGTGGACGACCTGATCAGCGACAACACCGCCGACCTCGTCCACGCCTTCCGCCACTGGCCCACGGCCAAGGCCTCCTTCGCGACCAAGCTGGTCAACCCCGACCTGCTGCGGCTCGATCCCCAGGGCCGCACCCGCATCCGGTTCTCCCTCATGCCGCCCGGGGACTCCCGCCTCCTCGACATCCGGACCAGCCCCGTACCCGACAGGATCGAGGCGGCCGCGGACTTCGTGGACGCCGGGTACGAGGTGCACTTCAACCTCTCCCCGGTCGTGATCCGCCCCGGATGGCGGCAGGCCTGGGACGAGCTGCTGCGCATGATGGACGACGTGCTGCCGCGGCGGGTGAAGGAGCAGAGCGCGGCGGAGATCATCATGCTCACCCACAACCAGGGCCTGCACGAGGTCAATCTCGGCTGGCACCCCCGCGCCGAGGACGTGCTGTGGCGGCAGGAGCTCCAGGAACCCAAGCAGTCGGAGAACGGCGCGTGGAACGTGCGGTACCGCACGGCGGTCAAGCGTGAGGCCGTCGAGGCCCTCTCCCGCATGATCGGGGCCCGCGCGCCCTGGCTGCGCGTGCGCTACGCCTTCTGATCCGGCCGGCGAAGGGGCGGCCGACGCCCACGGCCCATCGGTCGGTTCCTGCCGACGCACCTGCCGGGCGGAGGCGATCCGGACGACGGCGGAAGGAAGCGCTCCGTCCGTCCGTCACCGTCCGTGCGCCGTTTCGCTTGATGGCTGATCACGACGCAGTCCTCGCGCGTTCGCGAGGTTAGGCTCGCCATGACGCCACAGCGTTCCCGTGCCGTCTCGGGCATCAGCCGGAATCCCATCATTCACGCACGTCGGAGGCAGACAGCATGAGCACCGTAGAGCTCACCAAGGACAACTTCGACGAGATCGTGAGCGGGAACGAGTTCGTGCTCATCGATTTCTGGGCTTCGTGGTGCGGCCCCTGCCGTCAGTTCGCCCCCGTCTTCGAAGCGGCCTCCGAGCGGCACCAGGACCTCGTCTTCGCCAAGGTCGACACCGAGGCCCAGCAGGAACTGGCGGCGGCGTTCGAGATCCGCTCGATCCCGACCCTGATGATCGTCCGCGACAACGTGGCCGTCTTCGCACAGCCCGGCGCCCTGCCGGAGACCGCACTCGAAGACGTCATCGGACAGGCCCGACAGCTGGACATGGACGAGGTCCGCAAGTCCATCGCGGACGCCCAGCAGAAGTGACCCACCACGGGAGGGGTACGGGAGACCCTCCCGCACCCCTCCCGCCGGTCCGAACCCCGCCACGGGACCCGTCACAACCCCTGACCGACCCGCCACCGCTCTTCGCGGGCCCGCCACGGCTTTCCGCGGGCCGTCAGCGCTCCAGAACCAGCGCGAGGCCCTGACCCACGCCGATGCAGAGCGCCGCGAGGCCCGTGCCGGAACCGGCCGCGGCGAGCTGGTGCGCCACCGAACCGGCCAGACGGGCACCCGACGCACCCAGCGGGTGCCCGATCGCGACCGCTCCGCCGCGAGGATTCACGATCTCGGGGTCGAGTTCCGGCCATTCCGCGAGGCAGCCGAGCGACTGGGCCGCGAAGGCCTCGTTGAGCTCGAAGGTCGTCAGGTCCGCGAAGGAGCGTCCGGCCTTCTCCAGGGCCCGGCGGACCGCCGCGACCGGGCCGAGGCCGAAGAGCTGGGGCTCGATCCCGGTGACCGCGGAGGTGCGGATCCGGGCGAGGGGCTCCCGGCCGGTCTCGCGCAGTCCGTCCTCGTCGACGAGGAGCAGCGCCGCCGCGCCGTCGTTGAGCGGCGAGGAGTTGCCCGGGGTGACCGTGCCGCCCTCGGGGCGGAAGGCGGGCTTCAGCTTGGCGAGGGCCTCCATGGACGTGTTGTCGCGGATGCACTCGTCGCGGGTCAGCTCCACGCCGGGGTAGGGGACGACCTCGTCGTCGTACAGCCCCTTCGCCCAGGCCTCGGCCGCCTTGCGGTGGCTGGCGAGGGCGAAGGCGTCCTGCTGCTCGCGGGTGATGCCGTGCTTGTCGGCGACGAGTTCCGCGCCCTCGCCCAGCGCGACCGTCCACTCGGCGGGCATCTTCGGGTTCGTCATGCGCCAGCCGAGGGTCGTGGAGTGGAGCTGCTGGTGGCCGGCGGGGAAGGCCCGCTCGGGCTTCTGCAGGACCCAGGGAGCGCGGGACATCGACTCGACGCCGCCCGCGATCGCCACGGAGGCGTCACCGAGGGCGATGGCGCGGGCGGCCTGTATGACGGCCTCCAGGCCGGAGCCGCAGAGGCGGTTGACGGTGACGCCGGGGACGGTGACGGGCAGTCCGGCGAGGAGGACGGCCATGCGCGCGACGTCGCGGTTGTCCTCGCCCGCGCCGTTGGCGTCGCCGAAGTAGACGTCGTCCACGCGCGCGGGGTCGAGCGCGGGCGAGCGGTCGACGAGCGCGCGGACGACATGGGCCGCGAGGTCGTCGGGGCGCACGGAGGCGAGGGCACCCCCGAACTTCCCGATCGGAGTGCGGACGGCGTCGACGATGTAGACGTCGCGGATGCTCATCGGTTCTCTCTCCCACGTGACCTGCGAACGGCTCTGTTCGCCTGGTGAAGCAGTCTTCGCCCCATCGGGCGCGCAGAGTCTCTGCCCGGCGGCCCCCCGTGTCAACGGGCCGTTTCGGGACGGACCGGGCCGACGGCGGGGAAGTGCGCGGGTTCAGCCGCGTGCGGCGGGGCGCACCAGGGCCGTGAGGCCGTAGTCGAGCTCGCGGCCGTCGACGAGGAGCGCCTCGACGGTGCCCGTCTCGAGGTCGATGTCGGCCCGGATGCCGTGTCCCTCGTAGATCGGGTAGCCCGACTCGCCGTGCCGTCCGGTGGCCTCGACGACGGCCGAGCGGACGGCGCTGTCCGCGACGGCGGCGCCACCGCGGTCCTCGACGTGCTCGGGCACCAGCAGGATCTCGAACCGCTTCGGAACAGTGCTCATGCACCGAAGCTAAGCGCTGGGCGGGACTCGCGCCGGACGACGCCCCTGGAGGACGGTGACTCGGCCGGCGCCGGACGACGTCTTGGGGGGGGCGGTGGCTCGGGCTCGCACCGGACGACGTCCCGGGTGCCCGGGGCTCTCGGACGGCCGGGGCCTCAGCTCGACTCCCGTCGCACGACCCGGGAGTCCAGCAGGGAGCGGGAGACCGGCGGGGCGTCCGGTTCCCGCACGGCGCGGTCGACCAGTTCCGCCAGCTCGCGGCCGAGCACCATGTCGATCCGTACGGTGCTGAGCCGGGGCCGCAGCAGCCGGCCGAGGAGCAGGTCGTCCGCGCCGACCACCGCGGTCTCCCCCGGTACGGAGATCCCGGCGTCCTGGAGCGCCCGCATCAGGAGCATGGCGTACTCGTCGTTGTACGCGAAGACGCCGTCGAGCCCGAGCCCGCGCCACCGTGCGGCGAGCTCGGCCGCCGGCTCCTCCTCGTACCGCAGCGGCAGGGGCACGACGGTGGCGCCGGCCTCCTCGGCCGCGCGGCGCGCGCCGTCGAGGCGGGGTCCGGAGAACATCGCGAGGCCGGGCTCCTCGGGCACGACGACGCCGATCCGGCGCCGGCCGGTCTCCAGGAGGTGCTCGGCGGCCACCTCGCCGACCCGCCCCTGCTCCAGGACGAGGGCGTGGGTGCCCTCCACGCGCTGGGTGCCGAGGGTGATCACGGCCCGGGCCCCGGACCGCTTGAGGATCTCGACGCCCTGCCCGGTGAGCTCGACCTCGCCGAGGGAGACCACGGCCACCGGCCGCAGCTCGGCCCAGGCGCGGGCGGCCTCCTCGCCCTCCAGGCCGACGCTGCCGTACTGCACGACCGTGTAGTCGAGGCGGCGCAGGGCCCACTGGAAGTCGTTGAAGAACTGGCTGTAGAGCGGCCCGACGGGGACGTGGGAGCTCGGGATCAGCACCATGCGGCTGTGGCCCGCGCGCAGGCTGCGGGCGGCGGCGTGCGGCACGTAGCCCAGCTCCTCGGCCGCCTCGCGCACCCGCTGCCGGGTGGGCTCGCTGATGCGGACGGCCGAGGTGTTGTTCAGGACGTACGAGACGGTGGCCCGGGAGACGCCCGCGAGGCGCGCGACATCGGCGCTGGTGGGGACCGCCCGCCCGGAGGGGCGTTCGGGGGAGTGTTCGGTTGGCTGGCTCATCGATCCGGCATCTTTCCAGAACAATCCGGCGCAGGGTCTGGCGGATGGCCGGATTTGAGTGCTACACAGTGCCCACACGTGTCACTGACACGTGTAACCCTACCGCTCCATCCGCTTCTCGCCCCCGCATCGGGCGATCTCCTCAGGAGGGCAAAGTGGCCCTTTCCTCCCCCGGGACCGGCCCCGACACGGGCGTCCCCGGCCCCGCCACCGACCCGGCCGCCCCCGGCTCCCCCACGGCCCCCCGGCCGACGCGCGGCCTGCTGCCCCTGCTGCTCACCGGCAACACCGCGATGTACGCCCTGTACATCGGCGTCCCCGGCATGCTCCTCGCGCTCCAGATCGAGGCCATCGACCCGGCCGACAAGGTGGCGAACTTCGGCCTCGTCTCCGGCATATCCGCGATCTTCGCCACGGTCTTCAACCCGGTCGCGGGCGCCCTCTCGGACCGTTCGGGCCGCCGCAACCCCTGGATCCTCGCCGGCGGCCTGCTCGCCCTCCCGGTGATGCTGCTCCTCGGCAGCGTCCACACGATCCTGCTGGTCGCCATCGCCTGGTGTCTGGGCCAGGCCGTCATGAACGTCTACCAGGCCGCCCTCACCTCCGTCGTCCCCGACCGCGTGCCCCTGGCCTCGCGCGGCAAGGCCTCGGCCGCCGTGGGCCTCGGCCTCCCCGTCGGCTCCACGATCGGCGCCCTCGTCGGCGCGGCCTTCTCCGAGCACTACCGCACCGGCTACCTCGTCTTCGGCGCGATCGTCGCCGCCACCGCCGTGCTCTTCACCGCCTGCGCCCGCGAGGAGCGCATGCCCCCCAGGGCCCCGATGCCGGTCAAGGAGCAGATCGCGGCCTTCGGCAGCGCCCTCGGGAGCCACGACTTCCGCTGGGCCTTCATCGGCCGCGCCCTGCTCATCCTCGGCTACTTCGCCGTGGCCGGCTTCCAGCTGTACGTCCTCAAGGACCACACGGACCTCCCCACCGGGCTGAGCCCCGAGGAGGCCGTGGCGATCCTCACGCCGCTCAACTCGGTCGCCATGGTCGTCTCCACCGTCCTCGGCGGCTGGCTCTCGGACCGGTTCGACCGCCGCAAGCTCTTCGTGGGCGCCTCCGCGGCGCTCGCCGCCCTGGCGCTGCTCGTCCCGGCCCTCTCCGCGAGCTGGACCGCCATGCTGGCCTTCTCCGTCGTCAACGGGCTCGGCTTCGGCTGCTACATGGCCGTCGACACCGCCCTGGTGACCATGGTCCTGCCCAAGGCCGAGGACGCCGCGCGGGACATGGGCGTCCTCAACGTCGCCAACGCCGGCCCGCAGATCGTCGCCCCCTTCGTGGCCTCGCTCATCGTGTCGCTGAGTGGCGGATACACGGCGCTCTTCCTGGTCGCGGCCGTACTGTCGGTACTCGGCGCGCTGGCCGTGCGCCCCATCCGCAGCGTGCGCTGACCCCGCGTCGGCCGCGCCCCGTCCGCAGCGTGCGCCGGCTCCGTCGGCGCCCGCCGAACACCGCAGGAGAGGCGGCACCGTGCGCCTGCACACGACCACGTGGGGATCCGGTGACCGGACGGCCCTGCTCGTCCACGGCATCATGGCCGACCACCGCACCTGGCGCCGGGTCGGGCCGGCCCTCGCGGAGCGCGGCTACCGGGTGATCGCCGTGGACCTGCGGGGGCACGGGGCGAGCGACCGGGCCGCGGGCCCGGAGGCGTACCGGCCGGAGGACCACGCCGACGACCTCGTCGAGTCCCTCCCGGCCGGTGCGGAGCTGGCGATCGGCCATTCGCTCGGCGGGCTCGTCCTGGCGCGGGCGGTGGAGCGCCTGGCGCCGGCCCGAGCGGTGTACTCCGACCCGGCCTGGCACCTGGCGGCCGGCCCCTGCGGCTACCGGGCCGAGCTCTTCGTCCGGGGCAAGGCGATGACCCGGGAGCAGATCAGGGGGTTCAACCCGCACTGGTCGGACGAGGACGTCGACGCCGAGATGGCGTCGGTGCGGGACTGGGACGAGCGGAGCGCCCACGGCCTCACGGAGTTCGTGGGAGCCGATCTGTGGCCGGACCGGCCCGTGGTGCCCTCCCTCGTCACCCTCGCCGATCCGAGCACGCTGGTCCGGCCGGAGCACGCCCGGATGCTGGCGGCCCGCGGATTCGAGCTCCGCACGGTGAAGGGGGCGGAGCACACGATCCACCGGGAGGACTTCGACGGGTTCATGTCCGCCCTGGACGGGTGGATCTGACGTACCGTTCAGCCATGGACGACACGTCGATGGACAGCTCGATGGTGGGACTGCTCGGCCGCGTGACCGGCACCGTCGGTCCCGGCCTCGTCGGCGAGGTGATCGTCCGGATCCGCGGCGGCGCCGAGCACTTCCTCGCGTATCCCGCCTCGCCGAAGGAGCGGATCGAGGTCGGCACGGTCGTGATGGTCATGGAACATCTCCCTCCACGCACCGTCTATGTCACAGCCGCGTACGACAGTTGACCGAACCGTTGAGCCGCGCCCGCCACGGGCGCACACTCCCTTCACCGGATCCGCACGGCTCCGGTGAAGGGGGACCTTGTCCATGGGCATCGGCATTCTGGCGGGGGCCGTCGTCGGCGCCATCGCCGTTCTGATCGGTGTGTTCAAAATGATGTGGCGCGTCGCGGAACCCAACGAGGCGCTGATCATCTCCGGTTCCAACCACAAGAACGAGGGCCTCGGCGACGGCATGGGCTTCCGCATCGTCACCGGCCGCGGCACCCTCGTGCTCCCCGGCGTCCAGGCGGTGCGGAAGCTCTCGCTGGACCTGAACGAGACGCAGCTGTCCGTCGAGTGCGTCACCCACCAGGGCATTCCGCTCAAGGTCCGCGGTGTGGTGATCTTCAAGGTCGGTGACGACTTCGTGTCGATCGCCAACGCCGCGCGCCGCTTCCTCGACCAGCAGAAGCTGATGAGCGAGCGGGTGCACATCGTCTTCGCCGGTCATCTCCGCGCCATCGTCGGCGGGTTGACCGTGGAGGACATGATCCGTGACCGGGAGAAGCTGACCGGGCAGGCGCGTTCGGCCTGTGGCACGGAGATGGAGAAGCTCGGTCTGATCGTCGACTCGCTGCAGATCCACGAGATCGAGGACCCCACCGGGTACATCAAGAACCTGGCCGCCCCGCACGCGGCCGCCGTCCAGCGGGACGCGCGGATCGCGCAGGCGGAGGCGAACCGGCGGGCGACCGAGGCCGAGCAGCAGGCCGCGGCGCGCATGTCGGAGGCGACCCGCGACAGCGAGATCCTCCAGGCGGGCTACCAGGCCGAACGGGACCAGGCCTCCGCCCGGGCCCGGCAGGCCGGCCCGCTCGCCGACGCCGCCTCGCGCCAGGAGGTCGTCGTCCAGGAGACCCGGGTCGCCGAGCTGGAGGGCCTCCGCAAGGAGCAGCAGCTCCAGGCGGAGGTCCGCAAGCCGGCCGACGCCATGGCGTACGAGACCCGGACGCTGGCCGCGGCCGAGCGCGACGCCCGGATCTCGGCCGCCGAGGCCGAGGCGAAGGAGACGGAGCTGGCGAGCGCGGCCAAGGCGACGGCGACCCGGCTCACCGGTGAGGCGGAGGCGGCGGCGCAGCACGCCAAGGGACTCGCGGTCGCCGAGGCCACGCGCGCGAAGGGCCTGGCGGAGGCCGAGGCCATCAAGGCGCGGGCGGCGGCGCTCGCGGAGAACCAGGAGGCGGTGGTCGCGCAGCAGCTGGCCGAGAAGTGGCCGGAGATCGTCTCCGCGGGTGCCTCCGCCTTCGGGAACGTCGACCAGATGGTGCTGCTCAACGGCGCCGACGGCATGGCGGACGTCTTCGCCAAGGCGCTGACCATGGGCGGGACGGGTCTCGGTCTGGCCCGGCAGCTCCTCGCCACGATGAGCCCTGCCGCGCAGGAGAAGCCGGGCGGGGCGGCGCTGTCGGTGCCGCCGGCTCAGCGTACGGAGAAGAGCGTGGAGATCCCGGTCGCCGACGGGCAGTGAACCGCGTGCGGGAGGGCCCGGTGCCGTCGCGGCACCGGGCCCTGTCGTGCCATCCGCTCGGCCTCTAGTTGTGGCCGAACCTGCGTTCCTTGCGGTGGGACGCGTGCTCGACGAGGGGCATCGGTGCCGCTCTCGTGGGGGTCGGGGCGCTCTTCTCCTTCGCCGCCGCTTCGGTGCGGTGCTCATGGCCGCCGGTACGGGCTCCCCGGTTCGTCCGGGTCTGTTTCTTGCCCACGATCGTGCCTCCCGTGACGGGTTTCGGACGCTGGTCCGTATGTGCTCAGCCTGGCACGGGGGCAGGAGAGTCGCACGTCAGAGCGGGTGCGCGAGGACTTTCCGGAAGGCGGCGAGGGTGGGTGTGCCGGCGGAGCGGTCGAGGACGGCGAAGACGACCTCCTCGAAGTGCCCGGCGAACCGGCCGTCGCCGGTGAGCAGCGTCTTGAACGCGCCGGCGACGTCCTCCGGGGCGTTCTGGAACACCCCGCAGCCCCAGGCGCCGAGGACGAGCCGTCGGTATCCGGCCACGGCCGCCGTCTCCAGGACCCGCTCGGCGCGGGACGCGAGCGCGGCCGGCAGCCGGTGCGCGAGGCCGGGGGTGCGGCGGCGGACCACGCCCGCGTTGGGCGCGGGAGAGGTGAGGAAGCCGACCGTGAAGGGCTCGGCGAGCAGCGCGCCCCGGTCGTCGCGGAAGACCGGGACGCGGGGCGAGTGGATGACCCGGTCGGTGTAGAAGGCGTCCCGCTCCTCCCGGTGGTGGGCGTAGTAGTCGGGGGCGCGCAGCAGGGTCGCGTGGAGGGCGGAGGACCGGCAGAGCGCCTCCTCCTGCGCCTGGGCGCCGTTGAGGTAGCCGCCGCCGGGGTTGCGGGCGGAGGCGAAGTTCAGGACGGCGACCGGGCGGGCGGGGTCGGTCCCGGTCATCCGGCGGGCTGCCGCCAGGCTGCTCTCGGGGGTGACGTCGAGGGTGGGCGTCCGGTCGGTGTCGGGCGTGACGGCGATGGGCTCGGGGCCGTGGAGGCGGGTTCCGGCCAGGGCGGCCTTCAGGTCCTCGCCGAGGGAGACGGTCCGGCCGTCGGGGGCCCGGTAGTGGCCCGCGGCAACGATCTCCTCGGTCTGCCGCGCGAGGGCGCGCAGTCGTGCACTCATGGTCTCAGGATGATCGTTTCGCCCCGGACGGGACAACGGGATTTCCGTGGAGGCCCGCGAGGGCGGGGTATTTCGGCCGAGCAGGGGCACAAGGGGCGCGTGAGGGCCGTGCGAGGCGCTCTTGCACGGCGGTCGGTGGTGGCTTTAGGTGGAAGCAGCGGTTCACCGGGCGGGTCCCCGCGGGGACCCCGAGGACCAGGAGGTGCACGGATGTCGCCGAGCGGCATACGGCGCGGCGGCCCCCCTCTCACCGAGGCGGAGGCGGAGGACCTGCTGCGATGTATCTGCTTCAAGACCGGCCCGCCCCGCACGGTGGGGGTGGAGCTGGAGTGGCTCGTGCACGAGCTGCGGGACCCCCGGCTTCCCGTACGGCCGCCGAGGCTCGCGGCCGCGCTGGACACCGTACGGGCGCTGCCCCTGGTGTCCGCCCTCACGTTCGAACCCGGCGGGCAGCTGGAGCTCAGCTCGCGCCCGGCCGGCTCCCTCATGGAGTGCCTCGACTCGCTCGCCAGCGACCTGGCCGCGGTGCGGGCGGCGCTCGGGCCGCTCGGCCTGACCCTCAGCGGTTACGGGGTGGACCCCTGGCACGCGCCGCGCAGCCGGGTCCTGCACGAGCCGCGGTACGACGCGATGGAGATCGCGCTCGGCCGGACCGGGCCGGCCGGGCGGGCGATGATGTGCGAGTCGGCCTCGGTGCAGGTGTGCCTCGACGCCGGTCTGGAGGAACCCGGCCCGCTCGGTTACCACCGGCGCTGGCAGCTCGCCCATCTGCTCGGCGCGGTGCTGGTGGCCGCCTTCGCCAACTCCCCGGTGCACGGCGGTCGCCGGACCGGCTGGCGCTCGACGCGGCAGGCGCTGTGGGCGGAGCTCGACCCCCGCCGGACGCTCGCGCCGCCGCCGGACGGGGAGCCGCGCGCGGAGTGGGCGGCGCACGTCCTGGACACCCCGGTGATGTGCGTACGGGCCGAGGAGGGTCCGTGGGCGGTGCCGGAGGGGCTGACGTTCCGGCAGTGGCTGCGGACGGGCCTTCCCCGGCCGGCCGACGCCGACGACCTGCGCTATCACATGACGACCCTGTTCCCGCCGGTGCGGCCGCGCGGGCACCTGGAGCTGCGGATGATGGACGCACAGCCCGGCCCGGACGGCTGGATGGTGCCGGTGGCGGTGACGACGGCCGTCTTCGACGACCCCGAGGCGGCGGAGACCGCGTACCGGGCGGTGAAGCCCCTCGCCGAGCTGGCGGCCCCGGGGCCCGCCCCGCGCAATCCGCTGTGGCTGGCGGCGGCCCGTGACGGTCTGGCCGATCCCGAGCTGCACGCCGCCGCCCGCGCGGTGTTCTCCGCCGCGCTCGACGCGCTGCCCCGGATCGGGGCGAGCGAGGGGGTGCGGCGGGCGGTCGCCGCCTTCCACGAGCGGTACGTGATCCCCGGCGGCTGCCCGGCCGACGACCTCCAGGTGGTGACGCCATGACCGCGACCGACACCGGGCCCGAGGCCCTGCGGCGGCGGGCCCTCGACGCCCTCACCGCCGCGCGGGACCGTACCGCGCTCCTCACCTCCTGCGTGGAGGACGGCGAACTCACCGCACAGCACTCGCCCTTGATGTCACCGCTCGTCTGGGACCTGGCGCACATCGGCAACCAGGAGGAGCAGTGGCTGTGGCGGGCCGTCGCGGGCCGCGAGGCGCTGCGGCCCGAGATCGACTCGCTGTACGACGCCTTCCAACACCCGCGCGCCTCCCGTCCGTCGCTGCCGCTGCTCGCCCCCGGCGAGGCGCGGGCCTATGCCGCCGACGTGCGGACCCGGGTCCTCGACGTGCTGGAGAGCACCCCGCTGGAGGGGCGGCCGCTGGTGGACGCCGCTTTCGCGTTCGGGATGATCGCGCAGCACGAACAGCAGCACGACGAGACGATGCTGATCACCCATCAGCTGCGGAAGGGGCCCGCCGCCCTGACCGCTCCCCCGCCGCCCGCCCCGCGGTCCGGCCCGCTGCCCGCCGAAGTGCTGGTGCCCGGGGGGCCGTTCACCATGGGCACGTCGGACGAGCCGTGGGCCCTGGACAACGAACGGCCGGCGCACCCCCGTCTCGTCCCCGCCTTCCACATCGACACCACGCCCGTCACGAACGGCGCCTACCTCGCCTTCATGGCCGACGGCGGCTACACGGACCGGCGATGGTGGCGGCCGGAGGGCTGGGCGCAGATCCGGGAGCACGGCATCACGGCCCCGCTGTTCTGGCGGCGGGACGGCGGGCAGTGGCTGCGCCGCCGGTTCGGGGTGACGGAGCCGGTGCCCGAGGAGGAGCCGGTCCTGCACGTCAGCTGGTACGAGGCGGACGCCTACGCGCGCTGGGCGGGGCGGCGCCTCCCGACCGAGGCGGAGTGGGAGAAGGCGGCCCGCCACGACCCGGTCACCGGGCGCTCCCGCCGTTACCCGTGGGGCGACGCGGATCCCGGCCCGGAGCACGCGAACCTCGGGCAGCGGCACCTGCGGCCCGCGGCGGCGGGCAGCTATCCGGCGGGCGCCTCGCCCCTCGGCGTGCGGCAGCTCATCGGGGACGTGTGGGAGTGGACCGCCAGCGACTTCCTGCCGTACCCGGGGTTCACGGCCTTCCCGTACAAGGAGTACTCGGAGGTGTTCTTCGGGCCGGAGCACAAGGTGCTGCGCGGCGGTTCGTTCGCGGTCGACCCGGTCGCCTGCCGGGGGACCTTCCGCAACTGGGACCTGCCGGTGCGGCGCCAGATCTTCTCCGGCTTCCGGACGGCGCGCAGCGCGGAGCTCGACTGATGTGCCGTCATGTCGCCTACGTGGGCGGGCCGGTGGCGCTGGGAGAGCTGCTGGTCCGGCCGCCGCACGCCCTGCTGCGCCAGTCCTGGGAACCCCGTACGCAGGACAGCGGCGTGGTGAACGCCGACGGGTTCGGCGTCGGCTGGTACGCCGAGGGGGACCCGGTGCCGGCCCGGTACCGGCGGACCGGCCCGATCTGGGGCGACCTGTCCTTCGCGGACCTCGCCCGGGTGGTGCGCGCCGGGGCCTTCCTCGGGGCGGTCCGGGGGGCCACGTTCCCCGGCGCCGACGGGGAGGCCGCGGCGGCGCCGTTCGCCGCCGGGCCCTGGCTGTTCAGCCACAACGGCGCGGTCGACGGCTGGCCCGACTCCCTCACGGCGCTCGCCGGGACGCTGTCCGCCGGTGAGCTGCTGCGCCTGGAGGCGCGCACCGACTCGGCGCTGCTCTGGGCGCTCGTGCTGCACCGGCTGCGGGCCGGGGACGCGCCGGGGGCGGCGCTCGCCGAGACCGTGCGGGAGGTCGCGGCGGTGTCGCCCGCCTCCCGGCTGAACCTGCTGCTCACCGACGGCGAGCGGATCGCCGCGACCGCCTGGCGCAACAGCCTCTGGTACCTGGCGGGCCCCGGCCTGGTGGCCGTGGCCTCCGAACCGTACGACGACGATCCGCGCTGGCGGGAGGTGCCGGAGCACACGCTCGTCACCGCCGACCGCACGGATGTCACCCTCACCCCGCTCAAGGAGCCGCCCGCGTGAGCCCGTTCCAGCTGACCCGCACCCTCGCCCCGGACGCCGCCGGCGCCGATCTCCGTGCCGACGTCCTGCACGGTCTGACCCGCTCCCCCAAGGAGCTGCCGCCCAAATGGTTCTACGACGCCCGGGGCAGCGAGCTCTTCGAGGAGATCACCCGGCTGCCCGAGTACTACCCCACGCGCGCGGAGCGGGAGATCCTGGTCGCGCGGGCACCGGAGATCGCCACCGCGACGGGGGCGCGGACCCTGGTGGAGCTGGGGTCCGGTTCCTCCGAGAAGACGCGGTTCCTGATCGACGCGCTGCTGCCGGGTCTGGAGGCGTACGTGCCCGTGGACGTGAGCGAGTCCGCGCTGACCGGGGCGGCGGAGTCGCTGCTCGCGGACCGGCCGGAGCTGGGGGTGCACGCGCTGGTCGCCGACTTCACGCGGGGGCTCGCGCTGCCGGGGACGCCGGGGCCGCGCCTGGTGGCCTTCCTCGGGGGCACGATCGGCAATCTGCTGCCCGCCGAGCGCGGCACCTTCCTGCGTTCGGTCCGCGCCCTGCTGACGCCGGGTGACGCGCTGCTGCTCGGCACGGACCTGGTGAAGGACGAGGAGACGCTCGTGGCCGCCTACGACGACAGCGCCGGGGTGACGGCCGCCTTCAACAAGAACGTGCTGTCCGTGATCGACCGGGAGCTGGGCGCGGACGCCGATCCGGCCGCCTTCGACCACGTGGCGGTGTGGGACGCCGAGCGGGAGTGGATCGAGATGCGGCTGCGGGCCCGCCGCGCGCTGACCGTGAAGATCCCGGAACTGGATCTCGTGGTGCCGTTCGCGGCGGGCGAGGAGATGCGCACGGAGGTGTCGGCGAAGTTCCGTCAGGCGGGTGTACGGGAGGAGCTGGCGGCGGCGGGCCTCGAACTGGCCCGCTGGTGGACGGACGACGAGGGCAGGTTCGCCCTGTCCCTGGCCACGGTCGGCTGAGCGAGGGCCGGGGCGGCCTGCGGAGCCGCCGTGGGCCGGGCGGCGGCTTCTCGGGTGACTCGTCGGGCGGCGGCTTCTCGGGTGACGGCTCGTTGGGCGGCGGCGGCCAGGGCCCGGCGGTCTGGATGCTCACTACTGGCTATCGGATCCAGTAGTCGAACACGGGCGACGATCCGCCGCGCGGTGACGACCCGCCACAGGGACGCGCCCAGCGGATCGTCCCCGACGTACGCGGCGGCCCGGGTGGGCCGGTAGTCGATCCGCACCGGCAGCACGGCGCAGCCGCTGTCCAGGGCGGCCTGGAACGCCGCCGGGCGGAAACGCCCCCCGGCCCGCCCGCACCAGGTCGATCCCTCGGGGAAGACCACCACCCGGCCCCCTCCGGCGAGCACCGCGGCCATGGCCCGGACGGTGCCGGGCAGGGCCCTGAGCCGGTCGCGGTCGATGAAGAAGGTGCCGCCGAGCGCGGCGAGCGGGCCGAGGACGGGCCAGCGGCGGACCTCCGTCTTGGCCACCATGCGGCCCGGCAGCACGGCCGCGAGGAGGGGGATGTCCAGCCAGGAGACGTGGTTGGCCACCACGAGGAACGGTCCCGTGACCGCGCCGGCCGTCCCCTCGTACCGTGCGCGCACCCCGAAGGCGCGGACCACCGCCCGCACCCAGCCCCGGACGAGGGCGAGCCGGACGGCCGCGGGGAGCAGCCCCGCGGCCGGGGCGAGCAGGACGCCGAGGAGGACGGTGCCGGTCCCGGCGGCCAGCCGGGCCACGGCGAGGACCGTACCGGCCCGCTCGTCCGGACCGCCGGGCCCGGGCTCGGGCTCGGGCTCGGGCTCGGGCTCGGGCTCGGGCTCGGGCTCGGGCTCGGGCTCGGGGTGGGCCGCGCAGCGGCCCGGGGTGCAGGGCGCCGTGGGGAGCCACGGCGTGAGGGCCGGGAACCCGTTCACCGCGCCGGGACGAGCGACAGGAAGTGGTCGAGGTAGCGCGGGTTGGTGCGGCGCAGCGAGAGCAGCACGTAGAGGTCGGCGACGCCGAAGTCGGGGTCGTGCGCGGGGGCGCCGCAGACCCAGGCGCCGAGCCTCAGGTAGCCGCGGAGCAGCGGCGGGAGTTCGGTGCGGCCCTCGGGGCGGGCGATGCCGTCGGGGCTCCACAGCTTGTGCGGGGTGACCCAGTACTCCTCGGGGGCGAGGTGCTTGGCCTTGACGGTGTCCCAGGTGGCGGCGGCGAGGGTGCCGCCGTCGGCGAGCGGGACCGAGCAGCAGCCGGCGAGCCAGTCGTGTCCGGTGCGGGTCATGTAGCGGGCGAGGCCGCCCCAGATGAGGGCGATCACGGCGCCGTTGCGGTGGGCGGGGTGGACGCAGGAGCGGCCGACCTCCACCAGGTCGTGCCGGACGGGGGCGAGCCTGGTGAGGTCGAACTCGCTCTCGGAGTAGAGGCGCCCGGCGACGGCGGCCCGGTCGGGCGGCAGGAGCCGGTAGGTGCCGACGACCTCGCCGGTGCTCTCCTCCCGTACCAGGAGGTGGTCGCAGTACGCGTCGAAGGCGTCGGTGTCGAGGCCGGGCTCGGGGCCGTCGAGCCGGGCGCCCAGCTCGCCGGCGAAGACCTGGTGGCGCAGCCGCTGGGCGGCCCGGACGTCCTCCTGGTCCCGGGCGAGACCGACGACGTACCGGGGCGTGGGCTGCTCGGCCGGGACCTGGGGCTGTGCGGGCGCGGCCACGGCGAGCGTGGGCGTCGGTGCGGACATGGCGGGCTCCTCCGGCGGGACGGAAGGGTGAGGGCGGGACCGGGCCGCGTGAGCGGTGGCCCGGCTCCTTGTTTCTTCCGTCACCGGCTGGATTCGACATGACCGTCCGGGGGCTCGCGGATGTGCGAACGCTGAATGCTATTCGGCGAGGGTGTCCGTGATCGCGGTCGAGGCCTCCTTCGCCGCCTTGACGGGGTCCTCGCCCTGGAGGACGGCCGTCATGTACGGCTTGATGGGGTTGTCGGCCTCGACGTCCGCCCACTGCGGGGAGTTGGGGGTGGCCCGGCCGCGTGCGGCGCCCCTCGCCATGACGGCGGTGGCCTCCTGGCCGGCGACGACGGAGGCGAGGCTCTTCTTGTTGGGCACGTAGCCCATGGCGCGGGCGAGTTCGGTCTGCCACTTCTCGCCGGCGAGGGCCTTGACGACGTCGAGGGCGGCGCCGCGCTGGGGGGCGTTCTCCGGGATGATGAGGTCGGAGCCGCCGGTGAAGACGGCGCAGGGGCGGCCGGGCTCCTTGCCGGGTATCGGGAAGTAGCCGAGCTTGTCCTTGAGACCCGGGTCGGCCTTGAGGATGGCGGCGACGGCGCTGGGCGTGGCGATGAGCTGGGCGACGTCGCCCCTGGCGAAGACGTCGGTCTGCGGCGGGGTCTGCTCGTCGGCGTTCTTCGGGCCGGAGCCGAGGGCCTGGAGCTCCTTGTAGAAGGCCATGCCGCGCCGGGCGGCCGGGCTGTCGAGCGCGCCGGTCCACTGGCCGCCCTTGTCGACGGCGAGTTCGCCGCCCTCGTCCCAGATGAAGCCGGCGAGGGTGTACCAGTCCTGTCCGGCGAGGTAGATGCCCTGGGTGCCGTTGGTGTTGAGCTTCTCGGTGTCGTCGAGCCACTCGGCCCGGGTGGCCGGGGGCTTGTCGATGCCGGCGTCCTCGAAGAGGTCCTTGTTGTAGATGACGATGCGGTTGGCCGCGTACCAGGGGATGCCGTACTGGGCTCCGGCGATGCTGCCGGGCTCGGCGAGACCGGGCAGCCAGTCCTCGCTGCCGAGGTCGCGGACCGACTCCAGGGTGAGGTCGAAGAGCTTCTCGGTGTCGGCGTACTGGGCGACCTGGGTGTTGCCGACCTCGATGACGTCGGGGCCGCCGGAGCCCTGGATCGCCTCGGTGACCTTCTTCCCGATGCCGGTCCACTCCTGGATCGTGAACTCGAGCTCGACTCCCTTGTGCTCCTGCTCGTACGCCTCGGTGAAGCGCTTCAGGAAGTCCTCGCTGACGCTGTCCCGCATGAGCCAGACGTTCACGGTCCGCGTTCCGCCGTCGCCGCCCGGCAGCATCCCGCAGCCGGTGAGGACGAGCGCGGTGGCGGCTGCCAGGGGACAGGCGAGATGGCGGTTCTTCACGTGGGTCACCTTCTGCTCAGGCTCAGCACAGGGTCGTGCGCATGGGGGGCTGACCCGGCATGGGGGGACCGAACGGGGGCGTTCGCGCGGGTATGTGGCCTGGATTCTGGTCTGGACCAACGGGATGGTCAAGTCCTTGACGATCCCGTCGCGCACCCGGAGGGAGGATCCGCTCCCTCACCCCCGGTGGTTACTCGTGAGTCGCCCGGCCTCCGTCGTGTCGCGCGCCGACGCGCCCTGGGGCACCGTGGAGGGACCGCACCGAGAGGAGTTCGGCCCCCATGTCGAATCACACCTACCGCGTCACCGAGATCGTCGGCACCTCCACCGAAGGCGTCGACGAGGCCATCCGCAACGGCATCAACCGCGCCTCGCAGACCCTGAGGGGACTCGACTGGTTCGAGGTCACGCAGGTGCGCGGCCACATCGTCGACGGCGCGATCGAGCACTACCAGGTCGGGCTGAAGGTCGGCTTCCGCCTGGAGGACGGGGAGACCCTGTCCTGACCTCCGCCCGGTCGGGCCGAGGACACGTCCGTCCTGACCTCCACCCGGGCGGGCCGGGGACGCGCCCGTCCTGACCTCCGCACGGCCGGGTCCAGGGCGTGTCGTCCTGACCTCCACCCGGTCGGGCCCCGGCCCGGGCCCGACCGGGTCCGGGCCGGCGCGCTCCGCCCCCGGCCGGCTCCGCCCGGGCCTGACCCCGTGTGCGGGCGCCCTCAGGTGCGGCCCTCCTCCTCCTGAGCCTCCCTCAGCGCCTCGGAGGGCTCCGCCCAGCGGGCCCGTACGACACGGAAGCCCGCCGCCTCCGCCGCGTCGCACACCGCCAGGTCGTCGTCGACCAGCACCCTGACCGTGCGGTCGGCGGCGAGACGGCGCAGGATCTCCACCTTGGTCACCCTGGCCGGCCGGAAGTCGCGGTTGCGCCGCATGTGGACGGCCCCCTCCGGCAGGCCCTGTCCGGCCAGCCACTCCACGGTCGCGCGACGGCAGCGCTCGGGCCGGCCGGTGAGGTAGACCACCTCGCACTCCTCGGCCGCCTCGCGGCACAGCGCGACGCCCTCCTCCAGCGGCGGATCGTCGGGCGCCGCCGCGAAGAAGCCGTCCCAGTCCTTGGGCCTGCGCTCCAGGAAGTGCTGGCGGTGCGCGGTCGCGGCGAGGGTGTTGTCGAGGTCGAAGACGGCCAGGGGCCTGTTGTCCGATGTCACGGGCCCCAGCGTAGGAGCCGCATGACGGGGGGCGCCCCGGGATCGCGCGCGGGGCGGCCGGGCCGGAGGGCACGGCGGGGCGGGGCGCCGCGCCGGGACCCCGCCGAGCCGCCGGTCCCGCAGGACCGGGCGGCCCGGGTCGGATCGTCACCTAAGATTCAAGGCGGCCGAGGCGAGCGGTCCGGCTCAGAGCAAGCTTCAGGGCCGGACGGTCCTCATGATGTCGATCACGAGAATCCCGGGAATCGCGGGACCACCGGCGTGCGTCTCAGTGGTGCGGGAGGCCCCGCTCCCCGCCCACGAGAAGAAGAGCCCCAGGGAGAAGTGAGGTATGTCGGTGATCTGCGTCGGAGGCATGATCGGGATCGGCAAGACCAGTGTCGCCGAACTGCTCGCCAAGGAGCTGGGCAGCGAAGTCTTCTACGAGAGCGTGGACGACAACCCGATCCTTCCGCTCTTCTACTCGGCGAGCCCCGAGGAGATCCAGGCGAAGCGCTACCCCTTCCTGCTCCAGCTCTACTTCCTGCAGACGCGGTTCGCCGCGATCAAGGAGGCGTACAAGCAGGGCGACAACGTGCTCGACCGCTCGATCTACGAGGACTGGTACTTCGCCAAGGTCAATCACGACCTGGGCCGGATCAGCTCCCTCGAGATGCGGGTGTACGAGGGGCTGCTCGACGAGATGATGCGCGAGATCGACGGCCTGCCGTACCGCAAGGCACCCGACCTCATGGTCTACCTCAAGGCGGACTTCGAGACGGTGCTGCACCGCATCGGGCTGCGGGGGCGCGACTTCGAGCAGGACGAGGGCCTCGTCGAGTACTACCGGACGCTGTGGTCCGGCTACGACGACTGGGTGCACAAGCACTACTCGGCCAGCGAGGTCCTCGTCATCGACATGAGCAGCACGGACGTGGTGAACAACCCCGACGACGCGGACCGCGTGGCGCGCGAGGTCAAGGACGCCCTGGTGGCGGCCGGACGTCGTGCCCGAGCCTGAGCTCGCGGTGTCGCCTTGCGTGGGCAGAGGGTGAGACCGGGGACGCGAGGAAGGCCGGCAGGCGGACAGAGCCGGTGGTCGTCGCCGACGACGGACCCTCGCCGTCCCCCTTGAGCCGGGGGACGCGCCGCTTCAGCCTCCCGAGCCACCCCGAATCCGCCGGGGTGTGGGTGTCGCCCGGGACGACCGCTTCACCGGCACGGCGGACGCCCGGAACACGAGGGAGGTCGGCGCGGCGCGGGTGGTCCTCTTCCCGTGGGGCCCCTGATCGCACCCCGCCCCGCGCGGATCGTGACCTCAGGTCGAGGAGTCATGGGCGACGAGGTGGAGGAAACGGTCCGACAGAGCGTGCAGCCACTCGGTCCGTTCCGTGGCGATCTCCTTCAGTCGTGCGCTGTCGCTGCGGGCTACGAGATGGCCCATGTAGCGCTCGTTGAAGCGGGCGTACTCCTGGTGCAGGGTGCGCAGCGCCCGCGCCACCGTGCGCTCAGGTGCGCCGACGAGCCGCGCGAGCGGGGTGGCGTGTTGCTTCCACCGGCCTTCGACGGCCTGGCGGAGCCGACCGTCGAGGTCGCCGGCCCGCCCGATGGCCCCCAGCAGTTCGCCCGGTTCGACACCCAGGGCGTCCGCGAGCAGCAGGGCCTGCCGGTCGGTTCCGCTCCAGTGGTGGTCGCTCTCGGCGCGGGCGTATTCGTGCACGTCCATGCCGATGCGCAGGGCCAGCCGCTCGGCGCTGAACTGCCGGGCCAGGCGATGCTCGCGAAGAGATCTCGGCTTCCGGTCCATGAGCACCGGCACGGGGCACCACAGCGCGCTGGCCAGCGCGAAGAGTTCGGCCTCCGAAGGCGCCATCGCCCCCGACTCCCAGGACACGAGGGCCTCCACCGAGCGGTACAGCCCCAACTGCGCCATGCCGGCGACGACCTGTTCATGTGTCAGGCCGATACGGAAACGGGCGGCCCGGGCCTGGGCGGGAGAGAACGGAGGGGTGGGCATGTGCAGATCACCTCGGTGAGCGGCTCCGCGGAACGCCGGGCTCGACGGAGCGGGAAGGGGGTCAGCGGGCCGTGGCGGTCTGCGTACCCGTCCCGTCGTCGTACGCGGCGAGGCCGTCCCAGTCGATGTCCTCCCGGTTCCCACGACTCTCGAAGACGTGGAAGAACAGGTTCAACAGGACCGCCGTCAGCGTGCCGAGCGTGATGCCGCTGCCCAGGACGGCCCGCACCTCGGTCGGCATGCGCTCGAAGAAGGGCGCGACGGCCGTCGGGAGCATCGCGGTGCCGAGACTGACGGCCAGGATGACGGCGTTGCGTTCCTCCCGCAGGTCGACCTTGCCGAGGATCTGGATGCCGACGGTGGCGACCATGCCGAACATCGCGACGGCCGCCGCGCCGAGCACGGGGTGGGGGACGGAGGCCACCAGGGCTCCGGCCTTCGGCACCAGGCCGAGAAGGATCATGAAGGCGCCGGCCGCGACGACGACGAACCGGCTGGTGACGCGGGAGATGCGCACCAGACCGATGTTCTCCGCGAACGCCACGTACGGGAAGGAGTTGAGCACCCCGCCCAGCACGGTGGCGACGCCGTCGGCGCGCAGCGCGCGGCTGACCGTGTCACCGTCGACCCTCCGTCCGGTGATCTCGCCCATGGCGTACACGTCCCCCGTGGTCTCCACCATGGTGATGAGCATGACGACGACCATCGCCAGCATGGGGAAGACCGAGAAGTGCGGCAGACCGTAGTGGAAGGGGGTGCTGACGCCGAGCCAGTCCGCCTGGTCGACCGCCCCGAGGTCGGCGTCGCCGAGCAGCCAGGCGACGGCGGTTCCTCCCACCAGTCCGAGCAGGATCGCGACGCTGCGCAGGGGCGGACCGCCGAACCGCATCACCAGCAGGATGAACAAGAGGGTTCCACCCGCGTACGCGAGGTTGACCGGGTCCCCGTAGTGGGGCCCGTCCATGAGCGCCGAGCCGCCGCCGACGTCCTGGAGCGCCACCGGGATGAGGACGACGCCGATGACCGTGAGGAGGGTGCCGGTGACGATCGGGGGGAAGTACGTGGTCAGCCGCCCGGCGAAAGGGGCGAAGAGGAAGGCCGCGACTCCACCCGTGATCACGGCGCCGTACACCACGAGGAGGCCCGCGGTGCCACCGCCCGCGCCCTGTCCGATGGCGATCATGGGCGAGACCGCGGTGAAGGTCGCGCCCTGAACGAGCGGTAGCCGGGCCCCGATCCGCCAGAAGCCCCACGCCTGGATGATGGTGGCGATCCCGGCAGTGACCAGGTCGGCGTTGATGAGGTAGACGAGCTCCTGCCCGGAAAGGCCGAGGCTGCTGCCGAGGATCACCGGTACGAGCACCGCACCGGCGTAGAAGGCCAGGACGTGCTGGAATCCGTAGAGCGCGAGGGTGGGGAGTGGAAGTACCTCGTCCACCGGGTGCGGGGTGGTGAGGGATCGTCGGCGCGAGGCCTGTGGTGCCATCTCTGCCTTGCCTTGAGGGTAGGTGAATGAGAGGGAGCGCGACGCCGGGTCGCGCGGAGAGCCTCGAAGGAGGGGTCCGGGCGGCCGCGCGGATCAGGCGGTTCACCGGCTGGCGGCACGGGGTCACCGGCGCGGCCAGGCGTCCAGACGTGGAGGCGTGAGGGAGCCGGGGCGAAGGGCCCGGTCCAGGCACAGATCCTTGCGGACAGACAGGCCGTCACGCAAGGTAGCAGCCATGGTTTTTTAAGCAAAACCCCTCGGTAACTTATGATTCCATGGACATCGACCGCATCAAGTACGGATTTCGTTGCCCCTCGCCAGCCCAAGAAGGGCGCGCACCCCTCAGTCGCAGCACCCCCGTGCACGCACCCTCGACGAGGATGTCGTACCGCCCGCCCCCTCTCGGCCCCGGCTGTTCCACCGAAGCCGAAGCCGAAGACGCGCACGCGCGTCCGATCCACTCCCGAGGGAGACGATCGGGTGGCGGTCGGCGGCCCGGACCGTATCGGACGGCTGCTCCGGGCCTCGCCGTCTCTGCCTGGCTCGGCTCGGCTCGGCCTACGGCCTGACCGGCACGACACCGCCCTCTCCGAGATCCGCCGTCTCGGCGAGCAGGCCGTGGCCGCCCTCAAGGGGTGGCGCATCCGGTCGAGGTGGTCCGTCCCGGGCCGACGACGTCGCCTCCAGGTGGATGCTCTCCCGACTGCGGGGCGAGCCCGTCCCCCAGGCTCTCGCACCGTCCTCAGCACCTCGGCCAGGGGGACGGGCTCGGGGTCGCGTTCCGAGAGGCAGCTCCGGCTGCGTCGGACGAGTGGTGTTCAGGCGGGTCGGGCGGGGGCCCGGAGTCCGACCTCGTACCCGCCCTGTGGGGTGGGTACGGCGGTGAGCGTTCCGTGGCGTGCGCAAGGACGACGCGCCGTCTGCGAATCCCGGCCGCTCCACAGCGGAAAGCCGCCCTCCCACCGCGATGTCTCATCGGCCGGGAAGGGCGGCTTCCCTCGCTGATGTCACGTCAGCTCAGGCGCACACGTGCGTCCGCTCAGGCGTCGGGGTCAGGACGGGTCGCCGTACTGGAGGCCGCGTCCGTTGGTGCCGACGTACACGCGGCCGAAGGTGTCGGGGTCGCCGGTGACGACGCCGACCCCGCCGATGCCGCCCCACTGGTGGGCGTCGTCGTTGACGCGGAGCCAGGTGGCGCCCTTGTCGGTGGAGCGGAATACCCCGGTGACATCCTTGACGGTGCCGATCAGGTACAGGGCCTGGTAGGAGGCGCCGGGTGCGGCCTTGCCGAAGCCGAGGGCGGAGGCGGAGTTCACCGTGGTGAGCCGGGTGAAGGTGCGGCCGCCGTCGGTGGAGTGCAGCAGCCCCTGGCCACCGCCGGCGATCCACAGGTCCCCCTCGACACCGGGGACGGCCGTGAGCCGGCCGTCGGCGGGAAGGCCGGTGGCCCGGGCGGTGAAGGTCGCGCCGCCGTCGGTGCTGGCGTGGAGCGTGCCGCCGGCCAGTGAGTAGAAGGTCCTGGCCGAGGAGCGATCGGCGACGACCACGGCGTCGGTGCCCAGGCCGCCGGCCTTCGACCAGCTCGCCCCCCTGTCGGTCGAGCGGTACGGGACCTGACCGGCCTCGGTCCAGACGATGGTCGAGCCGTCCGCCGAAAGCGCGACACGGCCGTCCTGGGCGCCGGCCACCGGTTCTGCCTTGAAACCGTTCCAGCTGGCGCCGCCGTCGGTGGAGTAGGCGCCGTCCTGCGCGCCGCCACGGCCGACGCGGACCATCACCGAAGGGGCGGACTGCGCGAAATCGATGTCGGTGCTGTTGGTCATCATCGGGTTGTTCAGCCGCCCGGCAGGCACCTTGGTCAGGTCGTCGTGGCGGAAACCGCCCTGGTCGCCCATGGCGGTGATGACGGTGGCACCACCGGGCGGGGCGATCGCGTCCATCAGCGCGGTCTCCTCGAGGCCCCGCGCCCCCGCGGTCCAGTGGCTGGTGCCGCCGCTGTCGGTGGCGTCGGCGTCCTTGCTGCGCCAGATGCCGTTGCCGGTGCCGTACAGCACATGTCCGGAGTCGAAGGGGTCGAGGGCCAGGGCGGTCATCCAGTGCCCGCTGTGGGTGCCGACGTAGGGAGCGGCGGAGGCGTTCCGCACCGACTTGTCCGCCAGTGCCTTCCAGGTCGTGCCGCCGTCGGTGGTGCGGTAGACCTCGTCCTCGGGCCACCAGCGGTCGAGGGTGGTGACCATCACCGTGGACGGCCGGCGCGGGTCGACGGCCAGGCCGGAGAACCCGTAGCCGCCCTGGGACGGGGAGACGTTCTTCCACGTTCCGCCAGCCGGTGCGTACTTCCAGACCGATCCCGCCGTCACGCCGTTGGGTCCGAGGACGTCGGTGTACGTCAGGTACAGCGAGCCGTCACCGGAGAGCACGCCGTGCTGTGGCAACTGGCCCGTGGGCTGCCCGGGGACCGCCTGCCAGGTGCCGCCGCCGTCGGTGGAGCGGTACAGGGAGGTGGACTTGTCGGCGACGCCGACGTAGACCGTGCTGCTGCCTGCCGGGCCGTACGTCACGAAGGAGATGCCGCCACCGCTGCTCGCCCCGTCCTTGACGGGGAACGAGGAGACCTGCCGCCACGTCGCACCGCTGTCCGTGCTGCGCCACAGGCCGTTCTTGCGGGTGCCCAGCAACAGGGTGCGGTTGTCCGAGGGGTCGATCACGAGCCGTTCGCCCGCCCCGCGGCCGTCCTCGTTGCCGCCCAGCTTGAACGGCAGGTCGGTGCGCTGGAAGGTGCGGCCCCGGTCGGTGGAGCGCAGGATCGCGCCGTTGCCGGCCCAGTCGTTGGTGTAGGTGCCCGTCGCGAGGTAGAGCCGGTCGGGGTCGACGGGATCGGTGGCCAGCGCGTCGATGCCCAGCAGGTTCCAGTCCTTCTCGCCGAGCCAGTCGGTCAGCGGGATCCACTGCTCGGCCGCGGCGTCCCAGCGGTAGGCGCCGCCCATGTCGGTACGCGCGTACAGCAGCCCCCTCTCCCGGGGGTTGAACACCAGGCCGGTGACGTAACCCCCGCCCACCACTTGGGCGTTCTTCCACGCGTACGGTCCGGTCCCGGTGGCCGGGGCCCCGGCCGTCTTCACCAGCTTCCACTGCTGGTTGGTGCTGCCGTGGCCGCCGTACTGGATGACCGCCGCGCCGTCGGCCGTGGAGCCTCCGGAGACGTCCAGGACCTGGCCGCTCCTGCGGGAGGTGAAGGTGACGGCGTCGGAACCGCTCACCTCGTCGATCCGCCACTCCTGGGAGGCGGAGGAGCTGTCGGTCTGCTGCTCGGCGGCAGCCGCCTGCGCGGTCGAACCGCCCGCTATGCCGAGCACTTTGCCGCTGTTGCGGTTCACCAGCTCGTAGTAGCCGTCGCCGGTGGACCGCAGCCGCCACTGCTGGTTGGCCGTGTTCTGATCGGTCCACTGCTGGATGCGGGTGCCGTCGGCAATGGAGAAGGCGTTGACGTCCAGCACCTTGCCGCTGCGCACCGAGACCAGCTTGTAGTAGGCACTGTCGTCGACCGTCGCGGCCTGCGAGTCGTCCTGCACGAACAGGAGGTACGGCACGACGGTGGCGGGCACACCGAGCAGCAGAACGGTGGCGGTCCTGCGACGGCGGTGACGTCCGCGGCGTCCGGCGTTGATGGGGTTGTTCATGGGGGGTGTTTCTCCTTGTGCGGCCGTGGATCGGGCAGGTCAGCGCTGCAGGGTGAGGACGCCCGGCCGGTAGGGCAGTTGGTCGTAGGGTCCGCCCGCGGTGGGGGACTTGCCCTGGTACAGGAACTGCAGGTTGCAGGGGTCGATGGTCATGGTCTGGTCGGGGTCGGTGCGGATCAGGTCACCGTGGCTGATGTCGTCGGTCCAGGTGGCGCCGCTGTTGGCCTTGCCCGCGAAGGGCCTGCTTTCGCTGCCGGCCTGCGGGGTCCACGCACCGCTCAGGCTGGAGGCCGTGAACGAGCGGAAGTAGCGCCGCTCGTTGGCGCCCCGGGCCTCGACGATCATGAGGTACTGGTTCTGGCCCTGGACCTTGTAGACCTGCGGCGCCTCGAAGAGGTTCTTCGCCGTGTCGCTCATGACCGTCGTGTACGACGAGCCGAAGTTGCCCGGGAAGTTCCCGATCGGCATGCTCGCCCGGTAGATCCTGCCGTTGTCACCGGCGAAGAAGAGGTACATGTTCCGGTCGTCGGCGATCAGGGTCTGGTCGATCGGGCCGGTGCCGGATTCGGTGCGGGGGATGCTGCCGGTGAAGAGCGGCCGCGGCGCGGACCAGCTGTGGGGGTCGGCGGGATCGCTGGACGTGCGGTAGCTGAAGGGGGACGCACCCCACTGGTACGCGAGGACCCAGATCTTCTTGGGCGCGAAGTAGAACAGTGTGGGCGCCACCGCGTTCTGGCTCATCCTGGTCTGGCCGGCCGACGCCATGTCCGACCAGTTCGTGAAGGGGCTGAACGCCATCGAGCCGTACGAGGTCCCCGACGCGCTCGACGCGTAGACCAGGTGCTTGCCGCCCAGCACCACGTGGGTGAAGCCCTTCACCGCGGCCCATCCGTTCGACGGCTGTGCGAGGGGACCCGTGGAGCTCCACTCGTACGTCGTCGGGAGATCACACGTGCCGCTGCCCGTCCCGGACGGGGCGGTCCAGGTCCACTTCTGGTTGCCGACGGAGGCGCAGGCGTACAGCTGGATCCTGGTGCCGTTCGCGGTGGCGGCGCCGACGGCGTCGAGGCACAGACCGGACTGGATGCCGGTGATCGTGCCGTCGGTGTTGATGTTCCACTGCTGGTTGGCGCCGCCGTTGCAGTCCCAGACGACCACCGGGGTGCCGTTGGCGGTGCCCTTGCCCTTGGCGTCCAGGCACTTGTCGTCGTGGACCTTCAGCTGCTTGGCGGCGGTGTAGGTCCAGCGCTGGCCGGCTCGTCCGCCGCAGTCCCACAGTTGCGCCTGGGCGCCGTTGGCGGTGGCGGAGCCGGGGATGTCGACACAGCGGCCGGAGGCCAGGCCCTTGATCTTCCCGGTGCCGTCGGTCGGCTCGGCCGGGGTGGTACCGGGTCCGGACTTGAGGGCGTTCATGACGGCGGTGTACGCGGGCTTGGGCTTGCCGTCGCCGTCGAACAGCAGGGGGTTCTCGCCGCTGCGCCAGGAGTCGCCGTCACGGACGCCCCACACCGTGACGCCGGTGCACCGGGCCACGGACAGACAGGCGCTGACCGCGTTCGCGTAGTGGGTGGGTGATGCCTGGGCGATGTCCAGCTCGGTGATCTGGACGTCGACGCCCAGGGCGGCGAAGCCGGCCAAGGTGGTCCTGAAGGACGCCGGCGGGCCGCCCGCTCCGAAGTGGCTCTGGAACCCGACGCAGTCGATCGGCACGCCGCGGGACTTGAAGTCCTTGACCATGCGGTAGACGCCCTGGGTCTTGGCGTCCGACCAGTTCTCGATGTTGTAGTCGTTGTAGCAGAGCTTGGCCGAGGGGTCGGCCGCGCGGGCGGTGCGGAACGCCTCCTCGATGAAGCCGTCGCCCAGCACCGTCTGGAAGACCGAGCCGCGGAGCCGGCCGCTGCCGCCGTCGGCGAACGCCTCGTTGACCACGTCCCAGGCGTAGATCTTGCCCTTGTAGTGGGCCATCTCGGTGGTGATGTGGTCGTTCATCACGCTGCGCAGCGTTTTCGCGTCCCGGATGGAGCCGACCCAGGAGGGGAGCTGCGAGTGCCAGACCGTGGTGTGGCCGCGCAGTCGCTGGCCGCGTGCCAGGGCACGATCGACGATCCGGTCCGCGGGGCCGAAGTTGAAATTGCCGCGGGACGGTTCGACGGCGTCCCACTTCATCTCGTTCTCCGGGGTGATCATGGTGAACTCCCGGTCCGCGATCGCGGTGTACGCGGAGTCCCCGAGCCTGCCGGCGGCCACGGCCGTGCCGAAGTACCTGCCCGAGGGGCCGGCCTGGGTCCCCAGGCCGGCGGCTCCGGCGGAGCCGGGGAGGAGCGTCACGACGCCGGCCACCAGCGCCGTGGCCGACAGGCCTATCGCCCATGTCCGGCGACGCCGGCGGAGCCGGTGCAGGCCCTTCACGATTCTCCTCGGGAGTCCTGCGCACCGGTCGCCCGGAATTCATGGATGTGCTGCGTCATGGGAGGAACCTTCTTCAGGGGATACGTCAGTCGGGGAAGTCGCCTGCCGCGCCGGCACGTCATGGCGGGCAGCAGGAAGGACGCCCCTGAAGAGGAGGCTTCCGAGCGCGCGGGCTCGTAACGGAAAAGTCGCGCCGCCCGCAGAATCGCCCGGTGATGCATCTCGCAGGCAGAAAGCGTTATGCCGAGCGCCGCGGTCCGGCCGCGCCCGCGAAGAGGGCACGGCCGGACTCATCCACGGTGAACGCCGGTCACGGCATGGTGCGGGAGCCGGCCGGAGCGTTCGGGAGGATCACCGGCTGTCCCGCTCACGCGGCCGGATCGCCCGAGGGGCGGGTGCTCAGGCCCACGCCCTGCGCACGACGAAGGAAGCCTGGCCCGCGAAGGCCCGAGTGCCGTCGGAACCGTCGAGCCAGACGCCACCGTCTCGGTGGCGGAGGACCGACCCGGGATAGTTGTGCGCGTGCAGGGTCACCGACCCGGCGACCGTCCCGGGGCGCGGACAGAAGGTGGCGTCCTCACGGAACAGCTCGCTGCCGTCGTCGGGGCTCAGCCGTAGCCGCAGGTACTGATGGCGAAGATACCGGCCGTCCGCCGCGCGGAAGGTGACGCACCGTGAGTCGGCCAGCCCCCCGAGGACCGTGAGGGTGACCCGTCGCCGTCCCTGCGCGCTGCTGGACGCGGAGACTCGGCCGAGCATCGCGAAGTCGTCGGCGTACGTGACGAACAGGCCGGGTCGGTCCACGGACTCCAGCGACTGTGCACCCAGGGGAACGGTGCCCGCGACGGCGGACGGACCCGCCGGAGACGGGCTCACCGGAGACGGGCTCACCGGAGACGGTTCGGCCGACGTGGTGGTGCGCGACGGGATCGGCGTGGGAATGCCGACCGCAGGGGCGGCGACGACGCCGGGCTCCCGGGGCGCCGGTTCGGGCCAGGTCGCGTAGGTGGCGGTCCCGGCGATGAGCACCGCGCCGGTGGCGAGGCTCACCAGCGGATGAGCGGTCACCGCCTGGAGTTTGCCGATCAGCGCGCCGTGCAGACCGCCTCCCCCCGCCGCCGTGCCGACGGCGACGTGTGCCGTGGCCAGCCCGGCGGCGCCGGCGGCCGTACCGGACAGCAGGCCCTTGGCGGCCAGCGCGGCGATGAGTCCGGCCGGGACGGCCAGCGTCGTGAGGCTGAGGGGCAGCAGTTCGGCCGGAACCCGTTCCGTCGTCGTCGCCCTGCAGACCGGGCAGTCACGGGTGTGCCGCGCCATCCGCTTGCGCCACACCGACGCAGGGTGACCGTCCCAGCCGGCGACGGTCTCGTCCAACTGCGGACAGCGCGGGGCGGCCTCGAGCGCGGCGACGATCGTCCGGCACAGCTCCAGCTGCTCACGCATGCGCTGCAGGCGCACTCCGACGTGGGCGACCGTGAGCCCCGTCGCGGCGGCGATGTCGTCGCGGCTCAGCAAGCCGGCGCATTCCTGCCACCACAGCGACAGCAGCATGCGATGGTCCGGGTCGAGCCACCGGCCGGCTTCGACGACCCGACGGCGCTCGTCCGACACGTGCAGCCGCAGGATCGTCACGTCCACGGGCTCGGCGCCGACGTCCGGTATCTGGTGTGCCTCGTCGAGGACCGTGGTCCGGTCGGCGAAGACGTGTTGCCGGTGCCAGTGGGTGTTGATCTGGCGGAGCGTGATCGACACCAGCCAGGACCGGAAGCTCTCCGGGGCACGCAGGGAGGGCAGGTCGCGCACCACGCGCAGCAGGGTTTCCTGGACGACGTCGTCGACGTCGGCGTGTCCGCTCAGCGCGCGCCCGACGATGTTGTAGACCAACGGCAGGTACGCGGCGATCAGCTCCTCGCGCGCCCGATCGTCACCGGCCTGCGCCGCGACGACCAGTTTCGCGTGGTCCGCATCCATGAGCCCCATGCCCACCTTCTTCAGGGGAGTGATCCGCCGAGTCGGCGGCGGCATACCTTAGCCTCGGCGAAGCTACACGGCCAAAGCCCGTGTCTCGGGTGGACGGAGCGGGCCGTGCCGACTCGGAGGGCCCGGTGCCGCGGGTGCGTTCATCGGCCTCTCCCCCTCCCCCTCCCCTGCAGACGGTCCACGCCGGTGCCGGCCGGGGCAGGAGGGGACCCGGCCCCGGGAGTGATCGGGCGGGACGCCACGCGTCGGTGTGAGGGGCGGGCGAGCGGGGCGCGGGTGCCGTGTGTGAGTCTGGTGTCCATGTCGATCATCGCAACCGTCGTGGTGCTGCTCATCGCCGTGCTCCACGTCTACATCCTGGTCCTGGAGATGTTCTTGTGGACCGGTCCGCGGGCCCGGGCCGCGTTCGGGACCAGTGCCGCGTTCGCCTCCGAGACGAAGGCGCTCGCCGCCAATCAAGGGCTGTACAACGGCTTCCTCGCCGCCGGGCTGGTGTGGGGCGCGGTGGCCTCCGACCCCGTGGGCTTCCAGGCGAAGGTCTTTTTCCTGGTGTGCGTGGCCGTGGCCGGTGCGTACGGTGCCGCCACGGCCAGCCGGAAGATCCTCTTCGTACAGACCGTTCCGGCGCTGATCGGTCTGGCCCTGGTGCTGGCCGCCCGCTGAGCGATGCCGGCGAACCGACCGGGGCTGACGGACCGCAGGGAAGAGCGCTGCTCCACTGGCCGCCCTTCCGAGGGACCGTGACCAGACCCCGGTTCTGCGGTACGTGGCGCGTGGTCTTGTTTCGCCGGAGCGCAAGGAGATTCGACGGCTCCACCCGGCACGATCTCGACCGGCTCGATCAGCCCGGGAAGCTCAACCGCACCCGCCGTTGCGGATTGTCCTTGTTGGTGCCCGACAACCTCCGTTAGGACAACCCAGCCTGTCCCTACTGCACGGCGCACTGACCCAGTCGCTGAACTTCAGCAAGCCGGCGATCTTGTCGGCGCTCGGCGCAACCGGTTTCCATGGCGCCACCTGCGGACCTCAGCAGGCTTGTCGGTCAGTGGCGCCGCGCGTCGGACAGTGCGGCAGCAGCTTGTCCAGGCCCTTCGCACGTCGCTCATGTGGCCGTGATCCCCGTGGGCACGCCCGCTGTCAGTCCAGCTCCAGCCCGCCGGTGGCTTCGAGATGAGCGAGGAAAGCGGCCACCAGGCGGGGGCGGGGAACGTGGGGGACGAGCGCGTCGGGCAGGTCGGCTTCCAGGCCCCACTCCGTGTTGAAGGTGATGCCGCTGCCGTCCGGGACGATGCTGCCCCACAGCCACTGGACGAACTCCGCTGCGGCAAGTGCCGTGCAGTCCTCGATGGCGATGCCTTCCGGGGACAGCTTGGCCGTGCCCTCCAGCTCCTCCTCGCCGAACGTGATGCCGAAATGCATGACGGACCCGCGGACGGGTCCCTCGTCCCCCTCATCGATACGGATGAACGTGTCCGTCTTGCGTTCACGCAGCCTGGTCTCGATCCCCTCGTAGGTCAGGCCCCAGGTGGAACCCTCGGCGGGCCCGAAGACGTACACAGTGCGGAGTTCGGCCAGTTCGGACGCGTCCACGCGCTCGCTCCCTCATCGTGTGCTGCCGTTGGTCAGGGTGCGTACCGGGCGTAGCCCTTGACGCCGTAGGCCGCCATCATCACGCGCCAGTAGGCAACGAAATCAGCGTGGTTGGTGACCGTATCCACACCGCGCATCTCCTTGTTGCGCGGGTCGTTGAGAGCGGCGTCGTACTTCATCAACTCTTTGCGGTCCTTGTCGTACAGGAAGTCCTTCTTGCCGGACTGGTGGTTCGCGCGGAGTTCGTCGAGCGAGCGGTAGCACGGCTTGTTCGGCTTGTTCGGCTTGTTGACGTACTTGGCCTCGATCGCCATACCGTCTCGGTTCCGGAAGCCGTCGACCATCAGCGTGCTGTGGGGCTGATGCCGGGCGGAAGCGGGGCGAGGAAGGGTGGCAAGGATGGAAGCGGTGCGTCTTGCACTCGACCGACGGCGACCTGCTGCTGGACGACCTGGAACTGGACGTCGGCCGCGCCTCCTCCAACCCTGCCGACGGCGATGCGGAGGTGAGCGTGTCATGACCCTCCCTTCGGCACACGACGTCGCGCTGGCCGCCGGGCGCCGCTGCGCCGCCCGGCTGCTGCTCGCCCACCCGCTGGTCACCTCGGACGGGCCGCACTCCGAGCTCTTCCCGCTGATCCGCAGGCATGCCGACTGGCTGGGAAAGCGGTTCCAGCAGGTGCTCGGCTACCGCCTGATGGTCGACAGCTCCTACACCCGGTTGTTCAAGGCGGGGCTGGGGACAGACGCCGGCCACCGTATGAAGCGCTCCACCGGCACCTCCCTCACCCCGCACACGTACGCCTGCCTCACGGTGGCCCTGTCCGTGCTGGTGACGGCGCCCGAACAACTGCTGCTGTCACAGCTGGTGGCTGATGTCAGGGCCGCCGCGGCCGACGCGGGCATCGAGCCGGAGGAGACAGGGAGGGCAGCGCGAACCGGCCGGTGCCCGGTTCTCCGTGGCCCTCAGAGGACACCGGTCCTTAGCGGCCCTCGCGGAATCCAGCGGAACGAGAGCAGAGATCATCGCGGCTTCACATTGTGATCACTACCACATCCTCATGGATCAGGCCCGCCGTGCAGCACCGGGGCGCAGGCCCGCAGGTGGTACCGAGTGCAACCAGCGGTCGACAGTGGAACGCACGTCGACGGCTGAGGGCCGGGGGCCCTTGGTCATCGGAGGCCGACGCCGGGCGGAGGGGGGCGAAACCCCTCTTTGCTGGAGCGGCCCGCAACTGACACCGCCGGGCACGCCTTCGGAACGTGAGGGTCTCCACGAGCGATCGCCCCAGACCGACACCGGGGGCCGGCTCACCCGCCGCTTGACCCGGTCGGCAAGCTCCATGGCGAGACCGCCGAGGCTGCCGAGAAGACCGAACAACGCTGTCGCAGGATCCTCGGTCTGGCCCACCACCTGCCCCGAAAGCCGGAAAGGTCCGCCGACTCCGTCGGCGGACCCTCCCGCAAGATCCAGGCCAAGCCACGGACCGTGTCGTTACCACTGCGCCAGGGAACGCCGCCTGTTCACGTACCCCCAGATTCCCAGTCCGATCCCGACCAGTGCGAGCAGGGCTCCGCAGGCCACCAGTGCCGACAGCGCCGGCGGCACGGCCCATTCCGTTCGGACACGACCGCGCACGTCGGAGGCCGCGACGCTGCCCGACTGCTCGTCGAGGAAGTAGCGCGAGTCGTTCGCGGCCGGCCGGTTGTCGCCCAGCAGGAACAAACGCCCTTCCGGCACGGTCACGTCGTACGGCGGGCCCGCCGAACCGAACGGGTCACGCATCACGTACGGCTCGTCGATCCGCTCGCCGTTCACCGCGACCCGCACGCCGTCGCGGGACTCCACGTGGTCCCCGCCCAGGCCGATCACCCGCTGCAGGACCGGCGCGTTCCCGTACCGTCCGGGCACACCGACGAGGACGACGTCGCCCCGGCGTATCTCCCCTTCACCGACCCGCGTGACGGTCAGCTGCTCGCCAGGACCGTACGTGGGTCGCATCGCGTCGCCCCTGACAGTGATCCGCTCGCCTTCCAGGCCACCGCCGCGCACGATGCCTCCGACGGCGCCCAGCACCAGGACCACCCCCAGAGGAACCAGCACCCATGCGGCGATTCTCAGTCCGCGGCCCGCGCTCTGCTGCTGCGTCGACACGCTCCCCGCCTCCCGTCAGCTGCCGTCGGCCCCGGGGCCCGGCCGGAACGTCGGGTCGAGCCCGTGCCGAGCGATGCCGAACGGTTGGAAATCCTTGTCCGCCAGGACCCTGTAGAGGAATTCCGACGTCGACATGTCGTACTCGCACCACTCGCCGGCTTCGCCCCGGGCGAGGACGGGATATGCACCGGGCTGTTGCGCGTCGACAAGCCAGCAGTATTCAGTGCCCCATTCCGACGAGGCCCATTTGATGTACCCCTTTCCGCCCGGCGTGTACTCCTGGTACTGACCGCTTTCCGCAGGAAGAGGCGGAAGGGGCGCCTGCCACGGCAGGAGGAAATTGAAACGAAAACCCTCCGTCCTGCCGTAAAAGGCGACGGAGTCGCAGAAGGTTCCCCCGCCGAAGCCTTCACACAGTTGCTTGAAGTCCGGCGGCAGAGGAACACGAAGCTCCTCCTCCACCGCCGCCCAGTCGACGGAGTGCGCCGACGGCTCCCAGCCGGTGAATTCGAGTAGACGTTGCACCCACATGTAAGGACCTTTCACAGAAGGGCGAGGTGCAGGCGGACATCAGGTTCGATGTCCGCCTGCACCTCCGGTGATCCAGCTTACCGACCTACGGCTTGAGCCCCGTCGGTGTGTTCCAGATCGTGATGGGCTCGCTTGGCATTTCTCCCGTGTCCAGGTTCTGCCACTTGATGGTCAGGCTGTCGGGGACGGCGTTCTTCCCCGTGTAGTTGGCGGTCACCTCGTAGTAGACCGTCTGCCCCTTGGCCACCATGGCGGCGACCTGGTTCTCGTACGCCGCCATCACCCTCTGATTGGGCGTGGCGTACAGGCTGACGAGATTCCGCATCTCGGTACCGCTACCACCCAGCTGGTTTCCCAGCAGGTGACCGCGGTTCATGTCCTCACCGGGCTTGAAACCAGGGGTCACGGTCTCGGGGAAGTTCCGCATGGGCCGCGGAACCTGAGTTCCCTGGATCATGGACTGGGGATTTCCCTTGACGGTCTTGTTCTCTCCGCTCTCCCAGCTGAAGTCACCGGCGTTCAGGCAGGCCCGCGCTCCCTGCGCCCGGTCGTACTTGTCGAGAGCCTGATAGAAGACCACGCTTTCGTCGTCTTCGCAGTAGTCCTGCCCGAACGGGAAGAGCGTGTCTCCCCCGACCCAGTCCCACTGCCCGTCGGGCTCGACGAGCCGTCCCTTGCTGCGGTCGCCCGTGTACTCGGACTCGTACCCGTTGGGGGCGGTCTCGTTGTACCAGCCGATTCCCGTGAGGAAGGTGTCGACGACGGTCTTCCAGCCACCCCCCGCCTTCTTCACACCGCCGGTGGCGACGTCCCCGATCGTGTCGAGGACGTCGTCGCACCAGTCACAGCCGAATATGTGGCCGTCCAGCTCGACGAAGCTCGTGGGGTTTCCGCCGGTGAAGGCGTAGCGGTTTCCGGTGTACGGATCGGAACCGAGCCCCATGTCCGCGAGGGCACCGTTGTACATGTCCCGGCTGGTGAACCGGTTGAGACCGGGGTTGTAGTCCCGGAAGCCCATGTCGTAGGTGCCGGCGTGGGAGTCCCACCGCTTCGAGTTGTAGCGGTAGGGGTTGTAGGTCTCCTTGGTCGGGTCGCCGGCGTCGGGCTTGTCGATGCCGGTGAACTCGGACTCGTCGTCCGACCCGTAGGCGGTGTAGCCGTAGGTGGCCTTGGAGTTGCCGTCCTTGTCGGTCAGCGTCTCGACGTCGGTGTGCGAGTTGTAGCCGTAGTAGCCGTCCTCGCTGGTGCCGTCGGTGTTGTGCTTGACCTGCGAAAGACGCTCGCCCCACGGACTGTACTGGTACGACTTCGTCAGCTCGCCGACGACCTCTTCACTGAGCACCTCGGACGACAGACCGAGGTAGGTGAAGTCGGTGGTCTTGCCGTCGGCCGTCTTGGACGCCGTGCGGTCGAGCGGGTCGAAGGTGTACGTGGTGGACTTCAGCGAGCCCGCGTCGTCCCTCTTCTGGGACTCGACGACATGGTCGAAGCCGTCGTACACCGAGCGTTCGAGGACCTGGCCACCGCCGGTGACGGACTCCTGACGGCCGAACGGGTCGTAGTTGTACGTGGCCGCCGAACCGCCGACGGTCGCGGAGACCAGCCGGTTGCGGTCGTAGGTGTACGTCGTGGACGTGCCCTTGACCGTCTGGCTGACGACGTTCGCGTTGTCGTCGTGGACGTACGTCTCGGTGCCCGCACCGTTGCCGGTCTTGACCGACTTGGCGAGCCGGTTCGCGGGGTCGTAGGTGTAGTCGGTGGTCGACTCGAGATAGGCCGAGCTGCTGTCGGCGTTCATCTTCTTCGCGACGTCCTGCGCCTTGTTCCCGTTGGGGTCGTAGGCGTAGGTGTGCGAGGAGACGAGGGTGCCGTTCGGCTTCTTCTCGACGCTCGTCCTGACGGCACCGTTGAGGTAGTAGGTGTAATCGACCGTGTTCTTGTTGTTCTTGGTCTCCTGGAGCTTCAGGCCACGGTCGGTGTACGTGTACGAGGTCACCTTCGGCGAGGCGTCCGTGGACGACTTGCCGACCGATGCCGTCCTGACCAGATCCCGAAGGTCGTAGGTGTACTTGGAGAACTGGTCGGGGTGGGTGATGGTCTCCGGCTTGCCGTTGGCGTCGTACGTGTACGACGTGGATTTCTTCTCCGTCCCGGCGAGCGCTTCGGTGACCTTGGTGACCTGGTTCAGGCCGCTGTAGACCATGGTGTAGGCGTCGACCCTGGCGCCCGACGAGGTGTCGTCGATCGAGGTCAGGTTGCCGTTCACGTCGTAGGCGTAGGCGAAGGACTTCTTCTCGGAGTCGGTCTCGCCGGACGTGTCACGCACCAGCTTCACACCGTCGGCGACCACGATGCCGCCGCTGTTCTGGTCGAGCTTCAGCTTGGCGTCGTTGCCCTGCTTGAGGGTGTACGCGCCGAGCTGCACCCAGGTGCCGGTGGCGGCGTTCTGGTCCTTGGTCACCGCGGGATGCGTGGTGGCACCCTGCGACAGCGTGTACCTCGCCGTGGTCGCGGCACCCGTCACCTTCGGGTACTTCACGTACGCGGTGTACGTGCCGTCCTTGGGAACGTTGAGCGTCCACGTGAAGGCGTCCGTGCCCGTACCGGCCGCGTGCGTGCGGTGGTCGTAGCCCTGCTGCCCGGCGATGTCGCCCACGGCCCACGTACCCGTGGCCGAGGTGTGCTGGCTGTCGGAGTTGTCCACCAGGACCACCGACTTGCCCACCGGCACGCCGTCGTCCGCCTTGGACTTGAGCTTGCCGTCGGGGTAGTACGACCAGGTCATCGTGCGGTCGGAGGAGCCGCCCGCCGACGTCAGCGTGCGGGCCTTCTGCTGCCCGAGCTCGGTGTAGTCGTACGTGGTCGTGATGTCCCACGGATCGGTGGACTTCCGCGTCCAGCCGTTGTCGAAGTACTCGATGACCGTGTCGTTGCGGACCGTCTGGCCCTCCGACGGGGGCATCGACCTCTTCGTCACGCGGCCCACGGCGTCGTACACGGTCTGCGTGTAGACGTTGGGGTCGTTGTAGCGCGGGTCCGCCGGGTCGTACGGCTGGTACTGCTTGACCGGACGGTTCAGCGCGTCGTACTCGGTGCGCGAGGTGAAGTCGTCGGCGGTGGCCGTGGCCGCACCACGGGGGGAGACGACCTTGGTGGTGTTGCCGACCTGGTCGTACTCGTACTGGGTCTTGCGGAACGTGGTCCCCTCGTAGGGGGTCCGGACCTCCTTCCGCTGCCCTCGCTCGTCGTAGTCGACGTAGGTGATGTTGCCCTCGGCGTCCTTGGTCTGGATGACCAGGGAGTCCTTGTCGTAGGTCGTCGTGACGGACTTGCCGACGGGGTCCGTGACCGTGGTGACCCGGTGGTTCAGGTCGTAGGCGGTCTTGGACAGGTAGTCGGTCGTGTCCGCGGTGGCGTTCCGCTTCGGATCGACGATCCGGACGACGTTGCCGACGTTGTCGTACTCGTACGAGATCTTCTGCTGCGCGGAGTTCACCACGGCGGTCAGCTGGTAGATCTCGTCGAACGTGTTGGTGACTACGTGGTCGGTGGCATCGCCCGTGGTGAGCACGCCCTTGGGCTCGGTCCTCGTCCGGAGATTGCCGACCCGGTCGTAGGTGTAGACCGTCTTCCGCTCTGCGGAGGTGGCCGTGTCCTTCGGCACGGTGTCCGAGGTGATCTGGTCGGCCGCGTCGAAGACCGCGGTCGAGACGGCGCCGTTCGGCGCGGTCGCCTTGGTGACGTTGTCGTTGGCGTCGTACTCGGGCGCCGACAACGTGATCAGGTCTCCGGCGGCCTGGTCCTTCGGCACGACCTTGGTCAGCGGACGTCCGAAGGTGTCGTACGTCTGCGTGGTCTTGGTGCCCAGCGCGTCGGTGGTCTCGAGGACCTGACCGCGCTCGTCGTAGACGAACGACGAAATCTTGCCCAACGCGTCGGTGATCTTGGCCGGGTAGCCCGTCGGACCGAACTCGCTGTTGGTCGTCGGGTTGCCGTTGGCGTCGATCGCCTTGGTCAGCTGACCGTACGCGTCGTATGCGTACGTGGTGGTGTAGTCGCCCGCCGTCGCGGTCGCGACGCCCTTGGGGTCGGTGACCGTCTTCAGGTTGCCGAACGAGTCATAGCCGAACTGCCACGTGCGGCCCTCGGGCGAGGTCTTGGTGAACAGGTCGGCGGAGAAGCCGTCCAGGCGGGTCTGGTAGCTGTACTGCTGCGAGTTCGCCGGGTACGTGCCCGGGGCACAGTCCGAGGACGGCGGGACACCGCCCTTGTTGCTCTCCGCGTCGCGCGACCAGAGGGGGTAGCCCGTCTTCTGGTCGTAGCAGTACGCGGCCTTGGCCCCGTTGGCCTCCTCCACGTACGTGACGTTGTTGTCGGCGTCCCACGACATCTCGGCGACCTGGGACTTGGCGTTGGTCGTCTGGACCGGGCGGCCGAAGTCGTCCGTCACGTAGTCCGTGGCGTGTGCCTCGGCGTCGGTGACCTTGGTGTCGGTGAACGCGGGATTCGCCGTGTTCGCCTTGTACGCGAAGCCGGTGAGGAAGCCGAGACGGTCGGTGATCGTCTTGGTCCACCAGTGGTACTTCGGGTCGTCACCGGCCTGCGGCGCGTAGTACGCGAACTGCGTACTGCTCCCGCGGGGGTCGGTGGCCTTGACCAGCTTGACGTTCTTGTTGCCCTGCGTGGCGTCGTAGGTGAACTTGAACACCTTCGGCTGCGTCGAGCCCACGCCGTCGGTGAACTGCCCGAGCAGGCCCTTGGCGGTGTAGTGGAACTCAATCTTCCGACCGGAGACGTCGGTCACCGAGCGGACGTGGTCGTAGATCTTCGAGTTGTTCAGCGCACCGGCGTCGGTGGTGAGTACGCCGGAGTCATTGACGTACTGGTAGCCGGACTGGCCCTTGGTCCAGTAGTCGACGGTGAGGGTCTGTCGGCCGGCCGGGTCGGTGATGTACCTGAGGAACTTGGTCGGCTTGTTGTTGGACTTTCGCTCCTCGTAGGTGAACGTCTGCGTGTTGCCGTTCTTGTCGACGGTGGACGTCAGGTAGCCGTCGCAGCCGAAGAGGAACCGCGTGCCGTCCGGTCGGGTGAGCGTCCAGGCTTCGGGGATCGGGTCCTTGGTGGGCTTGCAGTCCAGGCCGGCCTTCATGGTGGCCTTGTAGTGGACGCCCGCGGGGGCCTTCCAGGTGCCGTCGGCCTGCTTGCGGAAGACGTGCGTGGTGCCGTCGCCGTCGGGGAGGCGGATCTCGGTCGGGTTGGGGTTGGGGTGGAAGTCCAGCGGCGCGCCGAGCCGGATGGGGCCCGAGAGCTGGAACGACCAGCCGTGGCCGGCGACCGTGTCCGAGGTGTCCTGGCTGTTGTAGGCGAAGCGGGCGAATGTGCTCAGTCCGCGGCCGGGGTTGGTGATCGCGTTGTACTGCCAAACGCCGTTGCCGGAGGCCAGGTTGTTCATGAAGTTCGAACCGGCACCGGTGTTCTTGCCGGTGTAGGAGTAGAACTTCTCCATGCCCAGCGTGTTGGAGGTGGGGTCCTCCACCGCGACGTTCTGCTTCAGCGAGGGGATGCCGCCGGTGCCGACGGACAGCCAGGTGCCGTCGGCGACCTTCTTGATGTCCCAGCCGAGCACGTACTCGGTGCGCTTGTTGCCCTCATCGGAGTTGATGGGGGTCTTGACCTGTGCCTGGATCGTCGTCGACTTGCCCGGCAGCAGGGCCGGGATCGCGGTGGACAGCTGGTTGCCACCCGTGGTGACGTCCGTGCCGTCGGGCAGCTTCCAGGTGTACGAGAGCACCCGTTCGCCGGCCGCCCACGCCGTGGACGTGGTGTTGGTGACCGTGAACTCGACCGTGTACTGCGAGTTCGGCGTCATACGGGCCGGGGTGGTCGGCGCGTAGTAGGTGTCCTCGGTGGTCGCGTCGACGTAGATGACCTGCATGTACGGCCGCAGCTGGGGGTCGGAGGCCTCGGCCGACAGGAACAGGGTGCGTTCCTGCGGGCCGGTGGTGGTCTCGTCCTTCAGCTTGACCAGGACGCCCTTGTTGTTGGCGGGGGTGCGCACCCAGGACTGCATGAGTCCGGTGGCGTCCCACCAGTGGCGGCCGACCTCGTCGGTGATCTGCGGGACGGTGTCGGAGACGGTGGCGGAGAAGTCACCGCCGGCGGTGGTCCACGGGGTCGTCGAGGCGGCGTTGTTCCACGTGGCCTGGGTCTCGGTGAAGTCCCGGGTCAGGGAGTGGAGTTCGTAGATCGCGCCGTTGGTGGTGCTGGTGGTCTCCGCGCCCCACATGTACATCTTGTTCTCCAGCACCGTGGCGGTGGTGGGGATGGATGTGGTGGGGAACTTCAGGACCGCGCGGGTCTTGCCGTAGGTGCCGGAGTTGTTGCCGACGCTGAGCCAGGTCTGGGCCTTGCCGGATACCAGACCGTCGTGGTTGACGGTCGGCTGCAGCGAGGAGAGCGTGGTGTCGGTCTGGCCCGCCTGGATGATCTTCATCGTCCGGCCGGCCTTGGGGATGCCCACGATGCGGGTCGGCGACCCGAGGAGCTGGCCGTTCTTTGTCTTGACCGCGAGCTGGTAGTAGTACGACTTCCCGATCTCGCTGGAGGAGGAGTCGGGGGTCGGTACCGCCGTGGTGTCCGTGTACGCGGTCGTGCCCGCCGGGATCGGCGCGATCAGCGTCGCCGCGGAGGGGGTGAAGACCTGCTGCGTGGAGCGGTGCAGCTGGTACTCCACGATGTCCAGACCGGTGTCACCGCTGCCGTTGGCGTACGCGGGCCAGGAGAGTTCCGGGCCGGTGGAGTGGACCACGGTCGGTGAGTTCAGCGAGGTGCCGACCGCCCCGTAGGTCACCGTCAGGCGCGGGTAGGTGGAGGTCTCGTCGCCGTAGGCGTTGCCGTCGGCCGCCTCGTAGCGCGGGCCGCCGGTCGGCGCGGTGCCCGATTCGTCCTTGGCCTTGAGCACGAAGCCGTGGTTGGCCGCCGTGCCGGAGACCCACTTCTGGACCGTGTCGGCGACCGGGAAGTCGTGCCACTTGTTGTAGTCCCAGGCGGCCTTGGTGATCTCGGCCGGGTTCACCAGCCGCACCGAGTCGGCCAGCGCCCGGGTCGTGGAGGAGCCGGTGTCACCGAGGACGATCTTTCCGGTGTTGCCCTTGGCGAAGCTCAGCTCCGCCGCGTCCAGGGTCTTCCAGACGCCACCGGTGCCGGTCTGGTTGACCGTGTAGTTCTTGGTGCCGCCGTTGTGGGTGACCGTGTACGGGGCGGCCGTGGCCGCGTCCGCCGCGGCCGGGTAGTGCACGTCCACCCGGTACGTGTCGGTCTCCGGGACCCTCGGCTGCCAGGCGTACGACTCGCCCGTGAGCGCGTTCTTGTTGGAGGCGTAGTCGTCGTTGGTCGCCGCACCGCCGGTCGTGGTGCCCTTCGGCCACTCGCCGACCGCCGCCGTACCGGCGTCGCCGTCGTCCAGCTGCACGGTGGTGCCGGACAGTTCGCCCACCAGCGCGCTGGTGTTGGACCAGGTCGCGGGCGTCGCGCCCGCCTCGCTCCAGGCCCCGGTGGCCCGGTGCGCCTCGAGGGCGACCGCGTTGGCGTTGGTGGTGTGTGACTGGTCGTAGTACAGACTCAGCCGGGCCGCGTCGACCTTCACTCCCGCCGGGATCTCGTCCAGGGGGAACTTGATCAGCGAACGGGAGATGCCGGTGTCGGTCTTGCCGACCGACAGCTTCCAGGTGTTGTTGAAGTTCACCCCGGGCTGGTCCGAGAGGACCATCGTGTCCTCGGAGTCCGAGGCGATCGGCGTGATCGTGATCGTCGGGTCGATGACGACCGGGTACTGGCGTTCCTTCGCCGCGAGCCACGTGGCATCGGGCGTGAGGGTCAGCTTCCAGCCCTTGCCGTCGGCGTCCCGGACCAGCTTCTGGGCGACCTCGGTGCTGTACGTACCGCCGGTAACCGACTGCGGATCCTTCTTGGCATCCGTCATGTACGGAGCCGGGATCACCATGACCGGGGTGCCCGGGGCCTCGCCGAAGAAGGCGATCGAGCCGTCCTTGCGGGTCTTGGGAGTCAGGCCGCCCTCGGTGTCCAGGGTGAAGGTGAACGACACCGGACCGGCCGGGCGTTCGGCCAGGACGATGTCCTCCTTCACCTGACCGTTGCCGACCCGGTACGACAGGTCCGCGCCGGCGACGGCGTCCTTGTAGAGGACCCGGTCGCCCTTCGCCTCCGGCTTGAGCGCGCCGGCGCCGGACAGGCCGAACGTGACCGCCCCGCCGCTCTCGGCCTCGAAGCGCATGAACCGGCCGGCGTCGGAGCCGAACCAGCTCTTGCCGGTGTTCGCCGTGTTGGCGAAGTCGAAGCCCTTGTCCTGGGTGGTGCGGACCGTGGTCTCGACCGGCTTCCAGGACTTCCCGGACCGGTACGACGTCGGCACCGCCGTCAGCTCGGCCTCGACCCGGCCGTCCGACAGCTGCCAGAAGCGTGCCTGTGACGTGCGTCGGCCGGTCAGCTCCTTGACCCGCTTGGCCTTCGGGAGCTTCTCGCCCTTCGGGAGCTTCTCCCGGCTGGGTATCTCCAGGTTCCCGCCGGCCGGGGGCTTCGTCCCGCCCTCCTCGTCCGAGAACCAGCCCGCGATCGTGTCGAAGACGCCCGTGTCGTCATCGTTCTTCGCCGGTGATTGCGGAGCCGCATAGGCGACCTGCGGCAATAGCGAGCCCGCTATCGCCGACACGACTAGACAGGAGAGATATCTCCTGTACGGAACTTTCACTTCAATACCTTTCGGCATCGACGCACCCGTATCGCGGCACGCGAAAAGGGCACGCCGAACGAGCCGGCGCGGAGGTTTCCGGCCAGCTTGGCGCAATGTGGAGTGATCACATGGAAGATGCGAACCATGAGGTCACGGGCGCTGCAGCGGGCTTTCTAACCACTCTCGCGAGGCCCGGTCAACCCCCAAGACATAAAGGGCAATCGGCGAGTCGGAGGGGGTATGGTTCGCCCGATTCTTCCGCTCACTCGCGCTCGGCCGGCGGTGTGGTGTATAACCACCCGGTTCATCTGCCGACCAAGCGAAAGCCGGGCTCTCTCATGTCGTCCAACGAAATTACGGAAAGCGCGGTGCTAGAGGAGAAAGGAAACGAGAGCACGGGGGGCTCGCCGGACCGGCTGGGGTTCCTGATCGGCGGCATCGCCCTGCTCGCCTGCTTCGGACTCGTCGGCTACGGCATCCTCGACACCGACGAGCAGCCGAAGCCGCGCGCCGCGCCGACGGCCGAGGTGACGTACGAGGTCACGGGAACGGGGACCGTCGAGATCTCGTATCTCGCCCGGAACGAGGCCGGTACGGCCACGGTCGAGAAGGCCGTCACCCTTCCGTGGACGAAATCGGTTCAGGTACCCCTCGGCAAGGCCCCGACGATCGCCCTCGTGCTTGACGGGAAGGGCGGACAGGCATCCTGCGCACTGGCGATCCGCGGCAAGCACGTCCAGCGCGCCACCGCCATGGGCAAGTTCGGGCGTGCCACGTGCACCGGCGAGCTGCCCGAGGGTGATGGGTGACGCTCGCCGCCTCCGATATCAGTGTGTGGACCAAGGGTCAGGCCGGCCACTCCGACTGGGACAGATGCCGAGAACACCGTCACCCTGACCCGGAAGTCCAGCAGGATCTCCTTACAGGCCTGCACGTCTGGAGCGTTCGTCCACCGGTCCGCCACGGTCTCTCCGGTGGGGCGCTGGACCATGTCGGGCGGTCGCTGCGGTTCGTTCTCCAGCTCCCGGAGCTCGCGGGAGAGCTCGCTGTACCGTTCTCGGTACCACTGAGCGTCGTCGGGAGCGTCATAGAGGCCGGCCTCGCGGTCGCTGCGCAGCCGCTGCCGGCCGGCCTCGACGTCGGCGATGCGGTCGGCGACGCCGTTGCCGGAGTCGTAGACCGTCTCCATGATCGCGCCGTGCCCGAACTTCTCCAGGAACCACGCCTCGACCAGGGCGTCCAGGTTGGCGACGCGCATGTTGGGAGCCGGACGGCAGTGCTGCGCGTTCCTCCAGCCCTTGTTCCGGACAGTGCAGGCGTAACGAGGCGGGGCATCGGCGGATGTCTGGGTGGAGAGACGGTTGTGGCACTGGCCGCACACGGCCACTTCCGTCAGGGAGGTACGGCCTGTTGGACTTGCGGCCCCGGAACGGGGTGTCACGAGCGCGGAGGGCCTCCTTCAGCGCGTTGTGCGTGGTGCGGTTCCACAGCCCCTCGCACAGACGCACCGGTTTCCCTGCCCGATCGATGACGGGCTTGCCCTGGTGGACGAGGTAGCCCATGGCCGCCTCGGACAGCAGCATGTTGCGCAAACTTGTGGGATACCAGGGCCGGCCAGTCGCCACCTTGCCGTACATGACGGCGAGGTGGTCGACCGGCGCCGGCTCCCCCAGCCGGTTGAGGCGAGCGGCCTCGCTGCTGGGCGACACGTTCTCAGGATCGGCCCGGATACGGCCGGCGACGGTTCGCAGGACCTCGGCCGCGTGAGGATGCAGCTCGACACGCTCGAACCGGCCGTTGGGCACGGTGCGGACATACCGGAAGCCGTAGGAGGGCTTGCCCTTGGGCCGGCCAGCCGCGCGTATCTTCTTGGTGGCGTCACGGTTGCGCCGCTGGATGGCGCGCAGTTCCATCTGCGCGCCCCACGCCTCCATCGTGAAGCGGTTCTCGTCGTTCGGGTCGTCGAGGTTCCAGACGCCCTCGTGTCCGTAGGAGACGAGGAGCTTGCCCTCGTCGCGCATCTTGTAGCCGGTGTTCAAGCAGTCGACCACGTTGCGGCCGAGCCGGTCGACGGCGGCGGCGACGAGTCCGTCGTACTTGCCCCGCTCGTCGCGGAGCCACGGGCCGAGCTTCGGGCGGGTGATCGGATCGGTGGCGCCGGAGACCTCCCAGTCGTCCGCCCAGTCGATGATGTGGCCGCCGACGGCCGCGGCAGCCGTCAGCACGTCCTCCCGCTGTCGCTCCGGCGAGGTCGTGGCAGCCTTGACCCGCGACAGTCGGCGTACGCCGAGCAGGCACTTTCCGCAACCGTCGTACGGCCGCTCGGCTTCGTTCATGGTGGTACCGCGCATCTTTCTCCCGTTTCGCCGGAGCGTAGGGAGAATCGGCGGCCACACCCAGGACGATCTTGATCGCCCCGATCAGCCCAGGAAACTCAACCGCACTTGACGGTTGGCATTGTCTTTATTGGTGTCCACCAGGCACACCGACTGCCAGGTGCCCAGTGCCAGTTCGCCGCCGATCACGGGGATCGTCGCGTGGGGCGGAACGATGGCCGGCATCACGTGGTCACGGCCGTGTCCCGGGCTTCCGTGGCGGTGCTGCCAGCGTTCGTCCGCGGGGAGGAGCTGGTGCAGGGCGGCCAGAAGGTCACTGTCGCTGCCCGCACCCGTTTCGATCAACGCCACGCCCGTGGTCGCGTGCGGCGCGAAGACGTTCAGGAGCCCGTCTCTGCCCTGTGCCACCTCGGCCAGGAAAGAGGAGCACTCCCGGGTCAGGTCGTAGACCGTCTCCGCTGTCCCCGTGGCGATGTCAAGGGTACGGGTCTCGAATCCATGGCTCATGCCCCCATGGTGGGCGGGCGGAGCCTCCCGCTCAAACTTCACACGCGGAGGACGCGCCAGCGCCCGGGTCACGGTCCGGGAGGAAGAGGCGGGTCGGGTGGGGACGGAGACCGGTCGGGGTGCTCTCCTTCCGCCGGGTGCCTCCCGCGCGAAGCTCCGGTCGGCCCCGGGCCCGGGGGGAGGGCCAGGAGGAGCGGAGAGCTCAGCCGGGCGTCCGGGTGCATCCGCAGGAGGTGGTGGACCACCCCGGACAGGCCCGGGAGCAGCCCCGGTGCGAACGCCTCCTTGGCGAGGCCGCCGACCGGGCCGCGCTGCTCGATGCCGGTGAGCAGCTCCGCGTCGGCCTCCGCGGCGGACGGCCCCTCGTACCCCTGCAGACCGCGCAGGCGGTGGAGGACCTCCCAGAGTCCGAGGTCGCCGTGGCAGAGGGTGTGGCTCCAGCCGAAGCCCTCGCGCAGGCCGGCCGGCCCCGAGCGGAGCGCGGTGTCCAGATGGCGCGGGTCGCCGGTCCGCTCGTGGAGGTCGACGGCGGCCAGGCCTATGCCCGTGCTGCCGTGGCACCACGCCGTGGGGTGGTCGATCTCCCCTCCGACCCGCGCGTCGGCCCAGGCGCGTTCCCCGGGCGAGTACAGGGACTCCTCGAAGTCATGCGCCAGGGAGCCGAGTTCGTGCCACCGGCGCCGGTCGGCCGTGCTCCCGGCCGTGGAGAGGGCGAGCCTGGTGAGCGCCCAGCCGGCGCCGGTGGCGCCATGGGCGAATCCGCCGATGCCCTCCGGGAACATCACCGTGGACCATCGGGCTCCGCGGTCGTCGACGACCGCGGTCCGTTCCAGCCGCCGTCCGGCTTCGGCCGCGACGTCCACCCACCTCGCCCGGCCGGTGAGTTCGGCGAGGCCGAGGAGGGGGACGATCACTCCGGCCGCACCGCTGAGCACGTCGAGCGCCCGGTCCTCGGCGATGAGCTCCGGGGTCAGCAGCGCGGCCCTGGCGCGGGCGCGGTCGAGCAGTCCGGGCGTCCCGAGGACGCGGTGCAGGGCCGCCCAGGTCCACACCTGCGAGGCGATTCCGGTGAATCCGCCGAGCTGGCGGGTGGGGGTGGTGTCCTCGGTGGCGGCCAGCACCTCCAGCGCGCCGGCCAGCACGGACTCGGCGCCCGCCACCGGGTCGGCCCGCCCCGCCCGCTGCTCCCGCAGGTACTCCGCGAGGGCGAGGGCGACGCCGCCCTGGCCGGTGTAGAGGTCCGCGCCGAGCGGGCGGACCGCCCAGCCGTAGTCCGTGAGCACCGGGCTGATCCAGGTCGCGGTGGCGTCGGTGCCGCGCACGGCCGCCGCGCAGATCGTCTCCACGGCCGCGGCCGCCAGTGCCCGGCGGCGCCGGTCCAGGTCCTCGGCGCGCGGGGACCGGGCGGGCGTGCGCACCCGGTCGGGGAGCTGCCGTTCGTTCAGGTAGGCACCGACCAGCGCGCTGCGGATGGTGTCACGCTCACGGGTGAGGTCCGCCTGCCGCCACCCGGCCAGGAAGGCGGCCGGCCGCTGTCCGTCCACCCGGTCGCCGAAGACGGGCACGTCGCCGATCAGCAGGTCCGCGATCTCCCCGTCGATCACCGCGGGGTCGCGGGGTGCGCCCGGGGCGGCGAGGGCGTTGCGGTGGAGGATGTCGCGGGCCCGCGCCAGGGCGGTGTCGGGGTCGTGCAGCGAGGCCGGGTGCCAGAGCATCCTGCCGATGTCCGTGTACGTCTGCGTGGGGCGTCGGATCCTGCGGACCCGGCATCCGTCGAACACCTTCATCAGCGTGCCGAGTTCACCGGTCGCGTCGAGCTCCGCCAGCGCGCCGGTGAGCCCGTCGAAACCGGTCAGCACCTGGTCCCAGTGGCGGATCAGCACCGGCTCGGGGCTGGGGTGGTTGCGGGCAGGAGGCAGGTCCACCACACCGATCTCCATGCGGGCGGTGTCCAGCCCTCCGTCCGCGATGACCGGGACCCGGATCCGCGGCTGCTGGCCGGGCAGACCGCCCGCGGCCGAGAGGTCCACCCCGGCGAGGGCGTAGCCGTCGGTGCGGAGCGGCAGGATGCCGGTGCGCAGCACGGTGTTGCGGATCGTCCGGGCCGCCCGGTCCACGGCGTCGCCGCGCCCGCTCGGCGGCACCTCGACATCGGGCGTGAACAGGGCCTCGGCGTCGACCACGGCGGGCACCGGGCCGTGGGCCACCAGGTTCTCGGCGTGCAGGTCGGTCCCGCCGAGGAGTCGCATCACCGCCAGCCATCCGCCCAGGGCGCGGTAGAAGCGGGCGAGTTCCGCCTCGTCCCGGCAGTAGCGGTGGCCGAGGTGCTCGGCCCAGCCGTATCCGTCCCGGACCACCACCCTCGGCACCCCGAGGTCCTCGGCGCCGGGGACGGCGGCGAGGAAGGTGCGCAGCGCGGCGTCCACCTCCACCGGCCGCGGCTTGTACATGACGCTGCCCGTCTCGAAGAGCACCCGGGCCACCGCCCGCCCCCCGTGGTGCGTGTCCCCGCGGGCGAGCTCCAGGGCGCGCAGGGGGCCCGGATCGTCGCCGAGCAGGCGGGCGACGGCCTCCCGGTCCGCGGCGAGCCGTGTGCCCAGTTCCAGCGCGCCCTCGATCAGGAGGCGCCCGGAGGCGAAGGCCCGTTCGCGCAGCGCCGGGTACCGCCGGTGCAGGGTCTCGGCGAATTCGGGGGCGGAGGCGTGCCGGAGGAAGGCGCTCCAGCGGGCGGCCGGGTCCGCACCGGGCAGTTCGCCGGCCAGGGCGGCGGCCCTCAGTTCCAGCAGGAGGACGCGGTTGAGCCGGAGCTGGAGGGTGTGGCCGAGGGCCTCGCGGGTCGCCTCGCGCAGGACCGCCCGCTCGTCGGCGGCCAGCCCGGCGACCTTCGGGATCCGTTCTCCCAGCTCCGCGAACAGCGGGCTCGCGAAGGCGTCCACCGGTGCCGCGAACCAGCCCTCGGGCGGCGTTCCGTCGGCCGGGCGGGCCGCTGCCACCGGTTCCACCATGCTGAGTCCTCTCCTGACGACTGGTGCGCGTGATCTGGCCTGAGGTGGTGGCGCGTCGCCGCGGGCCGGACGCGTCCGGGCGGCATCGTGCGGGGTCCGGCCGTGCCGGACCGGGGCGGCTCCGCGGGCCGGGGAACCCGTGCGGGCTCCCCGGGTGTCACGTGCGGTGCCGTACGGGGTGCGTCAGCAGCAGTAGCTGTGCCACGAGCCGGTACAGCTGCTGCACCCGGTGAGCAGCGCCTCGGTGGCGTCGGTCAGCGCGGCCTCTCCGGCCGCGCCGCCCACGTAGAGCGGTCCGGCCGGGTTGTCGGCGCCGAAGGCCGTCTCGGCGCCCTGGAGCCAGGCGGTGACGATCTCGTCGGTACGGGTGGTGGACATGACGGGCATGCGGTTCCTCCTACGAATCGCCGGGGTTGCGCGGAGCTACAGAATCCACCGGAGGATGTCCGTCCGAGACCTGCCAGAACCGGTCAATCTTCAGCCGGGCGTTGGGCCGTGTCCGGCCCGGCCCGGAAGCCGTCGCCCCGCTGCCGGCCCCGTGTCCGCCGGCCGCCGCGCCGGAGCCCGGGCCGAGGTGGGCGACGGTGGCCGCCCCGGACGGCCGGGTCCGGCGACCGCGCCCGGACGGAGACGCGGCGGACGGCGACCGCGCCCGTCAAGTGGGGCGGTCCGCCCACATCCGGCCATGCGCCGTCCGCCATGCGAACGCCTCGTGCCGCACCGCGAGACCGCGCCGAGGCGTTCGTCACGGGCGGCCCGCCCGGTGTTCGACCGGCGTTCGACCGGCTTCGGCGCGCGAGTCCGCCGTTCGTCGTCCCGTGCGCGAACCCGTCGTCCGTCGTTGCGTGAGCGAGTCCCTCATCCGTTCGGACCGCGCTCGACCCCCGCGTCGACGATCCGGTGCGGGACGGCGACGTCGCCGAGGACCTGTGCGTACGATCGAGGTCCGCCGTCGGCCGCTCGGAACGGCCCGGGCCCCGCGGGCGGGACCCGGGCCCGTGGTTCAGCGGTTGGGCTCCTGCATGGTGACGCAGTGGGCGCCGCCGCCGCCGTTGCCGTAGAGGTTGTCGAGGTTGAGCTGGACGACGGGGCGGCCGTAGGCGGCGGCGATGGCCGACTTGGCCGCCGCGTCCTTGGCAGTGTCGCCGAACTGGGTGGTGATGATCGCCTGGTTGGTCACCGTCCAGTTCATGTAGGAGCTGAGGAAGTCGGCCCGCTTGCCCGCCTGGACGCGGGGCAGGGTGTCGGGTCCTTCGATGGTGAGGACCTGGAGCCGGCGGCCCCTGGCGTCGGTCGCGGCGACCAGGGTGTCGCGGATGGCCCGGGCGTTGGCGGTCCAGACGTCAGGGCGTACGGCACCGGCCAGCTGCACCATGACCACGCCGGGTCTGATGTAGCGGGCGGTCCCGTCGATGTGGCCGTCGGTGACGTCCTGTCCGGTGACGCCGGGCAGCCAGATCATCTTCGACGCGCCGAACCGGGACAGCAGTTCCGCCTCGACCTGGCTCCGCGGCCTGCCGGGGTTGCGGTTGGCGTTCAGCCAGCAGCTCTCGGTGGCCATCAGGGTGCCGTCGCCGTCGTACTCCACGCCGCCGCCCTCGCCGACCACGGACGCCTTCGCGAACGGGGCGCCGCTGTAGGCGGCGACCTTCGGCGCGACCGTGCGGTCCTTGTCGTAGGCGGAGGCGGGGAGGCCGTAGAAGGTCGTGGCGTTCTCGCCCCAGGCGTTGAAGTTCAGGCCGAAGGCGTCGAGGCCGCCCGCCCCGTCGACGCGGAACAGCGGGCCGGTGTCCCGCATCCAGCAGTCCGAGACCGGAATCGAGCTGATCACGGTGACCGTGGATCCGCACAGGGTCCTGGCCTGCGAGGCGGCGGACGAGCCGTCCGCACACATGATGACCGGCTCGTACTTGGCGACCTCCTTGGCGAGCTTGGCGATGTCGGCCTGGATCTTGGACAGCAGGTTGCCCCAGATCGTGTAGCTGGACGGCCAGGCCATCCAGGTCCGCTTGTGCGACTCGTCCTCGCCGGGGACCCTCCAGGAGGCGGCCATGGCGGGCTGGATCCCGCCGAGGACGGGTCCGGCCGCCAGGGCGGCCGCGGCCGCTCCGGTTCGGGCCAGGAGGGTTCTGCGGCTGATGCCCGGTCGTTCGCCGTCGTGCTCTGTCTTCACGTGGTGCTCCTTCTCTCAAAGGTTCTGTACGTGCGGGCGCGGGTTGCTCTGCGGGTCGCTCAGTGGAGTGGCTCCAGCAGTCCCTCCTCCCGGACCATCCGGCGTTCGGTGGCCAGGTCGAGACTTCGGGCGAAGGCCCGGTAGAGGCCTCCGGCCACCGGCAGGCCGACGAGGACCGAGCAGTCGACGCCGCCGAGGCGCTCCGCGACGGGCCCGACGAAGAGGCCGGTGATGACCATGAACGGGGCCATGCAGGCCAGTCCGATCAGGTAGGCGAGGTTTCCGCGCCAGCCCCACCGGCCGTAGATCCCGTGCGGGTTGAAGATCTCCTTGACGGCGTACTGGCCGCGCCGGACGAAGAAGAAGTCGACCAGGTTGATGGCCGTCCACGGGATGAACAGGTACGTCAGGACCACCACCACGTTGGCGAAGAACCAGTTGAACTGGTCGATGCCGACGAGGGTGGAGACCGTCCCGACGGCGGCCAGCATGATCCCGATCGTGGCGACCCGGATGGTCCGGGTCGGCTTGACCGGCCGGAACGAGTCGACGATGGAGATCATCGTGAGGCTGCCGCCGTACTGGTTGATCGCCATGATGGAGAGCAGCCCGACCAGCAGCACGACGACCGCGACCGTGCCGAACCCGCCGAACAGCCGGTCGGCCGAGAGCTTCAGGGCGGTGACCGGGTCCGTGCCCTCGGGGGCGCCGGCCGAGACCACGGCACCGAGGACGAAGACCCAGATCCCGGAGACCGCGCTGGGCAGGTAGGTCCACCAGAAGGTGCTGCGCACGGGGACGTCGGGTCTGAGGTAGCGCGAGTAGTCCGAGACGTACGGTGCCCAGCCCAGCTGGAAGCCGGCGACGAAGACGAACACGAGCATGAACGGCGCGAGCTCGAACGGCCCGGCGTTCCAGACGCCGTCCGGCAGCCCTCCGCCGAACAGGGCGGCCGCGGTGACGGCCGCGGTGATCACGACGAAGGGCCAGGTGAGCCACTTGTTGATCTTGTGGATCCAGTCGTATCCGAAGAGGGCGATCACGGTCGCCACCGCGGCGGCGAGGAGATAGCCGAGGGTGTTGGGCATTCCGGTGAGCAGGTTCACGGCCTGGCCGGACAGCAGGGCGTCGGACGTGTTGAAGGCCACGTAGTTGACCAGGGCGAACACCCACACGGTGAGCGCGGCACCCAGATAGCCGAACTGCGGCCGTGACTGTACGAGTTGGGGCAGTCCCAGCTGCGGCCCCTGGGCCGAGTGGAACGCCATGAAGAAGGTGCCGAAGAGCGAGCCGAGAACGGTGGCGGTCACCGTCCACACGAGGGAGGCCCCCATGGACAGCGTCACGACGCCGGTCGCCAGACCGGTGAGGTTGAGGCTGCCGACGAACCAGATGGCCCCGACGCTGGACGGTTTGCCGTGCCGTTCCGAGAGGGGCACCCAGTCGATCGAGTGCTGCTCGATCCCTGCGGCGGGGGCGGGATCATACGTCGGCGGGTCAACTGACCCCATGTGGGCTCCTGTTCACGGGTGCTTCCACGAATCCGCCCGGCGCCCGGAAATCCGCGGCGCCGTTCGGGTGCGCCCACCGTAGGGATTGACTCAAATTTCAGTCAATGACTTGGAGGAGCGAATTGACTAAAATTTCAGCGGGCGACGAGCTGCTCCGGCTTCCGGCCTGCTCCGCGGCGGGCGAGAACGTCGTTCTCAGGCGGCGGGCTGCTGCTGGGTGACGCAGTGGATGCCGCCGCCGCCCGTGCCGAGGCGGTCGATGTCGAGCTGCTCGACGTACCGGTCGGGGTAAAGGCGTCGCAGCGGCGCCCGGGCCGCCTCGTCCGCCCTCCGGTCCCCGAACCGGGCGGAGACGACGGCGTCGTTGCAGAGGTAGAGGTGGGCGTAGGAGGCGAGGAAGTCCCGGTCGGTGGAGCGGATCTTGCCGTACTCGGGGCCCTGGAGGCGCATCACGTCCATGGCTCGGCCGGTGGCGGTCGTCGAGGCGGTCAGGGTGCCGTACTGCCGGCGGGCGTCGCGGGCGTAGGCGTCGGTGCGGAAGACGGGGCCCGTGTCGCGCATCCAGCAGTCGTCGACGGGGATGGAGCTGATGACGGTGACGGTGGAGCCGCACATCTGACGGGCTTTCGCCGCGCTGCCGGAGTTGGCGCACATCACGACCGGCTCGTACCCGGCGATGGTACGGGCGATCAGGGCGATGTCCGCCTGGACGCCGTTCAGCCTGCCGCCCCAGATCGCGGTGCTGTCGGGCCAGGCCATCCAGGTGCGGGTGTGGCGGACGTCCTCGACCGGGACCCGGAAGGCCCCCGCGGCGGCACCCGCCCGTTCGGGGAGGGTCGTCGCGAGCGCGGCGCCGACGGCGGTCGCTCCGGCGGTGACGAGAAAGCCACGCCGGTTCAGGCCTCGGTGCGCATGCCGGCCGGCGGTGTGTTCGTTCAAGGTCGATCTCCTGTGTCGGCGGGGCTGTCAGAGCGCCCGGCGGGCGGCGGCGATCGCCGCGGGGTCCCAGCCCGGGCGGGGCACGGACTCCAGCAGCAGCCGCGTGTAGGGGTGTCGGGGTGAGGCGAGCACCTCGGCCGTGGGGCCCGCCTCGACGACACGGCCCTTGCGCATGACGATGACGTCGTCGGTGACGCACCGGACCACGCCGAGGTCGTGGGTGATGAACAGGTAGCCGATCCGGGTCTCCTCGCGGATGTCGGCGAGCAGGTTGAGGATCTGCGCCTGTACGGAGACGTCGAGGGCGGCGACCGCCTCGTCCAGGACCAGCACGGCCGGTTCGACGGCGAGGGCGCGTGCGATGGCGACGCGTTGGCGCTGGCCCCCGGAGAGCCGGCGGGGCCGTGCGTCGGCGGCGCGGGTACCGAGGCCGACCTGATCGAGGAGTTCCCGGACGCGCCGGTCGTGGTCGGTGCCGGGGAAGTGCAGGCTCAGGGTCTCGCGCAGGACCTGTTCGACGCTGGTCCTCGGATCGAGGGAGAGGTACGGGTCCTGGAAGACCATCTGGACCTCGCGCGCCCGCGCCAGGCGCCGGTCCCGGCCGCGACTCCGCGCGCCGCGGACACGGCCGCGGACGCGGATCTCCCCGGCGTCGGCCTGTTCGAGACCGACGACCATCCGGGCCGTGGTGGTCTTGCCGGAGCCGGACTCGCCCACGATGCCCAGGGACCCGCCCTCGGGGAGGGCGAAGGACACGTCGTCGACGGCGCGGACGCTCCCGAAGGCGCGGTGGAGGCCGACGGCCTCCAGGACGTTCTCAGGCATCGGCGGGGCTCTCCGTGAGACGGTCGCTGTGGTGGCACGCGGCCCGGTGCGTCGGCAGGCCCGGCGCGGTGGTCGGCTCGGGCGTCCGCTGCCCGCAGACCTCCGTGGCGAGGGGACAGCGGGCGGCGAACGGGCAGCCGGGCAGTTCCTGACGCAGGTCGGGGGGTTGGCCGTCGATGGCGGCGAGCCGCCCCCGCGGGGCTTCGAGGCGGGGGGTGGAGGCGAGCAGTGCCGCGGTGTACGGGTGCCGGGGACGGGCGAAGAGGACTTCGGCGGGGCCGCTCTCGGCGATCCGGCCGGCGTACATGACGTAGACGCGGTCGCTGATGGCGGCGGCGAGGTCGAGGTCGTGGGTGACGAAGAGCAGTCCGGTGCGGAAGCGGGCGCGCAGTTCGGCCAGGAGTGCGATCACCTCGGCCTGCGTGGTGACGTCGAGCGCCGTGGTGGGCTCGTCCGCGAGGAGGAGCTCGGGGTCTCCCATGAGCGCGGCGGCGATCACGACACGTTGCAGCATGCCGCCGGAGACCTGGCCGGGGTACTTGTGCAGGGCGGAGTCGTCCAGGCCGACCGCCCGCAGGAGTTCGGCGGCGCGGGCGGTGGCGTCCGCCCGGGTCATGCTGCCGGACAGGGTGACGCTCTCGGTGAGGAAGTCGCCGATGCGGCGCAGTGGGTTGAGGGCGGCGCGGGGGTCCTGGAAGATCATGGCGACGGTGTCGGTGCGCAGAGCGCGCAGCTGCTCGCCCCGCATGGCGAGCACGTCGTGTCCGAGGACGCGGACCCGGCCCTCGACGACGGCCCCGGGGGGCAGCAGGCCGAGCGCGCTGCGCGAGGTGAGGGTCTTCCCGGATCCGGACTCGCCGACGAGGGCGACGGTCTCGCCGGCGGCGACGTGGAGGTCGACGCCGTCGAGGACGGGGCGGGCCGTGCCGGGCAGGGTGATCCGCAGCCCCTGGACGTCGAGCGTGTACGTGGAAGTCATCGGTCTCTCCTGGCGACGCGGTCGGCCCAGCGCTCTCCGACGACGTTGAAGGCGACGACGGTGAGCACGATGGACACGCTGGGCAGGACCGCGGAGAGCGGGTAGCCCTGCTGGATGGCGGTCTGGCCGTCGAAGACCATGCGGCCCCAGTCGGGGGTGAGCGCGGGTACGCCGAGGCCGAGGAAGGACAGGCCGGCGAGGTCCATCAGTGCGTAGCCGAAGTTGATGGTGGACTGGGCGAGGACGACGGGGGCGATGTTGGGCAGGATGTGGCGCAGGCTGATCTGGAGGGCCGAGTGCCCCTGGACCTGGTAGGCGCTGACGTAGGGGCGTTTGCGTTCGGCCAGGACGAGGGAGCGGGTGAGCCGGCTGACGTACGGCAGGTAGGCGAGGGAGAGGGCGATGACGGGGGCGAGCAGTCCTTCGCCGTAGAGGGAGACGATCAGGATGGCGAGGAGCATGCCGGGGAACGCGAAGACGAGCTCGGTGCTGCGCGAGAGGACGGAGTCGAGCCAGCCGCCCCGCCAGCCCGCGGCCATGCCGACCGCGATTCCGGCGAGGGTGGAGAAGACGACGACGCCGAGCGGGCCGAGCAGCGAGGTGCGGGCGCCGAGGAGCAGCCGGGAGAAGGTGTCGCGTCCGGCGGCGTCGACCCCGAGCAGGTGCTCCGGGGAAGGTCCGGCCAGCGCGTTGCCGAGGTCGACGGCGTTGGGGTCGTACGGCACGAGCCAGGGCGCGAGGAGCGCGGCGGCCGTGACGAGGGCGACGAGGCCGAGGCAGGCCGGATACAGCGGGGACCGGGCGGTGCGGATCTTCGCGAGGCCGGGCCTGCGGGTCAGGACGGCGGTCATACGGAGGAACTCCTCGATCCGAGGGTGATCCGCGGGTCGACCAGCGGCAGCAGGAGGTCGACGATGAGGTTCACGATCATGAACAGGGCGACGATGATCAGGGAGATGGCCTGGACCGTCGGGAAGTCCTTGGTCGAGGTGGACAGCTCCAGGAGCTGGCCGATGCCGCCGATGCTGAAGGCGGTCTCCACGAGGATCGTGCAGACCAGCAGCGTCGAGACGATCAGGCCGCCGGTGGTCAGGACGGTGCCCAGCGAGTTCCGGAACACGTGCCGGCGGATGACCTGGCGCTCGGGGACGCCGCGGCTGCGGGCGACCGTGACGTGCTCGCTGTCGAGGGCCTCCAGCATGGCCGAGCGGGTGACCCGCGCGAGCATGCCGATCAGGTACAGGGCGAGCGCGATCGCGGGCAGGGTGAGGTGCCAGACCCGGTCGAGGAGGCCGTCGCCGGAACCGCTGCTGGGGAACCAGCCGAGGTTGACGGCGAAGAGTCCCTGGAGCAGGACGGCGGCGACGAAGGAGGGGGTGCCGACGGCGAGCGTGGTCCCGACCAGGATGGCCGAGTCGGTGCCGCCGCCGCGCACGGCGGCGATGCGCCCCAGTACGAGGCCGATCACGACGACCACGGCCAGTGCCATCGCCACGAGGAGCAGGGTGGTGGGGAGGCGGTCGGCCAGGAGCCGGGAGACGTCGGTGCGGTAGGTGATGGACCGGCCGAAGTCCCCGTGGACGATGTCGCCGAGCCAGCGGAGGTAGCGGACGAAGAAGGGGTCGTCCAGGTGGTACTGGGCGTTGATCGCGGCGAGGGCCTCGGGCGAGGCCGAGCGGCCGGAGAGCAGGAAGCTGGCCGGGTCGCCCGGCGCCAGGTACATGGCGCCGAAGACCACGAACGACGCGCACAGCAGGGTGGCGGCCATCTCCGTCACCCGGCGCACGGCGAATCTCACGAAGTTCACGGCGTGGCCCCCGCGTCCGCCGCACCGACGCCGGCGGCCCACGGGTGGTACATGTACGAGATGGTGGTGGGGGCGCCGGTGATCCTCTTGTTGAGGAAGACGGCGGTGGGCCACTCGGCGACCGGGATCCAGGGCAGCTGCTCGGCCACCCGCTTCTGCATCTCCGCCTCGATCCTCATCCGCTGCTCCGGCTCGTAGACGCCGGTGGCCTGGTCGACGAGCGCGTCGTAGCCCTTGTCGCTGTAGTCGGCGAAGTTCATGTAGGCGCCGGTCTTGAAGTTGGTCAGCAGGTCCAGCGGGTCGGTGATCGAGTCGTAGTAGGTGAGCGGGAACATGTCGATGCCCTCGCGCGCCTTCGGGTCGGTGAACAGCGCGGTGAAGGCGTTGGGGGCGATCGTCCTGAGGTTGATCTTCAGTCCGATCTGCGTGCCGGCGGCCTGGATCGCGGTGGCGAGGAGGGAGACGTCCTGGCCGATGGAGCTGGTGGCGACGGTCAGGGTCTTGCCCGTGGCACCGGCCTCCTTGATCAGCGCCTTGGCCTTCTCGATGTCCTGGGCGGCGGGCGGCAGCGCGCCGAACGCGTCCTTGCGGGTCTGCTCCGAGGCTCCGGCCCAGGCGGCGCGGGTGGTGAGCGAGGTGGTGACGGTGCCGGCGCCGCCGAGTCCGGCCTTGACGAACCCGGACCGGTCCAGGGCCAGGGAGAGCGCCTTGCGGACCCGGAGGTCGCCGAGCGGGCCCGTCATGTTGGTGATGTCGACGTTGACCGTGCTGAGGCCCTCGCCGAACCAGAGCTTGCCGACGCCGCTGTTCCTGAGGCGGTCGTAGCTCTCGGTGGGGATGAGGTAGCCGCCGTCGATCTCGCCGCTGAGCATGGCGTTGGTGCGGGCCGAGGGGTCGGTCAGGATCCGGAAGACGGCCTTCTTCGCCTTGGCCTTCGTGCCCCAGTAGCCGTCGAAGCGCTCCAGCTCGATCGACTGGCCCTTGCTCCACGTGCCGAGCTTGAACGGGCCGGTGCAGGCGAGGTCTCCGGTGGTGCCGTAGTCCTTGCCGGCCGCCTCGACGCCCGCCCTGGAAGCGACGACGCCCGCGGCGGTCGCCATGTACTGGGGGAACTGGGAGTCCGGCTTCTTGAGCTTGACCGTGACCTGGAGCGGGCCGGTCTTCGTCAAGGAGGTGACGTTCTGGAACGTCTGGGCCCAGGCGGCGGCGTTCTTCGGGTCCCGCTGCCGGCCGAGGCTGTAGACCACGTCGTCGGCGGTCATCACCTTGCCGTCGTGGAAGCGGACGCCCGGACGCAGGTCGTACACCCAGGTGTTGGGGTCGGGGTTCGAGGCCTTCCGGGCCAGGCCGGGCTCCATGGTGAGCCCCGGTGTCCAGCGCATCAGGCTCTCGCACACGTTGGACAGGATCGTGTTCTGCGGGTAGTCGAACGCGACCGTGTAGTCGAGGGTGGGCGGCTCGGCGTAGACGGCCCAGGTGAAGGAGTCGATCTCACCGCGCGCCGGAGGCGTCGAGGCGGAGAGCTTCACTCCTGCGCCGGTACTGCCCGTGCCGCTCTTGGGCGGCCCGGAGCAGGCCGCGAGCAGGGCGAAGGAGGACAGGACCGCGGTCGCGGCGGCGATCCGGCCGCGACGGCGGGAGGGCCGTCTGGGGCCCTGGACGGGGGAGGTCGTCATCGGCGCGCTGTCTTTCCGTGAGGGGTGCGGAGGGGTGACGGGCCGCGGGGCCGGCCCGTCAGGAGCGGCGGGACCGCTCTACGCGGCGGAGGGGCGCGCGGCGGGGATCTGCTGGGTGATGCAGTGCACACCGCCCCCGCCGAACGCGATCGCGATCGCCTGCACCGGGACGACCTTGCGGCCCGGGTACGCCGAGGCGATCACGGCGAGCGCGGCCTCGTCCTGGGGCACGCCCGCCACCGGGACGACGACGCCGCCGTTGGCCACGTAGTAGTTCAGGTACGACACCTCGACCGCTCCGTCCGGCATCTCGACGAAGGCGGTCTGGGGAACGTCGATGATCTCCAGGCGGCGGCCGCGGGCGTCCCGGGTCGACTCGAGGACCGCGCGGTTGGCCCGCATCCGGGCGTAGTCCGGGTGCTCGGGGTCCTCGGGCAGGGAGACCACCACGGTACCCGGAGCGGCGAAGGCGCAGACACCGTCGACGTGCCCGTCGGTCTCCGTGTCCAGCAGGCCGCCGTACGGCAGCCATACAACCTTGCTGACGCCGAGCTGGGATTTCAGCTCGGCCTCGATCTCGTCCCGGTTCATGCCGGGATTCCGGTTGGGATGCAGGAGACACTGCTCGGTCGTGATCAGCGTTCCCTCGCCGTCGACCGTGATCGCCCCGCCCTCCAGGATCATGTCGGAGGGGATGCGCTCGACGCCCAGGTGCTCCAGGAGGAGGCCGCCGACCCGGTCGTCGGAGTCGTACGGGCTGTGCTTGCGGCCCCAGGCGTTGAAGCGGAAGTCCACTCCGGCGCGGTTGCCTTCACCGTCGAGCACGAAGAGCGGGGCCGAGTCCCGGAACCACGAGTCGTCCTGCGCCAGCTCCACCACGGTGATCTCCTGGCCGCACCTGCTCCTGGCCTCCTCACCGTGGCCGGGCGGCGCGACCATGGTCACGGGCTCGAACTCGGCGATCGCACGCGCGACGTTCGCGTACTCCTCCTTGACGTCGTCCAGCACGCTGCCCCACAGGTCCTCACGGACGGGCCAGGCCATCAGGCACCCTTCGTGTGCGGACCACTCGGCAGGCATACGGAATGCAGTCATCACGGGTCTCTCTTCGTTTCGCCAGAAGTACCCGTCGGCGGCGGCCGGCTCGGCCAGGCTCAAGCGCGGGAACGGGTACGCGGTGTGAACAGCATCCTCCATCCGACTGAAATTTCAGTCAAGACTGGAGGCGTGCCTTTCTCGGGTCGTTCAGCGGGAGGAGTCAGAGGAAGTACAGGCGGCTCAACGACACCTGCTGCGCCGGCTCGGAGCGCATCGGATCGCCGTCCAGGGTCACGAGGCCGCTGCGCGGGTCCACGTCCACCTGTCCGAGGCGGGCGTTGCGCACCATGTCGGCCGGGCCGATGCCCCGGGTGCCCCGGACGGCCACGCGCCTGCGCCGAGTGCCCAGCGTGTCGTACGGCGAGCCGAACGAGCCCGACTCGGCGGCGGCGCGGCTGACGAAGGCGACGGACAGCTCGGCCGGAGCGGCTCCGTGCGCACCGAACAGCGGTCCCAGGAGCAGTGGTTCACAGGTGTCGGTGGCCGCGTTCGGGTCTCCGGTCACCCCGTAGGCGGGGAAGCCGTTCTTGATGACCATCTGCGGCTTGGCGCCGAAGAACTCCGGCCGCCACAGCACGATGTCGGCCATCTTCCCGACCTCGATCGAGCCGATCTCGTGGGCGAGGCCGTGGGCGATCGCCGGGTTGATGGTCAGCTTGGCCATGTAGCGCAGCACGCGCGCGTTGTCGTCACCGTCGCCGTCGCCCTCCAGGGGCCCCAGTTCGGCCTTCATCTTCCCGGCCATCGCGAACGTACGCCGGATCGTCTCCCCCGCCCGCCCCATCCCCTGCGCGTCGGAGGAGGTGATCCCGATCGCGCCGAGGTCGTGCAGGACGTCCTCCGCGCCCATCGTCCCGGCCCGGATCCGGTCGCGCGCCATCGCGGCGTCGCCGGGCAGGTCCGTCTTCAGGTCGTGGACGGAGACGATCATCCCGTAGTGCTCGGCGATGGCGTCCCGCCCGAAGGGCAGGGTGGGGTTGGTGGAGGAGCCGATGACGTTCGGCACGCCCGCCATCTTCAGGACGTTGGGGACGTGTCCGCCGCCGCAGCCCTCGATGTGGAAGGCGTGGATCGTACGCCCCTCCAGGACCTTCAGGGTGTCCTCGACGGACAGGCACTCGTTCAGGCCGTCGGAGTGCAGCGCCACCTGGACGTCGTGCTCCTCGGCGACCCGCAGCGCGGTGTCCAGGGCGCGGGTGTGGGCGCCCATGTCCTCGTGGACCTTGAAGCCCGAGGCGCCGCCCTCGGCGAGGGCCTCCACCAGGGGCGCTTCGTCGGACGCGGAACCCCGGGCCAGGAAGCCGATGTTGACCGGCCAGGCGTCGAAGGCGTCGAACCCGAGCTTCAGGGCCCAGGGGGAGTTGACGCCGACGCCCCAGCTCGGCCCGATCTCCTGGCCGATGATCGTGGTGACGCCGCTGGCGAGCGAGGCCTCCATGATCCGCGGCGACAGCAGGTGGACGTGGGTGTCGATCGCACCGGCGGTGGCGATCAGTCCCTCTCCCGGGATCATCGTGGTGCCGGTGCCGACGACGACGTCGACGCCGTCGAGGGTGTCGGGGTTGCCGGCCCGTCCGATGGCGTGGATCCGGCCCTCGCGGATGCCGACGGACACCTTGCGGATGCCCTGCACGGCGTCGATGACCAGGACGTTGGTGATCACGACGTCACAGGTCTCGCGGACCGCCGCGGCCTTCAGGTGCATCCCGTCGCGGGCGGTCTTGCCGAACCCGGCGAGGAACTCGTCCCCGTACGCCTGTGAGTCCGCCTCCACCCGTACGACGAGTCCCGAGTCACCGAGCCGGACCCGGTCCCCCGCGCGGGGCCCGTGCACGGTGGCGTACTCGTACGGGTCGATGTGCCGGCTGCTGCCGGGAGCACAGTGGTCGCCGTGTCTGGTGGGCCTGCTCATCGCTCTGCCCCTTCCGCTCCGAGGTAGCCGCAGACGGCGGCGCGCTTCAGGGCCTCGGCCTTCGTGCCGGGCGCGTCGAGCGGGCCGTCGACCAGGCCCGCGAAACCGATGGCGATCCTGTCGCCCCCCATCGGTACGAGTCCGACTTCCACGACCGCACCGGGGTCGAACCGGGTGGACGAGCCGGCCGGGGCGGCCAGCCGCATCCCGTAGGCGGCGGCCCGGTCGAAGTCCAGCCGCGGGTTCGCCTCGAAGAAGTGGAAGTGCGAGGTCACGCTGACCGGGACCGCGGCCGCGTTGCGCACCCGCAGAGTGATCGCCGGTTCCGGCTCCGGCAGGGTGTCCGTGTGGGGCAGGACGGCCCCGGGCGCGCCGTCGTCGTGCTCCACCTCGCCGAACGGGGCGCTGATGACGGCCAGGCGGGTGCCGTCGTCGAACACCGCCTCGACCTGGATCTCCGTCACGACGTCGGTGACGCCGGGGAGCACGTCCTCCGGACCGAGGACACCGCGTCCGCGGTCGAGCGCCTCGGCCAGACGAAGGCCGTCACGCGCGGCCTCGCACACCGTGTCGGCGATCAGCGCGGTCGCCTCCGGAACGTTGAGCCGCAGTCCGCGCTTCAGGCGGGACCGGGCGAGCTGGGCGGCGGTGAAGAGGAGGAGCCGGTCACGCTCGGTGGGGGTCAGAGGCATGTCGTCGCCTGTCCGAAGGGCCTGGTCACACGCAAGGTCGTCCCTTTCCTTCCGCAAGATGTCAGAGGCGGATGCAGGGAATTCACTGTCGCATTGACTGAAATATCAGTCAAGACTGTGGGCCTGGCTCACCCCCCGCAAGCCCGATCACCTGTCCGGACCGCGATCAGCGGCGGCGCGCACCGGACGGCGTGGGCAACCACGCCGTCGGCACGGCACGCCCGGTTCGGCACGCCGTGTGGCGGGAGGAATCGCCGTGTGCAGGGAAAAACCGCCGTGTGCAGGGAGGAACCGCGTTACGGGCGGTCCAGCCGGTCGATCTCGGCGTCGATGGCCTCGCCCATCAGGGCCCTGGCGTGGGCGATCCGGAGCGTGCCGCTGAGCCAGCGCATGCTCAGGCCCTCCAGGAGGGCGGTGAGCCGCTCGGCGGCCGCCTCGAGAGCGGCTGCCGAGGCCATCGGCCGGACCTGGCCCAACAGGGCCGCCACCTCCTGCACCCAGACCCGGGTGGCTCGCGTCAGGTCTTCGCGCAGCAGCTCGTCGAAGACGGCGCTGGCCCGCAACTCGCCCCAGGCGGTGCTGTTCTCCCTGACCTCGGTCGAGTCCTGGAGTTCGAGGAGGAGCGTCTGTTCCAGCTCCTCGCGCGGGCCGAGCGGTTCGGCGTCCGGGTCGCGGTGGGTCGTGTAGCGCTCGGCACGGTCGCTGATGAACTCCAGCGTCTTGCGCAGGATCCCGGCACGGTCCTTGAAGTGGTAGTAGATCAGCGCGGTGGACACGCCCGCCTCGGCGGCCAGCTCCTCCACGCGCAGGCCACGGACCCCGCGCCGGGCGATCACCCGGGCGGCGGCTTCGAGGAGTTGAGTGCTGCGAGACGCCATGGCCCAAACCTTACCGGGCCCGTCCGGTCGGCAGGATCACGGCCCTGACGAGGGGCGGGCGGGTCCGGAAACGGTGCACGGACAACTTTCGTTGCCCTCCTGGGGCCGATCGGCACTACTGGGGGCCGGTCCCCTGTTCAAGGCTTTTCCCATGCATGACCTGCAGAAGTACGAAGAGAGTCCGGAGAGCGGGGAGCGGGCGGCGGACGCCTACCGCGGTGGGCGCGGGAAGGTGCCCGTGGTGGTGAAGGTGCTGGCGGCCGTGGCCTGTCTGAGCTTCCTGCTGCTGGGGGTGCTCGGCTCCCCCGACCGGCCCCTGAGCCGGTCGGGGGAGGTCATCGGCGAACGGGAGATGGTGCGCGTCAGCGGACCGACGGGCCGGAGTCACGAGGTCCTCGCGCTGATCGACACCAGCGCGTCGGCGTCGTCGGTGGACACGGCACTGGCGAAGGAGCTCGGTTTCGACCTCGACGCGGCACCGAGAATCACCGTGGGGTCGGCGCTCGGCCGTGAGAAGCGCCCGGTGGTCGACGCCACGGTGCGGCTGGCCGGCCGCTCCTTCGTCGCCAGGCTCAGCGTCAACAACCGCTCCAAGCGCGAGACCCCCGTCCTGCTCGGCCGGCAGGAGGTCCAGGGACTTCACGTGGCCGTGGGCAAGCGGCTGCTCACCCAGCCCGACTCCATCGCCGCGCCGTCGGCCCTGCGCATCCTGTTCGCCAAGGCACCGGCGATCGACCCCGTGTCGATGATGGCGCTGCTGCCCCTGGCGGCCCTGCTGATCGTGGTGCTCCGGGTGGTCGTCGGGCTGAACACGCTGGGCACGTTCAGCCCGGTGCTGCTGGCCCTGGCGTACGCGCAGGCCGGCCTCCCCCTCGGCGTACCGCTGACGCTCGTGATGTTCGCGCTCGGGTTCGCCATGCAGCCCCTGCTGCGCCGCCTGCACCTTCCGCGGGTCGCCCGGCTCGGCGTGCTGATCGCGGTGGTCACCTCGGGCCTGATCGGCGCCCAGCTCGCCCTGGGCGGTCTCGGGCTCTCCGACTCGTGGGGGATGTCGCTGCCGGTCGTCGTCACGGCGATCGTCACCGAGCGCCTGTGGGAGGCGTGGGACCTCGACGGCGTGAGGGCCGCCGCGACGGGAGCCGCCCTGACCATGGGCACGGCCGTCCTGGTGGCGCTGCTCCTCCTGACCCCGTACGTGCGCGAGGTCGCGGAGGCGGTGCCCCTCCAGCTCGCGATCGTGTGCGCCGTGTGGACGTCGATCGCGGGAACGTACCGCGGGCTTCGCCTGAGCGAGCTCTTCCGCTTCGCGCCCGCGGCCAGGAGGCAGGGGGTGGAGGCGTGATACGGCTTCGCGGCTGGGACCCGGTCATGGGCATGAACCTGCGCAACGCCCGGATCGCCCGGCACAACTCGTCGGCCGCCGTCCGGCTCGTCAACGACAAGTACGCCACCAAGGAGGCGCTGGCCGAGGTCGGCGCCCCCACCTCCCCCACCCTGGCCCTGCTGCGCTCGCGCCGGGAGATCGCCTCCCTGGACTGGGACGGCCTGCCCGACCGCTGGGCCCTCAAGCCGAACCAGAGCCTGGGAGGCAACGGCATCCTGCTGGCCTTCGGCAGGCGCCGCCGGAACTGGACGTCCTCCTCCGGCAAACGGATCACCAGGGAAACGGTCGCCGACCAGCTGCGGCGCATCCTGGACGGGGACTTCTCCCCGCGCCCCACCGACTGGGCCATGTTCGAACCCCTGATCCGGGCCCACCCCGACCTGGCCCGGCTGTCCCATCAGGGGCTGCCGGACATCCGGGTGATCTGCGACCGGGACAGGCCCCGCCTCGCGATGCTGCGGCTGCCCACCCGCTTCAGCGGCGGGCGGGCCAACCTGCACCAGAAGGCCATCGGCGCCGCCGTCGATCTGGCCACCGGCCGGATCACCCACGCCCTGGTCGGGAAGGAGCCGACCGGGACCCACCCGGACACCGGCGCGCGGCTGATCGGCGCGACCGTTCCGCACTGGCCTGAGGTGCTCGACGCGGCGAGTCGGTGCGCGGCGGCGACCGGCCTGCACTATCTGGGCGCGGACATCGTCGTCGACGCCGATCGGGGGCCGCTGATCCTGGAGGTCAACGCCCGGCCCGGACTGCAGATCCAGAACGTCACCGGTCACGGCCTGATGACCGCGACCACCCACCCGTGGAGTCCCTGATGCGCTGGACCGCGCTCGTGTCCAAGTTCGTCGTCGCCGGTGCGGCCGGCGCCTTCCTCGCGGTCAGTGCCGCGGGCGTACAACCGCCTCGGCAGGCTTCCGACGCGGACCCCGGCAGGGAGGAGCCGGCGGACGAGCGGACGACCGCACCCGGTCCGGGACCGGACGGGCGGTCCACCGCTCCCCTTCCGGGTCCTTCACCGACACCCGGTCACCGCTCGCCCTGAACGAGCCGGGCGTCGTGGGCCAGGATGGCCGCCTGGACGCGGTTGGCGCAGCGCAGCTTCGTCAGCATGCGGCTCACATAGGCCTTGACCGTGCCCTCCCCCAGGTGCAGCCGCTTGCCGATCTCCGCGTTGGAGGCGCCGGTGCCCACCATCGCGAGGACCTCGCGCTCGCGGCTGGTGAGATCGGCGATCCGGTCCAGGCGCGGATCGGCCGGCTCCTCGCCGCTGTCGAGGTACCGGTCGATGAGGTGCCGGGTGATCCGGGGGGACACGACCGGCGCGCCGGAGGCGACCCTGCGGACGGCCTGGATGAGTTCCTGCGGGGTGCTGTCCTTGAGGAGGAATCCCGTAACCCCCGCCTTCAGGGCGCGCTCCACGTAGGCGTGTTCGCCGAAGGTGGTGAGCATGACCACGCGGACCGACGGCGTCCGCTCCGCTATCCGTTCCGCCGCGCGGAGTCCGTCGGTGCCCTGCATCTGGATGTCGAGCATCGCGACGTCCACGTCGTGCCGGGCGGCGAGCACCGATGCCTCGTGGCCGTCCGAGGCCTCGGCCACGACCTCGATGTCGTCGGCGTGCTTGAGCACCAGTCTGATGCCGGCGCGGACCAGTTCCTGGTCGTCGGCGAGGAGAACACGGATCACGGGGAGGGCCTCACGTCGTGGGATGTCGGAAGGTCATGGAGACGGCGACCTCGTCGAGGTCGGAGGTCACGTCCACCTCGGGGTAGGGGACGAACGCCAGGGTGACGAACTGCAGGGCGACGACACCCACCACGCCGAGGGCCATGGCGGCGGCGCTCACGAGGCGGTGCGGCCATGTCCGCGCCGTTGCCACGACGTGCCGTCCGGCCGGGGCGGGCGCGTCCGCCACAGCGGGGCCGGCGCCCAGGGGGATGCGGGCGTCGACCGCGTACCCGCCGTCGACCGCGGCTCCGGCGCGCAGGGTGCCGCCGAGCAGACGGATCCGCTCGTGGAGACCGACGAGGCCGAGGTCGCCGCCCGGAAGCCTGACCGCCCGTGCGGCCCGGCTCTCGGGTCCGTTGCGCACGACGACCCGCACCTGCCGGGGTTCCCTGCGCACGACGACCCGCACCTCCGCCGCGGCCGCGTGCTTGTGCACGTTGGTCAGGGCCTCGCGGATCACCCGGTCCACGGCGCGCCGGGCGGTGGGGCTCTCCCCCGTCAGGTCCTCGCCGGTCCACTCGACGCGTACGGCGATCCCGGCGGTACGGGACTGGGCCACCAGCGCGGCGACCTCCGCGCGGGTGCCCGTCTTCACGGTCAGAGGCTCCGACGTGCCCGACAGCGGGTCCCCCGCGCGCAGGACCCCCAGGACGTCCCGCAACTCGGCCATCGCCCGGCGCACCGTGCTGTGCACCAGGAGCGCACTGCGGTGCACCTCGGGATCACCCGTCTCGCTGGCCATTTCAAGGCCGCCGGAGTGCAGGGCGATGAGACTGAGGCGGTGACCGAGCAGATCGTGCATCTCGCCCGCGATCCGCGAGCGTTCGCGGGATCTCGCCTGTTCCTCCGCCGAGCGGTGGGCCCGTTCCAGGAAGGCGTTGCGCTCCTCCAGGGCTTGGAGCAGCCGCTCGCGCTGGCCGGTCAGCGCCCCGGCGAGGCCCGGCAGGATCCCGCACACGATGCCCGTGACGAGGACGACCATCACGTCGTACTCGAGGATCGGTGCCGGCTCCGCCGCCGAGTGGGCGAGGGTGACGGCCAGGGGCGCCGTCATGGACGCGGTCAGGGTGAGGACGCGGTGGTGGAGGCGGATCCAGTTCAGGCCCGCCGTGTAGGCCACGACCGTCAGCGCTCCGCCGGTCAACGGCTCGAACGCCATGAGCGTGGCCGCGGCGACCAGCGCCGTCGCGGGCCGTCGTCGGCGGACGAGTACCGACGCCACCGCTCCCCCGGCCGTGGTGAGCTGTCCCGCCGTCCCGAACAGCGCGCCCTGCTCGGAGCTCCAGCTGTCCCAGTCCAGCAGGGCCGCGACCGTCGCCGCGGTCACGGCGATCAGCGCGAGGTCGGCGAGGGGTGGAAGCACCCGGTTCCGCATGCCACTCTCCAGGAGGGCCGGCCGCCGCCGGTGGGCGGCGACCGGCGGTTCATCCGGTGTCGCCCGGTCAGGCGGCCGGGGGGACGGCGGGCTGCGACTGGGTGGCGCAGTGGATGCCGCCACCGCCGGTCGCGATGTTGTCGATGTCGAGCTGGACGACGGTCCGGCCGGGGTAGGCGGCCGCGAGGATGCTGCGGGCCACGCCGTCGGCGTGGTCGTCGCCGAACTGGGGGACGAGGACGGCGCCGTTGGCGGTGTAGTAGTTGGTGTAGCTGGACAGGAAGGCGCTGCCCCTGTCCTTGCCCCGGATGCGGCCGCGGTCCGGGCCGGGGAGTTCGGTGACGGTCAGGGGACGGCCCTGCGCGTCGGTGGCGCCCAGCAGGATCTGCTTGGTCTCGTTGTAGACGGCGACCCACTTGGAGTCGGTGCCGGGGCCGGGCTGGTCGAGGATGACGCGTCCCGGTGCGGTGAAGCGGGCCAGGCAGTCGATGTGGCAGTCGGTGATGTCCTGCCCCGCGAGTCCGGGCACCCAGATGACCTTGTCGACGCCGAGGGCCGACTTCATCGCCTGCTCGACCTGGTCCTGGGTCGTGCCCGGGTTGCGGTTGGCGTTGACGAGCGAGCTGACCGTGGCGAGCAGGGTGCCCTGACCGTCGGTCTCCAGCGAGCCGCCCTCGCCGACGAACCCCGCCTGGACGCGCGGAACGCCGCACCGGCCGAGCAGGGTCGCGGCCGCGGCGGCGTCGTTGGCGTAGGGCTGGTAGTAGCTCGTGCCTGTCTTGCCCCACCCGTTGAAGTTGGTGTCCACACCGGCGACGGCGCCGGGCGCGACGACGAAGGTGGGGCCGAAGTCGCGGATCCACAGGTCGTCGTTGGCTATCTCGACGACCTCGATGCCGTGGGAGCCCCCGGCTCCGCACTGGTACCGCGCGTCGGCCGCCTGGTCGGGACGGGCTAGCACCACGACGGGCTCGTAGCGGGAGATCGCGTCGGCCACGCGGGCGATGTCACGGCGGACGCCGGCGAAGTACGGGGACCAGACTGAGGACAGCGCGGGCCAGGCCATGAAGGTCCGCACGTGGAGGTCGTGCTCCGCGGGCATCCGCAGCGTGGCGCCCGAAGGAGCGGTGGCGGCGCGGGCGGCCGTGGGCAGCGCCGACCCGAGGGCCGCGAGCGGCAGAGCCGCGGCGCCGAGCTGGAGCAGTCGGCGTCGGGACGTCGTGGGCGTGTCCATGGGGCTCCTACCTGAGGGAGGGGGCGGGTGTTCCCCGCATGGTTCCGCAGACTGAAAATTCAGTCAATGATCACATCGGGACCATGCCCCTACTGATCACTGCGGTAGCGCTCGAACGCCGCCGTGACCGCCCCGCCACCGGCCCGGGCCTCTATCAACCGCACGACGACGATGTTCTTCCCGTCGGAGCTGCGGACGCAGAAGGGCCGCTCGTCGGCCAGGTCCGCGAAGGCGATCCGGGTGACCGGTTCCGTGTCGATGCCCCGCACGCAGTCGGCGGGGCCGAGCTCCTCCGTCGCGGAGACGAAGGCGTCGCCGTCCTCCGGGAGGACGAACTCCGACCGGTCACGCGCCAGGTACCAGGTGGCGGTGTCCGCGGGAACGACCTTCCCGGACCTCAGGTCGAATTCGTAGGAGGCATCGGGGGAGGTCAGCTCCACCTCCTTGCCGACGGACGCATAGGAATCGGCCGAGGGGTACGACGGGCCGGACCCGGCGGCGTCGCCCCCGGCCGGCCCGTCGAGGAGGTAGACGGCGCCACCGGCCGTCACGAGGGTCGCCAGCACGGCGAGAACCGTCACGACCAGGCGGCGCCGACCCTTCCGCGCCCGACGGCGCGAGGAGGGCTCGACCGGGGCGTCGGTCCCGGGCCGCGGAGGCAGAGGCGCCGGGGCCGGGGCCGGCGCCGCGAGGGTGGGCTGAGCGTGGACGGGCGCCGGGTGCGTCGCCCGCCCCGCCACCTCGCTGCTGATCGACTGGGGCAGCCATCCCTCGGCGAACTCCGGGCGGGGCCCGACCAGGGGATGGGCGTGAACGGCGGCGATCAGGTCCGCCGTCGTGGGGCGGTCCTCCGGTCGTTTGGCCAGACACCAGGCCAGCAGATCGCGCAGGTCGTGCGGCACGCGGGCGAGGTCGGGCCGCTCGTGGACCACCCGGTACAGGGCGGCCGACTCCGGCCCCGCCCCGAAGGGGGCCTCGCCGCTCGCCACGTACGCGATGAGCGCGCCGAGCGCGAACACGTCGGTGGCCGCGGACACCGGCTTCCCCAGCGCCTGCTCGGGGGCCATGAACGCCGCCGTACCGATGCTCAGGCCGGTTCCGGTCAACGCGACCGCGTCGGCCGCGCGCGCGATGCCGAAGTCGATGACGCGGGGCCCGTCCTCCGCGATCAGCACGTTGGCGGGCTTGAGGTCGCGATGGACGACGCCGGCACGATGGATCGCCTGAAGGGCCTCGGCGACGCCCGCCATGAGCAACAGCACCGTCCGCACCGGGAGCGGGCCGTGGCGCTGGACCACCTGGTGCAGGGACGGGCCGGGGATGTAGGCGGTGGCCAGCCACGGGGTCGGAGCGTCCACGCCCGAGGCGACCACCTGCGCGGTGAACAGGCCGTGGATGCGCTCGGCGCTGGCCACTTCCTGGGCGAACCGCAGACGGAACTCGGGGTCCCCCGCGAACTCCTCCCTCACCGCCTTCAAGGCGATCGGACGGCCGCCCGGGGTGTGCGCCAGATACACCACGCCCATGCCGCCCGCTCCCAGCCGGGCCTGGAGGCGGTAGCCACCGATCTCTCGCGGGTCGTCGGCCGTCAGCGCCGCGTGAGCAGGCTGTGCACCAGGAAGCTGAGCGGACATGCGGTGGCTCTTTCGACGATGTGGAACGAAGGGCGTGTCGACTGATGCGACTGACGCATACTGGCTCTAACTAAAGATTCAGTCAATATGCGACACTGTTGGTTCAGACCACCGAGGAGGGGATCACGTGGCGACGGATCGCCGAGGGGCCATCTTGGAAGGTGCCGCCCGAGTCATAGCACGGCGGGGAGTGCGCGGGCTGCGCATGGAGGAGCTGGCGACCGAGGCCGGGGTGTCCACCGCGCTGATCTACTACCACTTCAAGGACCGGGCGGGCGTCCTCCGCCACACCCTGGAGTTCATCAGCGACCGGGCCGACCGGTACACGTCCGACGAAGACGGCACCGCCGGACCGCACGACGCCCGGCAGGAGCTGGAGCAATCCCTGCTGCTGGAATTCCAGAACCTCCCGGAGGTCCGCGAGAACAGCACGGCCTGGGGCGAGCTGCGCGCCAGCGCGGTCTTCGAGCCCGAGTTGCGCGGGGACCTCGCCAGGGCCACGCTGACCTGGATCCACGATGTCGCGGACCTCCTGGGCTGCATCCGGCCGTCGGCTCCCGCACCGGCCCTCACGGCGGCCGCGGAGAGGCTCACCGGCCTCCTGGAAGGTCTCAGCACCCGCTGGCTCAGCGGCGCACTGCCTCTGGACCACGCCCGCGAACTGGTGAAGGAGGCGGTCTCCATCGAGGTCGAGCGGCTGGACCGTTGAGAGGGGACGCCCGGGACGGCCCCACGGGGGCGGCTCCGCTCCGGGAACATCCACTCGAACTTGACTGAATTTTCAGTCAGTGGCAGAGTGATGACACACCATACTCGGCCAGGCGTCACCGACCGTTCAGAGGGCCGGGCCCGCACCCCGTGGACGGCCGATGGACCCGCCGTCCACGCCCCCGCCTCCCCTGATGCCCGCCGCCGATTCCCTGGCCCCGCGTGCCTTTCACGATCGGAGACCCCGATGTCAGACCTCCGCCCCTCCCGCCGCTCCGCTCTGCGTCTGCTCGCCGGAATCGGCGCGCTCACCCTCGGTGCCTCGGCCTGCGGCCCCGGCGACCCGGGCCCCTCTGGAGCCGCGGGCACCACCGGCCCGGGTGTGGGGACCGGCGAGGAGCGGCGTCTGGGCGCCGAGTGGGAGAGCCACGCCCGCACCTTCATGGCATGGCCCGCACTGGAGTCGGTCTGGGAGGACGACCTCCCTTACGTGCGTCAGGACATCGCACGGATCGCCCGCGCCGTCTCGGAGTACGAGTACGTCGTGATGATGGCCCGGCCGGACCAGCTGGCCGCCGCCCAGAGGGCCTGCGGCAAGGGCGTCGAGGTCGTCCCCCTCGCCGTCGACGACCTGTGGGCCCGTGACACCGTCCCCGTGTTCGTCGAGGAGGGCGGCGAGGTCGCGGGCGTCGACTTCAACTTCAGCGGCTGGGGCGACAAGCAGGTGCACGACAACGACGCCCAGGTCGGACGGAAGCTGCTGTCGAAGTACGGGGTCCCCCGCATCCGGACGTCGCTCGTCGCCGAGGGAGGCTCCTTCGAGACGGACGGCGAGGGCACGCTCCTGATCACCGAGAGCTCGATCGTCAACGACAACCGCAACCCGGGCATGTCCCGCGCCCGGATCGAGGCCGAGCTCAAGGAGCTCCTCGGCATGGACAAGGTGATCTGGCTGAAGGGCGTACGCGGCGAGGACATCACCGACGCCCACGTGGACAGCCTCGTCCGCTTCACCGCGCCCGGCGTGATCCTCCTGGACCGCGCCTTCCCGGGCATGCCGGCCGACTCCTGGTCACGCTCCTCCGACCAGGCCAAGGCCGTGCTCAGCGAGGCGACCGACGCACAGGGCCGAAGCTTCGAGGTCATCGACCTCCCGCAGCCGGACCCCGACCGGATCACGGGCTACAGCGACGACTTCCTGTCGACCTACGCCAACTTCTACATCGGCAACGACGCGGTGTACATGCCGAAGTTCGGCGACAGGAAGGCCGACGACCGCGCCCGGGGCATCCTCCAGGAGCACTTCCCCAAGCGCGACATCGTGCAGGTGAACATCGACACCATCGCCACCGGAGGCGGCGGGATCCACTGCTCCACCCACGACCAGCCCGGCAAGCCGGTCGATTGACCACGGTTCGGCCGACCGCCACCCGGGGCGGCCCCTCCTCCGAGGCGCACAGCCGCGGCGCGACCACGGACCTGCCCGTCACCTCGACGGGCGGGGGAGCGTGCTCGTCCCCGCCGCCTTCATGAGGGGCGCCCTGCGGGCTTGCCGCGTCGTCGACGAACGGCCGTCGCCGCTCCTGCGCGCGGCACCGCGTCCCGCGCGCCGTCGGCGGATAGCCTTGCCGCCCCGTGATCGGAGGCGCCGTGCACCAGTTCTTCCCCACCCGACGCACCGCCCTGCGCGCCTTCGCCGGTCTCGCAGGCGGCCTTGCCCTCGGCGCCACGGCGTGCGGCTCCGACCACTCGGCCCGGGCCGGGGCGAGCCCCGTTCCGAGCGGCTCCGCGCCCCCCTCCGGCACCGGCGGTGGGCGCAGGTTCGGTGCCGAGTGGGAGAGCCACACGCGGACGTTCATGTCCTGGCCGGCCCTCGCCTCGGTGTGGGGGGACGAGCTGCCCCGCGTACGGGAGGACATCGCGCGGATCGCCCGGGCGGTGGGGGAGTTCGAGGCCGTGGTGATGATGGCCCGTCCACAGCAGGTGGCGGCGGCCCGGCGGGCCGTCGGCTCGCAGGTGGAGGTCATCCCCCTGGAGGTCGACGACCTGTGGGCCCGTGACACCGTGCCCGTGTTCGTCGAGGACGACGGCGAGCTGATCGGTGTCGACTTCAACTTCAACGGCTGGGGCGACAAGCAGGAGCACGGCAACGACGCCCAGGTGGGTCGCAAGCTCCTGGCCCGGTACGGCATTCCGCGGGAGCGGGCGCCGCTGGTCGCCGAGGGCGGCTCCTTCGAGACCGACGGCGAGGGCACTCTGCTCGTCACCGAGAGCTCGATCGTCAACGACAACCGCAACCGCGGCAAGACCCGGGACCGGATCGAGGACGAGTTGATCGAGACCCTCGGCGTGCAGAAGGTGGTCTGGCTGGCCGGCGTCCGCGGCGAGGACATCACCGACGCGCACGTGGACAGCCTCGTACGGTTCACCGCACCCGGCGTGGTCCTGCTCGACCAGGCGTTCCCCGGCGCTCCCCCGGACTCCTGGTCCCGCTCGGCCGACCAGGCCCGCTCCGTGCTCGACAGGGCGACCGACGCCCGGGGCCGGCGCTTCGAGATCGTCGACCTGCCCCAGCCCGACCTCGACAGGATCACCGGCGAGGGCGACGACTTCGTGTCCACCTACGCCAACTTCTACGTCGCCAACGGCTCGGTCTTCCTGCCCCGCTTCGGCGACCGGACGGCGGACGACCGGGCCAAGGCCATCCTTCAGGAGCACTTCCCCCGGCGGGAGGTCGTGCAGCTGCGGATCGACACGATCGCCTCCGGCGGCGGAGGCATCCACTGCGCCACCCACGAGCAGCCCGGCGAGCCCGACGCCTGACCGGACCCGCCGACCGGGCCGACGGCCGGGGTGCGGTGCGGTGCGGCGGGTGGCGATGCCCCGAGGGAACGTTGCCGCGCCGTCCCCGCACAGGGCGCCCGCTTCGGCCCCGACTCACCCCGTGCCCTGCCCGTCCGAGCTGCGGCCGCAGCGACCCCCATAGTATTGACTGAATTTTCAGTCGAGGTCAGGATGGGCGACGCAACCCCGACCCCTCACCCCAACCCCTCACCGAAGGACCTCCATGGCCACGCCCCTCACCTCCCGACGCCGCCTTCTCCAACTCGGCGCGTCCGCCGTGCCCCTCGCCGCCCTCGGGTCCGCGCTGCCCACGACCGCCGTCGCGGCCACCGCCGGATCGGGCGCCACTCTGCGGATCCCCGCGGAGACCGACCCTCACGTCCGCACCTTCATGGCCTGGCCCGCGCTGTCGTCGGTCTGGTCCACGCAGCTCGACGGCGTCCGCAACGACATCGCGCGCGTGGCCTACGCCATCTCCCGGTTCGAGCCGGTCGTCGTCCTGGCGCGCCCCTCACAGGCCGCCGACGCCCGGTACGTCTGCGGCTCCGGCGCGTACCACGGCATCGAGGTCGTCGAGATAGCCAACGACGACCTGTGGATCCGTGACTTCGGCCCCACCTTCGTCGTCGCGCCCGGCGCCGTCGCCGGTGTGGACACCAACTTCAACGGGTGGGGCAAGACCGGCACGAGCTACTACCAGCCCTACGCCAACGACGCCGCCGCGGCCACGACCCTGCTCGGCCGGTACGGGGTCAACAGGATCCAGGCTCCGTTCGTCGGCGAGGGCGGCTCGCTGGAGACCGACGGGCAGGGCACCCTGATGGCGACGGTCAGCTCCATGGTGAACAGCAACCGGAACCCGGGCATGACCCAGGACCAGGTGGAGCAGTCGATGAAGTGGGCCCTCGGCGTCGACAAGGTCATCTGGGTCCCCGGTCTGGCCGGTCAGGACATCACGGACTGCCACATCGACTGCCTCGCGCGTTTCGTCGCGCCCGGCAAGGTGATCCTCGACCAGCCCGGCCCCGGCACCAGCAGCAAGTGGGTCGCCGTCTACAACGAGACCAAGAAGGTCCTGCAGAGCGCCACCGACGCGCAGGGGCGCCGACTGGACATCACCGAACTCCCCGGACCCGACCGGCGGTACATCCGAGGAAGGGGAACGGACTTCCTGTCCAGCTACACCAACTACTACACCGTGAACGGCGCCGTTCTGGTGCCCCAGTTCGGCGACGGCTACGCCGACGGCGTGGCCTACGACATCCTGCGGGCCGCGTACCCCGGCCGGACCGTCGTCCAGGTCAAGATCGACAACATCGCCAGTGGCGGCGGCGGCATCCACTGCGCCACCCAGTCCCAGCCCGCCGTGCCCGCGGCAGGCTGACCCACGGTCACGAGGTGACACGGGGCGGTGACCGGCCCGGCACCGTGCCGCTCGGCCCGGCGCGCCGCCGTCCTTCTCGTCGCCGCCACCACACCGACCACCTCACCAGGTCGGTTCGGTGTGGTGGCGGGCAGGTAGGTCATCCGGCATCCGGTCGGCTCGTCGGCCTCCGCCCGGCCCGGTCCCTCCTGCTCGACGAACTGCTCGACGAACCGCTCGACGAACTGCTCAACGAAGCGGAGCGGGCAGGGGTCGCTGGAGCGGGAAATCTCCTCCCGTCCGGCGCGTTGAACCCTCCATGAGCACCTTCCCCGCCGGCATCCGCTTCTCCGTCCTCGACCGCTCCCGCACCCGGGAGGGCGAGGACCCCGCCCAGGCGCTGCGCGCCACCGTGCGCCTCGCCCAGGAGGTGGAGGCCCTCGGTTATCACCGCTTCTGGGTGTCGGAGCACCACGGCGTGCCCGGGGTCGCCGGTTCGGCGCCCACGGTGCTCGCCGCCGCCGTCGCCGCCGCGACCTCAGCCGTCCGGGTCGGTACGGGAGGGGTGATGCTCCCGAACCACCGGCCGCTCGTCGTGGCCGAGCAGTTCGGCGTGCTCGAATCCCTCTTCCCCGGCCGGATCGACATGGGGATCGGCCGGTCGGTGGGCTTCACGGACGGCGTCCGCCGGGCCCTCGGCCGGGACAAGGACGACGCCGACCGGTTCGGGGAGCAGCTCGCCGAGCTCCTCGGCTGGTTCACCGGCGAGCAGACGGCCCACCCCCAGGTGCACGCCCGGCCCGCCGAGGGCCTGCGGGTGCCGCCCTTCGTCCTCGCGACCGGGGAGGGCGCCGGGATCGCCGCGGCCGCCGGGCTGCCGCTGGTCATCGGCGACCTGCGCGGACGCGAGCGGCTGCTGACGGCCGTGGACGCGTACCGCGCCGCCTTCCGCCCGTCCCGGTGGGCCGCCGAGCCGTACGTGGTCGTCGCCGGGACGGTCGCGGTGGCCGCCACCGAGGCGGAGGCACGGCGGCTGCTGATGCCGGAGGCCTGGTCCCTCGCGTACTCCCGCACCCTCGGCGTCTTCCCGCCGCTCGCCGCGCCCGAGCGGATCGAGGGGCTGCCGATGACGGAGAAGCAGCGCGGCTTCTACGAGGCGGGGCTCGACGGACACGTGCACGGCACGGAGGAGCAGGTGACGGAGGCGCTGGAGCGGGCGGTGAAGGAGACCGGGGCGCAGGAGGTCATGATCACCACGAGCACGTACGACCGGGCGGCGCTGAGCGGGTCGTACCGCCGTCTCGCCCGGGCCGTCGGTCTGACGCCGCGGGCCGCCTGACGGCGCCGGAGGAAAGCCGTCGGCGTCCGCCAGCGACCGCCGGGACCGTCGAGCCCCAGGGGAGCCACCAGGGCAAACGCGGACCATTCGATAAGGTCGCCTCCATGCACGACACCCCCCACGATCCTTACGTCCGCGTCCGGGGCGCCCGCGAGCACAACCTCGACGGGGTCGACGTCGACATCCCGCGCGACGCGCTCGTCGTGTTCACCGGGGTCTCCGGCTCCGGCAAGTCGTCGCTGGCCTTCGGGACGATCTACGCCGAGGCGCAGCGCCGCTACTTCGAGTCGGTGGCCCCGTACGCTCGGCGGCTGATCCACCAGGTGGGGGCGCCCGCGGTCGGCGAGATCACCGGGCTGCCGCCGGCGGTCTCCCTGGAGCAGCGCCGGTCCTCGCCGAACGCCCGGTCCTCCGTCGGCACGGTGACCACCCTCTCCAACTCCCTGCGGATGCTGTTCTCCCGGGCCGGCCGCTATCCGGAGGGGGCCGTGCGGCTCGACTCCGACGCCTTCTCCCCCAACACGGCCGCGGGCGCGTGCCCTTCGTGCCACGGCCTCGGACTGATCCACGACACCAGCGAGGAACTCCTCGTCCCGGACCCCGGTCTGTCGATCCGCCAGGGGGCGATCGCCGCCTGGCCGGGCGCCTGGCAGGGGAAGAACCTGCGGGACGTGCTCGACACCCTCGGCCACGACGTCGACCGGCCGTGGCGGGAGCTCGACGCGAAGGACCGGGAGTGGATCCTCTTCACGGACGAGCAGCCGGTCGTCACGGTGCACCCGGTGCGGGAGGCGGACCGCATCCAACGCCCGTACCAGGGCACGTACATGAGCGCGCGCCGCTACGTCCTGCGCACCTTCTCCGACTCGAAGAGCCCGTCCCTGCGGGCGAAGGCTGAGCGGTTCCTCACCAGCGCGCCCTGTCCGGCGTGCGGCGGCGGCCGGCTGCGGCCCGAGGCGCTCGCGGTCACCTTCGCCGGCCGGAACGTCGCCGAGCTCGCCGCGCTTCCGCTCACGGCCCTGTCCGGCCTCCTGTCGACGGCGGCGGCGACGGAGGACGCCCCGGAGACCGCGCGGGTCCTCACCGCGGACCTCGTCGCCCGGATCGGCACGGTCACCGAACTCGGCCTCGGCTACCTCAGCCTGGACCGCGCCACGCCCACCCTGTCCAACGGCGAGCTCCAGCGGCTGCGGCTCGCCACGCAGCTGCGTTCGGGCCTCTTCGGCGTGGTGTACGTCCTCGACGAGCCCTCCGCCGGGCTGCACCCGGCCGACACCGAGGCCCTGCTCGTGGTCCTCGACCGGCTCAAGGCCGCCGGGAACTCGGTCTTCGTCGTCGAGCACCACCTCGACGTCGTACGCCACGCCGACTGGCTCGTGGACGTCGGCCCGCGTGCCGGAGTGCACGGCGGGCGGGTGCTGCACAGCGGTCCGCCGGAGGAACTGGCAGGCGTCGAGGCGTCCGCGACGCGGCGGTTCCTCTTCGACCGGGCTCCCGCGCCCGCGCGGACGGTGCGGGAACCGACGGGCTGGCTGCGCCCGGGGCCGGTCACCCGGCACAACCTGCGGGCGGTGGACGCCTCCTTCCCGGTCGGCGTCCTCACCGCGGTCACCGGCGTCTCGGGCTCCGGGAAGTCCACCCTCGTCGACGCGCTGACCGGGGAGGTGGAGGGCGTGGGCCGTCTGGTGACGGTGGACCAGCGTCCGATCGGCCGCACCCCCCGGTCCAACCTCGCCACGTACACGGGGCTGTTCGACGTCGTGCGCAAGCTCTTCACGGAGACCGAGGAGGCGAAGGCGCGCGGCTACAAGGCGGGCCGCTTCTCCTTCAACGTGCCCGGAGGGCGCTGCGAGACCTGCCAGGGAGAGGGCTTCGTCTCGGTGGAGCTCCTCTTCCTGCCCAGTACGTACGCGCCCTGCCCCGACTGCCACGGCGCCCGCTACAACGCCGAGACACTCCAGGTGCGGCTGCGCGGCCTCACCATCGCCGAGGTCCTCGACCTGACCGTCGAGTCCGCCGCCGCCTTCTTCGAGGACACCCCCGCGGCGGCCCGGAGCCTGCGCACCCTCCTCGACGTGGGCCTCGGCTATCTGCGGCTCGGACAGCCGGCCACCGAGCTCTCCGGCGGCGAGGCACAGCGCATCAAGCTCGCCTCCGAGCTCCAGCGGCCGCACCGCTCCCCCACCCTGTACGTCCTCGACGAGCCGACGACCGGTCTGCACCCGGCGGACGTCGAGGTCCTGATGCGCCAGCTGCACGGCCTCGTGGACGCCGGACACTCGGTGATCGTCGTCGAGCACGACATGGACGTCGTCGCCACCGCGGACTGGGTCGTCGACCTCGGCCCGGGCGGCGGCGACCGGGGCGGGCGGATCGTGGCGGCGGGTCCCCCGGACCGCGTGGCGCGGGCGGCGGACAGCCGCACCGCGCCGTACCTGGCCCGGGCCCTCTCCGGGCGGCCCTGAGGAGCCCCTCGCACGGGTCTGCCGGGTCTGCGCGGGGCGTCCGCTCGCCCGGGTCCTCGGCCGGAACGCCTTCGCCGACATGTTCGGCTGCACGGCGGTCCCGCCGCCGGGCCGGGAGCCGGTCTTCGTCCTCGAAGGCCGGCGGATGGTCCGGCCGCCGGTGCGCTGCCCGGAGCGGCCCGGGCCGCGGCCGGCACCGAAGTGGTCGAACCCGGCGCGGCCGACGTGCCCGAGGTGCCCGACCTGACCGCGCGCACGCGGCCGGGGCCGTTCTGGCCGCGGACCCGCGCACTCGGCACCTGTCTCGGGATCCGGGCGGGCGGCAGGCTGGTGGCCATGGCGGGCGAGCGCAGCGGGATGGGGGCGCCCCCGGCCGAAGGCCGGGGGAGCCTGCGGCCGCCGGGCCGGACCGAGATCAGCGCCGTCCGCACCGGCCCCGAGGCGCGGGGACAGGGGTGCGCCGCCCTCCTCCCGGGCGCGCTCGTCGCCCGCGTCCTGGACCGGCACGAGCACCCCTTGCCGCACGTGGCCGAGAAGAACACCGGGGCGATCGCGCTCTACGGGCGGCTCGGCTTCACCAGCCGGAAGCACGTGGCCTTCCGCGGCTTCCGCATCCCGTGACGGCGCCGGGACGTGCTCGGCGGCGCGTCCGCCGCGACGGGTCCGTCCGGGCGCGCGGGGGTCAGCGGCGGGCGGCGCGGCGGCCCGCCACCACGTCGGCGAGGGCCGCGGCGAGCGCGGCCCCGACGAAGGCGATCGAGACGAGGAGGCCGTGGTCGTAGGCGGTGGCCCAGCCGTCCTGGGCGACCTGGTCGAAGAAGACCGATCCGACCGCGGCGATGCCGATCGCCGAGCCGACCCGCTGGCCGGTCTGCAGGGTGCCTCCGGCGCTGCCCGCGCGGCGCACCGGCACCTCGGAGAGGGTGAGGGTCTGGTTCGGGGAGATCACCAGGCCGCTGCCGAGCCCCGCGAGGAGCAGCGGGGCGAGCATCGCCCAGCCCGCGCCCCGGCCGGGCACCTGGTGCACCGCGAACGCCGTACCGGCGAGGCCGATCGTCACCATCACCAGGCCCAGGACCACGAGCGGCCGGCCGAAGCGGTTCACGAGCCGGCCGCCGATCCCGGCCGCGAACGCCGCGCCCAGGGCGAAGGGGGTGATGGCGAGTCCGGCCTGGAGCGCGGTGTAGTGCAGTCCGTTCTGCAGGTAGAGCGTGCTGACGAAGAAGATCGAGGTGAAGCCCGCGAAGTAGAGCAGGATCAGCAGCGAGCCGAGCCAGTAGGACCGGACGCGGAAGAGCTCCAGTTCGACGAGGGGCTCGTGGCCCGACCGCGCGCAGCGGCGCTCCCATCCCACGAAGGCCGTGAGCAGCGCGGCGGCGACGAGGACGAGCAGGTACTTCCCGTTCCCGGACCACTGCTGGGACTGGACGAAGGGCAGCAGCAGGGCGAGGACGCCGGCGCCGAGGAGCACCACGCCGACGGGGTCGAGGCGGCTGAGCCGCACCGGCTTGGCGTCCGGCGTGTCGGGCAGCAGCCGCCGGGCGAGGAACAGGCACACGATCCCGATCGGGAGGTTGACGTAGAAGACCCAGCGCCAGCCCTCCTCGGCTCCCGCCACCTGGATCAGCAGCCCGCCGAGGAGGGGGCCGACGGCGGTGGAGATGCCGACGACGGTGCCGAACATCCCGAAGGCCCTGCCGCGCTCGGCCCCCCGGAACATCTGCTGGATGAGTGCGGAGATCTGCGGTGAGACGAGGCCTCCGGCCGCTCCCTGCACCAGCCGCGAGACCACCAGCCAGAGGCTCGACTGGGCCGCTCCGCAGGAGGCCGAGGCGAGCGTGAAGAGCGCGAGGCCGACCATGAAGACGCTGCGTCGGCCGCGCGCGTCGCCGAGCCGTCCGCCCGGGATGAGGGAGAGGCCGAAGGCGAGCGAGTACCCGGAGAGCACCCACTGGAGGTCCGACTCGGCGGTGTCGAGCCCGGAGCGGATGGAGGGCAGCGCGACGTTCACGATCGACACGTCGAGGAGGGTCATGAAGCCCGCGACGAGGCAGACGCCGAGCGCCTTCCACCGGTTCGGGTCCGGTTCCTCCTGCTGCCGGCACGGTGCCTGCGCCGACTCTTGCCGGGTCACGTGTCCTCCTCGTTCCCTCGGTGCGGCCCGGTGGACGGCGCGCGACACGGACCGTGCGCGCCTCGCGGCCTGCGAAGGCCCGGGTACCCGGCGCGGGCGTCCCCGATTCCTCCTTTTCCCCTGGATCATCCGTTGATGTCGGCAAATGCCCCGTCCCCGCCCCGGGCGCCCGTGGGGGCGCCCGGGGCGGGGGGAGGGTCCGGAGCCCGTCAGGCCGCCGTGTCGAAGGTGTAGTGGGGCGTGTGGTCCAGCATGTCCGCGGGGGTCACGTCGTTCCACGGGCGCATGGTGTCGTGGAGGTCCACGACGTTCCGGGTGCCCGCGGCCGGCAGGTACGCCGAGCGGGGGTGGCGGGCCTGCCATTCGGCCCACAGCTTGTCGACGAAGGCGTGGTGCAGCCAGAAGACGGGGTCGTTGGGGGAGACGCCGGTGGCCATCTGGCCGCCGACCCAGACGTGGACGCGGTTGTGGAGGTTCACCCCGCGCCAGCCCTCCAGGTGGTTGCGGAAGCCGTCGGAGGAGCTGTTCCAGGGGGCGGTGTCATAGGTCTCCATGGCGAGGACGGAGTCCACCTCGGCGCGGGTGGGGAGCTGTCGGCCGCCCGCGCCGAGGTCGCGCCGCAGGTAGTCGCGTCCGTCGACGCGGACGTTGATCGGCCAGCGGCCGCCGGTCCGGGCGAAGGAGCCGTCCGTGACCTGGCCGTCCCGGGCTCGGCCGGTGCCGCCGAGGAAGTCGGGCGCCCACAGCGAGGAGCGGGAGGTGCGGTCGGCGGTCCAGTCCCAGTAGGGCAGGGTGACGGTCGCGTCGACGGACTTGAGGGCCTCCTCGAACTCCAGGAGGAAACGCCGGTGCCAGGGCAGGAAGGACGGCGAGCGGTGGCCGACGCGGTCGCCGTCGTCGGTGTCGCTCATGATGAAGGCGTTGTGCGTGGTGACGAAGGTGTCGTACCGCCCGGAGCGCTTGAGCTCCAGGAGGGCGGCGACGAAGCGCCGCTTCTCGTCGGCGGTGAGGGTGGCCTGGTTCTTGCGCACGGTCATGGTGGTGCCGCTCCTGGATCGGTCAGCCGAGGGTGAGGGGTACGAGCGGGGCGCCCTGGAGCTCCCGGACGGCCGCGCGGGCCAGCGCCCTGGGCGTGGCGACGGGCTCGTAGTGGTTGATCACGCTGATCCAGGTGCCGTCGGCGTTCCGCATGACGTGCAGTTCCCGACCGTCGATGGTGACGGAGTAGCCGCCCCCGTGGTGTCCCCCGTGGTGGCCGCCGCCGTGCGCGGGCCCGCCCTGGATGCGGCGGCCCTGGTAGACCTCGTCGAAGGAGGCCGGGTCGGAGTCGGCCGCCGGGGCGGCCGCGCGGGGAGCCGAGGCGGCGGCCGGGCCCGCCTGGGCGAGGACCGCGACGGCGCCCGCGGCGCCTGCCGCGACGCCGAGGGCCCGGCGGCGGGTGATGCTGGACATGAGAAACCCCCAGATGGTCTGTACGACCGGGGGTTTGGTCATATGCCCCCGGCAGGACCCATCAGTACCCGGGGGCGTCGGCGCGGCGGAAATCTCCGGCCGGCGGTTGGTCGCGAAGTGGTCAACTTGCCGCGAAAAGTGCAATTTTGAACGGATGCGATCTTGCTGTTCCGGTGCGCGGGAGCACCCCGGAGCGAAGATCTTGCGGAGAAGATGATCATTCCGTGAACGATCTTTCGCGCCGGGGTGCCGCGTGTGGCGGAGCCCACGCCCTCGGATTGTCCGGATCCGGCCTCAGCCCCGGCCCGCCTTCCGCCGCGCCCGCAGCCACTCCCTGTTCATCGCCGCGATCGACGGGAGCGGGATGCCCTTCGGGCAGGCGGTCGCGCACTCGCCCGTCAGGGTGCAGCCGCCGAAGCCCTCCGCGTCCATCTGGGCCACCATGTCGAGGACCCGGGTCTCGCGTTCCGGGGAGCCCTGGGGCAGGACGTTCAGGTGGTTGACCTTGGCGGAGGTGAAGAGCATCGCCGAGCCGTTCGGGCAGGCCGCCACGCACGCGCCGCAGCCGATGCACTCGGCGTGCTCGAAGGCCGAGTCCGCGTCGGCCTTCGGGACCGGTGTGGCATGGGCTTCGGGGGCCGAGCCCGTCGGGGCCGTGATGTAGCCGCCGGCCTGGATGACGCGGTCGAAGGCGGAGCGGTCGACGACGAGGTCCTTGACGACGGGGAAGGCGGACGCGCGCCAGGGCTCGACGTCGATGGTGTCGCCGTCGCGGAAGGAGCGCATGTGGAGCTGGCAGGTCGTGGTGCGCTCCGGCCCGTGCGCGTCGCCGTTGATGACGAGGCTGCACGCGCCGCAGATGCCCTCGCGGCAGTCGTGGTCGAAGGCCACGGGGTCCTCTCCGCGCAGGATGAGGTCCTCGTTGAGGGTGTCGAGCATCTCGAGGAAGGACATGTCGGGCGAGACGCCGTCCACCGCGTAGGTGACCATGGCCCCCTCGGTGTCGCCGCTCTTCTGGCGCCAGACGCGCAGGTCGATCCTCATGCGTAGCTCCGCTGGGTGGGGTGGACGTACTCGAAGGTGAGGTCCTCCTTGTGGAGGACGGGGGCGGATCCGGCGCCGTGCTCGCCCGGGGGACGGCCCCCGGCCCCCCGGAACTCCCAGGCCGCCGCGTACGAGAACTCCTCGTCGCGGCGGGCGGCCTCGCCGTCCGCCGTCTGGGACTCCTCGCGGAAGTGGCCGCCGCAGGACTCGGCGCGGTGGAGGGCGTCGAGGCACATGAGCTCGGCGAGCTCCAGGTAGTCGACGATCCGGTTGGCCTTCTCCAGGGACTGGTTGAACTCCTCGCCGGTGCCGGGGACCTTGACGCGGCGCCAGAACTCCTCGCGGATCTCGGGGATGCGGCGCAGGGCCTCGGTCAGGCCCTCCTCGGTGCGGGCCATGCCGCAGTACTCCCACATGAGTTCGCCGAGTTCGCGGTGGAAGGAGTCGGGGGTGCGGTCGCCGTCGACGGAGAGGAGGAGGTTCAGGCGGTCCTCGGTCTCGGCGAGGACGTCGCGGACCGCCGGGTGGTCGTCGTCGAGGGGTTCGCTCGACGGGTGGCGGGCGAGGTAGTCGTTGATGGTGGCCGGGAGGACGAAGTAGCCGTCGGCGAGTCCCTGCATGAGGGCGGAGGCGCCGAGCCGGTTGGCCCCGTGGTCGGAGAAGTTGGCCTCGCCGATGGCGAAGAGGCCGGGGATCGTGGTCTGGAGGTCGTAGTCGACCCAGAGTCCGCCCATCGTGTAGTGCACGGCGGGGTAGATCCGCATGGGGACCTCGTACGGGTTCTCGGCGGTGATCCGCTCGTACATGTCGAAGAGGTTGCCGTACTTCTCCTCGACGGCCTTGCGGCCCATGCGGCGGATCGCGTCGGCGAAGTCCAGGTAGACGCCCTGGCCGCCGGGGCCCACTCCCCTGCCCTCGTCGCAGACGTTCTTCGCGGCGCGGGAGGCGATGTCGCGGGGGACGAGGTTGCCGAAGGAGGGGTAGATCCGCTCCAGGTAGTAGTCGCGCTCGTCCTCGGGGATCTCGGCGGCGGGACGCGTGTCGCCCTTCGCCTTCGGCACCCAGATGCGGCCGTCGTTGCGCAGCGACTCGCTCATCAGGGTCAGCTTGGACTGGTGGTCGCCGGTGCGCGGGATGCAGGTGGGGTGGATCTGGGTGAAGCAGGGGTTGGCGAAGTACGCGCCGCGCCGGTGCGCCCGCCAGACGGCGGTGGCGTTGGAGTTCATGGCGTTCGTCGACAGGTAGAAGACGTTGCCGTAGCCGCCGCTGGCGAGGACGACCGCGTCGGCGAAGTGGGTGGAGATCCGTCCGGTGATCAGGTCGCGGGCGACGATGCCCCGGGCCCGCCCGTCGACGACGATCAGGTCGAGCATCTCCGTACGGGCGTGCATCTCGACGTTCCCGGCGGCGATCTGCCGGGACAGCGCCTGGTAGGCGCCGAGGAGGAGCTGCTGCCCGGTCTGGCCGCGGGCGTAGAAGGTGCGGGAGACCTGGACGCCGCCGAAGGAGCGGGTGTCGAGGAGTCCGCCGTACTCGCGGGCGAAGGGGACGCCCTGGGCGACGCACTGGTCGATGATCTCGACGGAGATCTGGGCGAGGCGGTGGACGTTGGACTCGCGGGCCCGGAAGTCGCCGCCCTTGACGGTGTCGTAGAAGAGGCGGTGGATGGAGTCGCCGTCGTTGCGGTAGTTCTTGGCGGCGTTGATGCCGCCCTGGGCCGCGATGGAGTGGGCGCGGCGCGGGGAGTCCTGGAAGCAGAACTGGACCACCTGGTAGCCCTGCTCGGCGAGGGTGGCGCCGGCGGAGCCGCCGGCGAGGCCGGTGCCGACGACGATGATCCGGTGCTTGCGGCGGTTGGCGGGGTTGACCAGCTTCGCCTCGAAGCGGCGGGTGTCCCAGCGGTCGGCGACGGGCCCGGCGGGCGCCTTGGTGTCGGTGATCGGCTCACCGGTCGTGTAGTCGAGGTAGCTCATGTCAGCTCACCACTCCGGTCATGACGGCGACGGGGACGGAGACGAAGCCCGCGGTCAGGACGAGCGCGAGGGTGTTGGCGAGCACCTTGAGGAGGCGCTCGCGGCGGGCGTTGCCGACGCCCAGGGTCTGGGCGGCGCTCCAGAAGCCGTGGCGGACGTGGAGGCCGAGGGCGAGCATGGCGGTGATGTAGACGACGTCGCCGTACCAGGTGGAGAAGGTGTCGACGACGTTCTGGTAGGGCTTGCCCTCCTCGAAGCCGCCGGGGTGGGCGGTGCCGGTGGTCAGGTCGAGGAGGTGCCAGACGATGAAGAGGGCGAGGATGATCCCGCCCCAGCGCATCGTGCGGGTGGCGTAGGAGGCGCGCCTGCGGCGGTGGACGTACGCGGTGGGGCGGGCCCTCAGGTCGCGCCGGCTGAGCTGGTACGCGGAGACGGCGTGGGCGACGACGGCGGCGAGGAGCACGACCCGGACGATCCAGAGGGCCCAGTGGTGGTGCAGGACCGGGGCGCCCATGACGCGCAGCCAGTGGCCGTAGGCGTTGAACTCCTCGGGGCCGAAGAAGACCTTGAGGTTGCCGGCGACGTGGGCGACGAGGTAGCCGAGCATGATCAGCCCGCTGACGGCCATGACCGTCTTCTTGCCGAGGGTCGACGACCAGAATCCGCGGGAGGGTGTGGGGGACGGCGGGCGGGCTGCCGTCCGCTCCCTCGTGGGTGCCAGAGCCATGTCCTCGACGCTAGGGCCGGAGGACCCGAGAGGTCCAAGACATGGTCCGGCTCATCTCGATAGGCTGTACCTATTCACGTCCTCTACGCTGGCGCCATGCAGTTCCAGCAGCTCCTCTACTTCGTCGCCGTGGCCGAGACCCGTCACTTCACCCGGGCCGCCGAACGCGTCCACGTCTCGCAGCCCTCGCTCTCCCAGCAGATCAAGGCCCTGGAGCAGGAGCTGGGCGCGGAGCTGTTCAGCCGCGCCCGGGGGAACATCACCCTCACCGACGCGGGCGAGGCCCTGCTGCCGCTCGCGCGGCGGATCCTCGCCGACACGGAGACGGCCCGCCTGGAGGTGCAGGAGCTGGCCCAGCTGAAACGGGGCCGGGTGCGGCTGGGGGCGACGCCGAGCCTGTGCACCGGGCTCCTCCCGGACGTGCTGCGGACCTTCCACGACCTGCACCCGGGGATCGAGCTCCTCATCGAGGAGGGCGGTTCGCACGACCTCGTGCGGGAGCTGGCGCGCGGGGCGCTCGACCTGGCCCTCGTGGTGCTGCCGCTGCCCTCCCCCTCGCCCGCCCTGACGACGGTCGAGCTGCTGACGGAGGACCTCGTCGTGGTCTCCGCCGCCTCGGAGCGGTCGCCGCGGCGGCCCGTACGGATCAAGGACCTGCGGGACCAGCCGCTCGTGATGTTCCGGCACGGCTACGACCTGCGGGAGCTGACCGTGGCCGCCTGCCGGGCGGAGGGCTTCGAGCCCACGTTCACCGTGGAGGGCGGGGAGCTGGACGCCGTGCTCGGTTTCGTACGGGCGGGGCTCGGGCTCGCGGTCGTGCCGGCGATGGTCGCGGCGCGCGCGGGGCGCGACCTGCGGGTGACGGCCCTCGCGCGGCCGGGCCTGCGCCGCACCATCGCGCTGGCGCACCGCAGCGACGTGGCGCCGCCGAGAGCGGCCCGCGAACTCCAGAAGCTGCTGCTGCGCCGCACCTGACGCGCCCACCGGACGATCGGGGAGGCGAAGGCCCGGGAAGCGCCCGCGGCCGCGGCCCGCGCTTCCCGGAGCCCTCGCGCGCGCACGCCCTCGTCAACGACCGGGGGTGACCGGGGACGACCGGGAGCCGTGCGTGGCGCCCAGTCGGTAGCGGGCCGGCGAGAGGCCCGTCTCGCGGGCGAAGACCCGGTTGAACTGCGAGGCCGTCCCGAGGCCCCAGCGCGCCCCGATGACGTACGCGGCCAGGTGCCGCAGCGCCGGGTCGGCGAGGTCCCGGGAGCAGCGGGCGACGCGGCGGCGACGGATCGTCCCGGACACCGTGGTGCCGTGCTCCTGGAAGATCCGCTGGAGGTAGCGCAGCGAGATGCCGTGGACCCCCGCGATCCGCTCGGGCGTGAGGTCCGTGCGCAGGTTCTCCTCGATGTACGCGCTGATCAGCAGGAAGAACTGCTCCGAGCGCGACTCCGGTGCCAGTGGGGGCGTCCTCCCCAGCCGGGCGCCCAGTGCCGTGGCCGTCAGGTCGATCAGACTGGTGCCCAGGCGGGACAGGTCGGACGGCGACAGCGTGCGGTGCTCCTCGTTCACGCTGCGGAGGAGATCGGCGAGCACCCGTCCCATGCCGCTGCTCGTGGACAGGGGCGTGCCCAGGAGCCGGTCCACGTGGTCGCCCGAGAGCGGCAGCAGCCGTTTCGGGAACTGCAGGACCATGGAGCGCGAGAGGCCGTCGCCGCTCCCGACCCACGCGTCGAAAGGCCTCGAACTGTCGTAGACGACCATCTGTCCGGGCCGCAGCAGGACCCGGTTGCCCACGTGGTCGATCCCCTGCCGACCGCTTCCGATGACGGCCACCTGGTAGAACTCCGGGTCCGACTGCCGGATCATGCGGGGCGTGCGGCGCGAGACGAGCGGGCTGTAGCGCATGGACGACAGGGCGGCGCTCCCGAGCTCCAGGCTCAGGATGCTCGCCCTCGCCTCTTCCGCCCCTCCGGCCCCCGTGCCCCGGGCGAAGCTGATGTCCGTCGGTATGAGAGCCGTCGACGTGAGCTCCCACCAGGCTGCTGTCCGGTCCTCCACGGGAAGGTCCGAGGTGTCGAAAACTGTGGGCATGGCCCGTCCCCCTCCGCGCTCTTCGGTCTGGAGCGCGTCCAGCACGGTAGCGAGCGCCCGGGCCTTCCAGGAGGAGGCAATCGGTCAACGCCCGGCGGGCCCCGGCCGACGGACGGGCGTCCGTCGGGCGCCCCTCCCCCGCCGCCCGGCCTTGTGCGCCGGATGCCGACCGTTGTGCGCGTGGTGCCGATGCGACGGGACGGGAGAGCCGGAACGATCCGGAGGTGACTCGCCTGCCCCACGGGGCGTGCGAGGCATGTGTCCGCGCGGGCCGCACCAGCAGGTTGACCGAGGGGGAGACCCGGCCCGCCGGAAGGAGGAAGCGTCATGAACGTACGTCGTGTGATCGTCGGCGCCACCCTGGCCACCGCGCTCGGCGGCCTGTTCCTGGTGTCGCCCGCGACGGCCGCGCCCGAGGGGACCCAGGCGTGTGCCACCAAGTCGCTGACCACCGGCTACCAGAAGGCCGGGACGACGGTGAGCAAGTCGTCGTCCAGCAGCTGCAACGACCTGAACCTCACGTACTCGAACGACTCGACGTCCACCTACGGGGACAGCTACCGGGGCTTCTACAAGACGTCGAGCGGCTGGAAGGGCGGCAGCCGGGGCTACATCTGGGCGAGCGACGGCAGCCACAGCCCGTGGATCGTCCTGCTGTCGGACGTCGCGGGCGGCACGACGATGGGCGTCGGCAGCGAGATCGACGGCGGGGACAGCGTGACCGTCGCGCACTGAGGCACGGGCGCGCCGTGGCCGCGGCGCACTGAGGGACGGGCCGCCGTGGCCGCGGCGCCCTGAGGGACGGCGGCCGGGTGTCATGCCCGGCCGCCGTCCCGCGCCGCCCGCCCCGGGAGAACCGCCGGACGCACCACCGCCCGCCCGTCATCCTCACCGCATCCCCGGAGTCCTACGAAGGAGAACCGCGTGTCGGACCAGCGCGATACCGGCCGGACGTCACTCCGCTCGACGGCACTGCTCGCCCTGGCGGGCGTCCTGACGGCCGTGGCCACGTCCTGCGGCCCGTCCGGAGCCGGCGGTACGGACGGACCCGGACGGGCCGCCGAGTCGGTCCGCACCGCCCAGCCACCGCCGTCGACGGAGGAACGGCCGGCCCGCGTCCGGTACGGCGTACCGGACGACATCGTCCCGATGCTCTTCCCGGCCACGGGCGCGGAGACCCGCCAGACGCAGGGGCTCGACGGGTTCCTGGACCTGGCGCGGTACGTCGGCACGCGCCGGTGCGCTCCGGGGAAAGGGTCCGCCGGAGCGGCCGACGGACCCCCGCCGATGTTCGTGCGGCGGTTCGCCGTACCCGACCTCGCCTACGTCGCGGCGCACGGTTTCACCAGTCCCGAGGTCCCCGCCCCGGCCGGCCCGGGACCCTCCGCTCCCCCGGTCGCCGCCTCCGGCCCGGCGCCGTGCGCGCCGGGCGGTGCGGGTGCGGACGCCAGCGAGGTGGGCAGGGGTTTCGCGGATTTGCGGGCCGAGTGGTGGCGCGCGCTGGCCCGGCTGGACGACGACCCCGAGGTGCGCCGGGCGTACGGGGAAGCCGGCGGATGCCTGGCCCCCGGGGTCCGGGGCGTCGCGGGCGAGGACGCGTTCTTCTCCCGGGTGGACGCCAGGCTGCACGCCCTGGACGGTGCCGGCCGCGAGGCGGAGCGCGCGCGGGAGGACAGGCGGCTCGGCGCGCTGTACGCCCGCTGCATGGGTCCCGTCGAAACCGTACGGGAGCGCCTGCGCGCGCGGCACCGCCAGGGCTTCCTCCTGCGGCACGCGGACCGGCTGGCCGTCCTGCGCCGCACCCTCCCCCGGGACGTCGCGCGGCTGGAGAGCCGTTACGGGATCCGCTTCAGCTCTCCCCGGCTCTGACGGAACCGTCCCGCGCGGCCCTCACGCACCCCACGGCCTCGTCCCGGCCGGCCTCCGCCTCGGCCCGCGGAGCGCGGACGGCCTCCGCCTTGCGGGCGCACGCACCGGGCCCCGCTCCCTGATCCGGCCTGATCCGAAAGACAGGCCCTAGACGGCGTCCGCGAGCAGCAGGGAGTGGATGCGGTCCGGGGCGCCGGGGCGGGCGTAGTACCAGCCCTGGGCCGTGTCGCAGCCGAGGTCCCTGAGCTGCCGCGCCTGGGCCCCCGTCTCCACGCCCTCGACGGTGACGGCGAGTTCCAGGCTGTGGGCGAGCGAGACGATCCCCTCGACGATCTTGAGGTCGACCGGGTCCACCGGGTGCTGCTGCATCCCCCGGGTGAAGGAGCGGTCGAGCTTCAGGACGCTCACCGGCAGCCGCCGCAGATTGGCGAGGTTCGAGTAGCCGGTGCCGAAGTCGTCGAGCGCGATGTCCACGCCCATCTCGGCGAGCTGCCGCAGCGGCTTCAGCAGGTCCTCGTCGGCGCCGATGAGGGCGGACTCGGTGACCTCCAGGCAGAGCGCGCCCGGTTCGAGGCCGGAGCGCTCCAGGACGTCGACGGTGTCGGCGACCAGGCGCGGGTGGTGGAGCTGGGTCGGGGAGAGGTTGACGTTGATGCGCAGCGGGCCGCCGTCGGAGTGCCGGGTCTTCCAGAAGCGGGCCTGGCGCACGGCCTCCTGGAGGACCCAGCGGCCGAGCGGCACGATGAGGCCGGTGTCCTCGGCGAGCGGGATGAACTGGTCGGGGCCGAGCACCCCGTGCTGCGGGTGGCACCACCGGACGAGGGCCTCCGCGCCGTGCACGCTGCCGTCGTCGAGGTGGACGAGCGGCTGGTACTCGATGAAGAACTCGCCGCGTTCCAGGGCGGTCGGCAGGGCGGTGGTGAGCCCGTGCCGGGTGATGGCGCGGGCGTCGGCCTCCGGGTCGGCGACCTCGAAGCGGTTGCCGCCCGCCGACTTGGCCCGGTACATGGTGATGTCGGCGCTGCGGAGCACCTCGGCCGGGGTCCGCTCCCCCGCCGGGCCCTCGACGACGCCGAGGCTGCCGCGGACGGTGAGTTCGCGGCCGTCGATGCTGAGGGGGGTGGCGAGGGCGGCGAGGATGCGGTCGGCGAGTTCGGTGACGTCCCGTCGGCCGTCGGCGCCGGTGGTGAGGGCGACGAACTCGTCGCCGCCGAGCCGGGCGACCATCTCGCCCGCGCCGGTGACGCAGCTCTGCAGCCGGTCGGCGACCTCGACGAGCAGCCGGTCGCCGATGGAGTGGCCGAGGCTGTCGTTGATGACCTTGAAGCCGTCGAGGTCGAGGTAGCAGAGGCCGAAGCGGGCGTTCTCGCCGGGGGCGAGCGCCTTCTCCAGGCGCTCGAAGAACAGGGTCCGGTTGGGCAGTCCGGTGAGCGCGTCGTGGGTGGCCTCGTACCGCAGGCGCAGATGGAGCAGGCGCCGTTCGGTGGTGTCCTCCATGAGGGCCAGCTGGTACTGGGGGTTGCCGTCGGCGTCCCGGAGGAGCGAGACGGTGAGGTTGGTCCAGAGAACCGTTCCGTCACCCCGGTAGTAGGGCTTCTCGACGCGGTAGTGCTCGCGCTCGCCGCGGACCAGCTCCTCGTACAGCTTCCAGACGTGCGGCCCGTCCTCCGGGTGGACCCACTCGCTGACGTTCCGGCTGCGCAAGGGCCCCTCCATCCCGCCGAACATGCGGGTGAGGGTCTCGTTGACCTCCAGGACGTTGCCGTCGAGGTCGGCGATGCCGATGCCGATCGCCGCCCCGTCGAAGACCGCGCGGAAGCGGCTCTCGGTGGCGTGCAGGGCGATCTCGGCGGCGCTGCGGGCGACGAGCGCGGAGCGGGCGATGGCCTCCTGCTCGGTGAGGGTCCGCTCGCGCAGGGCGCCCGCGTAGCCGGCGGCCATGGCGTGCTGGAGCCGGGCGCAGCGGGCGCGGAGTTCCTCGGCGGGGAGGTCCGACTCCGTACCGCAGTAGAGCACCAGGTACGAGTCGACGACGCCGAGGCTGCGGCCGAGCGCGTCCGGGTCGGTGCAGTGGGCGGCGACGAGGGCCGCGCCGGTGCGCTGGGCCGGTGCCGTGTCGAAGGGCCGGGCGTGCAGGGCGTCGCACAGGGTGCGGGCCAGCGGCAGCAGGTGCCCCTCGAACTCGGCGCGGGTCAGCGAGGTGGCGGTCACGGGGAAGATCGCCCGGCTCCAGATGGTGACGAACCGCCTGAGTCTGTCCTCCGGGCCGTCGGCTTCGGCGACGGCGCCGGACGGCTGCGACGGGACCTTCACGCCTTGCGCCCCACCCCTGCGAACCCGGAGAAGGCGTACGGATCCTCCTCCTCGGCCGGGCTGTCCGGCCGCCAGAGCGGCATGGGGACGAGTCCGGGCTCGACCAGTTCGGTGCCTTCGAAGAAGCGGGTGATCTCGTCGCTCGACCGCATCACCAGGGGGTTGCGGATGTCGCGGTAGACCCCGACGGTGCCGCCGACCTCCTCCTCGGGGAGCGGGATGCCCTCGTACGAGGCGTGGGTGAGGAGGAGGAGGCTGCCGGGGGCGAGGGCGTCGACCAGTTCGGCGACCGCCTCGTAGGGCTGGTCCTCGGCCTCCAGGAAGTGCAGGACGGCGACGAGGAGCAGGGCCACGGGCCGGTCCAGGTCGAGGAGTCGGGTCACCTCGGGGCTGTGGAGGATGTCGGCGGGCTTGCGCAGGTCGGCGGCGACGACGGCCGCCCTGTCGTCGTCCCCCAGGACGGCGCGGCTGTGGGCCACGGCGACGGGGTCGTGGTCGACGTAGACGACCCGGGCGGCGGGGTCGGCGGCGCGGGCGACCTCGTGCACGTTGCCGAAGGTGGGTATGCCGGAGCCGATGTCGAGGAACTGGGTGACGTCGTTGTCAACGGCGTGGCGGACGGCGCGCCGCATGAAGGCGCGGTTCGCCTGCATGACCTTGGGCAGGCCAGGCATGAACTCCATGGCCTTGCGCGCCGCTTCCCGGTCCACTTCGAAATTGTGCGAGCCGCCCAGATAGAAGTCGTACATACGGGACACGCTCGGTACCGAGATGTCGATACCGGGCGGGGCCCAGGCGGGACGCTCCATCGATGTCTCCAACAAGTCGCCATGGGGGATACGGCCATGTGTTCGCGGCCGGTGTTCGAGGTGAGGCTACTGATCGCCCGCCGGGAGAGCGAGTAGAAACGGAAATTCGCGGTCCGTTCTTGGTCACACGCCATTGGCACGTGCTCCTGGAACGCAGACTTCACGCCTTCAGGCTGTGCACATTCACGTGCATATGATCGTGCGTCGGTTCCCGGGAGGCCGCCGACCGCGCCCGGCGGGGCCCCAGGCCCCTTCCGTACCTCGGCTGTTGCCGTTCTCGGGGCCCGGTCGCCGGTGCAGGATGCCCTGTTGACCGGGCCGGCCGACAGGGCGACAACCGGACAGTTCTCCGTCGGAAGGCCTGAACGATCCGTGTCGGCCACCCGCCCGCAATCATCACGACCGCCAATACCGGGCATTGCGCCGGATCCGTCCCCGACACCCGGCGAAACGTCAAGCCCTCACATCCGGAGATCCCCTCCATCTGGCGAATCCCGCGCGATTCCGCCCCGGCGCGCCTCTCGTGTGATCAAGCTCGACGGCGTGTCTCTGTACGGATCACTCCTCGCGCGGCCGCTGGCGGCCCTCGGTCTCGTGTGGCTGCTCACCACACCGGTACCCGCCTCCGCCGACGCCTGCGCCTACGCCTCGACCGACTCGGGCGGTTCGCAGATCGCGGTGGCGGTCGCCGGTGGCGGCCACCACGACGTCGACGACCGGGGGAACGGCGGCGGAAAGGGCCACGGGAAGGGCAAGGGCCACGAGCACCACGGCAACGGCAAGGGGAAGGGGCACGGGCACCACCACCACCCGACGCCCTGCGATCCCGAGCCGCCCCCGCCGTGCCCGTCGCCCACGCCCGAGCCGACGCCTCCGCCCTCCCCGACGCCGACGCCCGAGCCCCCGCGGCCCTCCCCGACCCCGAAGCCGACGCCGAAACCCGAGCCGCCCCCGCCGCCCGCGCCGAAGCCGGCTCCGCCCCGGCCGGTGCCGAAGCCGCCGGCCACCAGGCCCGCGCCCCGCCCGGAGCCGCCGTCCCCCGCGCCTCCGGCCACCAGGCCGCCGGAGCCCGCGGCCGCGCCCCCGCCGGCCCCGGCCCCGCCGCCCGCCGTGCGGCCCCGGCCGCCGTCCCCCTCCCCCGTGGCGCTTCCGCACTACCGCCCGGCGACGCACACCAAGCAGAAGGGGGGCACCTCCGTCGTCACCGCGACGCTGATGATCACCGCCCCGGCCGTCCTCGCGACGGCGATCCTCCGCCCCCGGTCCAAGTGACCCGCCGTCCCCCTCACCCGTCGACCCTCTGAATCCCGCCGGAGGAACCATGTCCGAATGGCTTGTTCTCTCTCTCGCGATGGCCGCAGCCTGCGCCGTCGTGCTCACCATCGTCGTCATCAACAACCGCCGGATCCCCGAGGACGACGACCCCAGCGAGACCCCGGACGTCATCGAGTACATGACGATGATGATCGGCGTGATCTACGCGATCGTCCTCGGCCTGGCCATCGCCGGCGTCTGGGAGGCCCGGGGGGCCGCCCAGGAGACCGTGCGTCAGGAGGCCCAGGCGATGCACGAGATCTCGGCGCGCGCCGAGGTGTACCCGCCGGAGGTCCGGTCCCGGATCCGCGCCGACGTCGACGCGTACGTCTCGTACGTGGTCCACGACGAGTGGAAGCACATGGCCGAGAAGGGCGAACTCAGCGACGAGGGCACCGCGCTCCTGGAGCGGGTGCGGCGCAGCGTCACCGACTACCAGCCGGCCAACGACTTCGAGGGGCAGGCGTACCAGCCGCTGGTGGACCAGGTGACCCTCGCCGACGACGCCCGGGGCGCGCGCGGGCAGAACGCGGGGGCGACGATGCCGGGGGTGGTCTGGTTCGGCCTGATCATCGGGGCCCTGGTGACGGTCGGCCTGATCTTCACGCTGCAGATCCGCAGGACCGGCCGGGAGCTGCTGCTCGCCGGGCTCTTCAGCGTGCTGATCGCCTTCCTGCTGTTCCTCATCTGGGACTTCGACGCGCCGTTCGGCCGGGGCATCTCGGCCACCGCCGCGCCGTTCATCGATCTGTTCCCGCAGATCAGCCGCTGAGCCGGCCCCCGCGGATGGGCCACACGGGGGACATCGGTGCCCCATTCGCACCTCTGGGATCGCGGCTGTGGTAGTGCGCTCCTAGCGTGTCGGGCATCGAGGTGCACCGTCCTTCGCGGGAACCCCCTCCCGCGGCTGCCCCTCGGGACCCGGAGGATTCACCATGCGCGCGATACGTGCCGCAACCACTGCCCTGTTGGGAGCGGCCGCCCTCGCCCTGGCCGCCCCCGCCGCCCTCGCGGCGGACGGGGCGCCCGCCACCGGCCCACGGGTGGCCAGGGCCAAGGCACCGGGCGATTTCGTCGTGTCGCCCTCGATCGTCGCCCCGGGCGGGCGGCTGACGCTGAGCGCCCCCGGTTGCGCCAGTACGGCGACGGCCACGGCCGGCATCTTCAACACCGCGACCATCGCACCGGGGGCGACGGTGACCGCCACCGTCGACGCCGACGCCAAGCGCGGCGCCGTGTACACGGTGCTGTTCAACTGCACGGGCGGCGTGCAGGACACCGTCGCCCTGACGATCAGCGGCGCCCCCACCGCCACCCCGACCATCAGCGCCACGATCCTCACGCCCCCGCGCGGGGTACGGGGCGGTCTCGGCGGCTCGATGGCCCCCAGCACCGCCGAACTGGCGGCCGGCGGCGCCCTGGTGCTGGTCGCGGCCTGCGGCACCGCCTACGTGGTCCGTCGCCGTCGCTCCGGCGCCGGCCGCCGTCACTGACCGGGCCTTCGCGGCCGCGTGGGGGGGCGTCCTGCCGATCGCCCCCGGGTCCCGGCAGGGACCCGGGGGCAGCGGGCACGGCGGGCCGACCGGGAGGTTCGGCCGGTCAGACTCCCGCGCCGGTCAGGCGTCGGCGGCGGGCGATGAAGAGCCCTCCGCCGAGCGCGGCCGCGGCGACGAGGCTGCCGCCGACGGCCATCTCGGTGGAGCTGGGGGCCAGAGAGCCGCCGAGACCGCCGGCTGCGCCCTGGCCGGCGATGACCCGGAACGGCTGGGTGAGCGTACGGCCGCCGCACTGGACGGCCAGGTTGTACTGGCCGGGCGTGGCGTTGTCGAAGATGCGGGCCGTGGCGGTGGACACGCCGTTGACGGCGGGGCCGAGCGTGACCGTCGCGAAGGCGTTGGACGTGACCGTGCCACCGGCGCAGCCCCGGACGGTGATCGTGAGGATCCCGCCCTGGTGGACCGCGAAGGGGGACACCGTGACGCCGTTGGAGTTGTCTCCGCCCCGCTCGGCCTGGAAAGGGCTGACGGTGACGCTGCTGGGCCCGTTGGTGGCGGTGGCGAGGGGGGCCGCGAACCCGACCGCCGCGAGCGCGGTGGCGGCCACCGCCAGAGTGCGTGCAGCACGCATGGTTGAACCTCCAGTGGAAGACGCCCCAAAGCGGTGCTCCGGGAGTTTCGACGAGTACGCCTTCCATGACGAACCATCACAAACCGCCGCAAGCCGTGCATGTCGGCACTGGGCCACCCCGGTGAGGCGACACGCCGGGCACGGGACCTGCCGGGCCGAGGGAACCGCAGGTCAACCGTGCCCGGGAGGCTTATCTGACGATTACTCGGATGGGTCAGCCGGGCTGTCACCCACCTGCTCCCCACGCCCCTTCCGCCGCCGCGCCCCGCCTCGCGCCCCTCGCCGGGGCCGGGGCACCCGTCCGGCGGCGGGCCCCACCCGTTCGCACCGTCCGGCGCGACGGCCCGCGCGACCGCCCTTACCGTTCTGACGACGCCGAGAAGGGAGAACCATGCCCCCGAAGGACTTCCGCGTCTTCGAGCGCAGGAGACGCCAACCCTGGGGCGTCCTGGCCCTCGCCATGCTGTCCGGACTCGCGATGATGCGCAACGGGGTGGACGTCCCCCTCGGGCCGCCGCAACCCGCCGCGGCGGCCCGGCCGGTGGCGCGTCCGGTCGTCCCGCCGCCCGCCGCGAGCGCCGGTCTGGAGCCGCTGCCCTACGCCCCGGCGTCCCGGGTCAAGATCCCGGCGATCCAGGTGGCGGCTCCCATCATGGACGTGGGCCTGGACGAGCAGGGCTGGGTGGCGGCCCCTCCCCCGGAGGACCCCAACCTCGCCGGCTGGTACCAGAACGGCATCGCCCCCGGCATGCGCGGCACCTCCGTCCTCGTGGGCCACGTCGACAACACGAAGGGCCCGGCGGTCTTCTACGGCCTGGGCTCCCTCCGGAAGGGCCAGCACATCGAGGTCGAGCGGTACGACGGACGGGTGGCGGTCTTCGAGATCTACGGCGTCGAGGTGTACGCCAAGGACAACTTCCCCGGCGTGCAGGTCTACGCCGACACCGGCGAACCGGAGCTGCGGGTGATCACCTGCGGCGGGGGCTACACGCGGGCGCGCGGCTACGACGGGAACGTCGTGGTCTTCGCGCGCATGGTGGGCTCGCGCTGACCGGGACGCGGGTCCCGCGCAGGGCGGAGGGCCCCGGCACCCGAGGGCGCCGGGGCCCTTCCCCGTCCCGGGGCGGTCAGCGCCGGGGGACGGTGATGCGGTAGCCGGCGTCGAGGAGTTCGGGCAGGTAGCGGCGGAGCGCGGCCACGCTCTGGGAGCGGTTGCCGCCGGCGTCGTGGGAGAGGACGACGACGCCGGGCGCGGCGCCGTCGAGGACGCGGCGGACGATGGTGCCGGTGCCCGGTTCCGTCCAGTCCAGGGTGTCGACGGTCCAGGCGAGCGGCTCCATGCCGAGCTCGGCGCCGATCTCGAAGGAGAGCCGGTTCCAGGCGCCGTAGGGCGCCCGGTACCAGAGCGGGGCCGCGCCCAGGGCCTTCTCGATGACCTCGCTGGTGGAGCCCAGCTCGGCGCGGATCCGGGAGGGCCGCAGTTTCGGGATGAGCGGGTGGGACCAGGAGTGGTTGCCGACGACGTGGCCGTCCTCGGCCATCTCCCGCAGCAGGTCCTGGTTGTCCACGGCCATCTCGCCGCAGACGAAGAACATCGCCCGGCAGTCGTAGTGGCGCAGGGTCTCCAGGATGCCGGGGGTGTAGCGGGGGTCGGGGCCGTCGTCGAAGGTCAGCACCATCGAGCGGCCGACCCCGGACATGCTGAGGAAGGGCCGCTGCCGCACCGGCGGCGACGCGCGCCGGAAGGCCGGGGGCGCGTAGGAGGTCATGGGCTGGAGCCGGTACGCGGTGGGGCTCAGCCGGGCGGAGTGCGTCCGGGGTCCCGCGGCCGGGCCCGCGAGCCCCGCGCCGGAAGCGCCCCGGGGCGTGGAGGCGGCGTCGGCGGTCGGGGCGGGCGTGGCGAACCGGTCCGCCGCGAGGGCTCCGACGGTGACGGTGGCCCCGAGGGCGGCGGCGAGCCGCAGCACCGCCCGGCGCCCACTGGGCATCTGATCCTTTTTCATGACCAATGGTTCGTACGGACGAGGGTCCGGGCGGCTCAACGACACCGGCCACCCGCTCGAAAACACCCGATGAGCCGATAACCTCCAAGGGTGAGCGCACAGCAGCCCGACCGGTTCGAACGCGGCACCGACGGCCCGAAAGTGATCATGGCGGGGGTCGACGGCTCCGCCTCCTCCCTGCGCGCCGCGGCGTACGCGGCCGGACTCGCCCGGCGCCAGAACGCCCTGCTCGCCCTCGTGTACGTACAGCCGGTGGTCCCGGCGGGCACGGCGCTCGGCGCGCCCGTGGCCGGGACCACCGAGGAGATCGCCGAGGACCTCGTCGCGGAGATCCGCGCTTCGGCGGAGAGGGTCAAGGACCTCTGGCGGATCCGGTGGGAGTTCCGCACCTTCCGGGGCGACGCCTACGCGGGCCTGGTCCAGGCGGCCGAGGAGATGACGGCGGACGCCGTGGTGGTGGGCGCCTCGGAGTCGGCGGGCCACCGCTTCGTCGGCTCGGTCGCCGTCCGCCTGGTGAAGGCGGGACGCTGGCCGGTCACGGTCGTCCCCTGACCGGCCGTACGCGCTACCTCCCCATCACCAGCCCGTCCTGGGCGGCTCCCCGGCCGAGGACCACCTGCCGGATGGTGTCGCGGATCTCCTCCTGGCGCGCGTCCAGGCCCTCCGCCGCGCCGAGGTTCACCACGCGGCCGCGCGCGGTGTCGAACCACTGGGGGATGAACTCGGCCCTGGTGACCTCCCAGCGCCCGCCGGCGGTCCTGGGCGGGGCGAAGGTGAAGCGGCCGATGCTGCTCTGGTTGCCGCGCGGGTCGTAGGCACCCTCGTGGTTGATCATGTCGCCGGAGATCTGGTCGCCCATCCCGTAGACGATCCAGGTCCCGTTGACCTTCTCGAAACTCTGGGGCACATGGGCGTGTGTACCGATGACGAGGTCCACGTCCGGGCGTCCGCCGCTCCGCGAGGCGGTCAGCGCCCGGCCGAGGGAGAGCTGCCGCTCGTCGGGTTCGGTCTGCCACTCGGTGCCCCAGTGGACGCTGACCACCACCACGTCGGCGCCGGCCGCGCGGGCGGCGCGGGCGTCGGCGATCACCTTCTCCCCGTCGAGCAGCCGCACGGCCCAGGGCTGCCCCTCGGGCATCGGGTAGCCGTTGGTGTCGTAGGTGTAGGCGAGCTGGGCGACCGTGGCGCCGCCGGCCTTGAGCAGGGTGGGCCGCGCCGCCTCCTCGGCCGTACGGGCGGAGCCGGCGTGCCGGACGCCGGCCCTGTCGAGCGCGTCGAGGGTGCGGCGGAGGCCCGCCGCCCCGTCGTCGAGGGTGTGGTTGGAGGCGGTGGAGCAGGAGTCGTAGCCGGTGGCCCTGAGCGCGGCGGCGATCTCGGGCGGCGACTTGAAGGCGGGGTAGCCGGTGTAGGGCCCGCCCTCCACTCCGTACACGGTCTCCATGTGGCAGATGGCCAGGTCGGCGCGGGAGACGACGGGCTTGGCCCCGGAGAGCATGGGGCCGAAGTCGTAGCCGGATCCGTCCGCGTCCTCGGAGGCCCGCCGGATGATCGAGTCGTGCGGGAGGACGTCTCCGGAGGCGACGAGGGTGAAGCCGACGGGCGCGGAGGCCCCGCCGGGCGCGGCGGACGGGGTGGCGGGGCTTCCGGTGCCGGTCCGGCCGGCCGGGTCGCCCGGGGTGGGGCCGCCGCCCCCGGCGCAGCCGGTCGCCGCCGCGAGCAGGAGCGCGGCGAGCGCCGCCACCCCCGCGGGTCTGGTGCGTGAGGTCATGTACGGCGCTCCACCCGACTCATGCGATGAACATCTGTTCTGACGAATTGACCCTTCGGGAAAGCCGCAGTCAAGGGTCAAGGCCGCACGGGGTCATGAACCGCACCGAAACGGACGCAACGGCTCCGTCCGACCGTTCGCCGTGCCATTCGCCGCTCGGTGCGACCGTTCGTCGCAGAGCGATGTCCGTTCCCTGTCCCCCGCCGTCCGGATGCGCTCGTATACGCCCCGGACGACGAGCCGCGGGAGAGGCGGGCAGAGCATGACGACGTCGACGGCGACGACCGACGAGCGGACCCTGGAGGAGCTGCAGCGGGACCACGGTCCGGCACTGCTCACCTTCCTGCTCGGCCTGACCCACGGGGACCGGCAGCGGGCCGAGGACCTCGCGCAGGAGACCCTGGTACGGGCCTGGCTCCACCCCGAGGCCTTCGACGGCCCCTACACCTCGATGCGCCCCTGGCTCTTCACCGTGGCCCGCCGCCTCGCCATCGACGCCCGCCGCTCACGCCTCGCCCGGCCCGCCGAGATCGGCGACGGCGTCCTGGCGGTGACGCCCGACCCCGCCGACGCCACCGCCTCGGCCGAGGCCGCGCTCGACGTGCGCGCGGCGGTGCGGGAGCTGAGCCCCGAGCACCGTGCGGTGCTGGTCCGGCTCTACTTCCACGGCCTCACCGTCAACGAGGCCGCCGTCGAGCTCGGCATCCCCGCCGGGACCGTCAAGTCCCGCTCGCACTACGCCCTGCGGCAGCTCGGCCGCTCCCTGCCCGGCTACCGGCCGCGCCGCGCGGCCGTTGCCCGGGCCCGTGCCGGGGCCCCACAATGACGCCGTGACGCTGACACTCGCCGCCGCCGAAAAGGTCCTCGCCGACAACTTCGCCCCCTGGGTGCTCGATCTGGGGCTCACCGTCGAGTCCGTCGACTCGGCCGACGGCCACGGGGCCGTGCTCCGGCTCCCCTGGTCGGACCGGCTCGCCCGGGAGGGCGGCGGGCTCTCCGGCCAGGCCCTGATGGCCGCCGCCGACACCGCGACGGTCATCGCGGTCGCCGCGGCCCGGGGCGGCTTCGTGCCGATGACCACCGTCCAGCAGTCCATCAGCTTCCAGCGCGCGGTGATCGGCGCCGACGTCCTCGTGCGGGCCCGGCTCACCAAGGCGGGCAAGCGGATGGCCTTCGCCGACATCACCATGACGGCCGAGGGCACGGAGGAGACCGCGGCCCACGCGACCGCCGTCTACGCGCTCCTGGGCTGAGCCGGCCCGGACTCCCCCGCCCCACGCGCCACCCTCGACCCGCCCGGCACCAAGAATCCCACCCGCACCGATCCGGCCGGGAAACGTATCCGAAACCACACGGGCGAGTTGAGCAAAGCGGGACCCGCGGGCGCCCTTCACGGAGGAGGCTCTCCCCCGGGACCCCTGACGTCCGGGGCCCTCATGTCCGGGAGAAGGTGGGAGCGTTGCTGCCCGAGAGCACGAACGGCGCCGGCGGCACGAGCGGCGGCGGCCTCGCCGTCCCGATGGCCTGGCTGTGCGCCGAGTACCTGGCCGACGAGGTATTGCGGGCCGCCGCGCTCGTGGCCCCCGGCTCACTGGAGTACCGGGCCGGCCTCCAGGCGCTGACCCTCACCGTCCACCTCGCCGGGGAACCGGACGGACCGGCCGGCGCGTGGGCCGGCCGCCGGGTCGACGAGTGGCTGCGGCACACCGCGTACGACCGGCCCTGGCCGCCCTGGGTCGAGGAGCGGCTCGCCGCGCGGCAGGCGGCCGACGGCGACGGCCCCGACCTTGCGCTCGCGCGGACCGCCTGGGCCCGGCTGCGGGACACCTGGATCCGCGCCGCCGACCTCGACGGCCGCGTCGACCCCGAGAGCCCGGTCGACGAGGCCGAGCAGATCTGGCTCCCGGCCTGGAAGCTGGGCCTCCCGCTCGCCCACCTGTCGCTGCACCTGCGCTGACGTCCACCCGCTACGGCGCGGAAGGGTGCACTCCCGGGCGGTACTTGGGGATCCGCACCGTCACCTTCATCCCGGCGCCGACGCCGGTCTCGATGACGAGGCCGTGCTCCGCCCCGTACACCTGGCGCAGCCGCTCGTCCACGTTGGACAGGCCGATGCCGGAGCCCGCCGGGTGCTCCCCGCGCAGGACGGCGCGCAGCAGCTCGGGGTCCATGCCGATGCCGTCGTCCTCGACCGTCACCACCGCCTCGGCGCCCGCGTCCCGGGCGGCGATCGTGACGCGGCAGCCCCGTTCCCGGTCCTGGAGGCCGTGCTTGACCGCGTTCTCCACGAGCGGCTGGAGGCAGAGGAACGGCAGGGTCACCGGCAGCACCTCGGGGGCGATCTGCAGCGTCACCTTCAGCCGGTCCCCGAAGCGGGCCCCCGCCAGGGCCAGGTACTGCTCGATGGAGCGCAGTTCGTCGGCGAGCTGGGCGAACTCGCCGTGCCGGCGGAAGGAGTAGCGGGTGAAGTCGGCGAACTCCAGGAGGAGTTCCCGGGCCCGCTCGGGGTCGGTGCGGACGAACGAGGCGATGGCCGCGAGGGAGTTGAAGATGAAGTGCGGGGAGATCTGGGCGCGCAGGGCGCGGATCTCGGCCTCCACGATCCGGGTGCGCGAGCGGTCGAGTTCGGCCAGCTCCAGCTGGACGGAGACCCAGCGGGCCAGCTCGGTCGCGGCCCGCACGAGGACGGCCGACTCCCGCGAACCGTAGGCGACGAGCGCGCCGAGGACGCCGTCCTCCCCGGTGAGCGGGGCGATCACCGCCCAGCGCAGCGGGCACGCCGGGTCGTCGCAGCCGCTGTGGGCGGAGCGGCTGCGACCGGTCGCCAGGGTCGCGGCGGCCTGCTCGGGGACGTGCGCCCGGTGGTGTTCCTCGCCCGGTCCGTCCCAGGCGAGGACCGCGTCCCGGTCGGTGAGGCAGAGCGCCTCGGTGCCGAGCAGCGAGCGGAGCGTGCGGGCCGCCTTGCGGGCGGTCTCCTCGGTGAGTCCGGCGCGCAGCGGGGGCGCGGCGAGCGAGGCGGTGTGCAGGGTGTGGAAGGTGGCCCGTTCGACGGGTGTGCCGAGGTCGGCGTCGGCGGCGCGCCCGCCGCGCCGGGCGGCGAACCGGCCGAGCACGAAGCCCGCGGCGAGCAGCACGGCCCCCGCGGCGGCCGCGGCGGCGAGGGCGATCCCGCTCATCGGCGTGCCTCCTGGACGGGTACGGCCCCGGTGATCTCCTCCGGGAGGTGGAGCCGGGCGAGGATGGCGGGGGTGCCGGGCGGGATGCGGCGGGGAGTGGCGAGCGAGACGAGCACCATCGTCAGGAAGCCCAGGGGGACCGACCAGACGGCCGGCCAGGCCATCAGGGTGTGCGGCCAGCCCTCGGGAGCGAGTCCGGCCCGGGTCGCCATCACGGCCGCGAGGGCGGAGCCGCCGCCGAGCAGGAGCCCTGCCACGGCGCCGGGCGGGGTGAGGCGCCGCCACCAGATCCCGAGGACGAGCAGCGGGCAGAAGGAGGAGGCGGAGACGGCGAAGGCGAGGCCGACGGCGTCGGCGACCGGCACCTTGGAGGCGACCACGCCGACGGCGAGCGGGACGGCGGTGGCGAGCAGGGTCGCGAGGCGGAAGTGCCGTACGCCCCGGGAGGACGACCGGGAGGGCAGCACGTCCTGGGTGAGGACCCCGGCGACCGACATGGTGAGTCCGGAGGCGGTGGAGAGGAAGGCGGCGAAGGCGCCGGCCGCGAGGAGCGCCCCGAGGAGGTCGCCGAGGAGTCCGCCGAGGATCCGGTCGGGCAGGACGAGGACGGCGGCGTCGGCGGAGCCGGTCAGGGCGAGTTCGGGGGCGTAGATCCGGCCGAGGGCTCCGTACAGGCCCGGCAGCAGGTAGAAGGTGCCGACGAGGCCGAGCACGACGAGGGTGGTGCGGCGGGCGGCGCGGCCGTGCGGACTGGTGTAGAAGCGGACGGCGACGTGCGGCAGGCCCATGGTGCCGAGGAAGGTGGCGAGGATCAGTCCGTACGTGGCGTACAGCTGGTGTCCGTCGCGGCCCCCGGCGAGCGGCTGGGACCAGCCGAGGGGGTCGGAGCCGCCGGCGGCCCGGTCGGGCAGGGGCGCCCCCGGAGCGAAGGCGAGCGAGGTGCCGCCGAGGACGTGGTGGGTGCCGGGGGCGAGGGTGAGGGTCCGGCCGGTGTACGCGACGGAGTCGACGCTGCCGGTGACGGTGACCGTGAGCGGGGCGTCGAGCCCGATCCGTACGGTGTCGGCGACCTGGACGACGGTGTGGTCGCGGAGCACGGCGGGGGCGTCGAAGCGGGCGCGGGGCGCCCCGTCCCCGTACCAGGCGGCGAGCAGGAAGAGGGCGGGGACGAGGAGGGCGGTGAGCTTGAGCCAGTACTGGAAGGCCTGGACGAAGGTGATGCTGCGCATGCCGCCCGCGGCGACCGTGCCGGTGACGACGAGGGCGACGAGCAGTCCGCCGACCCAGTCGGGGGCGCCGGTGAGGATCTCCAGCGTGAGCCCCGCGCCCTGGAGCTGCGGGAGCAGGTACAGCCAGCCGATGCCGACGACGAAGAGGCTGGCGAGCCGCCGGGCCTGCGGGGACTCGAGGCGGGCCTCGGCGAAGTCGGAGAGGGTGTACGCCCCGGAGCGGCGCAGCGGGGCGGCGACGAGGACGAGCAGGACGAGGTATCCGGCGGTGTAGCCGACCGGGTACCAGAGCATGGCGGGGCCCTGGACGAGGACGAGTCCGGCGATGCCGAGGAAGGAGGCGGCGGAGAGGTACTCGCCGCTGATGGCGGCGGCGTTGAGGGCCGGCCGGACGGTTCGCGAGGCGACGTAGAAGTCGGAGGTGGTGCGGGAGATCCGCAGGCCGAGGGCGCCGATGAGGACGGTGGCGAGGACGACGGCGGTGACGGCGACGACCGCGTGGGTCTGGTTCATGCGGGTCGGTTCACCGTTCGGCGGAGCCGGTCTCCACCAGACCGGTGAAGTCGCGTTCGTTGCGCTCGGCCCGGCGGACGTACCAGTGGGCGACGGCCCAGACGACCGGGTACACCCCGAAGCCGAGGGCGGTCCAGACGAGCGCCTCGGGGGCGGGCAGCGCGAGCAGCAGCGGCAGCGAGCCGACGAGCAGGGCGAGGGCGCCGAGGGCGGTGAGGGCGGCGCGGAGCTGGCTGCGCATCAGGGAGCGCACGTAGGTGTGGCCGAGGGTGGTCTGCTCGTCGATCTCGGAGCGGGCGGGCGGGTGCGGGGTCCGGGGACGCGGGCGCGGCGGGGGCACGGGCCGGTCGCCCAGGGCCGAGGCGTAGGTGACGGTCTCGCGCCGGGGCCGGCGCGCGGCTTGGTGCTCGGACATCGGTGTCCGCTCCCTCACGGTCGGACGGGCCCGTGGAGTGTAAGCGGAAGGGCTCCCGGGCCGGTAGGGGTCAGCCGCCCGCGCGGCGCGTCAGGAGATCCCGCAGGTGGCGGGCGTGCCGGCGGGAGACGGCGAGGTCGGTGGCGCCGAGCCGCACGGAGGTGGCGCCGCCGTCGACACGGAGTTCGGTGATCCGGCCGACGGCCACGAGGTGGCTGCGGTGGATGCGGACGAACCCCCGGTCGGCCCACCGCTCTTCGAGGGTGGAGAGGGGGATGCGGACGAGGTGGCTGCCCTGGTCGGTGTGGAGACGGGCGTAGTCGCCGTGCGCCTCGACGTACGCGATGTCCTCGACGGCGACGAAGCGGGTGACACCGCCGAGCTCCACGGGTACCTGCTCGGGGGCGGGAGGGGCGGACGCGGGGGCGGGGGCGGCGTGCACCAGTCCGTGGACGCGCCGGACGGCCTCGGCGAGCCGCTCGCGGCGGACCGGCTTGAGGACGTAGTCGACCGCCTGGAGGTCGAAGGCCTGGAGCGCGAAGCCCTCGTGGGCGGTGACGAAGACGACGAGCGGCGGCCGGGCGAAGCCGGCGAGCAGCCGGGCGACGTCGAGACCGGTGAGGCCGGGCATGTGGATGTCGAGGAAGACGACGTCGATGCCGTCGTCGCCGTCGGGCCCGGAGTCCAGGGCGCGCCCGATCCTCCGCAGCGCGGCGGCCGCGTCCCCCGCTCCCTCGGCGGTCCGCACCCGGGGGTCGGCTCGCAGCAGGTAGAGCAGCTCGCCGAGGGCGGGCTCCTCGTCGTCGACGGCCAGTACGCGCAGCATGCGCGGGAGTTTATTCGAGGAGCCCGGACGGGCGGCGGCCGGCGAGGATCTCCCCGCCGGGCCGGCAGGCGGGGCGGGAGGCGGGGTTCGCCCGCCGGGCCTCCGGTGGTGAGGTCCGGGAACCTCCCGTGCCGGCCGACCGCGGCGACCTCGGCGGGCGGGCACGGGTCCGCCCTGGCGCACGGGGGCCGGGCGGGGTTCCGGACGGGCTTCCGAGCCGGGTTCCGGGCGGGGTTCCAGAGGGGCTTCCGGACGGGCTCCCGGGCGGCGTTTCGGACGGGCTTCCGAGCGGGCTTATGGTGTGCGACGTGCGTGTACTGCTCGTCGAGGACGACGAAGACCTCCGGTTCGGGGTGGCCGCCGCTCTGCGCGCCGCCGGCCTCGCCGTCGACGAGGCCGCCGATCTGCCCCGGGCCGACGAGGCGTTGTTCGTCACGGCGTACGACTGCGCGGTCTTCGACCGGATGCTGCCCTCCGGGGACGCCGCCGTCTTCGTCGACGGGCTGCGGCGCGCCGGCCGCGACGTGCCCGTGCTGTTCCTGACCGCGCGCGACACCGTGGCGGACCGGGTGGAGGGCTTCGCGAGCGGTGGGGACGACTACCTCGTCAAGCCCTTCGCCGTGCCCGAACTGGTCGCCCGGGTCCGCAGCCTGTGCCGCCGGGCCGCGGTCGTGCGCCCCCCGGTGCACCGCGTCGGCGACCTGGAGATCGACACCGCGCGTCGGCACGTCCGCCGGGCCGGGGTGCTGCTGACGCTCACGGGACGGGAATTCGCGGTCCTGGAGGTCCTCGCGGCGCGCTCCGACCAGACGGTCTCCCGCGCCGAGCTGATCGAGAGCTGCTGGGACGAGATGGCCGAACCCCGGTCGAACGTCCTCGAGGTGCTCGTCTCCCAGCTCCGCCGCAAGCTCGGGGACCCGCCGGTGGTCCACACCGTGCGCGGGGTCGGCTACCGGCTCGCGCCGTCCGACGGCGTGCGATGAGGCTCCCGGGATTCCGCACGGCACGGACACCGACGCCGACGGCCCGGGTGCTGCGGCTGCGCCGGCGGATCAGCCTGCTGTTCGCGCTGACCAGTGCCATGGGGCTGATCGCGATGGCGGTGCTCGCCGTGCGCAGCGACAGCGGCCGCTGGCGGGAGCAGCTCGACCACACGATGGACGCGGACACCAGCTGGGCCCTCGGTCTCCTGGAGACCGACGAGGAGGGACGGCTCGTCCTGGACGTCCTGGCGGACTCGGTGGACACCGCGTGCCCGCCGCTGACGGTGCTCCTCGTGGACGGGGGCGGCCGGGGCGCGCTGACGGTCGAGCACGCGCCGGCGAAGCCGTGTCTGACGGTGAGCCGGGCCGTGGTCCTGGAGGCGGGCCGTGCGGCGGTGCGGGCCGACGGCGTCCGGGCCTTCGACGGGCGCACGACGGACGGCGGGCCGGTGCGCGTGTTCGCCCAGCCCTTCTACGCGCCGGAGGCCGCGGACGGCGAGGGCCCGCAGGGCGTGCTCGTGACCGTGGCCGACGCGACCGCCCAGCGGGACGACCACCGGCGGCTGGTGTGGCTGGTGACGGGCGGCTGCGCGGTGCTCGTCCTGCTCTCGGCGGCCGTCGGGCACGTCCTGTCGGGACGGGCGGTCCGTCCCGCGCTCGCCGCGCTCGACCGGCAGGAGGCGTTCCTCGCGGACGCCGCGCACGATCTGCGGACCCCGGCCGCCTCGCTGCGCACGCTCGCCGAGACGGCGCTGCGCGGCGAGACGGACGGCTCGGACGTGCACCGGCGCACGCTGCGCCTGGCGGAGGGGATGGGCCGACTCGTCGACGGGCTCCTCACCCGGGCCCGCCTCATGTCCGGTACGGCCACGGTCGCGCGCCAGCCGCTGCGTCTCGACCAGCTCGTGGAGGCGGTCGCCGAGGAGGCCGCCGAGGGTCGCGCCGGGGGCCACCGCGTCCGGGTCGAGGCCGAGGACGCCGTCGTGGTCGCCGATCCCGACCTGGTCCGCCGGGCCGTCGGCAACCTGCTGGACAACGCGCTCGCGCACGGCCACGCCCCGGGCGTCCCGGCGGACGTGCTGATCACGGTGGGCCGGGACGGCACGCTGACGGTCGAGGACGCGGGCCCCGGGCTGCCTCCGGAGGTCGCGGGGGCCCTGTTCGAGCGGTTCCGCAGCGGATCCGGGTCCACCGGCCTGGGGCTGTCCATCGCCGCCTGGGTCGCCCACGCGCACGGCGGCACGCTCACGGCGGGACGGGGCGAACACGGCGGGGCCCGGTTCGTCCTGCGCCTGCCGGTCTCGGGCTGACCCGCGCTCGGGGCGGTCCGGGTCCCTTCAGCAAAACCTCAGCATCGGTGCGTGATCCTTCCCCGGACCGATCGTCCTGGGGAGTTCCTCGTGTTCCGCACCGCCGCCCGCCGCCGGGCCCTCGCCCTCGCCCTCGCCGTCCTCGGCACCACGTCCCTGGCCGCCTGCACGGCCGGGCCCGGCAGGGACGGGGGCCGGCCGGGGTCCTCGGCCGCCGCCGACCCGGCCGCCCGCCCCGACCTGCGGCGCTTCTACGGCCAGAAGCTCGACTGGCGGCCCTGCGGCGACTTCCGGTGCGCGACGCTCACCGTCCCGAGGGACTACGACCGTCCCGGCGACGGCAAGACCTTCGCCCTGCCGGTGGCGAAGGCGGCGACCGCGGTCCCCGGCAAGCGCCTCGGCTCGCTCGTCCTGAACCCCGGCGGCCCGGGCGAGCCCGGCGTACGGCTCCTGAAGGACGGCGTGGCCGACGACATCGGCAAGGGCGTGCGCGAGCGGTTCGACATCGTGTCCTTCGACCCGCGCGGCGTCGGCGGGAGCAGGCCCGCCCTGACCTGCCTCACCGGGGACCGGGCGGACGGGGAGTCCCCGGCCTCCGGGGCGGGCGGGGTGCCGCTCCACCCCCGCACGGACGCCGAGCGCGCCGACGCCCTCGCGGACGCGCGGGCGACGGCCGCCGCCTGCCGGAAGGCGAGCGGCCCGCTGCTGCCGCACGTCGGGACGGACGACGCGGCCCGGGACATGGACGTCCTGAGGGCCGCGCTGGGCGAGCGGAGGCTGACGTACGTCGGCTGGTCGTACGGGACGAGCCTGGGCACCTCGTACGCCGAGCAGTTCCCGCGCCGCGTACGGGCGATGGTGCTGGACGGGGCGGTCGACCCGTCCCTGGACTGGCGGCAGCGCGTGCTGGGCCAGTCGACCGGCTTCCGGGACGCGGTCGAGGAGTACGCCGACTCCTGCGCCGACGTGGTCGGCGAGGCCTGTCCCGGCGGGACGCCCGGGGAGATACGCGCGCTGGTGGAGCGGCTGCTCGACCGGACGCAGCACGAGCCGCTGCCGGTGGAGGGCTCCGAGGAGGGGCTCGACGCGACGGGCCTGGTCTCCGCGCTCAGCCTCTCCATGTACACACCGGAGGCGCAGTGGGAGGGCCTGTCCGAGGCGCTGCGCGCGGCGGACGGCGGGGACGGCACGAAGCTGGCGGCCCTGGCGGCGGGCGACGAGGAAGCCGAGGGCGGGGCCGACGGGGAGTCCGGGGCGGCCACCTCCGGCGAACCGGCGGAGGACGGATCGGCGGAGGACGGATCGGCAGAGCACGGATCCACGGACGGCGGATCCACGGGCGCCGAACCCTCGGACGGCGGACCGGCGGACGGCGGACCGGCGGACGGCGGACCGGCGGAGGACGGACCGGCGGAGGACGGACCGGCGGAGGACGGACCCTCGGACAGTGGAGCCTCGGGCGTGCCCGAGGACAACGGCGACGCGGCCCTGATCGCGGTCAACTGCCTGGACGTCCCCCACCCGCGCGACGCGCAGGCGTACTGGGACGCGCTGGCCCCCGCCGACGAGGCCGCGGGCGTCTACGGCACGTCCGGTGTGACGAGCGAACTGGTCTGCAAGGACTGGCCGGCCGGTACCCGGCGGCCGCACCGGGTGCACGCACCGGGCGTCCCGCCGGTCCTCGTCGTGGGCACGGCGGGCGACCCCGCGACGCCCTACGGCGAGGCGGTGAGCCTGGCGCGCCAGTTCCCCGGCGGCATGCTGCTGTCCTTCGAGGCGCCCGGCCACACGGGGTACGGCCGCAACGCCTGCGTCGACGAGAAGGTCGAGAAGTACCTGGTCTCCCTCACGAAGGTCCGGCCTGGCACGACGTGCGCGCCGTAGCGTCCGCCGGATCCAGCAGGTCGAGTTCGGCGGTGAGCGCGGCGGCCAGGGCGTCGAGGTCGGGGACGGCCGCGCCGTCGGCGACGAGGCCGATGTGGACCTGGCCGCCGTACGGGGACATGGCGACGGCGAGGGACTGGCCGCGGGCGAGCGGGGCCATCGGGAAGAGCGCGCGCAGCGGGGCGCCGCCGAGGGAGAGCGCGGAGCGGGGCAGCGGCACCTGGGTGACGAGGAGGTCGAAGAGGAGCCGGGCGGCGCCGGCGGCGAGGGGGGCTCCGAAGCGGTGGGCGAGCGGGTGCAGTTGGTCGGCGAGGAGGGCGACGGCCCCCGCTCCCCGGAAGGGTCCGGCGGCCTTGTTGCGGTCCATGGCGTGACGGACGGCGACGAGCCGGGCGGCCGGGTCGGGTTCGGTGACCGGCAGGTCGAGGAGGTATCCGGAGAGGCTGTTGCCGGGGCCGGCCGGGGCGCCGGGGCGGCGCCGGGAGACCGGGACGAGGGCCCTCGGGGCGGCGGCGGGGAGGGGCAGGCCTCGTCCGTCGAACCAGCGGCGCAGGGCTCCGGCGACGACGGCGAGGAGGACGTCGTTGGCGGTGCCGCCGGTGGTGCGGCGGATCCGGTGGACGCGGTCGAGGGGCAGGGTGGCGGTGGCGATCCGGCGGGTGCCGCTGGAGTCGGCGGCGAGCGGGGCGGCCGGCTGTCCGTCGAGGCGGCCGGCGCGGGCGACCGAGGAGCCGACGACGGAGGCGCCGACCTCGACGGCCCGGCCGAGGTCGCCGAGGCGGTCGCGGGCGATGCCGAGGAGGCGGCCCGGGCCGGGGAGCCAGGAGCGCGGGGGGACGGGGCGGGCGCGGCGGGCCGGGCGCCGGCCCGCCGCGATCTCGTCGAAGATCCCGGCGCCGATGGCGACGGCCCGCATGCCGTCGGCGAGGGCGTGGTGGAGTTTGACGAGGACGGCGAAGGAGCCGTCGGGGGCCCCGCTGAGCAGGTACATCTCCCAGGGCGGCAGGCCGCGGGCGACGGGTCTTTCCATGAGTTCGGCGGCGAGCCGGGTGGCCTCGGCGGTGAAGTCGGCGCCGGGGAGGGCGATCTCCCGGACGTGCCGGCGCACGTCGAAGTCGGGGTCGGCGCTCCAGGCGGCGCCGCCGACGGGGAACAGGACGTCGCGGACGCGCATTCGGAGCCGGGGGACGGCGGCGGCCCGCCGGGCGAGCAGTTCCAGGACGTCGGGGGGCTCCTGCCCGGCGACGGCGGGCGGGGGGCCGAAGTGGGCGAGGGCCCCGAGGTGCAGGGGGTGCTCGGTGGATTCCAGGTGCCAGAAGGCCAGGTCCAGGGGTGCCAGTAGCTCGCTGCTCAAGGTGTCCTCTTGTCCTGCGAAGTCCTGCGATGTCCTGTTGTCCTGCAAGGTCCTGCAAGGCGCCGGGAAGTCCCGCGCCGTCGAGGTCTGAGGGAGGCCGGCGACGTCCCGCGTCCGCGCGCGCGATGCGGCGGGTGGGCGAAGTCAATCGCACACCGTCAGTTACGGTCAAGTACGATCATTTCACGCTCAGTTAACAAGTTCAACGCTCCACGGTGAATTCGCACCACACGCACTTGCCACCGCCCCGCGGCTCCACGCCCCACGCGTCCGAGAGCCGGTCGACCAGGAGCAGTCCCCGGCCGGACACCCCCGCCTCCCCCGCCTCGCGGCGGCGGGGCAGCGCGCTGGAGCGGTCCTCCACCTCCACCCGCAGTCGCCGCGGGGGCCCGGTCAGGATCCGCAGCGTCACGATCGCCCCGCCGTCGGTGTGCATCAGGGCGTTGGTCATCAGCTCGTCGGCGACCAGTTCGATCTCGTCCGCGCGCTCCCCCGCGCCCCAGGCCCGGACGGCCGCCCGGATCATGTGCCGGGCCGAGCTCAGCGCCTCCGGGTCGTTCTGGGCCACGTGCTGCTGGAAGCGGCCCGTGCCCTGCGGGTGGTACGTGCCGTGGCGGCGCAGCAGCAGGATCGCGACGTCGTCCTCGCCGCCCCGGTCGGCGACGACGTCGCAGAGGTGGTCGGCGAGCCGCTGGAGGTCGGCGGGGCCGCGCCGGACGAGCGAGGAGAGCCACTGCAGGCCCTCGTCGAGGTCGGCCCCGGGCTTCTCCACGAGCCCGTCGGTGTAGAGCATCAGCGTCCGGCCGGGGTCCAGCTCCAGGGTGGTGACCGGATAGTCGAGCCGGCCGAACTCCGCGGAGAGCCCGAGCGGCAGCCCGCCGTCGACCGGGAGTCTGCGGCAGCCGCCGTCGATCTCCCGGATCAGCGGGTCGACGTGGCCGGCGCGCACCACCTGGACGACCCCGGTGGCGAGGTCGACCTCCGCGTAGGTGCAGGTGGCGAAGCGTTCGGTGTCGAGCTCGTGGAGGAAGACCGAGGCGCGGGCCATCACCGTGGCCGGGGGATGGCCCTCGGCGGCGTAGGCGCGCAGCACGATCCGCAGCTGGCCCATGACGGCCGCCGCGTGGGTGTCGTGGCCCTGCACGTCGCCGATGACGCAGCCGACCCGGCCGCCGGGCAGCGCGATGATGTCGTACCAGTCACCGCCGACGTCCCGCCCGAGGCGGGCGGAGCGGTAGCGGACCGCCGTCTGGGCGCCGGGCACCTCGGGGATCCGGCGCGGCAGCATCGCCTGCTGGAGCCCTTCGGCGAGGTCGTGCTCCTGCTCGTAGAGCATGGCCCGCTGGAGGCTCTGGGCGATGCTGCTGCCGAGGGCGACGAGCAGGGTCCGCTCGTCCTCGCTGAAACCGCTCCTGTCGCTGTAGAGCAGGCCGAGCGCGCCGATGGGCCGGGCCTGGGCGATGAGCGGCAGATAGGCGGCGGCGGTGATGCCGAGCCCGCTGATGTGCGGCCAGAGCACCGGGAAGGACTCGGCGAAGTCCCGGGCCGAGTCGATGAACCGGGGGCGCAGGGTCCGGATGACCTCGCTCATCGGGTACGGCTCGTCCACCCGGGTGAAGCGGGTGCCCGGCACGAAGGCCCCGGTGGGCCCTTCGGCGACGAGGTGGATGCGCCCGCCTTCGAGGAGGCCCATGACGAGACTGGCCGCGCCGAAGTGTTCGAGCGCGTGGGAGTCGTTGAGCAGGTCGACGACGTCCTGCACGGTCCGGGCGTAGGCGAGGGCCGCCGTGGTGCCCTCGACGACGCCGGCGCGCCTCCGGCGCCCCTCGTCGAGGCCGAGCCGGGCGGCGGACTCGGTGAGTTCGTGGGTGGCGTCGCGCAGGACGCCGACGATGCGGACGGGCCGGCCGGTGTCGTCGCGGTGGACGAGGCCCTGGGTGTGGGTCCACTGGTGGCTGCCGTCCCGGCGGCGGATGCGGAAGTACGCGCCGTACTCCTCGCTGCCGTCCTTGAGCGCCTGGGCCACGAGGGTGTCGAGCAGGCGGCCCTCGTCCGGCAGCACCCGGGGGCTCAGGCTCTCGGGCCTGCCGTCGTACTCCTCGCGGTCCATGTCGAAGACGTCGAGGGCGGCGTCGTCCATGGCCATGGTCCCGGTGAGCAGGTCCCAGTCGAAGCCCCCCATGCGGAAGGCGGAGCCGTAGTCGGCGAGGATCCGGGCCTTGGGCGCCCACTCGTCCGGGGCACGGCCCGGCCGTGCGATCGGCTCGCCGCCCCCGCTGACCGCGTTCATGGGGCCACGCTAGGCGCAGCACCGCCGGTGCGCACCAGGAAGATCCCTTTCACCCCTGGAAGGTCTCCGGCTGGTCGGGCACCGGACCGGCCGGGAAGAGCTCCTCGGGCGGTGCCGTCCCGTCCGGGGCGGTGGGCGGCTCGGAGGGGGCCGGCCCGAACGGGTCGGGGTAGGGCTCGGCGTACGGGTCGGGGTAGGGCTCCGTGTACGGGTCGGGGGCCGGCGGCGTCGGGGCCGTCGGATCGGTGCCCGTGCCCCCGGTGCCGGACGGGTCGGGGCCGTCGGGCAGCGGGGCGGTGGAGTCCGGGGAGGCCGGGTCCGGGGAGGTGGGGCGGCCGGGGGTGTCCGGGTCGGCCGTGCCGGGGTCGGTGAGGGCGCAGGTGTCGGGGTCGCAGGCCGGTTCCACGGCGGGCTTCTTGTCCTGGTCCCCGTCGCTGCCGGTCCGCCGCTCGATCCAGGTGCGGTCGGTGGTGTTCACGATGACCAGGCTGGTGACGACGGAGGAGGCGGGCCGGACGGTGACCACGCGGTCGGGGTCGAAGGCGCCCCACGGGGCGCCCCGGTGGATGCCGCTCGTGTCGGCGGCGGGGCTGCGGAGCGGGTTGCCGCAGGCGCAGCGGACGCGCGGGGCCCCGTACTGGTCGACGAGGACCGCCGTACCGGTCTGCAGCACGGCCTGGAAGGCGTTGGCGCGGCCCTCGCGGTAGCCGTGGTCGGTGACGCGGGTGTCGGTGCGCAGGGCGACCGGGGTGAGGCCGCGGAGCCAGTCGGCGACCCCGGTCTCGGGGATGCCGGCGGCCTCGGCGAAGGCGTGCGCCTTGGCGCCGTCCGCGGTGAGGAGGGCGACCTGCCGTTCGACGTCGCAGCTGCCGATCGCGCGCGTGCCGCCGTAGAGGCCGGGGGTGGAGCCGGTGACCTCGCGGACCTGCGGGCCGCCGTCGCCGGGCTGCCGGTCGGGGGCGGCGGGCGGTGCGGTGTTCCGGACGGTGGAGGCGGTGAAGGGGTCGGGCCCATGGGATCCGAGCGGCTGGAGGAGGACGTCCTGGGCGGGGGCCGGGGCCGGTTCGCCGCCGGCGCCCTCCCAGGCGGAGGAGCAGCCCGTGAGCAGCAGCGCCGAGACGAGGCCCGCGGCCGCGGGGCGGGTCCGCCGCGTCCGGCGGAGGGATGAGCGCACCTTGTTCTCCCGTCCTTCTCTCTCCACCGGGCCCGGCGCCCGGTTCCGGCCAGTCCCTCATGTCTGTCGCAGCGCGCGGGGCCCCGCAAGCGGAGAGCGGCCGATCGGGTCGCGACGGCGAGCGACTTGAACGCGTTCAAGAAAGGCCCTACGCTCGACTTGCCAGTTGAACGCGTTCAAGTGGGGGTGGCGTCGTATGACCGCGCTGTCGGTCCTGGTGGATCCGGTCGTGATGATCGGCATGTTCTGGGTCGTCCCGACGGGGCTCGCGCTTCTCGACGGCCCCCGGCCGCCCGGCTGGGACCCGCTCCGGCGCGCCTGGCCCCTGCTCGCCGTCCCCGGTGCCCTGGCCCTCTGGCTGCCCCGCTCCCCGGCCGCCGCCGCGCTCGCCGCGGTGTACGCCCTCGCCACCCTGGCGCTCGCGCTCCAGGCCCCGGCCCGGCTGACGCTCACCCGCTCGCTCCGGCCGAGCGAGCTCGCCGTCGTCTCCGCCCTGACGGCCCCGTCCGTCGCCGGTCTGGCGCTCGTCGCCGAGCGGGCCTCGTACCCGCTGTTCGGCTTCGACCTGGACGTCCTGGCGCTGACCGTCCCGCACTTCCACTTCGCCGGCTTCGCCGCCGCCCTGGTCGCCGGGCTCGTCAGCCGCACGTCCGACGGTCCCGCCGCCCGCTTCGCCGCCCTCAGCGTCCCCGCCGGCACCCTGCTCGTCCTGCTCGGCTACTTCGTCGGCGACTGGGCCGAACTCGCGGGGGCCGTCGTCCTGACGGCCGGCATGGCAGCGGTCTCCGTGCTGACCCTGCGGGAGCGCCGCGACCTCGCCGCCGACCGGCTCACCCGCGGCCTCCTCGCCGTCTCCGCCCTCGTCCTCGTCGCCACCATGCTGCTCGCGCTCAGCTGGGCGCTGGGCGAGGCGACCGGGCTTCCGCACCTCTCCCTGACCTGGACGGCCGCCACGCACGGCCTGGGCAACGCCCTCGGCTTCGCCGTCTGCGCGCTCCTCGCCCGGCGCCGCCTCGCGACCGACCGCGTCTCCCGACCCCTCCCGCCCCTCCCGCACCCGCCCCGAACGGAGCTCCCGGCATGACCCGCCTCACCCACGACCTCTCCCGCCCCGCGCCGCGCCGCCCCGCCCTCACCTACCGCGAGGTCGGCGCCACCCGCACCCCCGAGGCGCTCCCCGCCGACTACCACCACCTGCGGCACAGCACGGTCGTCGGCCACGGCAGGGCCGCCTTCGAGACCGCCGGGGCGGCCGTCACCACCTGGCGGATGCACCGCGCCTCCGGGGCGCGCGTCCGCGCCGACGCCGGCCGCGCCGAGCCCGGCGTCCGGCTGGAGGTGTCGCTGGGCGCCGGCCCGCTCCGGCTCGGCGTCCCCTGCTCGGTGATCTGGACGGCGTACGAGGAGAACCGCACCGGCTTCGCCTACGGCACCCTGAGCGGACACGCCGAGTGCGGCGAGGAGTCCTTCGTCGTCGCGCTGGAGCCGGACGGCACGGTCCGCTTCACGGTCACCGCCTTCAGCAGGCCCGCCACCTGGTACACCCGGCTCGCCGGGCCCGTGGTCCCGCGGCTCCAGCACGCGTACGCCCGCCGGCTCGGCCGGACGCTCCGGCGCCTCGTCAAGGCGTGACCCCGGACCGATACTGGAGGGGATGGAGTGGTTCACCGCGCCCGACCACTGGCTGAGCCGGATCGTCTTCCAGCGGGGCCTCGCCGGGCTGTACTGCGTGGCGTTCCTGTCGGCAGCCCTGCAGTTCCGGGCGCTGATCGGGGAGCGCGGCATGCTCCCCGTGCCGGAGTACGTGCGCCGGACCCGTCCGCGCCACACGCCCTCCCTCTTCCACTGGCGCTACTCCGACCGGCTCTTCGCCACCGTCTCCTGGTCCGGCGCCGCCCTCGCGCTCGCGCTCGTCGCGGGCGTCGGGGACGCCGTGCCCCTGCCGGTCTCGATGCTCCTGTGGCTGGTGCTCTGGGCGCTCTACCTGTCGATCGTGAACGTGGGTCAGACCTGGTACTCCTTCGGCTGGGAGTCCCTGCTCCTGGAGACCGGGTTCCTCGCGGTCCTCCTCGGCAACGACGACACGGGCCCGCCGGTCCTCATCCTGTTCCTGCTGCGCTGGCTGCTCTTCCGCGTCGAGTTCGGCGCCGGACTCATCAAGATCCGCGGCGACCCGTGCTGGCGGAACCTGACCTGCCTCTACCACCACCACGAGACCCAGCCGATGCCCGGCCCGCTGAGCTGGTTCTTCCACCACCTGCCCCGCCCGCTGCACCGGGTGGAGGTCGCCGCCAACCACGTCGTCCAGCTGGTCGTGCCGTTCCTGCTCTTCACCCCGCAGCCGGTGGCCACGGTGGCGGCCGGTCTGATGGTGGCCACCCAGCTCTGGCTGGTGCTCTCCGGCAACTTCGCCTGGCTGAACTGGATCACGATCGTGCTCGCCCTGTCGGTCGTGGACGCCTCCCCGCTCACCGGCGAGCACCCACAGCCGGATCCGCCGCTCTGGTACGTGGTCGTGGTGGTCGCGGCGACCGCCTTCGTCCTGTTCCGGAGCTACGGCCCGGCGCGCAACCTGCTCTCCCGGCGCCAGGCGATGAACCGCTCGTACGACCCGTACCACCTGGTCAACAGCTACGGCGCGTTCGGCACCGTCGGCCGGATCCGGGACGAGATCGTCGTCGAGGGCACCGACGACCCCGCACCGCACCCGGGCACGGTGTGGCGCGAGTACGGCTTCAAGGGCAAGCCGGGCGACCCTCACCGGCTGCCCCGGCAGTTCGCCCCGTACCACCTGCGGCTCGACTGGCTGATGTGGTTCGCCGCGCTCTCCCCCGGGTACGCGCGCGCGTGGTTCGGGCCCTTCGTCGAGCGGCTGCTCGACGGCGACCGGGACACCCTGCGACTGCTCGCCCACAACCCCTTCCCGGACGCCCCGCCGGCCTTCGTCCGTGCCCGGCTGTACCGCTACCGCTACACGACCTGGCGCGAGCTCCGGACCACCGGGGCCTGGTGGCACCGGACGCTGGTGCGGGAGTACCTGCCGCCGACCCGGCTGCGGGAACCCACGGGCACCTCCCGCTGAACGCACCGGTGCCCCCGGCGGGGAACGGCCGGGGGCACCGGGGTGAAGCGGGTGGATCAGTCGATGCCGGGCAGGATGTGGGGCTCGGCGAGGTCCTCCTCGTAGCCCGCGAGCCGGATCGGGGCCGCGTGGGCCCACACGTCGAGGCTGCCCAGCTCGCCGTTCCGGCGCGGCCGGTCGTTGCGTTCGGCCGGTCGCGGTTCCTGCTTCGTCAGTTCGGGTGTCACCGCGCACTCCTTTGTCGCGTACCTGTGGGACAAGTGCCGGTCGGTCGCGGTGGCGCCGTTCGTGGCGGGACCGCGGCCTTGGTGGCAGGCCTGTCCCAGGAAGGCCGTGAAGACGGTGTGTGTCCTCGGTGGCCGACCGTGGGCATCAGATTAACCAAATGAGCGCCCCCGCGCTCTACCGGGCTCCAAAGTGTGACGCAATCGGGTGAAGCAAGACGGAAAAACGCCCCATCAGGCCGATGGGGCGCTCTTGCCGGAACCGTGGAGCCGCCCGCGAGGGGGCGGCGTCCGGACCGCCGTCCGCAGGGGCGGCAGCCGGGCGGTCTACCAGTTGGCGGGGGCGTAGTCCTTCAGGAAGCAGCCGTAGAGGTCCTCGCCCGCCTCGCCGCGCACCACGGGGTCGTACACGCGGGCCGCGCCGTCGACGAGGTCGAGCGGGGCGTGGAAACCGGCCTCGGCGAGGCGCAGCTTGTCGAAGTGGGGACGCTCGTCGGTGATCCAGCCGGTGTCGACCGAGGTCATGAGGATGCCGTCGGTCTCGAACATCTCCTGGCCGCTGGTCCGCGTCACCATGTTCATCGCGGCCTTCGCGGCGTTGGTGTTCGGGTGGCCGGCGCCCTTGTAGCCGCGGCTGAAGACGCCCTCCATCGCCGACACGTTCACGACGTAGGCACGGCCGCTGGCCGCCTTCTTCGCCGCCTCGGCCATCGACGCCCGCAGCTTGCTGATGAGAATGAACGGGGCCGTGTAGTTGCAGAGCTGGGTCTCCAGGAGCTCCACCGGGGAGATCTGCTCGATGCTCTGCACCCAGGTGTTCGTCTCGACGACGTCCGGCACCAGACCGCCGGCGTCGATGGCGGTGCCGTCGAGGTGCTTGGCGATGGTGGCGTTGCCCGCGACGAGCGCGAGGTCGGCGACCTGCTGGGCCTCCAGGTCGCGCACGCCGGCGGGAAGCTCGGACGAGCCGACGAGCTCGCCGACCGCGCCCGAGTTGAACGCGCCGATGACGTGGTGGGCGGGGAGCTCACCGGCCGGCAGCGGGGCGTCCTCGCCCTCGACGAGGGCCGCGTAGGCGGAGGGCAGCCGGCGCACGGTCTGCGTGGCGTTGTTGATCAGGATGTCCAGCGGACCGGCCTCGGCCACCTGGTCCGCGAGGGCCACGGCCTGGGCCGGGTCGCGCAGGTCGATGCCGACGACCTCCAGGCGGTGCATCCAGTCCGCGGAGTCCTCCATCGCCTTGAAGCGGCGGATGGCGTCCTTGGGGAAGCGGGTGGTGACGGTGGTGTGGGCGCCGTCGCGCAGCAGCCGCAGCGCGATGTACATGCCGATCTTGGCCCGGCCGCCGGTGAGCAGCGCGCGCTTGCCGGTGAGGTCGGCGCTGGCGTCGCGCTTGGCCCGGTTCAGCGCCGCGCACGGCTGGCAGAGCTGGTGGTAGAAGTAGTCGACCTCGACGTACCGCGTCTTGCAGACGTAGCAGGAGCGAGGACGCTGGAGTATCCCCGCGATCCGCCCCTCCTCGGTGACCGAGGTCGGCAGGAGGCCCTCGGTCTCGTCGTCGATGCGCTGGGCGGAGCCGGTGGCCGTGGCCTCGGTGACCGCCTTGTCGTTCGCGGTCTTCGCGGCCCGGCGCTCCTGGCGGCGGCGCTGCTTCACGGTCCGGTAGATCCCGGCGGTGGCGCGCCGGACGGTGATCGCGTCCGGGTGGTCGACGTCTATCTTGTCGAGCTCGTCGAGGACGCTCAGGCAGACGGCCAGGCGCTCGGGGTCGATGCCCGGCCCGTATTCCTGGTTTTCTTCGGTCACCGTCATGGCCTTCGGGTTCCTCGTTCGCTCGTACGTCGCCGCTCGCGGGCTTTCGAAAGTGCAACTTTACGGAGCGGGGGGCCGCGCCTCCAAACCCGTTCGGGGGGCGTGGTCGAAGACACAGTCGCCGCACAGCCCGCCGCCCGGGACGCGGTAGTAGAGGCAGCAGCTGGTGCGCCTCAGCCGGGGGCCGCGGACCGTCCCGGCGAGGTCCGGGTGGTCGAGGAGGCCGGAGACCAGGACGGCGGCCCGCTCGGCCGCCTCCGGCCGTCCGTGGGCGCGTGCCCATCGGGTCAGCTCGCGCAGGGCGCCGGCGAGGGCGGAGCCGGCGTTGCCCCACAGCAGACGCGGGGAGACGTTCCCGTCGCGGCGCAGTGCCTCGTGGAGCGGGACGAGGTGGGCCTCCTGGACGGCCGCGCGCAGCTCGGCCACGGTCGCGGGGCGGGTCCCGGAGCCTTCCCAGCACAGGTCGTCGGGCGAGGTCAGGGCCCCGTCCCAGGAGAGCTCGGCGGGGTCGAGGGCCGGGAAGCGGCCGTGGAGCGCTGCGGGGCCGAGGGCCACGGACCAGAGCCGGGCGGCGAGGCCGAGGTGGGCGACGGAGGCGCCGACGCGCCGCTCGGAGACGCCGAGCCGGGCGGTGACGTGGTCCACGCGCGCGGTGAGGGGGCCGCCCTCCCCCGCGTACAGCCGGGCGAGCGGGCGGTGCGCGCCACCGGTCGCGGGGGCGGTGGTCCGCAGGGCGAAGAAGCCGCCCGGCGACCCGCTGTCGCCGCTCGCGCCGAGTCCCATGCCCACGCCCCCCGCCCCGGAGTCCTGTCGTCGGCCCCCACCGTAACTTCTCCGGACTTCCCCGAGGCTCCCGCACAGCCGTCGCGAGGGACCGTAAAGGCCGCTTTGCACCCCTTCCGACCTGCGCGGTTGTACACCCCGAGGCGTACGCGGGGGCCGCGTACTGCGTCGGTGGTACCCGGGAAGACGTCCCCTGGTACGACGACGCGGACGGCCTGGAGGAGAGATCGTGGAAGGTATGAGTCCACTCGTGCTGTCCGTCGCCCTGGCCCTGGCCTCCGCGGTCGCCTACGCGGCGGCGGCGATCGTGCAGGAGCGCGTCGCGGCCTCCGCCGCGGGTCCGCGCTACGCGCCGCTGCGCAGCGCGGCCTGGTGGGTGTCCGTCCTGCTGAACGGCGTCGGCGCGGCCCTGCACGTCGCCGCCCTGGCGTACGGGCCGCTCAGCCTGGTCCAGCCGCTGGGCGCCCTGACGATCGTCTTCGCGCTGCCCATGGCGGCCCTGTTCGTCGGCCGCCGGGCCGGGCGACGGGCCTGGCGCGGCGCGCTGATGGCCACGGCGGGCCTCGCCGGGCTGCTGAGCCTCACCAGCGGCGCCGAGGCCGGGTCCCCGGACGACGGGGAGCGGTGGCTGCTGGCGGGCGCCGCCTTCGGCGCGGTGGCCGTCCTGTTCACGGCGGCGCGCCTGGTGGGCCGGTCCGTGCTGCGCAGCGTCGTGCTCGCCGCGGCGGCGGGCGTCTCCTTCGGCATCGCCTCGGTCCTCACGAAGGCCGTGGCCGAGGAGTGGACGCCCCGGGCCCCGCTCGCCGAGTGGACGGGGCTGCTCGTCCTCTCCGTGTTCGCGGTGACCGGCCTCCTGCTCTCCCAGGCCTCCTACCGGGGTGCGGGGCTCGCCGCCCCGCTGGCCACCGTCACGGTGGTGAACCCGGTGGTCGCGGCGGCGGTGGGCCTGACGCTGTTCGGCGAGAGCTTCCGGTACGGCACGGCGGGCACCGTCGCCGCGCTGCTCTGCGGCACGGTCGCGGCGGCCGGCCTCGTCCAGCTCACGCTGGACCGCATGGCGGTCCCGCAGGAGCCGCCGTCGGCGTCGTCGACGGACTCCCCCGCGTCAGACGGAGACTCCCCGCGCCCTGAGATACGCCAGGGGGTCGATGTCGGAGCCGTACCCCGGACCCGTCCGGATCTCGAAGTGGAGGTGCGGTCCCGAGCTGTTGCCGGTCGATCCTGAGCGCGCGATGCGCTGCCCCGCGTGCACCCGCTGGCCCTCGCGGACGGCGAGGGCGGAGAGGTGCGCGTACTGGCTGTAGCGGCCGTCGTCGTGGCGCAGGACGATCTGGTAGCCGTACGCCCCGCCCCACCCGGCGGAGACGACCCGGCCGCCTGCCACGGCCTTGACCGAGGTGCCGGTGGGCACGGGGAAGTCGACCCCGGTGTGGTAGCCGCTGGACCAGGAGGAACCACGGGTGCCGTACCGGGTGCCGATGTCCGCGGAGACGGGTGCGGAGTAGCCGTCCCCGGACGGCCTGGCGGCGGGCTTGGACACGGGCTGGGCCTTCGGCGCGGGCCGGGGCCTGGGCACGGGCTTGTGGCTCGGCTCGGTGGTGCGCTTGGCGGGCTTCGGGACGGGCTTGACGGACTGCCGCTTCGGGGCCGCCTCGGGCTTGGCGGACGGCTTCGTGGCGGGGTTCTTGGGGGGCGCGGCCTTGGCGGGGCCGGGGGGCGCGGCCTTGAGCGACCGGGCGGCCTTCGGAGAGGAGGCCGCCTTCTCCGCCGCCTTGCCGTGGGCCTTCTCCGCCGCCTTGCCGTGGGCCTTCTCCGCCGCCTTGCCGTGGGCCTTCTCCGCCTTCTTGGGCGCCGTGATGCGCAGGGTCAGGCGCTGGCCCGGGTGGATGAGGTCGGGGTCGTCGCCGACGACGGACCGGTTGGTCTCGTACAGGCGCTGCCAGCCGCCCCTGACGTGCTCGTCACGGGCGATCTCCGACAGGGAGTCGCCGGGCGTCACGGTGTACATCTCGCGCACGGTGGGCACGGTGGTCGGGCTCACGCTGCGGACCGTGTGCTCGGGTAACGCCCGCTGCCCGGGCAGGGACGCGGTGCGGACGTCGTTCCCGCCACCGGCGGACTCGGCGGCCGTGGCGCGCCCCGGGGCGACGTCGGGCGACTCCCCTCCCCCGGCGAGCCCCGCCCGGGGGCCGCAGGACGGCCACGCTCCGGGCCCCTGGCCCTTCAGGACGCGCTCGGCGATCGCGATCTGCTGGTCCTTGGAGGCGAGGTCGGCGCGCGGCGCGTAGTGCGTGCCGCCGTACCGCTCCCAGGTGGACTGGGTGAACTGGAGGCCGCCGAAGTAGCCGTTGCCCGTGTTGACGTGCCAGCTGGAGGAGGACTCGCAGGACGCGACCTTCTCCCAGACGTCGAGCGAGGCGGCGTGCGCCGCGCCCGCTCCGATCAGCGGCAGCGCCATGCCGGCGCCTCCCGCCGTGACGGTGAGCGAGGCACGGTTGATCCGGCTCGGCTGGTGGCGGCGGTGACGTCCGCGTACGGCCATGGGCCCCCCTTGAACACAGCAGCAGCCGTCCAAGTTAGGGGTTGGGCACGCTCCGTGACAAGGGTCGCGCGGAAGCCCGAGCCTCTTCTGTCACCTCCGCTTCGACTCCGGCCCCCCGTCGGCGGGCCCGGGTTCGGGCCGGGGCTCGGGGTCCGGTACGGGCCCGCCCGGCTGGGGAACCGGCGGAGGCGCGGGATCCGGAGGGGCCGGCACCGGGTTCGGCGGGGGCACCGGCGGCGGCGAGGGAACCGGGGGCGGGATCGGCGACGGGGGCAGCGGATCGGGGAAGGGGTGGGTCATCACGGACCTCCCGGTGGACGGGGCCCCTTCACGGGGTCTCCCCCTCCAGGGTCGCCCCACCGCCCCGGCCACGCCCTCCGGGTCGCCGGGCCCCTCACGGAGAGGACCCCGGCGACCGGCGGTCACCGGGGCCCCGAAACGGCCTCGATCCGGGCCTCTCCGCCGCTCAGACGGAGGCGGGCACGGCGTGCGGGGGACGCACCGTGTCGCTGCCGGGCACGGGAGCGGACGCGTCGCCTCCCAGCTCCACGATGCGGTTGTCGCCGTCGACGTGCACGACACGCGGCACGAAGGCCCGCGCCTCCGCGTCCTCCATCTGCCCGTAGCTGATGAGGATCACCAGGTCGCCGGGGTGCACGAGGTGGGCGGCGGCGCCGTTGATCCCGATGACGCCGGAGCCGCGCTCGCCCTCGATGACATAGGTCTCGAGACGGGCCCCGTTGTCGATGTCGACGATGTGGACCAGCTCACCGGGCAGCAGGTCGGCCGCCTCCATCAGCTCCGCGTCGACGGTGACCGAACCGACGTAGTGCAGGTCGGCCTGGGTCACGGTGGCACGATGGATCTTGGACTTGAACAGAGTACGCAGCACTTGGGACTCCTCTAAGACGGCTCCCTGCCTGCTTTGTGCAGGTCAAGGGCGGTCTCGACTGTACACCGGGACGCGCCGAACGATGTTTGTGAGGAACATCGCTCCGGTCGGGCTGGACGGCTTCCCACCTGGGGTTTCGCGCCGCACCGGCGCCTGTGGGGACGATCGGCCCGGAACGCGCGGGGACTCATACTGACCGGATGCTGGCTTTCCTGATGAGTCATCAGGAAAGCGAGGGTTCCTCTACACACGGATGACGTGCGCCCACGCACTATCGAACTGTCGGGCACCGACATCGCTCTGGTGCGTGGAACACGGCCCCTTCGGCCCTGGATGCGGAAGCGTGGACGGGCACGGCTGCCGACGTTGCCGCAGGCGAGCAGGACTGAGCGCATGGGATGCGAACGTCTATTCCACGATCAGGAGGACCCATCGGCACGCGGCCAGTGCGCGACGCGATGGCGCAGAACAGCAGGATCTCCCACGGCGTGGTCATGATGGAACCGGACGACGGCTGGCACCCGCGCAACCCGACTCTCGAGGAGGTCCACGCACCAGGGCTCGTTGCTCGCGCCGAAGGGCGAGAATCGTCGCATGGTTCGCTCGTTCTCCCGCAGCCCTGTCTCCGGCCGCAAGGATGCAGGGCGCCTGCGCAGCCAGGCAGCTGAGGCCAAGCACACCGCCGCGATGCGGGCGGCCGGATACGAGCCGCTGGAACCCTATCCCGGGAGCGGGCAGCCGTGGCGGCCCCGGCGCCTGGCGTGCGGAAGCATCATCTCCCCGAGACCGTCGTACCTCAGCGCCGGCCGGGTCGGGTGCACGGAGTGCGCGAAGGAGAGTCGCCGGGCGATTTTCCAGGAGCGCGCCGGTGGGGCCGAGCGGGCCGAGGCGGACCTGCGGTCGGTCGGCCTGGAGCCGCTGGAGCCCTACCCCGGTAGCGGGAAGCCGTGGCGCTGCCGCTGCACCGCGTGCGGGGCCGTCGGCACACCGCCGCTGTCCGCGGTCCGGAACCTGATCCAGGACACGGTCGCTTTCGCCCAGCCAGAGGCTAAGGGCCCGCCCGCGGGAGCGGGCTTGCTCGTACCGTCGGAGATGCGCCTCTCCTTGCTCGATCGCCTCCGGCAGGCGCTGGACGCGCCTCCCCTTCGTCCGGGCCCGGGTCCTCGCCGCCTCGTCCAGCTTCTTCCGCATCTCTGCGCGTCTCCGTTGTGCCTGCCTCAGGTCGTTCGCGGAGGGCGCCTGCTGCTCGACGGTCGATCGGCGCACAGTGGGCGGCGTGATGGCCGGCACGCGTGGCAGTCCACCGCCGTAGGCCTGGTGGGTCTTCTCGGCCTCGGCCACCGCCCACTGCTGCAAAGCGAAATCCGAAGCCGGCTCGGCGGCTCCAAGGCGGTTCAACACCCGATCCAGATACGGGAGGGGCCTGCCCAAGTGAGTGACGATCAGGACGCTCAACAACGGGCGGCCGGGAACCCGCGGCTTGTCCACCGCGACCAGCAGCTCCTGGCGTCTGGGGTCCGGCAAGCCGTGGACCCAGCTGCCGAGCCTCCCAGCCAGCTCGTTCCACGTAATCGTGGCCCCCTTCGCCGCAACCTCCTCCAACACTTTCCTGAGCATGTCCGCCGGCCTTCCCGGTGTGGCCTCCGGCGCCTTGGACTCGCTGGACACCGGCCCCGGAGTCCGCTCACACATGTCGGAGGCGCGAGGCGCCGGGACCTGCTTCTCGTCGAGCGCGACGCTGGGACGCCACAGACCGGTGCGCTCCGCTTCCAAACTGCCGAGCTTCGTGAGGGCATCGGCCCGGATCGCCCACGGAGAGCTGTTTCCCCCGACGACGTCCGTGACCAGCAACCGAACCGAGCCCGCGAGGCGGTAGACGTGCTCGTCCCCGGGAGCCGGCACCGCGTCGGGCAGAGACAGGTGAGCCCGGACTATGCGACTGCCCGCCGGTTTGACGAAGCCTGGGACCAAGTACCGACCGGCCATGGTGAGAGGCGACGAAACCGGGGATGCCGACTCGGTGTCCACGGCGAACACGACCTGCCCGCCGGACAGGGGGAGGCTGCCGGGGAACGGTTCCCCGCCGGTACCGTCGTCGCGGACCACTCCCTTGGCGCGCAGTTCTTCGAGTGCGGGAGTGACAAGGCCGCTGCCGGTCATCCGGCACTGTTCCAGGGGATCCCAGGCCGTCTTCTTTCCGTTGGCCAGAGTACCGATGGACACACGACGGTCACTTCCCTCGGTCACGCACCGCACGAGCAGCGCGTATTCGCGCCGCGCCACCATGTCGCGTGCGAGCGCGTCGTCCTGGCCGAAAACCCACTCGATATGGCCTTCCTTCGCGCCCAGGCTGTTCGCCGCCTTGCGCCAGCTCCGGTAGTCCTCGGAGTGGAGCTCGAACCGGAGATGCATGTTCGTGCGACGCAGCCGAAAGTCCACAGCATCACCGTGGCAGTGCCCAAGTGTGCGCAGCTCTCCCTGAACCTCGTGCCCCTGTGTCGCCAGCCAGCGAGTGACATGAGCCTTGACGAACAAATGGTCGGCGCTGTCCGCGCTGTGGGTGGTCCGGTGGCACTCCCCACGGCCGGGATTGGCTTCGTGGGCGAAGTGGCAGACCCTGGTCACGTACCGCTTGGGGCGCAGTGGCTCTCCACAGCCGCCGAGGAGCGTGCCGCACCAGAAGTCGCCCCTTCCGAACTGACGGAGAAACTCGTCGAGGTTATGCGGCTGTTCAGGAAGGATCACCGGCTGGTCCGAGTCGCGGCCTCCGATGACCGCGGTCTGGATGAGACGGGTGTCGATCTGGCTCAATTCTGGATCCTCCGGTGAACATGTGACACCACCGCTTCACGCGATATGGAGTGAGAAGAATTCTGGCATGCGCGCATCGGCCGCACCGCATGTCCTGAATGCGGAAAACCCGGCTCAATACAGAACTCGGGGTGCTCGGAGCCGTTCACCATGTGTCACATCCTCTGCTGAACGTCGATCGAGGTACGCAAGAACCATCCACACCTTCGGGGCCAGAAGAGATCGGACGTCTCGCCGAACCGCTGGCAGGAAGTCTCGGGCTCTCGTTGACCTCGCGAGCTCGTCCGAGTTGTCGGGAAGCCGGAAGGTGTGAGCGCGGTTCTCGTCGTCCCCGTACATGGTGATGGTGGAGAGCAGAATCCCCACCGTCCGATGAGTGCGGTACCGGATTCCCTCCTCCCGGTCGGGAATCCGTGCCTTTACCTGCTTCGACAATGGCCGACCGATGCCCGCAGTGGTTTTACACCCTGCTTCGAGAAGCTTTCGGCCGGGCCAGGAGCAGGGTTCCATGGTCAGCCGAGAGCTTGATTCGCGGAGAAAGGCCTGAGTATGCCCCGGCGCTGCAGTTCTCTGATGTGTTCTGCCACGCGACGCGGTGCTTCGCCCCCGGTCACCAGCACACCCGCCTCCATGTTGCGCCGAGCGCCGGACTCGGTCAGGTTGGCACTGCCGAGCAAGAGGGTGCGACGGTCGGCGACCGCCAGCTTGGCGTGCTGACGTGAGCGGCCCCGATCAGCCGGGTCCCGTGCCCAGACCCACAGCAGTAGGCCGGGCACGGATGCGAATGCTTCGGCCGGTTCCCTTCCCGAGAGCAGACCGCCGGCGCCAGCCAGGGTCTCGACCACGACGTGCATCTGTACGCCCCTGCCCGCAGCTTCTGTGAGGGCCTTCGTCAGGGCGGGATACGGACGAGCCGCGTACGTCATCGCCAGCAGTTCGTGCTGCGCCTCGTTGATGACCTCGACCAGCACCTGGGCCGTGGCACGCACCGGTACGCCCGGTGTCGAAGGGCCGCTCCACACGGTGCGCACCTGAACCGCGTCCCTGGTCTGCTGCCGGGCGGCGACATAGCCCCGTATGTACGCCGCCGCCTCGGAGGCGGGCACCGCCTCCGCCTGCATGGCGTCGTACAGCCTTGCGGCAGCCTCGCTGACCCCGGGTGTCGCCAGTTCGGTCAGTACTCTCTCCCTGGTACGCCCCTGGGCCAGCAGGCCGGCGAGGTCCTTGCTGCGTGAGAGGCCGAGGGCCTCCACGGCAGCCTCGGCAGCGCCTTCGAAAGCCGGTCGGCTCACGGCAGCAGGCCGGCCGGGGTCATCACCGGATCCTGGTCCCCGGCCAGTGGAACGAGGAACCGGCGGTCCAGGAACCGGTTGCCCCGTTCGCATGTGGTTTCCGAGACGAATAGACAGACATGACATGCCGCCCCGTGCAGGAAGTCGGCCGGGTCGTGCGGCAGGCGTTCGGCGCACAGCGGATCGGCGGAGCAGTGACGTGCGTCGGTCAGGGCCCGACGCACGATCCGGTCGAACTCCCGCTCCTCGGCCAGGGACACCAGACCTCCCAAGGTGCCCTCAGAGTCCGGGACGGCGGTGTAGATGAGGATGCCCGTTCTGGGGTTCTGCTCGTCCCCCGCGTAGATCCGCTCGGCGAGGGAGGCGGAGTTGTAGCCGCATTCCAGCGCGATGGTACGGATCAGCAGGTGGGAAAGCGTGTGCAGAGCGATGTACCGCGCCCCGGGCCAACCGTAGTAGGGGTCGAAGTCACTGGTCTTGCGGTCCGACTTCCGGTTGGCGCGGAACCGTGCGTACGCCTCTCTGTGCGCCTCCATCTGCGGTGACTTGTCCATACGAGCGGTCCACTCGGCCATCAAACCGTCCTGCAGGCGCAGGAAGATGCCCTCGCCGCGCACCTCACTGGCCGGTACCCAGTTCCGGACCCCGCGGGACAGCTCGACGCGCGTGGCGATCTCCGGTGATTCGGGGTCCGGGGCGTCGAGTCGGGTGAACCCGATCAGCGCCCGCGCCTCACGCAGCCGCTCGACCTGCCTGATGTCGGCGAAGAACTCACTCAGACGGGCCGGCACGGGAATCTGCCGGAGTGCGAAATCGTCGCTGGGAGTGGGAACGGGACCGGAGAGTGCGTCCCATTCGGGTCCGAAGAGGTCGGCCTGGACGTCAGGGGCTGAGGGGGCCGGCCCGGTGGTTCCCTGCTTGCGGGCCGTGATCGCCGCGACCACCGAGTCGGCGTCGAACTCTTTGAGGAAGGTGAACTTGGGCATGCGCGCCATGAAGTCGAACTGCCCTCGGTCCTCTATCAGTTCGAGGTCCGGCCAGTGATCGTCCAGGAGCTTGTCGATGTCCCCGCCCTGAGCCTTGGGCAGTGCCAGGGCGCTGAGAGTGAGCGGGAACCACTGATTGGACGCGCCCGCCACCATCAGGACCGGTTCCCGGTCGCAGCCGTTCGTCTCGTAGGTGTCGAGATGCGGATGCCGTCCCCGGCACCGGGGCAGGTTGCGCCGGCCACGTTCGCCCATGGCCTCCCGGATGTTGCGCTTCACGCCGCAGGCGACGCATTCGATGGTGACGTTGGCTGCCTGGTTGCCTCCGTGGTCCTTCATGCGCAGCTTCGGGCGCGGCGTCTTGCCGCAGCCCTGCCCATGGTGCACGTACGCGGTGTACGGGAACTCGTCGAGGTGGCCGGCGGTGCACACGAGGGTGAAACGGGCGGCCACGGCCAGCGGCTTGCCCCGCTTGCAGTCGTGGACGAACTTCGCCTCGTGCGGGGTCCGAGGGTTGGCGTTGACGAAGGCGAACTCGCCGGAGTCGATCGCGGCCAGCACATTGCACGCGGCGCAGCGCAGCCACTGCGGGAACGGCGTGACGGGCACTCCGACTCCCTGTGCCGCCCAGCCCTTCGGATCCGTGTCGGCACCTTCCAGCCAGGGGGCGGAACGCAGCTGCTCGACCTGGCCGCGTCCATAGCGTTGGAGCGACCGGTTGACGGCGGCGCGCAGCCGGGGCTCGTCGATGTCGTAGTCGGTGACGCCGGAATGACTCCAGGAGTCGATTCCCCGGATCAGGACGGAGAAGTTGGGCAGGTCGACGAGGGCGCCGACTCCGGCGGTGAACATGAGGTGGCTGGGTCGTACGGCGCCGACCCTGCGGTTGCTGGCGTGACTGCTCATCGTTGTGCCTTCCTGACCGTGTCGGCCGTGACGGGCCCGTATTCGTCGCTGTCCACGGTGCCCGCCGTGTCCGGCTCGGTGTCGGCCCCGGAAGCGCCGAACGTCCAGTCGGGGCCACCCCCCGACGGCTCTTCCAGGAAGGCGCCGCCGCCGGGAAGGAGCAGGTTGATCTCGTTCTCCGTCTCGCGCATCGACATACCGACGGTCAGTTCGGTCCATCGGGATCCGTCCGCCCGGCGCAACAGACCGTTCACGACGGTCGTCTTGTGCTTCTCCTTGCGGTAGCCGAGGGCCGAGCTGCTCTCGTCACGTTTGCGGCGCCATTCGTCCTTGAGCCGGTCCAGACGTTCACTCAGGTACTGCCTGGGTCGATCGCCTCCCACTCGCTCGGCGCGCTCGAGAAGCCGCCGTTCGACGTCCTGGGCGAGCGGTCCGTCGAGGTCGACGTGGTGTGCGTCGAGGTTGCGGGAGGAGTCGTAGGTCGCGTGGCGCAGCGCGGCGACGTAGGTGGCGGCGACACCGCGGTCGAGCGCGCGGCGCGTGTACGGGGTGACGGACAGCGCTTCCACCTGGCGGTAGAACGTCGCGTGGTAGTGCTCGAAGTCCTCGTAGTGGGCGAGGTCGCGGGGGCGCGACCAGTTGTAGAGGGTGACCACCAGGCCCGGACGGGCGGCGTCGCGGCCGACTCGCGAGGACGCCTGGATGTACTCGGCGGTGTTCTTGGGCTGGCCCACGACGAGCATCAGGCCGAAACGGGAGACGTCGACACCGACCTGCAGCATGGAGGTCGCGAGGACGACGTCGACAGCTTGTCGGACGGACGGCGTCATGGATGCACGGGGTTCGCGCTTCTCGTTCATGGCGGCGGCGTATTCGCGGAGGAAGGCCCGCCTTCGCACCGAGGTGTCCCGCTCCGGGTCGAATTCGATCTCCAGCCGCTTCAGGGCCGCGCCGATGTCCGAAGAGGAGATGCGGGAGGTGAGTTCCTGGATGCTGAGCATCCCCGCTCTGCTGACGATGCGGTCCGACAGCGTCTCCTGGCCCCTGCGACTGCCGTTGGATCGCACACGGGTGGTGATGTCGTCGTCCATGTACCGCCGCATGCCGGCGAGTTCACGGGTCGCGTTGAAGTAGCCGACAAGGGTCATGTACGGGTCTGCTGGCCTGCCGTAGTCGTCGAAGAGCTGCTGCGCCGCGAGCAGCAGGATCTCCGCGACGCGGATCTCGGCGGCCTTGAGGCGGGTGCCGTGCGCACATACGCCGAGGTAGCGGCGGCCGGGATTCTCCCGGCTCAGTTCCACCTGGCGGGAGAAGAAGGTGTCACCGACGTCGAGCACCTGGGGAGGGAAGACGGCGACCTTTCGGCCGAAGACACCGAGCACCTGGTCGGCGGCCCGCTTGGTGGTGGCGGTGGAGGCGACGATCTTGGGGCCGACTTCGTGATGTGCCCCGTGAGCGTCGGTGAAGTTCCACGTGCACAACTGGTCGACGGCCGCCTCGAAGAGGCCCACGGTGGTGCCGAGGGCTCCGGAGATCAGGTGAAGCTCGTCCTGGATGATCAGGTCCGGAGGTCGCAGGCGGGTGACCGGCTGGGCCGTGACGGCGGGCAGGTCGCCCCTGGCGTTGTGGCGGCCACCGCAGCCGGTCTTGGCGTCCAGGTCGTCGTGGCGGTAACCGTGGCGGGGGCACAGCTCGGTGACCCTGCCGAACAACAGGCCCGAGTAGCCGTTCCACGGAAGCTGGGCGAACTTGTCGACCGTGGCGATCAGCAGCGAGGGGGCCAGCCGGTAGATCTCCTCGTCGACGGTGAGGACGGGGATGCCCTCGCCGAGCGCTTCACGGCGCGAGAAGGGACAGCGTTCCTTCCCCTCGCCGCGCGGGCAGTACAACAGGACCCTACGGCGGCCTTCGTCGTACTCCATGTTCGAGCGGGCGGTCAGCCCGCTGCCGCACCAGGGACAGGTGAGGACCTGCAGGACGCGGGCGTGCTTGTCGCTGGCGTTCTCCTTGGCCTCGGCGATCTGTTCCTTGGCCTCCTCGAACCAGTTCGGTGAGACGGAGGTGCCCACCCAGAGCCCGATGCGGAATGGGGTGGATCCCCAGCGTCGGTCACGCGCGAACTCCTCGCGGCGCAGGACCTCGCAGGCACTCACCAGGGCGGCGGCGCGCTGGAACTGCTGAGCGGTCAGCAGCCGCAGGGTGTAGCGCATGAGAACGCCCACGCCCGCCTCACCGCTCCGGGCTTCCGTGCCCGAGCCCATGGTGCCCTGGAGGCGCCGCAGCGCGAAGGTGTAGGCGGCCAGTCCGAGATACGCCTCGGTCTTGCCACCACCGGTCGGGAAGAACAGCAGATCGACGAGGGCTTCACGGCCGGTACCACGGTGCGGGTGCCCCGGCTGGGTGAGGGAGTCGGTGTTCAGCAGGACGAAGGCGAGCTGGAACGGACGCCAGCTGGCTGCCGCCTTGCCCTTGGCGTGCACCTCGTCGTAGGCCTCCTGGTAGGACCTGGAGTCGTTCTCGCGGCCGGCGCGAGCGGCCGCGATGGCCGTGTTGCGGCGTTGCAGGGCCATCGCCCGGTTGGCAAACCGGAAGGCCAGCAGGGCCGTCTCGTCGGCCACGAGGCGGTCGATGCCGAGGGTGATGCGGTCGCAGATCTCGAGCGCCTGCTCGATCGCGGTCTCGGCCGCTTCTCGAAGGTCCGCGGGGAGTGTGGCGGCACGACGGCGCTGCTGCTCCAGCCATGTGCCGTATCCGTCGGCCAGCGGGGCGAGGGCGGCGCTGAGCTCGGCCCGACGGTCGGGCACGGCGAGTGCCGCCAGTTCGTCCATGCCCAGTTCCAGCCCCCGGAGGAGGTCCTGTTCCTCGAGTGCCGGCGCGGTGGTCGCCCTGACGTCGTACTCGGGAAGCCAGACGGTGGTCAGGCGGTGCGCGTTGCGCTCTCCGTCGCGGACGTGCGCGTGAACGGCGACGTTGCGGCCCTTGGCGTGGCTGAGGCTGTCCCGATAGAGCAGGCGCAGTCGCCGCTCCTCGGCGTCCTCGGGCACGCTGTCATGGCTCGCGGGGGCGAGGGGGTCGTCGACCGGCAGGAAGACGGCCGCCTGGTCGTCGGGAAATGCGGTGACGTCGATCTCGGTCTGGAAGAGCCAGTGTGCGTCGCGTGCGTCCGCGCTGTCCGGCTGCCGGTTCACCAGGGCCAGCTCGACTATGCGCAGGTCCTCGACGCCGGTGCGGCCGGTGTGCCGGCGTACCTGCACGTCGAGGACGACGGCGTCGCCGTCGAGTTGCACGGTGTGGTCGGCCCCGTCGGTCACGTCGATGTCCACCAGGCGCTCGACCGGCTCACGTGACCAGGCCCTGCGCGTCGTCCCCCGCTCGGTGGCCTCGTCCGACTGGGTGTAGCGACCCCAGCGGACGGCTGCGCTGAGTGTGCCGACGGATGCCGGAACGCTGAAGGACAGGCCCATGGAGGACGCCCAGATGTGTCCGGCGGCCTGAGGACTCAACCGGTCCTGCAGGTCGCTGTCGTCGCCTTCCTGCTCGTCGCCCGACACCCCGTCCGCGCCCTGGGCGGCCGCACGGGCGATCCGTTCCGCGGTGACGGTCTGGGGTCGCGGGCCGAGCATGCCGACCAGGTACCTGTCACGAGGACCGGAGGAGGCACTCGGCAGCGTTTCCTCCTCACCGTCCCAGGGGCCCAGCAGATCGCGGCGGACGTAGTGCACGAGCGCGTCGCGCACCGCGTAGGAATCCCCGGCGCGGAACGTCTGGGGAATCTCGTCGAGCGGATGGGGAACAGCGGCCTGGGCAGGCTGGGCCGGCATGCGGTAGGTCCTTTCGGACAGAGCCGTTGGAGCACGGGTGAGTACCGGGGTACGACAGCACGAGAAATATATCCCCGTTGACTCAGTTCACACAACGATTGCAGCGGACCGTCGCTTACCGTCCCGTCAGTCTCTAGGCTGGTGCCTGCCCGTCCGCCCGCGACCCGAGGACTCCCATGCCCCGCCTCGCCCTCTCCGACGACTTCGTCGCGGACCTGATCTCCCTGCAGAGACCTGTCCAGAAGGAAGTCAACGACACGATCCAGATGTTCCGGAGCCTGACCGTGCCTCAGCTCCACGCCAGCAAGGGACTGCATCTGGAGAAGCTCGAGCGGGCGCGCGACCCCCGGATCCGTACGATCCGGGTCACCAAGTTCTATCGGGGTGTTCTCCTCGCCCCGGACGACGGCAGCGAGTTGTTCACTCTGCTCAGGGTGGCGCCCCACGACGAGGCGATCAACTGGGCCTGCAAGCGTGCCTATTCGGTCAACGGTGCCACCGGAGGCCTGGAGGTGCGCAATGTCGAGGCCCTCGAGCAGATGGAGACCTACTTCGAGACGAAGGCGGTCCAGACCCCGGCCCGGCTCTTCGCGCACCACTCCGACACCGTGCTGCGTGACCTCGGCGTCGACGAGCAGGTGCTGCGGCTGGCACGGGTGTGCGTCACCGCCGATGACCTGACGGTCATGGCACCTCCCATGATGCCTGCCGATCAGTACGAGGTGCTGGAGTACCTGGCGGCGGGCTGTTCGCCCCAAGACGTCTGGGAACAGCTGATCGCCCCGCGCGGGCAGACGGTGCGCACGGCGGAGGAGCGGCCGGCCGTCACACTCAGCGAGGCGATCCTCAACACGCCCAACCGCATCGTGGAGGTCACCGGCCCCGGCGAGCTGGAGCGCATCCTCAGCGAGGACTTCGTTCGCTGGCGCGTCTTCCTGCACCCCTCCCAGCGCCGGTACGCCTACCACCCGGGCTTCAACGGGCCGGCCCAGGTCACGGGCGGCCCCGGCACGGGCAAGACGGTCGTCGCCCTGCACCGGGTGCGGCACCTGCTGCGCCCCGGACGCGAGGGCGACCGGATCCTGCTCACCACCTTCACCAACGCCATGGCGGCCACCCTGCGGGACAGCCTGGCTCTCCTGCTCGGCGACGCCGACGCGCATCTGCTCGACCGTGTCGACGTCACGACGGTGGACTCGCTGGCCGCCCGGGTCGTCCGGGAAGCCCGGGGCGGTTCGCCGAAGCCGCTGTCGGCGGCAGCGGAGAAGACCGCGTGGACCCGTGCCGCCGCGCGCGAGGACCTTCCCTGGTCGGAGCGCTTCCTGTCCCAGGAGTTCCGCAACGTCGTGCTGGCGCAGGCGCTGCGGACGCCGGAGGAGTACCTGAGATGTGTGCGCAGGGGGCGCGGCACGCAGGTGGGGCGGGTGCAACGGGCCCGGCTGTGGCGGGTCATGGAGAGGTTCAAGGGGGACTTGGCTTCGCGTGACTCCGCGACGTACACCATGGTGTGCGACCAGGCCGCCCGGATCCTGGCCGAGCAGGGACCGCGCTACCGCCACGTCGTGGTGGACGAGGCACAGGACCTGCACCCGGCCCAGTGGCGGGTGCTGCGTGCCTGCGTGGCCGAGCAGGCCGACGACCTGTTCCTCGTCGGTGATCCCCATCAGCGCATCTACGACTCCCGGGTCTCGCTGCGGTCCCTGGGTGTCAACGTGCGCGGACGCACCTCCCGGCTGCGTCTCAACTACCGCAGCACGGAGGAGATCCTGCGCTGGTCGGCGTCCCTCCTGGACGGCCAGCCGGTGGGCCGGCTCGGTGAGGACGACGAGGACGACGGTGGCCAGGACTCGCTGCGGGGTTACCGTTCCGAGCTGCACGGTCGCGTACCGGTGGCTCGCGGCCATGCCAGCCAGGACGACGAACTGCGCGCGCTGGTGGACCAGGTCCGCACGTGGGTCGACCAGGACGGCGTGAAACCGTCCGAGGTGGCCGTGTGCGCCCGGTTCAACACATTGGTCGATGCCGTCATCGCCCGTCTGCGTCGTGAGGGTGTGCCCGCCGTCGCGGTCAAGGACGACCCGGGACCGGCGGTCTCCGGTGTGCGTGTGGCGACCATGCACGCCATGAAGGGGCTGGAGTTCCGCTGTGTGGCCATCGTCGGCGTGACGGCCAACGCGTTGCCGTTCGCTCCGCAAGTGACACCGGCCGACGAGGACGCCGTGCAGCACCGATCGGATCTTCTGGCCGAGCACTGCCTGCTCTTCGTGGCCTGTACGCGGGCGCGCGACGCGCTGGCGATCTCCTGGAGTGGTGAACGGAGCCCCATGCTGGACCCGGTCGCCGGCTGAACCCCACCGGGCCCCTGTCCCACGGACCGAAAGACAGGTCCGTGGGACAGGGCTCCCTTCTCACCGTTCCGTGGCCGCGATCAGGCGCGGATCTCCCGCACGACCACCGTGCGCTTCTTGCCCTGGGACGTGTCGTACGAGATCGCGCGTCCTGTCGGCTGCCAGGTCAGCGCGTGACCGAGTGGGGAGGAGGGGGAGACGATGTCCGCCTCTTCGGTGGGCAGTTCGGCGATCGTGTAGAGGGTGTCCTCGTCCACCTGGCCGTCGAACTCCAGGCGAAGCAGTACACCCGGAACCACGACGTCTGGAACGGCCCCTTGCCGCCCGACGGCGACGGCGTCGAGGAACGTCCGCAGGAAGACGAGGCGCTTGGTGCGCCGGTCGCGCTGCTCTTCCTGGGTCCTCCTGAGGAAGACCAACTGTGCCGCGTCCGCTTTCTCGGGGGTCTCGAAGGGAGCGTCGACCGCCGTCTGCAACTGCTGCATCTCGCGCACCAACCGCTGGAAGGCTCCGGCAGGGATCTCCCGGACCGGCAGGAGGCCTGGTGCGCTCGAGGGGGGAGTCTCCGTCCGCGCCTCGTTCTCGGACGGTTCGGCGGACACCGCCCCCAGGGCGGCCGCGCTCCGCGTCGACATTTGCGCTCGCATGTCGTCCCGGCCACCGCCCTCGTGGTTCGACGCTCCTGACCGCTCTGCCGGCAGGCCGTTACCGGCAGGGGTATCACCGGCCCCTGCCGCACGCCCCGCCTGGACGGCCTCATCGGCCTCAGCTGTGTCATCGCGGGTCACCGCCACCCTGTCGGTCGCCGCGTCACCGGTCGCCTCGGCCTCGTCGGGCGCGGGGCCGTCGGTGGCACCGTAGCCTTCCGGCTCCCGCCCGACCGGTTCGATGCCCAGCCGTTCCAGCTCGGCCCACAGCGGGGCCAGTGCCTGCTCCCGGTCGAGGTGGAAGCGACTGCCCCGGATCCGGACGAACGTCCAATCGACGCGTTCCAGGTCGCGCTGTCTTGCGGCCGCGGTGGAGGCGTCCTCCCCCTCGGCGAAGGCGTCACCGTCGCAGGCGACCGCGAGGCGACGCGTTCCGCCCTCCACGACGAGGTCGAGCGTGTGACGACCCACCTTGTATCCCGGCCGGACCCGGTGGCCCCGTGCCGTCAGTTCCAAGTACACCTTCTGCTGGAACAGGCTGTCGAACGCTTCGTGCCGGACGTCGGGCAGAACCTCGCCCTCGACCGCGACGACGTCCTCCTCCGCGGGACGGGTGAGTTGATCGAGCCACCGCCGGCGCAGGTCGTTCTCGTGGAACTGTTCGGCCCGCGCGCTGTGGAACACCCACACCTGGTCCTGGGCGCGTGAGGCCGCCACGTTGATGCGCTGCTCGTAGGTCTTGCCGTTGAAGCCGCCCGGGACCGCTCCGGCGGCCGTCGTCGCCGAGTTGACGAACGAGATGAACATGACGTGCCGCTCGTCGCCCTGGAAGTCCTCGGCGTCGCCCACCCGGATGCGCCTCTCCTCGCGCTGCTCGTAGTCGAGGCGCTCGGCGATCAGGTTCTCCAGCTCCGTCAGGTGCCCCTTGCTCGCGCGGAGGCTGATGACGCCCATGGTCTTCCCCTCGTAGGCGGGGTCGGCGCAGCAGCGCACGATCGCGTCGACGAGGGCCTCGGCCTCGGCGGTGTTGGTCAGCCGGGTGTTGGAGCCGATGGCTTCGCCCGTCTCGACGTACACCGTGCGGACCGGGGGCAGTCGGTCGGCGCCGTACTGCCGCAGGGGCAGCAGATCACGGTTGTAGCAGAGCTCGTTGGAGAAGGAGATGATCTCCGGCATGCACCGGAAGTGCTCCTTGAGCATGAGTGTGCCGCGGCCAGCCGAGAGCGCTTCCGTGAGGTCGAAGAAGCTGGACTCGGGGCCGAACAGGCTGCGGACGTCCGGTTCCAGCGCGGTGAGCAGACGATCCCTGAGGTGGAAGTACTCGTCCTGCTTGAGGCCGACGTTGGACGGACTGACCTGCTTGCTGTCGCCGACGACGACCATCCGGTCGGCGAGCCAGCTCAACAGCATGGCCTCCAGGCCCGACTGACTGGCCTCGTCGACGATGACGACGTCGAACAGACCCGGCCGGTCCATGGGGACGGTCTCGGCGACCTGGTGCAGGGGCATGATCCAGGCCGGCACCGCCGTCTGCGCCTTGCGCAAGGCGGCCTGTGCGTCGCGCCGGTAGCGGTGCTGGTACTTGCCCTTGATGCGCCGTGCCGCCTGCTGATAGGCGCTGAGTGCCCGGGACTGGTCGCCGGTGAGCAGGCCGAGGCAGCGGTGCCAGGCGCGAGCGGCAGCGAGCCGCGCGAGCATGATGCGGGCCTCGTCGTCGGCCTCCGTCAGTCGTCGGCGCAGGGCGCGCTCGGCCTCGGGGTCGGTCAGCCGCTCCATGCGGTCGCGCCACGCGGACCAGGCCCAGGCCTCGGCGAGCGAGGGCAGCCTGTCGTCCCAGGCGCTGTCCTCGGCCGTACCGGCGATGCGGTCCGCGAGGGCCGGGAACGCCTCGCGAACACGCTCCAGGGCCCCGGCCTGCTCGGCTCGCAGTCGAGCGGCCTCGCGCACCTCGGCCATCTCTTCGCTGAACGTGCGGTAGCCGACGGGGTCACGGTCGCGGACGGTACCGAGTGCGCGCACGACGGCGGGCGACACACCCGGCCGGTCGCCCCAGACGCGCAGCAGGTCCTCGCTGTGCTCGATGACCTTGCGCGACCGTTCGGCCGCGCGCAGGGTGGTCGCCGCCCTCAGGAGGGTGCGTACGGCGTTCTCGACGGCCGCCTCGTGCCAGGTGGCGACCGCGAGGGCCGGGGAGGTGGCCGCGGCGGTCAGGACGTCGGTGCGGGCGGCGACGACGGCGAGCAGTGCGTCCAGCACTTCCGCGTCCTGCCTCAGCCGTGCGAGGCGCGGTCCGTGTCCCTGCCAGGCGGCGACGGGTACGCCCCACTCGGACTCCACCTGGGCCAGGCGCAGTTCCAGCTGGACGCGGGCGAGGACGACGGCCGATGTCGAGACGTCCTCCGGCGCCCGACCGTCGACCCGTACGGCTTCCACGAACGCGCCGACCGTCTTCGCCAACTTGGAGCGGATGCCGAGGGGGCCGCGCAGCTTCTGTCCCTGCCCGAGTCCGTCGTGCAGTGCGGTGACCTGGGCGAGTGCCGTGGCCGGGTCGTACTGCTCCAGGCCGCTGACCATGGCCGTGCCCAGGGTGGCGAGCGAGGCGTCGACGGCCGCCAGGGTTTCGGTGACGGCGGCCTGCCGGCTGCGTGCCTGCCAGTCCTGTCCCTCGGTCACCTGCTTCAGGAGCGTCGTGGCCCAGTCACCAGCCGCGGCGGCGAGAGCCGCAGCACGAGCGCGGGCGGCGGAGAAGGCGTCGAGCGCCGAGGACAGCCGCTGCTGTTCCCCCTCTCCGAGGCTTCTCACGGCCGTGTCGTACTCCGCGCACATCGGGTCCCGGCGCGCCTCTGCGTGTGCTTCCTCGGCCGACCGCACGATGCCCACGGCTTCCTCGAAGTCACCGGGGCCCGGCAGTTCGTGAGGGCCGGGGACCTCGGCCGCCAGGGCCTGGTGGTGCGGGGTGTAGGCACGGGTGGTGTGCAGCAGGCGCAGGGTCTCGTCGGCGCTCAGGGTGGGCTGCTCCTGCGGGACCGGGCCCAGCCAGTCGTACCGCCCCGCCTCCGCGGTGAGGCGCTCGGCGATCTCCTGCAGGCTGCCGCTGTAGTCGCCGATCTCCGCCTCGAAGCGGTGGGTCTCCTGTTCGCGCAGTGCGGCGAGGTCGCGCAGCATGGCCTGCTGAGCGTCACGGGCCTGGGCGAGGCGCGTCTGGAGGGCACGGATTCCCTTGCGGGAGGCCTTCTCGTCGTAGCCCGCGTACTCGCCGAGGATCCGCTGCACGGACGCTTCCAGCTCCCGCTGGGCGGCCGCGCCGTCCTCGGTGCGGCTCACGCACAGGTCGCGGATGGACTCCGGCAGCTTGTCCCGCAGTACGCGCAGGGCGCGCGGGGTGTGGCTGGTGATGAGGACCCTCTTGCCCTGCGCCAGCAGGTCGGTGACCAGGTTGGCGATGGTGTGCGTCTTGCCGGTGCCGGGCGGCCCCTGGACGACGACGAGCCGGTTGGCGCGCAGGCGTTCGGCGATCGTGCGCTGCTCCTCGTTGGCGGGCAGCGCGAAGTACATCTCGTCGCCGTCCTGCGCCGTTCCGCCGTCCTCCGCCGCCGCGAGGTCCGCCGCGGTCAGCGCGCCGTCCCGGCCCGCGATGTAACCGAGCAGTGCGGTGGGCGGGGTGCCCGCGTCGACCTGCCGGGCGATGGCCTTGAGGGCGTCCATGGTGGAACGGCGGCTGCGCTCGCGCAGGACGAGTGCGGGGGTGAGCCCCACCTGGGGGACATCGAGGCTGCGCGGCCTGGCGCGCTCGACGGTCGACGCGTAACTTCCCGCGCTGTGCGCGGCGTTCACCCAGCTTCGCAGGGCGGTGTGCACGGCGTCGAGGTGCTCGGGGTCGGTCACGTCGGAGGCGCCTTCCAGCGCTTCGACGATCGCCTCGCGCACCGTGCCCGGCACGTGCTGGGCCCCTTCCAGCATGCCCTCCTCGAGCTCCAGGCCCGTGCCGGTGGGGTCGGGGGCGGCGGTGAGCATGCCGGTGGACGGGTCGAGCTGGAGGGTGGCGCGGTGCGTGAGGAGGTGCCGTTCCACCCTCTGCCCGGTGGTCGTCTGCCAGGTGAGCCGGCCGAGGCCGAGCACGAGTTCGTACGCCTCGCCGAGGCCCGCGGCGTCCTCGTGCATCTTGTGCAGCCGGTCGTACAGCCTGACCATGGGGTCGATCGCGCGGCGTCGTTCCGCCCAGGCGAGCCATTCCTGTTCCCAGGCGGCGTACAGCTTCTCGATCTTCTCCCGCTGGGGGTGTTCGTCCAGCTCGTGGTAGGTCTTGTCGAGCGGGATGCCTCGGGACCAGTCGGGGAAGTCGGGTTCGATGCGCCGGCGCAGGTGTGGGGCGCGGGGCTCCCTGAAGTCACGGATCCGGGTCTCGTCCACCCAGGGGGCGAGCAGGGCCTTCGGGTGCGGCGCGTCCTCGCGTTCGGGTCGTGCGACGGTCAGCCAGGCCGGGTCCTCTCCGGCGAGAGCGCCGTCGATCATCACCTCGACGCCGTCGTCGTCCGGCAGCTCGTCGAACCACACGGTGCCGGCCGCCCCGTCGAGCGTCCGCACGGGACGCGTCTTCGACTCCTCGGCCTCGGCGAGGAACCGGAAGATCTGTCGGACGCGAGCGGCGTCCAGGTCGCCGGCGGAGGTCTCCGTGGCCACTGACGGGACGGGTCGGCGTCCGGGGCCGGTCGACCGGACCGGGGCGACGTCGGGCGCGGCCGGTACGATCGCGCGCTTCGCTCCGGCGACATCCGAGGGCGCCGTGGCCGCGGGTTCGGGGTCGTCGTCCGACTCCGCGAACAACGACTGCTGCTGCTCACCGAACAGCAGGGACTGGTCGTACAGCACCGGTGCGGGACCCTCGTCGGTCTCCGCGACGGCCGCCGGCGCCGTGCCGAACGTGACGCTTCCCCGGTCGCTCCCCGGAAAGCGGACCTCGATGTCCAGGTCATCGGCGGAGTCGGCCGGAATGCTGTAGGCCCACGTCACGGAGACCCTGCGTCCCGCGCGCAAGGTGCCCTCGAGTTCGCCGTCGAGCACGTCACTGTGGTGGTCCTGCACCTGCCGGGCCGTCTTGCCGTGCGGCCCTCCCCGCACCAGCAGGGTGACGCCGTCGAGGTCCAGCGGACGCCCGGTGCCGTTGCTCACGAAGAGGGTGCACCGCACCAGGTCGTCACCCTGTCGGTGACCATGGCTGCTCTCGACGTCCGTCAGTGCGTAGGGCACGACGTCATCCACTCGCACGTACAGGCCGTCGTCGTACTGGTAGACAGAACCGATCGGCTGCGGTTCTCCGCTCAGCCCGCGCTCACCCTGACTCACACGCCCACCCCACCACTACTTCCGAGGACCATCCGGTGGCCCGACCGGTCATCCCGCCCCGACCACCACGAGTCCGGTCACGCGGCGCCCCCCGGCGCAAGAACTCGAGTGTGAACTGAGCACACATGGCGAGCGTATCAGCAAACATGGGATGCCATTCCGCTCCATCGACATCCCTGCACACCCCCGTCGGCCGGTTGTCACCGGCACCACGGATCGACCGCACCGACCCCCGAACACTTCCAGTCCGACGCTCACCCTCCATCTCACTGTTGACTTAGTTCACGACGCACGCCAGGCTGTGCCTCGACCTCGTGCCGAAGAGGGAGCACAGTGGCGCGCACGCGCAAGTGAGGTGTACGGCGCCCCGGTTGGCGGCAGAGCGACCCGACTGCCGCACCAGTGACGCAGAACGATCCTCCCGTCCAAAGATCGCCGCATCTATCCGCTCCGTCATGCCTGGCTCTGAACTTGGCTGTATATCGCCCCCGATGCGCTTGATGCGCTCCCGATCCGAAAGGACCAGAATCCCGATGAGCAAGGCCGATGACGCCAAGAACCCGATTCAGCAGGTTCTCGACAAGGCGTTGGTCGCCCAGCAGCCACTGGCGAGGAAGAACGTCGAGCGCCTGCGGCGGGTCCACCCCGATGACACTCCCCCGGAGCTGGTCCGTCGGCTGGACCGCTACTACCTCGCCGGCGTCACCGCGTCCGGGGGAGCATCCGGCGCGGCGGGAATCGTGCCCGGCGCCGGAATCCCCACGGCCCTGGCCGACATCATGCTCTTCACCGAGGCATCCGTGCTCTACACGCTGTCGCTGGCCGAGGTCCACGGCATGCATCCCGAGGACCTCGAGCGGCGCAAGCTCCTGGTCCTGACCGTCCTCCTCGGCGACGGAGCGGTGAGCGCCCTGGACAAAGTCGTCGGGCGCTCCGGCCCCTATTGGGCAAAGCGGATCGTCAGCGCGATCCCGATGAGCGCGATCAACAAGGCCAACAAGATCCTGGGGCCGCGGTTCATCACCAAGTACGGGACCAAGCAGGGGGTCCTGGTGCTGAGCAAGCAGGTGCCATTGGGCATCGGTGCCGCGCTCGGCGCCGGCGGCAACCACATATTCGGACGCCTGACGATCAAGTCCGCACGGAAGATCTTCGGGGAGCCCCCGTCGAGCTGGGCCGGCGATGACGGCGTGGACGAGACGCCCCTCGACCCCGGCTCGGTGGCTTGATCCGGCTCCACGACGACGCTGTGCCACTCCGCGAAGGGCCAGTGTCACGCATCTCGAACCGTTCTCCCCGGACAGCGGCGCACAGTGCCATCCGAGAAGGCATAGTTTCAACGGACAACCGCCCCTGTGCCGCAGGTCGCCGGAACACGAACGGGCTTGGCTCACGCACCCATCAGGGGTGTCGTAGGGAAAGGAGGCGCATGCGCGCCCAGGAGATCACCTTCCTCAAGCTCGTCCAGGGGGACAAGCAGTTCCAGGTGCCGCTCTACCAGCGCACCTACAGCTGGGGCGGGGAACAGCTCCAGCGGCTGTGGGAGGACATCGGGGAACTCGTCGACCAGCATTTGGCCGGCGAGCCGGCCGCGCCGCACTTCCTGGGTTCCGTAGTGCTTGCACCCGGCCAGATCCAGGCGGGCGGCGTGCAGAGGTGGCTGGTGGTGGACGGACAGCAGCGGCTGACCACGCTGATGCTGGCCTTCACCGCGCTGCGCGACCACCTGAAGGAGACGGGTGACGCGCGTGGGGTGGACCGGGTGCACCGCCAGATACTGGTCAACGAGTTCCACGAGGGCGCGGACCACTACCGGTTGCTGCCCACTCAGGCGGACCGGGACGCGTACACCGCCTGTGTTCAGTCCCGGGCGGACGCCGGCGGAGGCGACAACATCGGGGCCGCCTACCGGTTCTTCCGCGGTGCGCTCGCCCAAGGACACGAAGCGGGCGCCGAGCAATGGGCCGCCACGGTCGAGACAGTGCTCAAGGACCTGCTCTCCATCGTGGAGATCACCGCCGAGCCCGGCGACAACGTGTACCGGATCTTCGAGTCGATCAACAACACGGGGGTCGGGCTCAGCCAGAGCGATCTGCTGCGCAACTACGTGTTCATGCTGCTGCCCAAGCGGGGCGAGCGGATCTACCAGGAACTGTGGCTGCCCATGCAGCAGAGCCTCGGCCCGAAGAACCTGGAACTCCTGGTCTGGCTCGACCTGGTGGTGCGCGGCCACTACAAGACCAAGCAGAGCGAGATCTACCGCGAGCAGCAGAAGAGGCTCCAGCCGCTGGCCGGCGATGAGGAAGCTCTGCAGCAGGAGATCGAGCAGCTCGCGCAGCGGGCCGGACGGTTCCTGCGGATCGTCGACCCCACGCGTGAGCGGTCTCCCGTCCTCCGGGCGGCCCTGGAACGGCTGGTCGCCTGGGGCGGTCAGATCCACTACCCGCTCGCGCTGCACCTGCTGGACCTCCTCGACGCCGGCAGGACGACGCCGGACGACGTGGCTCAGGCGCTGGGTTACGTCGAGTCCTACCTGGTGCGACGTCTGATCTGCCAGACGCCGACCAACAACCTCAACCGCATCTTCATGGAGGCACCGAAGGAGCTCGAGACCGACCGACCGGTCGCCGAGTCGGTGAGGCGGTTCCTGTCCGGCCGGCGACGGCGCTGGCCGACCGACGAGGAGCTGCGCGAGGCGGTCCGCACCAAGCCGTTCTACTGGTCCGGGCGGCCTCCCCAGCGCGGTTACATCCTGCGCCGCCTGGAGGAGAGCTACGGCGCTTCCGAGCCGGTGGACTTCGCCAAGGCGTCCCTCAGCGTGGAGCACGTCCTGCCCCAGCGTCCCGCTCCGGCCTGGTTCGACCTGCTCGCCGAGGAGACGGAGCCGAACCAGACCCCGCAGGAACTGCACGACCTGCTGGTGCACACGCTCGGCAATCTGACGCTGACCGGTGACAACGGCAAGCTCTCCAACCATCCTTTCGAGCGCAAGCAGCAGATCCTCGACTCCAGTGCCCTGCGCATGAATCTCGAGATCTCCTCGGCGCACCGCTGGGGCAAGGAACAGATCCTGGAACGCGCCGATCGCCTGGCCGACCGCGCCGTGGGGCTCTGGCCCGGTCCGATCGGCGGGGTCAAGCCGTCCGGCGAGGAATCGCCGGGCTGGGTCGAGCTGCGGGCCGCTCTGGTGGCGATGCCGAGCGGCACGTGGACGACGTACGGCGACGTCGCGGAGCTGATCGGCAGCCACCCGGTGCCCGTCGGGGCCTATCTGGGGTCCCATACGGGTGTGATCGGCGCCTACCGGGTGCTCACCGCGGAGGGGAGGATCTCTCCGTCGTTCCGCTGGGCGGACGGCAGCGACCGGCTGCCGCCGCAGGAGCTGCTGGCGAGCGAGGGAGTGCGCTTCGACCCCTCGGGACGGGCCCATCCGTCCCAGCGCCTGTCCGCCGCCGAGCTGGCCACCCTGCTGGGCAGGGACGTGGCACAGCCCGCCGTGCACGACCCGCTCCCCGACGGGGAGGACGCGGTGGCGGCCGAGCGGTTCCTCACGCAGCTACGGGAGAGCTGGCCTGCCGCGCACCCCGGAGTCGTGGCGGCCCTCGACTTCTGGCGCCGTCAGGGTGGCCACGTGACGTACGGCCGGCACGAGGAGACGAGCTGCTTCCCCATGCTGGACCTCGGGACCGGCCACCGGCCGCACCAGGTGTGGCCGGTCGGGATCTACCCCGTCAGCGGAACGGTCGAGGTGGTCTTCCAGTACCTGAAGAGCCGCAGTCCCTTCGACGACACGGAGCAGCGCCGGGAACTCCTGAACCGCCTGAACAGGATCGACGGCATCGACCTGCCCGAGGCGAAGCTGGAACTGCGCCCGTCCTTCCCGGTCACCGTCTTCGAGGAGCACAGCGAAGAGGTCTGCGAAGTACTGGACTGGTTCGTCGGAGTGGCGGCGCTGGATCTGGCACGGAGGGACTGAATGCGTGCCGGGGTTTCACGAAGGAGGCATCACCCGTGCGGTTGTTGAGCGATCTCACGTTGGCCCTGAACGACGGAAGGAGCATCGAGAAGCGCGGAACCACCTGTTCCGGAGAAATCTCCAGGGCGACCGCCGTCGAGTGGGAGATACGCGTCCCCGGGCAACCTGAGCTGACGGTGCACGACAACCGCTGGGGGAACGGCGAGCGCGATCTGGTGCTCCACAAGCCCACGGTCGTCCCCGAGATGCCCGCCGCCCTTTCCAATCTGCACAACCGGCTGCGCTCCGGGATAAGCGCCTCCCCACAGCGCGGGGAGCTGCGCGTCATGGTGTTCCCCACGTACGTCGATGCGCAGGGCAGGCCACGGATCAAGAAGTCCCTCACCACAGGGGACCTCGCGAACGCCATGGGGTTGCGCCATCTCAGAGAACTAACCGCTCGGAAGGGCGTCAAGCTGGAAGCCGCGTTCGACCGACCGGATCTTCCTCCTGTGGACCTGGACGACCCACAGCACGAGAAGCCCCTCCAACACGCCTTGTTCTTCCCCGCCGAGGATGCCGAGACACCGGTGATCGCCTTCATCCACTTCCGGATCGTGCCCGTTCTGCGGCACATCGGCTGGTTGTCACCGGCTGAGGACTGAGGGAGACCGGTCGGCGCAGGGCCGCTCACCTCACCCGCGCTACGGGGAGGACGGCACCTCGTACCGTACGAGTGACCTTGCGAAGGGTTCGCCGCTGCGCCGGGCGTACGTCATCCGCTCGCGGACCTCGCTCAGGGTACGCGGGCGGTAACCGGGCCCGCCGCAGCAGCTCTTGTGGAAACGGACCCCGGCGTGCAGCAGCACGGACAGGGTCCGCCAGGCCGCCGTGTCCCGGCGACGGGGCGCGGCGAAGGCGGAACCGACGTGGACCAGCGGCAGGGAGCAGCGGGGGCAGATCCGCTCCCTGTCCCTGTCGTAGGGCTGCTTGTACGAGGCCCGGCAGGGCAGGCAGACGTACGAGGTCTTCGCGTGGGACATGCGGGCAGGGTAGGCGCTTCCAGGGTGGGACTCGACGGAATCTCGAGTCTCTGAGGTTCAGGTTCAGCGGGGCGATTACCGCCCATGGCCCAGAGGGCGGCGCTCATGCCGGAAACGCCGCTCACTTCGTCTTCTTCTCCGGTCGGGTGTCGCCGACTCCGGGCAGGGGACGCGCGCCCTGCAACGGGTCCTTCGCCTTCTTCCCCTGCCGCGCCTTCTGGGCGCGCGCCGCCTGCTTCGCTGCCTCGGCGGCTTTTCTCGCGTTCGCGGCCTTCTTCGTGCGCCGGCTCGGCTTCGGCTTCTGCGCCGATGTGTCCGGTCGACTGTCCAGCCAGCGGCGGGTGGTCGCCATCTCGGCCACCAGTTCGGTGCGTTGGGGTTCAGGAAGCCTCGTCAGCGCCTCTTCCCCTCGCGCCATGAGGGCCGCGGCATACCTGGGCCTGGGCCCGCGTCTCTGCCGTGCGCTGCGCAAGGCGTGCCGGATCTCCGTGTCACGAAGCAGCGGAACGCCGGGGAGGCCCTCAGACTTCGGTCGGGCGGCAGACTGTCGAACCGGTCCGCCCTCGACATGGACGATGGTCCGGTGCTGAGCAGGCTCCGCACTCGGCTGGGCGGCGAGCTGACCGTCCGAGGTGAGCGGCAGCCGCGGTGGGGCCGTGCGGGACGGCATCCCGTACACGGCGAACGCCCGGTCCGCCTCCCGCTGGCACCATCGCTTGAGCACCGCCGCCGTCGCGGGAAACCCGCAGCCGACGGCGGCGACCACGTCCCCCACGTAGGGCGGCGGGTCCCCCTCCCCGGTCCTGATCAGCGCCGACAGCAGCGGGCTTCCCTCACTGCCGCAGTCCTGGTCCACGAGGGTCAGCAGACCGGCACGGTCCGGGGCGGACAGCCCGAGCAGATCACGTCCGGCGGTTCGGGCCAGCGCCTCCCAGGTGGACCTGGTCCGGAACCGCGCGGCACTCATCAGCGCCTCTCTCAACGCGAGCACCTGCTCCTCACGGGATCGCGGCGCCGGCGCCGCACCGCGCCCGACGACCGCCTCGGCGGAGGGGCGCGCCCCCGAACGCCGTCGCGGCTCCGCTCCCGGGATCCGGAGTCCCGCCGGGGTCATCGCACAGGCGTCGAGGGGCACCCAGTCGGTGCTGCGCCGGGGATCCTCCGCCCGGAGGCGGATACGTCGTACGGCACCGTGCGTCTCGAAGCGGAAACGGAGGAGGTATCCGTACTCGTCGTACAGCTCTTCCATGGTCTCCGGCTGAGCCGCGCCGGGACCGAAGACCCAGTCGAGGGTGGCCGAGCCGCCGGAGAGCTTCCGGCGGGCCCGCTGCCACTCGGTGTGCGCGAGCCTGCTGAACTGGAAGCGCACGTGCTGCTGCCCGGCCGCGCCGGCCCGGAAGTCGACGGCGTCTCCCGGACCGGATCCGAGGTCGCGCGAAGTGACCTTCCCCTTCAGCCTGTTGCGTCCGGCCCAGGCGGCGAGGTCGTCCTTGATGAAGAGGTGGTCCGCGCTGGCCGCGCCCGTGGCCGTACGGTGGCAGGAGGTGTGGGGCCGGTGGGCGAAGTGGCAGACCTTGTCGCGGTAGAGACGGTCCGACAGCTCATGGCCGCAGCCACCGAGCTGGATGCCGCACCAGTAGGTGTAGGCGGGGTGGCGCCGGCGCCAGCGGGTCAGTTCGTCCGCGTCGGTCGGCAGGATGATCGCGCGGCCGGAGTTCCGGCTCCCGATCACCGCGGTCTGCACGAGCCTGCCGTCTGAGCCGGTCACGAATCCCCTCTCGGGCCACGACGCCCTGCCTGCCGAGGCGGCGGGCGACGGTTGATCGACACCAGTATGTGATTCATGCACTCAGTTCACAAGAGATGGACGTCTACTTCGCGCATCCGAACCCCAGCCTCGTCGCCGGTGCCATAGATTCGGCAGTCGTCGGATTCCGAGGTCGGGAGGGCACATGCAGAAGGGCACGCTGGAGTACGAGCAGGCTCTGGAGGCCGTGATCGAGATCCTGCGGTCACGTGCCCGCCAGGGCGCGGCTCCCATTCCGTACGGCGATCTGAGCGGCGAACTGGCCCGGCTCGGCCATTACGTCCCCGCCCACGAGGGCCCGATGCCGTACCTCCTGGAGGACGCCTCGGTCCGGGAGAGCCCGGACGGGTCGCTGCCCCTGCTGTCGGCACTCGTGGTGCTGAAGGACAGCGGCTGGCCGTCCGGCGGCTTCTTCAAGCTGGCCCGGCGCACGCCGTACAAGCGGCCGGGCGACGACGTGCTGCTGTGGACCGAGGAGATCAAGAAGTTGGCGAAGCACTACGCCGACCGCTGACGGTCTCTTTCGCCGACGTTGCGGCGACGACGGCCGGCCGGTTTCCGGGCGGAAGGGTGGGTGTCACGAACCCGTGGCGCGAAGCTGCACCTCCGCCCAGACGGTCTTGGTGTACGGGTTGCGGACCGCGCATCCCCAGCGGTCGGCGTGGGCCTGGACGAGGAACAGGCCTCGGCCGGAGGTCTCGTCAGCAGGCTGCTGTGCCAAAGGCGGTGGGAGCCGCTCGGGGCGAGTGTCGGTCACCTCGATGCGGTAATGGTCGGGCAGGAGCAGCAGCGCCAGGCGGAAGTCCCGGCCGGGGAGGCTGCCGTGGCGGATGGCGTTGGACGCCAGCTCGGCGGTGACGAGAGCGACGGCACGGGCCGGGTCGGAGTCGTACGGGAAGGCCGTCCAGTCGGTGAGCTGCTGGACGGCGAGTCGGCGGGCGAGACGGGCACCACGTCTCGTCCCGCTGAACCGCAGGGCCAGTTGGCGGGCGGGGGCGAGGAGCGGCGTGGCCTCGTCAGTGAGGTGATGGTAAGTCACGGTGTCAGCGTGGCGGGGTGGATGGCTCTCTGACCAGGCACGACGGTCGTACGTCGTCCTTGGTTGGTGGTTGCGGGCTTGGTTGTACGGGCGTTGTACGGGCTCGGCGCGTGTCCCGGTTCCGCCGCGTCACGTTGGACATGGACCGGCGGCGAGTACGGCCGCGGCGGGGCGCAGAGCGGGATGGAAGGGCGTGGGACTGTGCGGACGGGGCGGGCTACGAAGACCAAGGACGAGCGACCCGATCTACCGGGGGTGTGGTCGGCGTACGGGGTGCTGTTGCAGTACCTGCGGAAGCGGGCCGGGTTGAGTCAGCAGCAGCTTGCGGACGCGATCGGCTACTCGCTGGAGCAGGTCGCGTCGGTGGAGCAGGGACGCCGGCCGGCGAAGGCGGCGTTCACGACGGCGGTGGAGCGGGTGCTGGAGGCGGGCGGGGTGCTGGAGGCGCTCCAGGAGGAGGTGGACCGGGCGAAGTTGCCGAGGTTCTTCAGGAACTTCGCGCTGATCGAGGCGGAGGTCGTGAGCCGGTTCTCGTACGATCCGCTGCTGGTGCCGGGGTTGCTGCAGACGGAGGGCTACGCAAGGGCTGTGTTCGCCGGGCACTGTCCGCCACTCAGCGAGGAGATCATCGATCAGCACACGGAAGCGCGACTGAGTCGGCAGAAGCTGCTCACACGGATGCCGCTCGCGGAGTTGTCCTTCATCATCAGCGAGGAGGCATTGCGCGATCCGGTGGGCAGCCCAGACGTGATGCGCGCCCAGTGGCAACGACTTCTGGAGGTGGCCGCGTCGCGGAACGTCGAGGTCCAGGTCATGCCCGCTCGACGAGGTTTCCATCCGGGGAAGAACGGTCCATTCGTGGTGCTGGAGACGCACGAGCACAAGCAACTCGGGTACTTCGAGTCTCAGGGCGTCGGGTGCGTCGTCACAGAGACCGCCGAGGTCAGTGCCTTTGCCTTGAGGTATGGCAAGCTGCGATCACAGGCCTTGAACGTCGAGGAGTCCGCGCGACTCATCGAACGGATGGTGGGAGAGACATGAGCGTGGAGCGGATGGCCGAGCACGGAGACGGGCTGCACTGGTTTAAGAGCAGCTACAGCGGATCGGACGGCGGTGACTGCGTGGAGGTGGCCGCCGGCCTGGACGCCGTGTACGTACGGGACTCGAAGGTCGTGGGTGGCGGACCGGTACTGCGGGTGAACCGGGACGAGTGGGCGGCGTTCGTGGCGCTCGCGGTGGAGTAGGGCCGGGAACGGCTTCCGCACGGAACAACGGGCTCGCTCACGTCACTTGGGGTGACGTGAGCGAGTCCGTTCTCATGCCGCCGGCTCAGAACAGGGCGCCCTCTGCGCCCTCACCGAAATCCGACCCACCCCGCGCGGCAAGCTGCTCCTTGCGCTTCCGGATGGCCTCAGGGGAAGGCGGAGGCAGGTCGGGGTGCTTCTCCCGCGCCTTCTTCTCCGTCACGCCCTTGTGCAGCCCGAGGTGAACCTCGTCGGCGTATGCCTGGTGGTTCAGCTGGCGAAGGCGGTCGATGATCTCGGTCCGGGCGAGGAGGCCGATGGTGTAGCGGGTTCCCTGGTCGGTCTCGTGGAAGCCGTGGTGGAGAGGGAAGCTCTCGTACGTCGGATCCGTGGGCGGAGTACGCCCGAAGTCATCCAGGAGGTCATCCCATCCATAGGCCTCGACGGTCGCCTTGTCGATCTCCTCGTGGATGCGGCGAAGCTCAACGATGCCTCCATCCTGGCATGCCTCGTCGTGGAAAAGGTTGTACACATCCTTCATCCCAACCCCATGAGCCTCCATGACTGATCGCCTGTGCGCATCCAGGCGTTCTCCAGCCGACCAAAGGCGATCGGTCAGCGTCGGCCTCACTAGAGTTTCGAAAATGTCAGTCGGAGCATAGTTAGGGACCTTCGGCTCTGCCACCCCACGATCAATTGCCCACCAATAGTGGGCCGCTCCACTCAAGAAGGCAAGTAGACCAAAGCTGTCCGAAGCAATCACCACGGTTTTTTCGGAAAACACCGAAGTGGACGGAAGATATGCCGGCATCACCAAGTCGCTCGATCGCGCAAGAACAAGACAGTGCGCCAGGGGAGCGATCGCCCGCACCATGGCAGCCTGCTTCTCGGCATACTGCCAGTACCTCTCCGGGAGTGGCTTTCTCAGCACATACTCTCCCGTGAGATTCCGGCGCTGACGCTCCGGCTTCACTTCCTTCTCGATCTGAGCAAAAGCCCTTGCATACTGACGGGCCCGAGACTCGCCCCAATCATGGAAGTTGATGACCCAGCGACCGTCATAGTGCCCCGGAGTGGAGTTCAAGGCCTTGCCATTTACGTACGGGAATAGAACATCCCGGTAGAGATCGTCCTCGGCGATCCACGCCTGAGCACGCTCCTCAGAAACAACGAACCCCGTACCCAGGACATACGATCCGGTAAAGGTCAAGCCACCGCTTGCCTCCAGCGGCTGAACCGAGCCACTGGCTCGCGTTTCAGGATTCAGCGACGAAGAGATCCCCCGCGAAGTCACCCTCCCACCCAGCATCCTGACGCCAGACCGCACGGGCGCTTGACTGGTGCAGACCAGGCAGAACTTCAGGGACGCCGACTTCGTCGGCCACACCGCATTCTTTAGACCACGCCGAATTTCCACCCCAGAAGAGACAATCTGATCCAACCCCACCTGCCTACTGTCCCCCTGAACCAGGGTATTCGTGGAAATAACTCCAGAATGACCATTCTTATTCAGCAGCTGGTGAATCCTCAAAGCGAAGTAGGCAACCAGATCGGCATGACCGCGCACACCATGCGCCAGGTGCTCCACCAGATGCTCCCGATAAGCTTCCCCCAGAACGCCGGTCATTTTCTTCCCACCGAGGAAGGGGGGATTTCCTACGATCGCGTCGAAACCACCCCTCAGCGAGAACACTTCTGGAAACACCAGCGGCCAATGCACGGGCTGCCGTTCCAAAGCCTCTTCCGGCAGCTCCGCCCCCAGCCACCTCTCCACAGTTGCCCGAGCCGCCCTCACCACATCGGAGTCGTCCTCGACCCCGTCCTCCATGATCCGCTGCACGATGAACGCAGCCCGCGGGAACAGGTCCCGGACCCGCTCGCCGCCCTCCGCCTCGTACCACGGCACCCGCCCCGAGGCACAAGTAGCAATGGCCGCGCCCGCGATCAGGTCCCCCACCAGCCGCAGCCTCCGCGAGTGGCGGTTGACCTCCTCCAGTCGCTGTCGCTTCTCCTGGAGCGCCGGCAGGTCCACGCCCTTGATGGCCGTAATCGCCAACCGCTCACGCGTCAGCTGGTCCACCAACTGCCGTGCCTGCTCGGCCAGGATGTCGGTCTGGCGGCCCGGCTTCATGTGCACCGACTGGATCTGCTCCATGGTGTGCACACCGAGCAGCGAGTCGCCCGCCACCAGCCGGTCGTCCAGAAACGTGAACGGGCGGCCCGGGTCCATCGACACCAGCCACAGCGACAGCTTGGCCATCTCCACGGCCATCGGGTTGATGTCGACGCCGTACAGACAGTGCTCGATGATCTGGCGGCGCGCTTCCACCACCACCGGGTCCTGCTCTGCGTCCGCCGCCGTCACCGCCTCCACGGCCCGGCCCGCCCGGTACGCCATCGCGTCCGCGCGGCCCTCGGACTCCCACGCCTCGATCAGGCGGTCCGCCAGGTAACGGCACGCCGCCACCAGGAACGCCGCCGAGCCCATCGCGATGTCCGCGACCTTCAGGTCCAGGATCTGGTCCGTCGACTTCAGGCGCCACTCCCCCGTGTCCGCCGTCTGGAGGGGGCCCGGCTCGTATACCAGGGGCTCAAGGGCGTGCAGCACGACCTCCTCCGCCAGGAAGCGGGGCGTGTAGTGCGTGCCCGTGTTCTTCCTGAGGGACGACTCCGTGACGTACAGCGCGCCGTTTGGGATCACCGTCGGCAGGCCCCGCAGGTCGTCCCGGAGGATGCCGGCGAAGGGCAGCAGCCGCTCCGTGAGGGCAGGGTCCTTGGTCACGGCGTTCAGACGGCGCCGTGTCTCCGCCGCGTCCTCCGCGCCCAGGGGGGCGAGCTTCTTCTCCAGCTGGCCCGCCGTCGCCGGGGGCTTCGGGTCCTTCCACTTCTCGAAGACGGACTTCGCCAGCGTCTTCACGGAGCCGCCGGCCTTCGCCGCCAGCGTCTCCAGGTCCCGCAGCGCGACCTCGTGCTCCAGGCCCTCGGGGCCGATGAGGCCCACCATGTGCTCGGTGGCCCTGCGGCCGTCGAACGAGAGCAGGCCCTCGTACACGTAACCGATCTGCTCGACGTCCAGCGCGCGGAAGCTGAGCGTGCGGACCTCGCGGGCCTTGCCCTTGCCGACGCGGACCTCCTGGACCGCCTGGAGCATGTGCAGGACCGTGCGGTCGTCGATGGGGAGGAGCGGGGTGGTGCGCTCCAGCCACGGGTACTTGTCCGGGTCGAAGATCGAGCCGTCGTACGCCGGGAGGTGGAAGCCGGAGCCGGGGTGGTCCACTCCCCCGTGCACGGCGTGGAAGAGGGCGATCAGGCGGTGCCAGGCCGACGTCGTGTGCTCGAGGGACGTCTCGCCCTCCTCGTCCGCCCGCGTCTTCAGCTCGTCGCGCAGGAAGCGGGCGGAGTAGGAGCGGGCGTACACCTCGTTGTCGGCGGGGAGCAGGCCGCGTTCCTCGGCGAAGAGGAGGAAGACGATGCGCATCATGACCGCGACCGCGCCGCGGTAGACCTCGCCCGCGCCGACACCGGAGGCGTGGAGGCCCGGTGCGCCGTGTTCGACCGCGCGGACGTCCGCGCGCCCTATGGCGTCCACGAGGAGTTCGACGGCCTGGCGGACCTGGACGCCGAGGGCCTCGGTGACGTCCTCGCCCGCCGCGAGGCTGGCCTTGAGCAGGCCCACCAGCGTCTCGGCATCGTCGTACTCGAAGAAGCGGCGGCGGCGCAGGAGTGAGACGAAGGCCCTTACCACGTTCCGCTCGGCGGCTTCGTTCCAGCCGATCGAGTCGAAGACGGCCGTCGTCGTGACGCCGCCCAGCGGGGCCCAGACCAGACACCACCAGCGGCCGTCGGTGACCAGGCCGAGCGGTACGCCGTGGTGGCGCAGGAGGCGGGCCAGGCGGTCGGCGGGGGCCGCGGACCAGTCGCCGCCACCGCCGACGCGGGCCGTGGGCGCGGCGCCCGCGGGAACCGTCATGCCCAGCAGGCGTACCCGCTTCGCCGCCGACGCCACGTCCGGTTCGGCCGCGAGCTCCGCGCCCGGTTCCACCAGCGCGAAGTCGGGGCGGACCTCGGTGTTGTGCTCCGCGACGCGCAGGGTCAGGCGGTCGAGGCCGTCGTGCTCCGACTCGCCCTGGCGGAAGGCCAAGGCGTCGTCCCAGCCCAGCAGGCGGCGCAGGACGTACGCCACCCACTCGTCGCGGCCCGCCTTCGTGTCCGTCTGCCAGTCGGCGTGGCGGGCGCGGAGGCGGGCGCGCTCGTCCTTCTCCAGGGCGTCGAGCTGGGGCCAGGCGCGCAGCAGGACGGGCATGGTCAGGAAGGGGCCGGAGACCTCGGTGAGGTCGAGCCACTCCTGGTGCTGCCGGCGGCCGTCGACGGCCTGGGCCTTGGCTGCGGCTACTCCGGAGCTCATGGGGCGGCGGGGGCTCATCGGCGGGCTTCCTTTGCGGGGATCACGAAGACGACGGCGGCGGGGAAGAGGTGGGAGCGGGGCTCGCGGTAGCGGGCGGCGATGGCTGCGAGTTCGCGTTCGCGTTCGGCGGGGAGGCCTTCGAGGCGTTCCTGCCAGCGGCGGCGGTCGTCCTCGAACTGGCGGCGCTCGTGGCCGGTCAGCTCGTGGGTGGACAGCAGGGCGAGCTGTTCGCCCTCGTCGTCGCCCTCCTCCTTGAGCTTGGCGCGCAGGGTGGCCTCGAAGCGGTCGAGGGTCGCGGTGATACGGCGCTCCTCCTCCGCCCGGCGGTCGGCAAGGCGGCTCTCCAACTGGCGGCCGAGTTCGCCGGCGCGAGCCTCCAGGGACCGGTAGAGGGGGTCGCGGAGCTTGGGCCAGGCGTCGGCGAGCTCCCGGCGGAGGTGAGGAGCCGCCTCGATGCCCTCGGTGAGCGCCCGGGACAGGGCCCTGCCCTGCTCGCCCACCGACTCCCAGCGCCGGAAGCGGCCGGTGTCGCCGAACCAGCCGCCCGCGTACAGGACCTCCTCGTGCAGGCGGGTGCCGTCGGCGCCGACGAGGACGTACCGCGCGTACGCGGAGACCAGGGTCGTGGTCACGGCCGGGTCGTCGGAGACGACGGCGGTGACGCGGTGGAGGTCGATCAGGTCCGCGTTCCAGACGGCGGCGGTCAGCAGGCGCGTGGAGAGGGCCACGAGCGGGTGCTTGAGGTGGGCGAGGACGATGTCGTCCTTGCCCTGGGCGGCCACCGCCGGGGAGAAGGTGAGCGGTCGCTGCTCGCCCTCGCGGAGCTTGTGGGCGAGTCCGCGGGTCGCTCGCTCCCAGCTGCCGGACAGGGGCTGTACGTCGAACAGGTCGCCGGGCTCGAAGTCCTCCGCACGCAGCGTGGACGGCAGCAGCGGCGGCTGGTTGTCCAGGGCCAGCGCGGTGTCCACGACGCGCTTGACGTTGGCCGGGGTGAGGCCGAGGACGCTCACCGTCTCGTCGTACTGGTCGGCGAGGCGCTTCGTCTGCGCGGTGACGTTCTGCTCCGGCGCGACCTCGCCGCCCGTGCGGCGGCCCTTGATCGGCCTGGGCTTGGCGTTCTCGATGTCGACCGGCCCGGTGTCGCCGGTCATCCGGCGCTGCACGGCGTCGGCGAGGACCGCGTTGACGGAGCCGAGGTCGTGCTCCATGCGCGCGACCTTCTTGGCGACGCGGGAGAGGAACTCCAGGTCGGCCTCGTACGAGCCGGCCTGGGCCTGCTGCCAGCCGGAGCCGATGAAGTGGGTGATCTCCGGGTCGCACTTCTGGCCCCAGCGGTCGATGCGGCCGATGCGCTGTTCGAGCTTGTTGGGGTTGAAGGGGATGTCGTAGTTGATCAGACGGTGGCAGTGGTTCTGGAGGTCGATGCCCTCGCCGGCGGCGTCGGTGGCCAGGAGGATCCGGACCCTGCCCTCCTCGCGGGACGGATCCGTCTGGAAGCCGAGGCGGATGCGCTCGCGCTCCTCGGCGGACAGACCGCCGTGCAGGCGCTCGACGCGACCCCCGTCGGTGAGCTCTTCCTGCTGGAGGAGGTCGTGGAGCCACTTCTGGGTGTCGCGGTACTCGGTGAAGACCACGACCCGTTCGTTGGTCCAGTGCTTGCCGTCGGGACGGCAGACGGCCTTGAGTTCCGCGATCAGTGCCTCGGCCTTGGAGTCGGGCGCGGCCTCGTGGGTGAGGGCCCAGCGTTCCATGTCCCGGAGCAGGTCCAGTTCCTGGCCGTCCTCCGCCGGGGTGAGCGAGGTGGAGCGGGTCAGCGCGTCGTCCTCGGCGTCGACCAGGCCCGTGTCGTCGAGGTCGGCGACGAGGTCGGCGAACTCCTCCAGCCAGTCGGGCACGTCGTCGGCGGCGGCGCGACCGCGGGCGGGGCCGGTGTCCTCCAGATGGGAGAGGTAGACCTGCACGGTGTGCAGGAACGCGGCCGGAGAGGAGAAGAGGCGCTTCTTGAGCAACAGCGTCACCAGGTCGGCCGCCCGGCGTCCGCCGCGGGCCTTCGGGGTGAGCTTCCTGCGGCGCTGCTCGGCGAACTCCCCGAGCAGGCGGTGGACCGCGCGCTCCTCGGTGGTGTAGTCGACGGACAGTTCACGCTGCTTGCGGGTGCGGAAGCGGGGCGTTCCGTCGGCGTTGGTGACCGTCGACTTCAGGCGTCGTACGACGGTGTCCCTGAGGGCTTCCTTGTCGGGATCGACGCCGCGCGCGAAACGCTGGTCGTCGATGAGTTCGAGGAGCGCCGTGTACGACTCGGGGTAGCCGTTGTGCGGGGTCGCGGAGAGGAAGAGCCGGTGCTCGAAGTGCGGGACGAGGCGCCGGATCAGTTTGGTCTGCTGGGAGTCGACCGCGTACACCTGCTTGGGCGCGGCGGGCGCGACGTGGTGCGCCTCGTCGAGGACGAGCAGGTCGAAGAAGCGCTTGTGCTCGCCGTCGGAACTCTCCTCGGGGGCGCCGATGACCTCGTCGAGGAGGCGCTGGGCCTTCTGGCCGCGCAGCCAGGGCAGGGAGACGATGGTCAGCGGGTGCACCCGGAAGGGATTGGCGGCGGTGCCGTGGGTGCGGCGCAGGCGGGCGCAGTGCTCGGAGTCGACGATGGTGAACTCCAGGCCGAACTTCTCGGCCATCTCGTCGCGCCACTTGAGGGTGAGGCCGGCCGGGCAGACGACCATGGTGCGGCGGGCCCGGCCGCGCAGCATGAGTTCCTGCACGACGAGGCCGGCCTCGATGGTCTTGCCGAGGCCGACGTCGTCGGCGAGGAGGAGGTTGACGCGGGGCGCGCCGACCGCCCGGGAGACCGGCTCGAGCTGGTACGGCTCGACGGCCACGCCGGAGCGGAACGGGGCCTGGAGGGTCCTGGCGTCGGCGGAGGCGACGGCGGACCAGCGGACGGCGTCGAGGAACGCGGCGAGGCGGTTCGGGGAGTCGTAGGCGCCCGTGGAGGCGTCGGGCAGGGAACCGGCGGGCAGGACGCGGCGGCCGGGCTCGACCTCCCAGATCACGGAGAGGGTGTCACCGAAGCGGCCGTCGGCGACGGACTGGAGGTGGACCAGGCTCGCGGAGCGCCGGTTCTCCTCGCCGTCGGCGGTGGCCGGGGACGGCTCCACGCGGGCGACCACCCAGGACTGGCCGCGTACCTCGACCAGGTTCCCTTCTTCCGGGAGCGCCTGCGCGCCCGTCCGCTCGGTCTCGCGCTGAGCTGTTGGCGTCATGGGCGCTGTTCCCCTCGGTGTTCACCTGCCGTCGTCCGTAGACAGTGTCCCGTGTCCTGTCTCCCCTCCGGAACGACGTGACGGCAGGCTAGCACGCACTATTTACTGTGAACAGAGATTACAGACGAATGGCGCGACGATGGGATCACCAGCTGCCCTCAGCCCATGCGGCGCAGCCGCTCCAGCAGCAGCCGGCTCCGTCCGTGTCCCGCCTCGGACACGGGCAGGACCGTCTCCTCCTCGTCGGCCAGGCGACGCAGCAGTTCCTCGGCGGCATGTCGTTCCCCGGTGCGGACCAGCAGGACGGCGATCTCGTAGCGGGTGTCGAGGACGGCGGGGTGGCCCGGCCCGAGCAGGCTGCGCTGTTCGGCGAGGACCGACTTCAGCTCGTCCAGGGCGTCGCGGGTGCGGCCGAGCGTTCCTGCACACAGGGCGGCTCCCGCTCGGGCGGCGAGCATGCCCGCCCGGTCGAGCCCGGGGGCGGCCATCAATGCGCGGTACTCCTCCAGGGCGCGGGCGGGCCGCCCCGCCCGGCGCAGGGCGGCCAGCTCGGCCAGTCGCGGGTGAGCGGGCGTGGCCCCGGCGGCGCGGGTCGGCCTCGGCGCCCAGGCGGAGAGGAGGGCGGCCACCTCCTCGGCCGAGGCGGGCCGGTCCTCGGGCTTCTTCTCCAGCAGCCGCCCGACCAGTGTCCGCAAGCCGTCCGGTACGCCGGGGCGGCGGTCGGCAAGCGATGGGACGGGATCATTGGCATGTCGGTGGTACAGCATGAACGGGCTGGCGTCCGTGAAGGGGGGCGCGCCGGTGAGCAGTTCGTACAGGACGCATCCCAGCGAGTACAGGTCGCTCGCCGGCACGGTCCGTCCGACCGCCTGCTCGGGCGCCATGTAGACGACGGTGCCGGGAGCGGCGTTGGCGGCGGTGAAACGGGTCTCGCCGGGTTGGGGCTCCAGAGCCGCGGCGACCCCGAAGTCGAGGACCTTGATCTCTCCGTCGGGGGTCAGCATCAGGTTCGACGGCTTCAGGTCGCGGTGCACGATCCCTTGGCCGTGGGCGTAGGACAACACCTCGGACGTGCGGCGGGCCACGTCCGCCGCCTGCTCGACGCGCAGGGGGCCGTCCTTCTTGATGACGACGTCCAGGGCTCGGCCCGGGACGAGGTCCATGACCAGATACAGCTCGCCCTCGTGGGTGCCGTGGTCGTGGACGGCGGGGACGCCCGGGTGCCGCAGGCGACCGGTCAGGCGGATCTCCCGCAGGAAACGACGCTCCAGCGTACTCGGCTCCGCGCCGCGGCCTCGGGCCGCGAGGAGCTTGACGGCGACCTCGCGGTCATGATCGCGGTCGCGGGCCGCCCAGACCACGCCCATCCCGCCCCGGCCCAGCTCGTGCGTCAGCTCGTACCGTCCAAGGCTCCGCCGCATTGCGCCCTGCCCCTAGTTCCGGCGCCTGCCGCGCCCGCCGCCTCCCTGCGGCCGAATGCCTCACGGCGCCCGGCCGACCAGGCCATTCTGTCACCGGCCACGACGCCTCCGTGCCGCACGTGACCGAAAAGTGCGGGCCACAACGATCGAAGCACCCTCACCGTGATGTGGTCCGTCCGTCGTTCACAGCGGCATCGGGCCCTGCGGAACCAGGAAGGGGCGGCGCGGGTCCTCGGGCGGAGTCCGTCTGACGGCCAGCACCGGTTCCGGCTCCGGCAGGTGGGGCGCCAGGCCTGCGTAGACCTCGGCCGCCGACGCGGGACGGTCCTCCGGCCGCTTGGCCAGGAGAGCCGTGATCAGGTCCTGGAGATCTCCGGGCACACGCGCTCCCGCGTCGGCGACGAGCGGTGGAGGCGTGGCGAGGTGATGGGAGGCCAGGAGCGCCGGCTGATCCGTGGGGAAGGGCGCCTCCCCGGTGAGCATGTGGTGCAGCAGACAGCCCACGGCGTACAGGTCGCTGCGGCCGTCGAGCCGGTCCCGCCCGGACAACAGCTCGGGAGAGGCGCAGTACAGGTTGCCGATGCCTTCGCCGGTCGTCGTCAACCGAGGGTCGGTGTCGCCGAGCAGCTTCACAAGGCCGAAATCCAGGATCTTCACGATGCCGTCGCGTCGGACCATGATGTTCTGCGTCTTCAGGTCGCGATGCACCAGGTCGGCCGCGTGGACCGCGGACAACCCCGCGCACAACTGGGCGGCGACGGCGACGGCGGAAGGAACGTCGAATCGGCCGCCCTCCTGCTGATCGAAGAGGTACTCGAGGGTGGTGCCGTCGATCAGTTCCATCACCAGACAGCAGGTGTCGTCCGTGATCGACGCGTCGAAGACCACGGCCACGTTCGCGTGATCAAGGCGCGCGGCAGCCCGCGCCTCCCTGTCGAACCGTGTGAGCGCGGCGTCGCGACTGCTCGCCACGGCCAACAACTCCGCAGCGACGGTCTTCACCGCGACAGGCCGGTCCAGAGGCAGGTCGCGCCCCTGCCACACCTGTCCCATCACTCCCCGACCCAGCACGGACTCCAGCCGATACCGGTCGCCTATCACCATTCCCGGCACAAGATCCCGCATGTCTGCCGACCTCCATATTTCCCGCACAGCAAGATGGAACGTACGCCCTGTAAACAAAGTCAATAAGGGTAGTAGCCTTCCCCTGCATGAACGGTCGCTGGGAACGCCGACAAGCCCAGCCGCCAGACACCCCGGAGACCGAACCATGAGTGCCCATGAAGCCGTGCCCGTCAGCCTGGCCGAGATCGCGCGGATCGCCGGCGTCGGGCGAGCCGCAGTGAGCAACTGGCGGCGTCGCCACGACTCCTTCCCCATCCGGATCGGGGGTACCGACGTCAGCCCTCAGTTCTCACTCGCAGAGGTCGAGCGATGGCTGCGGGACAATGGCAAGCTCAGGGACGTCGGCGGCCGGGAACTCCTCTGGCCGCGCTTCGAAGCGCTCGGCAGTCGGAATGAGTCGGGGCTGGCCATCGCCGAGGCGGCTCGTCTGATGCGCTCTCCCGAGGCGCGGACCGCCCCTGCCGATCTCTCCGCGCAAGCCCATGACCTGGCGGTCCGAACGGCGCAGGTGGGGCGGGAAGAGGGTCCGCGTGAAACTTTCGAGTTCCTGCTGCAACGATGGCTGGAAACCCACGTCCGACAGCTCAGCACCACACCGCCGCAACTCGCCGCGCTGATGGCTCGGATCGCCCTCGCCGTCCGCCTCGGTCGGGCGCAAAACGCGCTGACCCTCCTCGATCCGGCGTGCGGTACCGGACACCTGGCCGTCGCGACCATGCGGGAGTACGGCAGCCCTGGGCTGGAGGTACTCGCGTGCGAACGGGACCCGGCACTGGCCGCGTTGGCAGCCGGCCGGCTCGAGTTCCTTGCCGAGGAGTACGCCATCCAGCCCCGGGTCGCCATCGCAGACACCCTGCGAGACGACCCCTTCGCCGGAACGAAAGCCGACATCGCACTGTGCAACCCCCCTTTCAACGAACGCGACTGGGGTTACGAGGAGCTCGCCACCGATCAGCGCTGGACGCACGGCCTGCCCCCTCGTACCGAACCCGAACTGGCATGGGTGCAGCACCTGCTCGCCCGCCTCAAGCCCGGCGGCGCAGCCGTGGTCGTCCTTCCCCCGGCCGTCGCGTCGCGTAAGGCGGGCCGCCGCATCCGCGGCTCGCTGCTCCGCACCGGCGCGCTCCGCGCAGTCGTCTCCCTGCCCCCTGGCAGCGCCCAACCACACAGCGTGTCCCTGCAGTTGTGGGTCCTCCGCGCAGCACCAGACGGTCCTGCGGCCGCTCCCCCGGACCAGAACGTCCTCCTGGTGGACGCCACACTTTTCGCGAGGTCAGGAACGCGCGAGCCGAGCCCCGACTGGAACGGCCTCGATTCTTTCGTCCTCACGTCGATGGCGGCTCTCGACCAAGTGGACCAGGATCCGCCGAAGGGCGCGGTGCGCGTCCCCCTGCTCGACCTTCTCGACGACGAGGTGGACGTCACCCCGGGGCGCTACACCGCAGCGACGACGGAGCCGTCTAGGGAGGAACTCACCCTCAAATGGGGTGGCTTCGGGGAACTTCTGACCGATCTGGCCGATCACGCCCGAGTCCTGTCCACACTCGAGTTCGAGGCCGGGGCTTCGCAGACCGTCACGACGGTGGGAGACCTCGCCAAAGCCGGGGCGCTGACACTGCGCGCCGGCCAGCAACCGCCGGAGTCGGTCGCGGCGGCGCGCGGGGCCGACGTACGACTCCTCACCATCGGCGACCTCCTGCATGACGGCGCTCCCCATGGCATGGTTCCCGCCGACTCGGCGCCGGTCGTCGCCGAGGAGGGCGATGTCGTGGTCGCCGGAGTGGCTCGGGCCTTCAGGGCATGGGTCCACGAAGGACCGCCGATGGCGCTGGGCCCTCAGCTCTACGTCCTGCGGGTGGACACGGAGAAGCTGGATGCCCACTTCCTCGCAGGTTGTCTGTACGCGCCGGCCAACGGCCGCCAGGCAGGCACCCACGCCTCCAGTTCGTCCAGGGTCGACATCCGGCGCCTCCAGGTGCTCCAGCTTCCCCTGGAGAAACAGATGGCATACGCAGAGACGTTCCGTCGTCTTCGGGCTTTCGAGGAACTGCTCACCGCAGCCGGCAGTTCGGGCAGGGGGTTGGTGAGCGGCATGAGCGATCGGATCGCGGCAGGCGGACTGAGCATTTGACTCTCTTCCCAGTCGGCGCCGCACGTCAAGGTTCTGGCTTCCCTGGGACCGCCCGCAGGATGATCGTTCCTTCCCGCACAAAAGGCGGAGCAGTAGGCAACTACCTCGCGGAACGAGCCGGGGAGATGGGCCGAGTACGAAAAGGAAGCGTTATCGGAGGTCGCACGTCCCCGACAAGGGCTCCTACGGAGCAATCTGGCCTCTTCAGAGCCCGTCTGGAGTCGTGATCACGTCACTAACCGGTTGGACCGGGTAACGCTCGGGCCTGAAGTTCGCTGTGATCCCGCCCTAAGAGGTGAGACGGATGAACGACGTTCTTGACGTGGATGCTCCTGTCCCGTCACAGCCGGCGATGGACGTAGGCGGCGTTGGGAGCGCCTATGCGTTCTCCGCAGTTCACCATCGAACGCGACTCCGCCGTGAGCAACGTCCCTGGTATTCCCTGGCCGCCGGCCTCCGACGCCGAGTGTGCACCCCTGGTGCCGACAGGTCACGCCGAAAGAGGCCACGAGAGACGTTCGGCGACGTGCGACAAAGCCGGCTCGGGCACCCGGCCAAGCGCCAACCGGCAGGGTATTCCGCTCCTCAACCGGTACAGGTGAAGACACACCCGTCGACACCGCATGGCTCTCGGAAGGGGTGCACCACAGTCGGTGGCTGAGTCGACCTGCGTCGCCGATTCCGACCAGGTGGGCGTGGCAGGGTCACCATGGGAGGTGTCATGAAGAGCCCAACGTCACGGAAGCTGCCGACTCGCCGTATAGCCCCTCCGGGCATGAGACCGTGATCACGCACCACGTCTGCTCAACGAAAGTCAGCAAGCGAGGACTCGCCCCCGACACATGCTGACCTCTTGCTGACTCAGGGCACGCCAACAGGGCTCTGACCTGTATAGACGCCCAGATGCTAGATCTTGGACTTGAACAGAGTACGCAGCACTTGGGACTCCTCGAAGACGGCTCCCTGCCTGCTTTGTGCAGGTCAAGGGCGGCCTCGACTGTACATCGACACCCCCGTCCGATGCTTGTGAGGAACATCGCCCCGGTCGGGCTGGACGGCTTCCTGCCTGGGGTTTCGCGCTGCACCGACGCCTGTTCAGGGAACCGTCCCGAAGTGCTCGGGGACTCATGCTGACCGGATGCCGACTCAGAACTCCCAACGAAATGATCTTCAAGATGGTTGGATCACTCCGGGACCGACGATCCGGGGGTTGGAGTGGCTCGGCCGAAGCCGTGGGAAGTCGACCATGAGCTGTGGGCGGTGATCGAGCGGCTGCTACCGAAGGTGGAACGTCGACCTCGTCACCCCGGGCGAAAGCGGCATCCGGACCGGCTGGTGTGCCAGGGCATCCTGTTCGTCCTGCACACCGGGATCGCATGGGAGCATCTGCCGCAGGAACTCGGCTTCGGCTCGGGCATGACCTGCTGGCGCCGCCTGGCCGAGTGGACCGAGGCTGGAGTCTGGCCCCGGCTGCACGAGGTCCTTCTGGCCAAGCTTCGCAGCGTGAACGCCCTGGGCTTCTCCCGGGCGGCCGCCGACGGCTCCCACATACGGGCGTTGAAAGGGGGATCCAAGACGGGACGCAGCCCTGTTGACCGGGGCAGGACGGGCAGCAAGCATCACCTGATCACCGATGCCACTGGTATCCCGCTCGCCACCACCTTGACCGGCGGCAACCGCAACGACGTCACCCAGCTGATCCCATTGCTTCAGGCGGTGCCGCCGGTGAGGGGCAAGCGAGCCCGGCCCCGGCGCCGCCCGGACGTGGTGCTGGGTGACCGCGGCTACGACCACGACAAACACCGCCGCCCCGTCCGGGATCTCGGCGTGAAGCCGCTGATCGCCCGCCGGGGCACCAGGCACGGCTCGGGCCCGGGCACGCAACGCCGGGTCGTGGAGAGAGCATTCGCCCACCCGCACTGGTTCCGCCGCCTGCGGATCCGCTGGGAGATCCTCGGCGACCTCCACGGAGCCTTCCTCGCCTCGGATGCGCACTG
>NZ_JBIAMM010000007.1:0-426281 GCF_042874095.1 Streptomyces sp. NPDC004266
ACGTCCTCCCAGCGGTCGAGTTCGCCTGCGTCCAGCGACAGTTGCTCCGAGAGTTCCGAGCGGCGGGCCTCGGGCAGGTCGCCGAGCAGGTCGAGTCCGCGCGCGAGCACCCACGCGGCGGTGGCGTTGGTGTAGGCGTTGTCGTCGATGCCGGGCGTCGAGGCGTCGGGATAGGCGTCGTGGTATTCGTCGGGACCGACGACCCCACGGATGCGGTAGCGGCCGAGCGCCGGGTCGAAGACGGCCGCCCCGGCCCAGTGACGGGCGATCTCGAGGAGGATCTCCGCCCCGGCGGAGTGCAGGAATCCGAGGTCGCCGGTGGCCTGCGCATACCGCCAGACGTTGAAGGCGATGGCGGAGCCCACGTGGCGCTGGAGCCGCGAGTGGTCGGCCAGCCAGCGGCCCGAACGCGGGTTGAGGTGCAGGACCTGGGTCTCCTCCCGTCCCGAACTCGCGCTCTGCCAGGGGTACATGGCTCCCTGACGGCCCGCGAGGCGGGCGGCCTCGCGGGCGGCCGGGAGCCGGCGGTGCCGGTACATGAGCAGCGCCCGGGCCACCTCGGGAAAATGGAGGTCGAGGTAGGGCAGGACGAAGAGCTCGTCCCAGAAGACGTGCCCCCGGTAGGCCTCGCCGTGCAGTCCGCGTGCGGGCACGCCCACGTCGAGGTCCGCCGTGTGCGGGGAGAGCGTCTGCAGCAGGTGGAACACGTGCAGCCGCAGGATGCGGCCCGCCTCGCCCGGCACGTGCAACTCTCCCTGTTCCCAGACGCGCCGCCACGCCGCCTTGTGGCCGGAGAGCAGCCGGGGGAAGGAAGGAGCACGAGCGATCGCGTCGACGGCCGCCGGGAGCGGGTCGGCGGCGGGCCAGTCCATCGAGGTGTGCAGTGCCAGGGTCTTCACGACCGTCGCCGAACGGCCGGGGCCGACCGGCAGGTGGTACGTCTGCACGGTGCCGGTCCTGGTGGCCGCCTCCCGTGCGGGCCGCGCGGGGCGGGTGACCGTGCGCACGGCCATGGCGACCCCGATGCCCGGATCGACGGTACGGCAGGAGAGCCAGGCGACGCCGCCGGGCTCGAATCCGGTCCGGTGGTCCCCGAGATGACGTCCGTCGAGGTGCCGGTAGCGCTCCACCCCGGCGTTGGTGACGGCGCCGTCGAGGACGGACCGCACCTCGACGGAACCGCTCCAGCCGTAGGCGCGGAACAGGGTCCGCTGGGCCGCGAGCCCGGGGTCCCCCATGTGCACGACGCGGACGTGGCTGACGCGCAGGCCCCGTCCGCGGGCGTCCTCGAAGAACAGGTGCCGGGTGAGCACGCCGGCGCGCAGGTCGAGCCGGACGTCGTGATGGCGCAGCTCCCCGGCGTCGGGCGTCAGCCAGTCGCCGGCCGGTCCGTCGTCCGGCAGGCAGCGGTAGCGCAGGAGCGTCCAGTTCGGGAGGTTGACGAGGTCCTCGTTCTCGACCCGCTCGCCCGCGACGACCGAGGTGAGCCGGTCGTAGCAGCCGGCCAGGTAGGTCCCCGGGTAGTGCGGGCCTCCGGCGGGGCACTCGGGAGCGGAGCCCCGGGTGGCGAACCGGCCGTTGCCGAGGGTGCAGAGCGCTTCGACCAGCGGCTCGCGTTCCGGCTCGTACCGGTCGTGACTCCATGTCCAGCCGGTGGTCATCGGCGCTCGCCCCATACGCTCCGGATCAGCGTCATGAGGTCGGGAACCACCAGGTCGGCGCCCTTCTCCCGCAGACGGGCGGCAGCGCGCCGCAGCGGCGTGCGGTCGACTCCGACGACGAGACCGAACCCGCCGCGACGCGCCGCCTCGACTCCGGCGAGCGCGTCCTCGACGACCGCCGTCCCCCGCGGACGGCTGCCGAGGAGGCCCGCCGCCCGTAGGAAGAGCGCGGGATCCGGCTTGCCGGCGAGGCCGAGCCGGGCGGCGTCCTCGCCGTCCACGATCACCGCGAGGAGACCGTCGAGTCCCGCGGCACGGATCAGGGCCCGGGCGTGCCGGGACGCGGACACCGCGGCGCACGGCACTCCCGCCGTGCGCAGGGCCGCGAGGGCCGGCCGGGCGTCGGCGAAGGCCGTGACGCCTTCCGTACGGAGGAGAGCGACGAACTCCTGTTCCTTGAGCGCGGCGACGGCCCAGACCGTGCCGCAGCCTGGCGCGTCACGGGGCTCTCCCGGTGGGAGGCGAAGGCCGCGGGCGGTGAGGAAGGCCGCGGCGCCGTCGTACCGGGACCTGCCGTCGACGAGCCGGCGGTACTCGGTGTCCGTGTCGAAAGGGAGCTGCGTCCCGCTGTCGGGCGCCAGTCGGTCGAGGCAGGAGTCGAACGCGGCCTTCCACGCCGCCGCGTGCACGACGGCGGAGTCGAGCAGGACGCCGTCGGTGTCGAGGACGACGCCGGCCGGCGGCCGAGAGCCCGGGCCCCGGCCGTTCATCAGGCCACCGGCGCGTCGGGGACGCTCACGACCGTGTGCTGCGGGCCGCCCAGCGCGACCTTGACGGCGCCGGTCTCGGCCGCCCTGCCGAAGACCTCGTACGCCTCCTCCATCTCCCCCAGCTCGAACCGGTGGGTGATCAGCTGCGCCGACGGCAGCCTCCCGGCGGCCATCATGCGCAGCAGCATGGGGGTGGACGAGGTGTCCACGAGGCCGGTGGTGATCGTGACGTCCTTGATCCACAGGTCTTCGAGGTGGAGCGCCGCCGGCTTGCCGTGGACTCCGATGTTGGCGACCCTGCCGCCGGGGCGGACCATCCGGGTGCACATCTCGAACGCCTCCGGAACGCCGACGGCCTCCATGACGACATCGGCACCGAGGCCCTCGGTGAGATCCGCGACCAGCTGTTCCGGGCCTTCGTCCGCGTTCACGGTGGCGTCCGCGCCGAGGGCACGGGCGGCGACCAGCCGCGACTCGGCCAGGTCGACGGCGACGATCCGGCCCGGACTGTAGAAGCCGGCGGTGACGACGGCGGCGAGACCGATGGGGCCCGCTCCGACGACGACCACCGTGTCGGCGGGGCGCACGGCACCGTTCAGGACCCCGACCTCGTAGGACGTGGGGAAGATGTCGGCGAGCAGGACCGCGTCGGAGCCTTCGATCGACTCCGGCAGCGGATGGACGGACAGGTCGGCGAAGGGCACGCGGACGTACTCGGCCTGTGTGCCGTCGATGAGGTGGCCGAGGATCCAGCCTCCTCCGCCGCGGCACTGTCCGTAGCGGCCCTCACGACAGAACCGGCACCTGCCGCAGGCGGAGATGCAGGAGATCAGGACGCGGTCCCCGGGCCGTACCGTGCGGACGTCGCCTCCCGTCTCGACCACGGTGCCCACCGCCTCGTGTCCGAGGATCCGGCCGGGCGTCACCTCCGGCACGTCCCCCTTGAGGATGTGCAGGTCCGTGCCGCAGATGGTGACGACGTCGACCCGGACGATCACGTCGGCGGGGTCCTCGACACCCGGATCGGGTACGTCCTGCCAGGCGATCCGGCCCGGCCCCTGGAAGACGGCTGCCTTCATGGCGCCCACCTGCTTCCTGTCGCGCGTCGCTGCGGTCCTCGCCCCCAGGTTCCGCGGAGCCCTCCGCCGGCGCATGAGCCGATCGGCCCCGGAACGGGCCCGCCCGGACCCTCGGGACCGGGCCGGTCCGGAGACGAAGGGGGAGACCGGTCCGCCCCGAAGGAGGGCCGACCATGTCCGAGGCCGCCCCGAAGGCCGCTCCCGCCGCCCCGCGCCCCGCACCGCTCGGTTCCCTGGGCGGCGTGGGAACGGCCACCGGAAGCAAGTTCCTGGTCGAGAACGACCATGCACGGCTCCTCCTCGACTGCGGTCTCTTCCAGGGTTTCGCAGCCCTGCGGCGCCGCAACCGGGAACGGTCCGGGCCGGCGCCGACGTGAGGACCAAGAAGGCCGTCGCCGTCCGGTCCGGCGCGGAGTTCAAGGAGATCGTCGCCGCCATGGAGCGGTGGGGACGCGGTCAGTCGTCTTCGGTCCCCGGAGCACTCCCCCGGCGGAGCCGACCGGACCACACGGGTTCGACCTGTTCCCACTCCTGTTCCCAGACCGCGAGCCGACGGGCTTCGGTCCGCCGTCGTACGAGGAGGAGAGCGCCGGCCCCGATCCCTCCGGCGGAGGCCGCGGCGACGCTCCCGCCCGAAAGCGAGGTCAGCGCGCGGTCTGCGGTGCTGCCCGGGGGACGGGCGGGGGTGCCGGCGTCGTCCACCCAGATCGTCACCGTGCGGCCCGGGGGCGTCCGGGGAGGGACGTGGACGGTGCCGGATCGACGGACGTTCTGAGGCTGTTCCCACACCGCGGGCGCGACCGCCCGCGGTGTCGATCCGTACCGGGCGGCGACGGGCGGTTCCTCGGCGGGGCCGGTGGTGGTCGCCCGCACCTGGTGGCGGTGGGCGGCGAGTTCGCGGTCGGCCTCGGCTGCGGTGCTCCACAGCGCCCCGGCGGCGACGGCCCCGCAGATCAGGGAGATCATCAGCACGAGAATCAGTGCGGCGCGCTCGCCCGCTCCCCGCCCGGGCGGCGTGAGTCGCGGGTCCGACCTCTTGTGGTGGTCCATGTCGCACCTCCGGGTGGAGTCACGCCTTGCCGTTCCCGTGCGTGACGCAGGGGGTCCCACCGATCTCGCCGGCGATCCCCCCGGTCGCGCCGTGCCCGCTGCCGCAGGCGACCAGGACGTGCTCGGGCTTCACGACGGGGCGCCTTCGGACGGGGTACCGCCCCGCTTCACTGGGACGGTGCGTGCGGTGCCGGTCTCCTCCTCGGACATCGGGACACGGAGGGTGAGGATGCCGTCCGTGTACGGCGCCTCGACGTCGTCGTCCGGGATCGTGGCCGGGAGACGCACGGTCCGGCGGAACGATCCGTGGCACGTACCCGCAGGGGCCGCTGGACACCTCTACGGGGAGGGAGCGAGCGGCCGTCGCGGGGCGCCCACCGGGCAGCCCCGGGAACTCCCGGTCGAACCCGTCGTGGGAGTCGGGGAAGAGGCTGTGCCTGCGTTCCACCTTGCCTCCGGCCATTGCTCTGCTCCTCGCTCCGGGGCCCGGCCCGGCCCCGTGGTCCCATCGTCCGCCCGAGGGGCCACGTGGCGCAGCTTCCAAGGGGGCCGTCCGACGGGGCCGAACGGGCCGCGCCCGGACCGACCGGCCCATGGCGCCACGACTCCGGTGCCGCCGGCGGCAGCTCTCCTCGACGAAGTGGCCCGCCCGTTCCTCCGGCGGGCGCCCGGCGGGGTCCGCCTCGCCGATCACGCCGACCAGACGGAGCGCCGGTCCTCCTCGTACGGCCTCGTCGGCGGTCCGGACGAGAACGGCCTCGACGGCCGCATGCGCGGCCGGCTCTCGGGGATCACCGACGGGACGGCCCTTGGCCTGCGGGTCCGGGCGGCGTGCCGGGCGCGCCCGGCACCCGGACGCGGCGGCCGGTCACCCGGCGCGGCGAGAGCCTCACCACGGTGTGCCGCCCGCCCCCGGCCCACGGCTCCGAGGGGACGGCGTCCCTGATCCTCCGTACCGAGGCCTCGTCCGACACCGTGCGTACCGGACCGACGAGGAGCACGCTCCAGCCCTGGCTGAACGCCTCGTCCAGGCGGTCCTCCTCGAAGGCGACCTCCGCGCCGGACGCCGCGCTGCGCGCGAGGGCCGAGTCCGCGGCGGTCATGAGGACGATCTCCCCGTCGACGACCTGGTAGTTCACGAGGACCACCATGAGCCCGTCCCCTCCTTCGACGGCGACCCGGCCGACGCCGTGGCCGTCGAGCAGCTCCCAGCACTCCGTCTCGTCGATCTCCTCCATCCGTGCCCGGTACCCGGCACGGGATCTCCCCGGCGCGAGGTCCGCCGTGGATCCGGTGAGGTCCTGGACGGTGGTCTCCAGGGCGTTCGCGAGCCGGACCAGGAATTCGATCCCCGGAGCGGGAACCCGCTCCTCCACGTAGGCGATGTAGCCGGGCGTGGAGCCGGCCCGTACGGCCACCTCCTCCCGGGACAGGCCGAGTCGCGCGCGCCTGGCCGCGACGCGACGGCCCAGGTCGCTCGTGGCGTGCGGGGCGCGCCGGTCGCCGGCTGTGTTCATCACGGCTCTCCTTCCGTGCTCTCGGAACGCCCCTGGGGTACGACGGCGACCGGGCACGCGGCGTGGTGCAGGGCGCGGTGGGCGACCCGGCCGAGTTCCAGGCCGACGAGCCCGTCCCGGCGCCTGGCCCCCACGACCAGCAGGTCGGCGGCGGCGGAGCGCTCGGTCAGCACCCTGTGGGCGGGGCCCTCGACCGAGCTCCTGCGCAGGCGGACCCGGGGATGGTCGGACGCCGCGGCCTCCAGGGCCTCGTCGAGCGGTTCGGAGGAGTCTTCCGCGAAGGAGGCTCCCCCGGCGCGCCTCATCAGCAGGTGGTCGGCCGGTCCGTGCGCCGGTCGCCGCCAGGCGCGGACGACGTCGAGCTCCGCGTCCCGGGCCGCCGCCTCGCGGAAGGCGAAACGCACGGCGGGCGAGTCGACGTCGTGTTCTCCGACGCCGAGCAGCACGCGTCCGTGGCGTGCCTCCAGGGCGTGCCGGTCCCCCCGGACGACGACGACCGGACAGGGGGCCCGGGCGGCCACGACGAGGCCGACGGAGCCGAGCAGAAGGCCGGCGAACCCGCCGCGCCCGTGGGACCCGACGACGAGGACCGCTCCCTCCTGCCCCTCCCTGAGCAGCGCGGTGGACGCGTCCTCGGCCAGGACCGCCGTGGTGAGGGGGAGGTCGGGGGCGCGGCGCCGGGCGCGTTCGGCCGCGGTGCCGACGATGCCCTCCGCGAGGACCTGGCCCGACGGCCGGTCCGTGGCCCAGGCCGGCACAGCCCCTTCGTACCGTTCCCACAGCGAGGCGTGGACGATCCGCAGGGGAAGCCCGTGCCGTACCGCTTCGTCGACTGCCCAATCCAGGGCCGTGAGACTGGCGTCGGACCCGTCGACTCCCGTCACCAGAGGTGATTCCATCGTGTCCACCCGCCTTTCCACGTCGTGGGGCGGCCTGCCACCACGCTCTCACCGGGCTGGAGGAGCCGGGTAGGGCCGGTCGGTCCCTCCGGGGCCCGACGTGCCCCTTCCGGCCCTCGTCGCCCGCCGCCCGGCGGCGACACCCCGCAGCCACAGGGCCCGGGGTGCGGAACGGGTCGGCCCGGTGACCGGGGTGGCCCGGTGACCGGGGTGGTCGGGGCGGCGGGAGGCCTCGGGGGCTTCTTCTCACCCACCCGGTGGAGCCGGGTCCGGGCAAGGCTCTACCGCGTGATCCTCGACCAACGCGGAGCGCGGGCGAGCTGGACTGGTCCCGGTGCGCGATTCCAGGCCGGGGAAACGGGGACCGCGGTCCCGAGCGGACCGAGCCGCACGGTCAGACCGGTCAGACCGGTCAGACCGGTCGGATGACAGGTTCCGGAGCGGGGACGGGGCCTGGCAGGGGGCCTGGGCGCGGTCCCGGTTCCGGGCGAGGACCCCCGGGCCGGGGATCCGGTTCCGGCTGCGGAGGTGCCGGCGGCACCGGGTCCGGGCCGCCGGGTCCCGGCACCGGTCCGGGAAGAGGGCCCGGCTGAGGGCCCGGACCGGGGCCCGGCGTCGGCGTCGGGCTCGGGGGGACCGGGTCGTCGGGCGGCGTACCCATGCCTGCTCCTGACGGCCGAGAGCCGGGCTCGGGAGCCGGTGGGGGCGTCGGGGCGGGGCCGGGGCCCGGGCGGGGCGCCGACGGAGCGGGCGGGAGGGGGCGCGTCGGGGGTACGGGTCCCGGCTCCGGTGGAGCCGGACGTGTCGGGGGTCCGGTCTGTGCGTCGCTTTCCATGTTCACCTCGACTCAGGAGGTCACCTTCTCCGTCCGCCTGCCCGGGGGCCGGCTCTTCATTCCCGCCCGGCGCTCGCCCCCGTCGTCCGGGCGCGGTTCGAGCACGTGTCAGAGCTTCTCCAGCCGTCCACGGGCCGCTTCCACGGAGCGACCGCGGCGCGGCTCCTGTTTCCAGGGGTCCTCGGCCTTCAGGCGTTCGTCGACGGTGGCGAGCGTCCAGCGCCGTGCGGTGAGGCCGGGGTCGTCCAGTTCGCTCCAGCTCAGCGGAGCGGCGACCGGGGCGCCGGGCAGGGCGCGGACGGCGTAGGGGGTGACGGCGGTCTGGCCATAGGCGTTGCGCTGGACGTCGAGGTAGAGCCGCCCCTTGCGGGCCTGCTTGCGCGCCGCGGTGGTGAACCGCTCCGGATGCCGGTCGGCGAGCAGCTCGGCCACGTCGCGGGCGAACGCGCGCACGGTGTCGAAACCGGCCCGACGGTCCAGCGGGACCAGGACGTGCAGGCCTCGGGAGCCGGTGGTCATCAGGACCGCGGGCAGACCGAGCTCGTCGAGCACCTCGTGCAGCAGGGCGGCGGCCTGTCTGACCGGTTCGAAGTCCTCGCCGGACGGGTCGAGGTCGAAGACCAGCCGGTCCGGGTGGTCGGGCCGGTCCGCCCTGGACAACCATCGGTGCGGGGTGATGCAGGCCTGGCCGGCCAGGTAGAGCAGGGTGGCCACGTCGTCGCAGACCGGGTAGGTGACGGAGCCGTCCGCCTTGGGCAGTTCCCAGCGGTGGATCCAATCCGGGAAGTGGTCGGGGGTGTCCTTCTGCATGAAGCGGCCGCCGTCGATGCCGTCGGGGTGGCGCTCGAGCATCAACGGACGTCCGCGCAGGTGCGGCAGGATGCGCGGACCGACCCGGCGGTAGTAGGCGGCGAGGTCGGCCTTGGTGATGCCGTCGTCGGGGAAGAGCTCCTTCTCGGCCCGCTTGATCTCGACGGTCCGGCCGCTCACGCGGATGTCGGCGGTGGTCATGGCGTGCCTCGCTCACGGATGACGTCGGTGGGCCGCGTGTCGTCGTCCACGTCGCGGTACTCCAGAGGGTGGTCCTCGGTGGGCACCGCCCTTTCCCCGGGCTCGCGGGTCGTGGGGAAGTCCCGCTCCCGTCGGTGCTCCGTCGAAGCGTCCGGTCCGGGCATCGTCGCCCCCTCTCCAGCCCCGCGGCTACCCCGCCGGTCGGGCTCCGACACGCTCGCGTGACGGCGATGACGCGGGGCGGCAGCCCCGACCGGGCACACGAACGCGAGGCACGCGGGCGCGAGGAGCGCCGACACCATCCCGTCCGGGCTGCTGTCCGAACGCGGCCGGACGTACGCGCAGGAGGCCGGCGCGGAAGCGGAAGAGGACGTCGATCGGACGGGCGGTCCGGGCGCCGCGGTGTGGGGGCTCACCGAGCACCGGGCTCACCGCCGGCATCCCGGTCCGGGCCATGGTCCCGGGTGCCGATCGGGCCGGGCCGGCGGCCGGCCCGGCCCTCTCGTGATCCCGCGTAGGCGGCGACCCGGAGGCCGCGCAGGCGTCCGGAGGGCCGGAAGGCCGTGAGCGGTGTGCGGTACGGGTCGAAGGCCTCGCCTGCCACGGCCTGTTCCTCGCCGAGCAGGGTGAGCCGTGCCATCGGCTCCCAACGACGATCGGCGGCGAAACCCAGGACGAAGCGCAGGGGCCTGACGGCGACGGCGGCCGCCACCGCCCCGGGGTGCGCGGGCACCCCCGGCGTACCGGGCATCGGGAAAGCCGCCACCACGCCGTGCCGGTCGCCGACGGCGTAGCCCAGCAGGGTGCTGTACGGGCCGGCGGTGGCGGACAGCCGGAGCACGGGCACGTGCCGGGCCGGCCGGCTGCGGCCGCAGGTGGTCAGCAACAGTTCCAGGGGGCGACCCGGCCCCTCGGCGTCCTCCACCCGCAGCGCGAGTCCCAGTCCGTCGGGCAGCGGATACGGCAGCCCCGCGGCCCGGGACCACCGCGCCGTGACCCGGTAGGAGCCCGGGCGGTCGAGCCAGGGCACGCCCCAGGGGGGCGGGGGGCCCGGGACCGTGAGACGCCCTGTGAGCACCACTCCCCGCGGGTGCAGAGCGGGCCGGGAACCCCGGCGGCGGGCGGTGGCCCGCGCGAGACGGTAGACGATCGCATCGAGACGGTTCACAGGGACCTCCGGTCCGGTCGGAGGGCTGGGGTACGGATGCGGCCCGACGGGAAGGACCGGTTCCGGTTTCTCCGTATGCACGCCGCCTACCCGCCTCCGTCCCGTCGACCCGTCCGCGGCCGCGTTCGTGCGCGGCCGAGCGGGGTGACGTCAGGTGGTGGTGATGTCGGCGAGGGTGCCCTGGAGCCGGCGGATCGCGTCTTCGGCCTCCGCGTACTGCTGGGGGGTCGGGAGGACGGCGCCGAAGGTGGGGCCGTCCTCGGCGGGCAGGGCGCGCCAGTGCAGGACCGGCGCGAGCGCGGTGACGGCCGCGCCGAGGAACCAGGCCAGGCGTCCGTGGACGTGGGCGAGGGCGATGGCCAGATCGGCGAGCGCCTCCCGCAGGCACGCCAGTCGGTCGACCGCGGACAGGGCCTGCTGGGACTGCGGGGCGCCGACGGCGGCGTGCAGGTCGGCGGCGGCCTTCGCGGCGACGGTGCGGTCGGCGGGTGCCGGGACCCACGTCTGGTCGCGGATCTGTCGTTCGGCTTCTTCTACCAGGTCCTCGATGACCGTTCGCATGTCCACGCCCGTCACCCTATGCCCGTTCCCGCCCATCGGCGGTGGGGCGTGGACAGATCGGCCGGTGATCCGGCCACCGCGGGGAAGCCTCCCCGCGGAAGGGGCCGGAATGCGACGACGAGACCGGCCACGGCCAGGGGGCCGGGGTCTATCGTGAAGTGCCGTCAGCCGATCTGTTCGGCCAGGGCGAGGATGATGCCCGAGGGGCCGCGGAGGTAGCAGAGGCGGTAGACGTCCTTGTACTGCGCCACCTCGCCGAGCAGTTCGGCGCCGTGGGGGCGCAGGCGGGCGATGGTGTCGTCGATGTCGTCGACGGCGAACATGACCCGGTGCAGGCCCACCGTGTTCGGCGGCGCGTCGTGCGGTCCGTCGCCGATCGCCGCGGGGGTACGGTACTGCGCGAGCTCCAGCTTGGCGTGGCCGTCCGGGGTCCGCAGCATCGCCATGTCGCTGCGGACCCCGTCGAGTCCGACGGCCTGATCCGCGAAAAGGCCCTCGATCCGCGCCTTTCCTTCGACCTCCATGCCCAGTTCGGTGAAGAAGGCGACGGCGGCGTCCAGGTCTTCGACGACGATGCCGACGTTGTCGATCCGCTGAAGCGTCATGACGGCTCTCCCTCTGCGTTGCGCGGTCCTTCGAAGCCACCGGTATACCGAGGACGGAGCCGGTGGCCCCTTCTCGACACCCGTGAACGGGCCGAGTTCCGGCGCCGCGACGACCGCCTCCCGGACGGCCGGGCCCGCATGGCTGTGGCCGACCAGGACACCGTCCCGCCCGTCCAGTCGACGGCCCGGGCGACGGCGGACAGCGGCAGGAGATCCGCGCGCGACCTGATGGCGGGGCTGTCACCCGCCCGCACGGAGTCGTATCCGAGCCGCCCGGCCCGGCGGGGCTGCGCGACGAGGCGCCCCGGGGCGGACCCCTCCTGCTCGGTCCGGTCGCGCTTCGGCAGCAGGCAGCAGGCAGCCGATCCTCAGCAGCGTCGTCGTCCTTCCCCGGTGGCCGCGCGTTCTTCCGCAGCACCGCGCCTGGCCCTCTCCCACTTGGTTGTGAAGTGTGAACTTCAGAACCAGGTGTGCACTCGCGTCGCGACGTACGGATCAGGCGTGGCGGTCGAGAGGTCCCCAGCCGTTCGGCTGGCGCTCGACCTCGGACGCGGCTTCCTCGATGACGCGATCACTGATCCAGCCCAGCGGCTCCCCCTCCGTGACCAGGGGCTCGCTGTCGGGCCCGCGCCCGGCCTCGCGTCCACGCAGGAGCCAGGGCCGCAGCCTGGGGTCCTTGACCCGGGGAAGGGGGGAGTGGTCGTAGAGGCGGCGCGCGGCCCATGTGTGCAGGGGCGCTCGCCCCACCAGGGCTCCGCGTCCAGCGAGTCGATGCCGGGGAGACGTAAGGCGTTCGAACGGTCCACATACGGCCCCTACCCGACCGTATGCCTCAAGAACGCCTGTTCAGACGAGTTCCTGGGCAAAGCGGGGGTACTCGGGATGCCGGATGACATTCGAGACGAGAGGGTGGCACGGGGCTCGAGGGACGTCGGCCGGTGGGGCGGCCGAGGAACTCGCGGGCCACGGAACCCCCTCAGGAGGAGAGATCGGTCATGGCCCGGAAGAACGCGAGCAAGAGCGCGGCCCAGAAGTCCACGACGGCCGGGGGCAGGCCCCGGGAGCGGGACGAGTCGCGCCCGGTGCCCGGCCGGCCGACGCCCGAGCCGCCGACGGTGACCGAGCCGACCCGGCCCCGGGAGCCCCTGCCGCCCGCCCCCGACCAGACCGGTCCCGACACCTTCAGCCCGACGGGACAGCCCACGGGCGCGCCCCGGGCGGCGGTGGCGCAGGGCGGCGCCTATCTGACGACCGCCCAGGGCAACCGGCTCTACGACAGCGACCACTCCCTCAAGGCGGGTGAGCGGGGCCCGGTGCTGCTTCAGGACCACCACCTGCGGGAGAAGATCACCCATTTCGACCACGAGCGCATTCCCGAGAGGGTGGTCCACGCGCGGGGGGCCGCGGCGCACGGGGTCTTCCGGGGCTACGGCACGGCCGCGAAGATCTCCAAGGCCGCCTTCCTGGCGAAGGACGTCGAGACGCCCGTCTTCGTACGCTTCTCGACCGTCCTCGGGTCACGGGGCTCCGCGGACACCGTCCGTGACACGCGTGGTTTCGCGACGAAGTTCTACACCGAAGAGGGCACGTTCGACCTGGTCGGCAACAACATCCCGGTCTTCTTCATCCAGGACGGCATCAAGTTCCCCGACGTCGTCCACGCCGCGAAGCCGCACCCGGACCGTGAGATCCCCCAGGCGCAGAGCGCCCACGACACCTTCTGGGACTTCGTCTCCCTCCACACCGAGGCCACCCACCACACCCTGTGGAACATGTCCGACCGGGGCATCCCCCGATCCTTCCGGATGATGGAGGGCTTCGGCGTCCACACCTTCCGCCTGACCGACGCCGAGGGCGCGACCTGCCTGGTGAAGTTCCACTGGAAGCCGAAGCTCGGCGTCCACTCCCTGGTCTGGGAGGAAGCGCAGCTCACCAACGGCATGGACCCCGACTTCCACCGCCGCGACCTGGCCGACGCGATCGAGGCGGGCGCGTTCCCCCAGTGGGAGCTCGGCGTGCAGGTCTTCCCCGACACCCCGGAGCAGACCTTCGAGGGGATCGACCTGCTCGACCCCACCAAGATCGTGCCCGAGGAACTCGCGCCGGTGCGGCCCATCGGACTGATGACCCTCAACGCCAACCCGACCAACTTCTTCGCCGAGACCGAGCAGGTCGCCTTCCATCCCGGGCACCTCGTGCCCGGCATCGACGTCACCGACGACCCGCTGCTCGCCGCGCGCCTGTTCTCCTACCTGGACACCCAGATCAGCAGGCTCGGCGGCCCCAACTTCGCGCAGCTGCCGATCAACCGCCCCCACGCCCCGGTCAACGACATGTTCCGCGACGGGATGCACCAGACGGCGGTGCACGCAGGGGTGGCGCCCTACCGGCCCAACTCCCTCGACGGCGGCTGCCCGTTCCTGGCCGGGGCGGAGGACGGGGCCTTCATCGAGGCCCCCGTCGAGGTGCCCGCCGCGCGGAAGGTCCGCGAGGCCCCCGCCTCGTTCGCCGACCACTTCTCCCAGCCCCGGATGTTCTGGCTGAGCATGACGCCGGCCGAGCGCGAGCACATCATCGCCGCCTACACCTTCGAACTGGGCAAGTGCTACGAACAGGCGGTCAAGGAGCGGACGCTGAAGGTCCTCGCCCGCATCGACCCGCAGCTCTGCGAGGGGGTCGCCGCCGGCCTCGGACTCCCCGCCCCGGCCGCCGGCGCACCGCTCGCGGACGTCGAGCCGAGCCCCGCCCTGTCCCAGATCGGCCGCACCTGGCCGGTGGACGGGAGGGTCATCGGCATCGTGGCCGACGCCGACGCCAACCTGAAGGGCGTACGGGCCGTCAGGAAGACGATCCTCGCCGCGGGAATGGTCCCGCTCGTGATCGGCCCGACGGGCGGCGCCCTGGGGTCGAGGAACCCCGTCACCGTGCAGCGCACCTTCGCCACCGCGCGCTCGGTCGAGTTCGACGCCCTGCTCTTCGCCGGAGTGCCCCGGGCGGCGGCCGACGCCCACGGCGCCCGCGACGCGAAGGCCGGAGCGGCCGACCCCGACGGCCCCGACCCCCGGGTCCTGTTGCTGCTGACGGAGGCGTACCGCCACGGCAAGGCCATCGGCGGCTGGAACGACTCCTCCCGCGTCCTCGGAGCGGCCGGTCTCCAGGAGGACGGGCCGGGCATCGCCTTCGCCGACACCGCCGCCGCGGCCCTGAAGCAGCTCACGCGCGCCCTCGCCGGGCACCGCGCCTGGGACAGGTTCCCCGCGACCGTCTGAACGCCGCCGCGCGCCTCCCGCGGACGGGCGGCGGGCGCGCGGCCGTCGTCTCAGGCGCCGTCGGCCCCCAGGAGGCGGCGGGTGCGGTCGTTCGCGCCGCTGAGGGCGAGGGGGACGCCGAGGCCGGCGCACATGCGGTGGGCGCGGGCGAGGGCGCTGAAGGTGGCGGGGCTGGGGTCGGCGGACGGGACCACGATGACGACCCGGGCGGGCCGGTGCTCCTGGACGAGGGCCTCGATCCGGAGGGCCGCCGCGGCACGGTTGGTGACGTCCAGGTCGCGGTGGAGCGTCACGTGCAGGGCGTCGTGACGTACGGCGTGGCTGATGAGCAAGGTGTCCCTCCGCGCAGGACGAGGGCCCACAGGTCTGACGTGGTGTGGGCGGTTCGTCAGAGGATGTCACGACTGGTGGCGTCGCGGCGTTCACGTGGCGTTCACCGCGCGGAGTGTCTGCCGGGGCAGGCTCCCCGAGTCGACGCATGGGAATCGGCGGGGGTACGGCCTAGGGTGAGGAAGGCCGGGGCGACCGGCCGGGATTTCGGACGAGGCCCCCATTCACCAGGCGGTTCCCATGACCCAGTTCGACCTGCCCCTCGACCGGCTCCGCACGTACCGGAGCACCTCCGTGGAGCCCGAGGACTTCGACGCCTTCTGGGCGAAGACCCTCGACGAGGCACGCGCGCACGAGCTGGACGCGCGCTTCGAGCCCGTGGCGACCGGGCTCGCGACGGTGGAGGTCTTCGACGTGACCTTCGCCGGGTTCGGCGGACACCCGGTCAGGGGATGGTTCGTCCTGCCGGCCGGAACGGCCGAACCGCTGCCCGTCGTGGTGGAGTTCCTCGGGTACGGCGGCGGCCGGGGCCTTCCGCACACCCATCTGCTCTGGGCCTCGGCCGGGTTCGCGCACGTCGTGATGGACACGCGCGGACAGGGCAGTGGGTGGGCCGCCGGCGACACCCCGGACCCGACGGGCAGCGCGCCCTCGTTCCCGGGCTTCATGACGCGGGGCGTCGAGGACCCGCACTCCTACTACTACCGTCGGCTCTTCACGGACGCCGTGCGCGCCGTGGAGGCGGCCCGCTCGCATCCGCTGGTGGACGCGGGCCGTACGGCCGTGACGGGCGTCAGCCAGGGCGGCGGCATCACGCTGGCCGTGGCGGGGCTGGTGCGGGACCTGGTGGCGGTGGCGCCGGACGTGCCGTTCCTGTGCGATTTCCCGCGCGCGACGACGATCACGGACCACATGCCGTACCGCGAGATCGGCAACTACCTCAGGACGCATCGCGGCCGGGTGGAACGGGTCGGGGAGACGCTGGCCTACTTCGACGGGGTCCACTTCGCGGCCCGCGCCACGGCTCCGGCCCTGTTCTCGACGGCGCTGGAGGACCTGACCTGCCCGCCGTCGACGGTGTTCGCGGCCTTCAACGCGTACGCCGCGGAGGAGAAGGCGATCGAGGTGTACGACTTCAACGACCACGAGGGCGGCGGGGCGTTCCAGCAGGCCGCCCAGCTGGGCTGGCTTCCCGGGAAGCTGCGCCCGGGGGCCTGACGAAGGGCCGGAGCCCCGGCCGCGCAGCGGGCCGGGGCTCCGGCGGGTGCACGTGAGCCGTGCACCGGCGTGCCGCCCGCCTCCCGGACGGGCGTCACGCTCGTGGGTTTCAGTGCCAGTACTTCATGGTCGAACCTCCTCCCCCGCTCGTGGACGCAGTGTGACCTCGAAGCGGTCGAGACCGCGGAGGGTCAGATTGCGCCGGTGGTCCGGTTCCGCGACGGCCCGTGCGTCCGGGTGGTCCCTGGCCAGGGCCCCGAGGACCGATCCGGCGAGCCGGATCGCCATGGACGCGCCCAGACAGGCATGGGCCCCGCGTCCGAACCCGAGGTGCGGGTTCGGGGCGCGGTCGAGTCGCAGCTCTGTGGGGTGGTCGAACCGCAGCGGGTCGTGGTTGGCCGCGCCCAGGAAGAGCGTGACCGGATCACCCGCCTTGATGGTGACGCCACCCAGTTCGGTGTCGGTGACGCAGACCCGGGCGTCCGCCTGGACCGGTGCGTCGTACCGGATGAGTTCGTCCACGGCCGGGGCCGGGCTCGCCCGGAACGCGTCGAGCGCGCCGGGGGTGGTGAGGAGGGCGGCCGCGGCGTTGCCGAGGAGCCGTGAGGCGGATTCGTAGCCCGCGTGGAGGACGGCCCGCAGACTGTTCCGCAGAACCGTTTCTGCCACGCCGCTGTCCGCTGCGTGCTCGGCCACGTGGGCGATGAGCCCCTCCTTGGGCGGGTCCGCGAGCCATCCGCCGGCGTACTCCGCGAGTCGGGCCCGGGCCGCGACGGCGGGCTCGTGCTTCTCGGGCCACAGCCCGGCGTCCATGCCGTCGACGACGGTACGGGACATGGGCACGAACCAGTCGAGTTCGGGCGCGGGGACACCGAGGAAGGCGGTCACGAAGCGGAGGGCGACCGGTTCGGCGAGCTCTCCGACGAAGTCGAAGGAGGGCCGTCCGGCCAGCTCGGCGAGCAGGTCCGCGATCTGGAGATCCAGACCGTCGTGGAGGGCCCGGCGGTCCTGGGCGCGGAAGCCGTCGAGCAGCAGGTGCCGGATGGCGGTGTGCTCCGGCGGGTCGAGGGTCTGGACGCTCAGCAGCGGTGCGGGGATGTCCTCGCCCGCACGCCGCCAGTCGGAGGCGAAACGGTTGCTGTCGGTGAGCACCGCGAGGCAGTCGGCATGACGGGTCAGGACCCAGGAGCCGAGCAGTTCGTGCCAGAAGACCGGCGTGGTCTCCCGCATGCGGGCATAGGCCGGGTAGGGGTTCCGCAGGTTCGACGGGCGGGCCAGATCCAGGATCGGGTCCACGGCTGCCGCTTGCTCCACGAAACGTCCCCCCCTGCGCGTCGGGCCTGGTTGAGGCCTTGGCTGCTGACCGAGTCGATCGCACGAGACGCCGGATCACCGGTGGGTGGAACGCCTCGCTGGTGCTTCACCGACGGTTGGTCGGTGCTTCTTCGAACATCATCCGAGCCGAGCGCCGGTGACGCTACCACGCAACTGGGGTGGCTGGTATGACTACCTGCCACAGATCTTTCACAAAGCTTCGGGGAGTTACGGAAGATGACCGGTCAAGACCAGACAATCGTCCACGATGTCCCGGTAAACGTTGCTCAACAGCCCAACCCCTACCCGCTCTTCGAACGCATCCGTGAGCACGGAGTCGTCCAGCGCGTCCGGCTGAATCCCACTCTTGAAGTCTGGATGGTCACCGGCTACGACGAGGCCGTGGCCGCCCTCACCGACCCCCGGCTCAGCAGCAGTCCCGTCGGGGTCAACGGCCTCGAGGAGGAGATGGCCCATCAGGAGCGCACCAACGTCCTGATGTCGAGCATGCTCGTGGCCGACGGCGAGGACCACACCCGGCTGCGCAACCTCGTCTCCAAGGCCTTCACCTTCCGCCGCGTGGAGGCCCTCGCGCCCCGCGTCCAGGCGCACACCGACGCCTTCCTCGACGCGATCGCGAAGCGCGGATCCGCCGACCTGGTCTCCGAGTTCGCGCTCCCGCTGCCGATGGCCGTGCTCAGCGAGCTCATCGGCATCCCGGCCGAGGGACAACCGGACTTCGCCCGTCTCGCGGTCGGTCTGATCATGCCGCCCAACACCCCGGAGCGGCTCGCCAAGGGGGCACGGGCGCGCGCCGAACTCACCGAGTTCTTCGAGCCGTTGATCGCCGCTCGCAAGGCGGACCCGAAGGACGACCTGCTGAGCGCGCTCTGTGCCGCGCAGGCCGAGGAGAAGATCAGCGACCGCGAGCTGACGGCCATGGCCATCCTGCTCACGCTCGCCGGCCACGAGACCACGGCGAGCCTCATCGCGAACGGCGTCCACGCCCTCCTGCGCCACCCGGAGCAGTTCGCCGCGCTGCGCGACGACCCCTCGCTGCTGCCCGGGGCGATCGAGGAACTCCTTCGCTACGAGGGGCCGGTGAGCCGGGGCGTCGCGCGCTTCACGGTCGACGCGTACGAGATCGGCGGCGTCACCGTCCCGCCCGGCGAGATGATCATCATCGGCCTCGCCGCGGCCAACCGCGACCCCGCGCGCTACGACCGTCCCGACATCCTCGACGTGGCCCGTCGCGAGGTGCCGCAACAGCTCGCTTTCGGCCATGGTGTGCATTTCTGCCTGGGAGCCCCGCTGGCCCGCGCCGAGGCCAGGATCGCCATCGGCACCCTGCTGCGGCGCTTCCCCGACCTGCGGCTCGCCGACCCGGACGCGGACCTGAGCCGGCGCGAGGGCATCCTGCGCGGCATGGCGACGCTGCCCGTGACCTTCACCCCTCAGGCGTGAGGGGCGGGACGGTGAAGGCGGCGGAGTTCGACGAGATCGCCCCGGGATACGACGAGTCGCGCGGCGGTACGGCGCGTGCCGCCGGTTTCGCGGAGCAGCTGGCGCCGCTGCTCGACCCGGCGCGTCCGGTGCTCGACATCGGCGTCGGGACGGGCATCGTGGCGGCCGAACTGACGGCGCGCGGACACACCGTGCACGGCGTCGACCTCTCCTCCGGAATGCTCGCCCGGGCGAAGGCCCGGCTCGGCGCACGGGTGGCGGTGGGCGACGCCTGCCGGCTGCCCGTGCGGAGCGGCTCGGTGGACCAGGCGGTCTCGACCTGGCTGCTGCACGCGGGCCCGGACAACCGGGCCGTCCTGGCCGAGGTCGCGCGGGTGCTGCGGCCGGGCGGCCGCTATCTGGTGATCCCGGCGGGCGGGACGCGCCCGACGGACGACATCGGCGTCCTCGTCGGGGAGCTGGAGGACCGGCTCGACCCGGAGGGCAGCCGCCGCGACGGCCCGGAGTGGCTGGCCCCGATCGGCGCGGCGCACGGCCTCGTCTACGAGGGGACGGCGTCGGAACGTCCCACATCCTTCCGGGTGTCGCCGCGGGCGATGGCCGAGTCGCTGACGCGCGGTCTGTTCACCGGCGCCTGGGCGGTGGGCGGGGAGGCCGGCCGCCTGGTCGACGGGACCAGGTCCCGGCTGCTCGCCCTGCCGGACCCGGACGTCCCCCGGGTCCGGGAGGCGGCGGACGTCGTCCTGGTCTTCCGCCGGCGGGCCTGACGGGGCCCGTTGCGGGCAGTCGTCCCGCCGGGACGGCGCCCACGACGGAACGGCTCCCGGGGCACTGCCCGACGGCTCGTGCGACCGGCGTGTCTCGGGGGCGCCGGTACGGCCACGGGGTACGGCTACGGGGAGATCCCACGCGTCATGAGGACCGGGTCCGGCCGAAGCCGCGTCCGGACGGGGTCTTCGCGGCCGTCCTGACCGGCGGCGGCGCGGGAGGCCGGAGCGTCCGGTCGACGGTGAGCTTCGATCCCCATGCCGGGCCCATCGGCACGCCACCGTCGCCGCGATCCGCCTCCGGCCCATGGACGAGCTGGTGGGGACCGAAAACCCCCGGGCCCCCGTCACCGCCCTGCGCTCCGTTTCCACCTCGCCGGTCGTGTACGTCGAACTCCCCGGCGCGCACCACGCCTTCGGCCTCTTCCACTCCTTCCGGTTCGAGGCGCTCATCGACGGCATCGAAGCGTTCGCCGCGTGGGTGGAGGAGGGGAAGAGGGCGATCCGAGGGACGGCGGTCCCAGACCCCCGACCGGGCCGGGGCCGTCAGGCGTAGCCGCGGAGGGCCGCCGCGTAGGCCTCGTCCGGGTCGAGGCGGCGGAGTTCCTCGGCGATCAGTTCCGCGGTGCTCCGCACCTTCAGGGCCATGACCCTGCTGGGCTGGCCGGGAATGGCGAGGTGCGCGACCGGTCCCTCGGGCCGGTCGATGCGGATCTCGCCGCTGGGGGTGCCCATGCGGACGGCCGTGACGACGGGGCCGTCGGTGACGATCCGGTCGACGGCGACGCCGAGCCGGACCTCGAACCAGCGGGCCAGGAGTTCGGCGCTGGGATTCTCCGCCTCGCTCTCGACGGCGGCGGAGGTGACGGTGAGCGGCGCCTGGTCCAGGGCGGCGGCCAGCATCGAACGCCACGGGGTGAGCCGGGTCCAGGCGAGGTCGGTGTCGCCGGGGGCGTACGAGGCGGCGCGCCGCTCCAGGGCGGTGAGGGGGTCCTCGACCGCGTACATGTCGGTGATGCGGCGCTGCGCGAGCGAGCCCAGCGGATCCTGGGAGGGCACTTCGGGGGCGTCGACGGGCCACCAGACGACGACGGGCGCGTCCGGCAGGAGCAGCGGCAGGACCACGGAGTCGGCGCGGGCGCCGACCTCGCCGTACAGCCGGAGCATGACCGTCTCGCCCGAGCCGGCGTCGGTGCCGAGCCGGACCTCGGCGTCGAGCCGGGTCTCGCCCCGCTCGCGGGGGGTGCGGGCGTGGCGCTTGATGACGACGAGGGTGCGGGAAGGGTGTTCCCGCGAAGCCTCGTTGGCCGCCTTGACGGAGTCGTACGCGTTCTCCTCGTCGGTCACGACGACGAGGGTGAGCACGGCGCCGACGGCGGGTGTGCCGACGGCCCGGCGGCCCTGCAGGATCGCTTTGTTGATCTTGCTGGAGTCGGTGTCCGTCAGATCGATCTTCATGTGCGGCGCCCGTCCCTTCCTTCTGCGGCGAGCCTAACCCTCCCGCGCGGCGGACGCGTGCGGGTCCCCTGCGGAAGTCGCCCTACGCCGACTCGGGTTCCGCGCCGGGTTCCGCGCCGGAGTCCGTGTCCGGGGACGCCTGTTCCACGGCGCGGCGGCCGACGACGGCCGCGGCGGCGATCGCCGTGCCGAGGAAGGCGAGGGCCACCACCCAGGGGCGGTCGAGGACGTGCCCCGTGGCGTGGTCCAGGGAGTAGCGTCCGGCGCCGGTGATGCCGATCCCGGCGGCCGTGAAGCCGAGGAAGGCGGGGTACTCGTACCCTCCGGCCTGGGCGAAGAAGCCGGCGGGGGCGTGGACGGCGACGGCTCCGGCCATGGCGCCCGCCGCGGCGGCGCCGGCGGCCGGGGTGGCGAGGCCGAGCGCGAGGAGGACTCCGCCGCCCGCCTCGCCGAGACCGGCGGCGATCGCGCTCTCGCGGCCCGGCCTGAAGCCCATGGCCTCCATCGCCTTGGTGGTGCCTTCGAGGCCGCCGCCGCCGAACCAGCCGAGGAGCTTCTGCGTGCCGTGCGCGGCGAGCACGGCGCCGGTGCCGACTCTCAGCACGAGCAGTCCGAGATCGCGTCGATTGGGGTGGCCCATGGGGTTCTCCAGGTGCGGGAGGCGGACGCGTACGCCTTCCACTCTCGTCCCGATCGCTCCCCCTCGCCCTCCGGGACCCGCTCGGAATGAGCCATTTGAGTCACGTTTTGCGGCTTTTGACCACTGTTGCTTGACTGAGTGGACTTTCGTCCCCGAGGGAAGTGGGTGCGCATGTCCGCCGAGACCGCCGAGACCGCGGCCCTGCGGGAGAGGGTCCGGTCGCTGATGCCCCGGGCCAAGGAGGACCTGACCGCACTGGTGGCGCTGCGTTCCGTCGCCGACCCGCGCCAGTTTCCGCCCGAGGAGTGCGCGAAGACCGCCGACTTCCTCGTGCGGGCCTTCACGGAGGCCGGGCTCCGGGACATGCGCCGGGTGACGACGCCGGACGGCACGGACGCCGTGGTGGGGCACGCACCGGGTCCCGAGGGGGCGCCGACGGTGCTGCTCTACTGCCACTACGACGTGCAGCCGCCCCTCGACGACGCCGCCTGGCGGACCCCGCCCTTCGAGCTCACGGAGCGCGACGGGCGCTGGTACGGACGCGGCGCGGCCGACTGCAAGGGCAACATCGTGATGCACCTGACGGCGCTGCGCGCCCTCGGCGGGCCCGAGGGCCGGGGCTTCCCGGTGAACATCAAGTTCGTCGCGGAGGGTTCGGAGGAGCAGGGCACGGGCGGTCTGGAGCAGCTCGTGCCGCTGCGGCCCGAACTGTTCGCCGCCGACACCCTGCTGGTCTGCGACACCGGGAACTTCGCGCTCGGTCTGCCCACCGCCACCACCTCGCTGCGCGGGCTCACCAACGTCGTCGTGACCGTCTCCACCCTCGAGGGCGAGATGCACTCCGGCATGTTCGGCGGCCCGGCGCCCGACGCCCTCGCCGCGCTCGTACGGATCCTCGACAGCCTGCGCGACGAACACGGCAACACGACGGTCAAGGGGCTGCCCGGCGACGGCGCCTGGGACGGGGTGGACTACCCGGTCGAACAGTTCCGTGCCGACGCGGGCGTGCTGGACGGGGTGTCCCTCGTCGGCACGGGCTCGGTCGCCGACGAACTGTGGGCCCGGCCCGCCGTCACCGTCCTCGGCATCGACTGCCCGCCGGTGGTGGGCTCCTCGGCCGCGATCCAGGCGAAGGCACGGGCCAGGGTCAGTCTGCGGGTGCCGCCGGGGACCGACGCGGACGACGCCCTGCGCGCCCTGACGGACCATCTGGCCTCGGCCGCCCCGTGGGGCGCCCGGGTGGAGGTGGCGGCGGAGAGCGCCGGGCAGCCCTTCCGGGCGCGCACCGACGGCCCCGCCTACCGGGCCCTGGGGGCGGCGCTCCGCGAGGCGTACGGGAAGGACATGGTCCAGTCGGGGCAGGGCGGCTCGATCCCGCTGTGCAACGTGCTCGCCGCGCAGTTCCCGACGGCGGAGATCGCCCTCGTCGGCGTCGAGGAGCCCGGCTGCCTCATCCACGCGCCGAACGAGAGCGTGGACCCTGCCGAGATCGAACACATGGCACTGGCCGAGGCCCTCTTCCTGAGCTCCTACGCCACTCCCCTCTGACCCCGCCGCCACCTGCAACGAAAGGACCGGTGCGGTTCCATGACACAGACTCATGACAGTCCGTACGGCCGCTCCCCGCGAGAGGACGCGCCACCCGGGCCCCTGGGGCTCCTCGCGGGCTTCGCCTGGCAGGCCCTGCTCGTCGCCGGGCTCGTCTCGCTGATCCTCGGCGTCATGGTGCTGGCCTGGCCGGAGGCCACCCTGCGGGTGGTGGGGGTGCTCTTCGGTCTGTACCTGCTGCTCAGCGGCGTGATGCAACTGGTCGCCGCCTTCGGCACGCACGCCACCACGGCACTGCGGGTCATGGCCTTCATCAGCGGCGCGATCTCGATCCTGCTCGGTCTGTTCTGCTTCCGGGGCGCCACGCAGTCGACCCTGCTGCTCGCGCTGTGGATCGGGATCGGCTGGCTCTTCCGCGGCATCACCCAGACCGTGGCGGCGGCCTCTGACCCCGCGATACCGGCGCGCGGCTGGCAGATCTTCCTCGGCGTCGTCAGCGCGCTCGCCGGAGTCGTGCTGATCGTGTCCCCGCTGGAGTCGGCCACGGTCCTCACGGTCCTCGGCGGCGTCTGGCTCCTCGTCGTCGGCGTGGTCGAGGTCGTCACGGCCTTCATGATCCGCTCCCGCGCCAAGGACCTTCCACCAGGCGCCTAGGGCCTGCCTTTCGGATCAGGGGCGGCCCCGGCCGTGATCCGCCCGGCCGGCCCCCGCGGGGCTCGCCGCCTCCGTCCGCCGCCCGTCCGCCTTCCGCCGTCCGTCCGAGCTCCGGGCGGGCGGCGGCTCCGTTCACCCGTACGCTACATTTTGCCGGTCCTTGACCACCGATCCCCCGCGATCGCAACCTTCGGAGCCGGCACTTCATGAGCGACATCGTCAACGGCCTCGGCCGGGCCGGCGCCTACGGCGCCCTCGGCGTGGTCCTGCTGATCCTCGGCATCGTGCTCGTGGACCTGCTGACCCCCGGCAAGCTCGGGCGTCAGATCTGGGAGGACCGCAACCGCAACGCCGCGGTCCTGCTGAGCTCGGCGCTCCTCGGGATCGGCGGCATCGTCTTCACCTCGATCTGGACGACGTACGACCACTTCGGCAAGGGGCTCGTCTCCACCGCCGCGTTCGGCCTCCTCGGCCTGGTGATGATGGCGGTGGCCTTCCTCGTCGTCGACCTGGTCACGCCGGGGAAGCTCGGTGCCACGCTCGTCGACCCCGAGCCGCACCCGGCGGTCTGGGTGACGGCCTCCTGCAACATCGCGGTCTCGGCGATCGTCTCCGCCTCGATCGCCTGACGGCCGGGGCTCACCGGGTCAGGGGCTCCACCTCCAGGAAGCGGCGGCCGCGCGGCCCCTTGTAGAGGAGCGCCTCCCAGCCGAGCCTCGCCAGGGCCGGCACGCAGGCGCCCAGGGCCTCCGCCTCCTCCTGGGCGGCGCCCGCCCCCTGCGGCCCCAGCCACTCCACCACCGCCGTGTCGGGCCGCTCCCCCGCCCTGACGCGGTATCCGGTGGAGAGCCGGACCCCGGCGGCGTCCACCGACGAGGGCGTGATGCCGCCGGACTCCAGGGCGAGGGCCACCGCGCGGACCGGCCGCCGGCGCTCCCAGTCCGCGGGCACGGTCCTCGGGTCGCCGCCCTCGCGCAGGGTCAGCCGCCTGATCTGGAGCAGTCCGTCGACGGCCGCGCGGATCTCCCGGGAGCGCTGCTCGGCCTCGGCCGGGGGCAGCGGCGGCCCGTCGCCCGTGGCCGCCTCGAACACGCCCGAGCCGCTCCCTCCGCCGGTGGTCACAGGAGCCGCCGGATGTCGCCGCGCACGCGGTAGAACCCGCCCGCGGCCGGGTGCAGGGCATCCACCACGTACCGCGCGCCGGGCTCGCGGATCGCCCGCGGGAACTGCACGTTCCACCCGGTTTCGTACCCCTGCGAGACGACCCGCACCCTGGTCCGGCCCGACTCGGTCACGCACTCCACGACCACCGAGCCCGCCGGCGCGTCGCTGACGGCGGTCACGGCGGTCACGGTCGTGGCCGGCTCGTACACCGGCAGGGCGGCGGCGAGCTTGACGTCCCGCGCGACCGGGACCGTGCCCTGCTGCGCGGCCTCGATCGCGGCCTCGCTCGCGTCCACGCAGACCAGGGAACCGTCCGTCGTCACCAGGTAGAGCCGCTCGTCCCGGTACTGCATGGAGAGCGCCGAACCGCCGCCCGTGCCCAGCTTCCACAGCCGGGTGCCGTCCTCCGCGAAGCAGTAGACGGAGGAGGCCGAGTCGGCCGCGAAGACGAACCGGCCGCCGGGCGAGGTGGCGCAGGAGTAGACCGGGCTGTCGCAGGAGTACACCGCCTCCACGCGCCCGTCCTTCTTCGCGAGCCGCTGCACCTTCTTGCGGGACGTGCCCGCGTAGACCGCGGTGTCCTCCTGCCAGCCGAAGAGGACCCCGCCCTCGGTCGCGGTGTGCCACAGCTCGCCGCCGCCGTCCGGCGCGTGGGCGGCGACGCCCCGCGTGTCCCCGTAGTAGACGGCGTCCCCGTCGGCGCGGACCATCCAGGCGTGCTCTCCGGCGCCGGCACGCGCCCACTGGTGCTCGTCCTCGTGGTCGATGACGGTGAGCCGTCCCGAGCGGTCGGCGACGTGCAGGACGCCCTCGTGGATGTCGAGCCAGAAGATGTCGACGTCGGTGGCGATGTCGTAGGCGGCGAAGGGGAGCTTGGACGAGAGGTCGTACACCTTGCCGTCGTCGCAGCCCGCGTAGATCCAGAAGTCGTCGGCGACGAGGCACTTGACGCCGTCCGGCAGGCTGAACCGGGCCTGCACCTCGCCGCCGCGGTCCAGTGTGAAGACGTCCCCCGCCTGGTTGCCCACCCAGCAGCGCTCCTCGTCGACGTGGATGCCGAAGGCGGCCGAGCCGGTGCGGAAGCGCCAGAGGACGGGGGCGACGGCCCGTGCGGTGGAGGGCGCGGAGGTGACCTCGCGGCGCGTCACGGGGCGCGCGGCGCGCTGTCCCCGGACGGCGGGGGCGTACCCCTTGCGGACCTTCTCACCGATCTTCTTCGCCGCCGCGGCCTGCGCCTTCGCCACCGTCGGGAAGGTGGAACGCTGGGTCTGCCCGTCCGACCCGATCCGGCCGTAACGGACCGACACCGTGAGGTCCTCGACGGTCACTTCGTAGAACTTGTGGGCACCGCCGCCGTCCTGCGACAGCTCCAGATAGGTCGTCGTCATGATGAGAACGGTAGGGGCCACCACTGACAACGCCCTGTCGTGGAAGCGCGGCCGAGGGACCAGAGGCCTGGGCCTTCCGGTCGGCGCCGGCGCCCCGCCGGCCGCCGGGGGGGGTCGGACGGCAGGCGCCCGGGGCGCTCGCCGAGACCGGCCGGCTCCAGCGCCTCGGCGGCCCGGGTGCGCCGCTCGGCGGCCTTGCCCCCGAGGGGGACGAGCGCGGTCTCCACGTCCTCCTGGGCGGTGAGGGCGGGGACGAGGTGGGGGCTCTGGAAGACGAAGCCGGTGTTCTGGCCGCGCACGGCCGTCGGACGGCGCCCGGAGAGCGCGGCCAGGTCGGCGCCGTCGAGCAGGACGCGACCCGAGGCGGGGCGGTCGAGGCCGCCGAGCATCTGGAGGAGGGTCGACTCGCCGCGCCCCGGTCAGGCGTCCCGGGCCTTCGGCTCGGTCGAGTGCCCGTGGTCTTCGCCTCGTTCAGACGCCTGCGGTCTTGGCGTACGCCAGTGGGTCGGACAGGACGTCGTGGAGGACGAGGGCCGCCGCGCCGCGCGACGCGTCGGTGGTGGCGGACGCCGGGCGGAGGCGCTCCGCGTCCGGGGCCCAGAGGCCGGAGACGACGCGGGTGGCGAGCTCCTCGGCGACGGCGGGGGCCAGCCAGGGCATCAGGCGCGGGTAGATGCCGCCCAGGACGACCGCCTCGGGGTCGAGGAGGTTCACGGCCCCCGACAGGGCGCGGCCGAGCATCCGGCCGGCGTCGGCGAGGGCGGCGAGGGCGCGTGGTTCGCCTGCCTCGGCGCGGCGGGCGAGGTCCGGGACGCCGGTGGCGCCCGCCGAGGCGAGGAGGGCGGTCTGTCCCGCGTACTGCTCCAGGCAGCCGCGTGAGCCGCAGCGGCAGCGCGGGCCCTCGGCGTCGACGACGAGGTGTCCGATCTCGCCGGCGAAGCCGTGGGCGCCGCGCAGGAGTTCGCCGTGGACGACGATCGCGCCGCCGACGCCGATCTCCCCCGTCAGGTGCAGGAAGGTGCGGAGGTCTCCGAGGCCGCCGAACCACAGCTCGGCGAGGGCCGCCATGTTGGCCTCGTTGTCGGAGGTGACGGGGAGGCCGGCGGTGCCGGGGCGCAGGGCGGTGAGCGCCTCGCCGAAGAGGGCCTCGGCGGGGATCTCGTTCCAGCCGAGGTTGGGGGCCTGCCGGACGGTCCCGTCGGAGACGAGTCCGGGGAGGGCGAGGCCGGCGCCGGCCGGGGCGAGGTGCCGTTCGGCCGCGGCGTCCAGGGCGTCCGCGGCGATGCGGGCGGCACGGGCGAGGACGTCGGCGGCCCCGGCGTCCCGGTTGTCGAGCCGTTCGGTGCGGCGGACGCGGTCGGTGCCGGTCAGGTCGACGACGCAGACCGTGACGTAGTCGACGTTGATCTCGACGCCGAGGCCGGCGGGCCCGGTGTCGGCCGGTTTGAGCACGGTGCCCGGCCGTCCCGCCTGCCCGCTGAAGGTCTTGCCCGACTCGACGAGGAGGCCGAGGTCGAGGAGCTGCTCGACGAGGGAGGAGACGGCGGGCCGGGTGAGCCCGACGCGGGCGGCGACGGCCGCGCGGGTCGTCTCGCCGGCCTCGTGGACGGTCCGCAGGACGAGGCTCAGGTTGTGCCGGCGCACTCCCGACTTGTCGGCCTTGGGTTCCGTGGGCTGGTTCATGGTGAGCGAGAGCCTAGTCGTCCCTTTCGCTCGCGCGAAAACAGTTCGGTGAACGAACCGTCCTGCGCTAGGCTCCGCCTATGACGCTTCCGCGCGACTACCGCGGTCAGACCTGCGCCCTCGCCCGCTCGATGGAGATCGTCGGCGAGCGCTGGACGCTGCTGATCCTGCGCGACGCCTTCTACGGGGTCCGCAGGTTCGGCGAGTTCGCCGCGCATCTGGGCGTCCCCCGGGCCGTCCTCACCGACCGGCTCGCCACCCTCACCGAGGCGGGCGTCCTGGCGCGCCGCCCCGAGCCGGGCACGGGCCGCCGCGAGGCGTACGGGCTCACGCCCAAGGGCGTCGCGCTCTGGCCGGCCGTACGGGCGCTCACCGCCTGGGGCGAGGAGTTCTACGCGGTGGAGGGCGGCCCGCGCCGCGTCTTCCTGCACGCGCGGGACGAGGCGCCGCTCGAACCGGACGGGCGCTGCACCGGCTGCGGCGCGGCCGTGCCCGTCCAGGACGTCCTGGTCGCCCCAGGCCCGGGGCTCGCCGCCCCGGCCCCGGACGACGACCCGGTGACGGCGGCACTCGCCCGGCCGCACCGGCTGCTCACCCCCCTCCTCACGACCGCGCCCCCGGGGCGCCCCACGAAGGGTTCATCCCGATGAAGATCCTGGTCGTCGGCGCCGGTGCCACCGGTGGCTACTTCGGTGCCCTGCTCGCCCGCGCCGGCGAGGACGTCACCTTCCTGGTCCGCCCGGCCCGGGCGGCCGCGCTGCGCGAGCGCGGGCTGCGGGTCGTGGGCCGGGACGGGGAGTGGGCGGTGGAGCCCCGCCTCGTCACGGCCGACGAGCTGCGCGAGCCGTACGACCTCGTCCTGCTGTCGGTGAAGTCCACCGGGCTCGACCGGGCGATCGAGGACGTCGCCCCGGCCGTCGGACCGGACACGGCGGTCGTGCCGCTCCTCAACGGCTTCGCCCACATGGACGCCCTCAACGACCGCTTCGGCGCGTCGGCCGTCCTCGGCGGCGTGGCCAAGGTGGTGACCACCCTCGACGACTCGGGCGACATCAGGCGGCTCGCGCCGCTGGCCCATCTGGCCTTCGGAGAGCAGGACGGGACGGTCTCCGCGCGCGTGGAGCGGATCCGGAAGGTCCTCGACGGGGCGGGGATCGACGCGCCGGTGCCGGCCGACGTCCTCACGGCGATGTGGCACAAGTGGGTGTTCATCACCACGTTCGGCGCGGTGACGAGCCTGATGCGCGGCACGGTCGGCGACGTGTACGACGTGCCGGGCGGTCCCGCCCTCGGCCCGGCGCTGCTCGACGAGGCCGCCGCGGTCGCCGCCGCGGCCGGGCACCCCGTACCGGAGGAGGAGCGGGCGGCGACGCTCGCCGTGGTGTCCGCGTCGGGTTCGCCGATGGTGCCGTCGCTCTACCGCGACCTGGCGGCGGGCCGCCCGACCGAGGTCGAGCACCTCTTCGGCGACCTGACCGCCCGGGCCCGCGCCCTCGGCGTGGCGACCCCGCTGCTCGACCTGGCGACCCTGCACCTGCGCGTCCACCAGCGCCGGGTCACGGCTGCCGCGGAGGCCTGACGGGAGGAGGCCGTCTCCCCCGCGCGGGGGAGACGGCGCGGCCGCCGGGGCGATGCCGGGCCGACGGGCCCGGCGGCAGTGTGGACGGCATGATGAAGCTCAAGGCCCTTCCGGGCGTGCCCCGTTGGGCCGTCGTCGCCGCCCACGCCGTGCCGCTGCTCGTCCTGCCGTCCGCTCTCTGGCGCGTCGCCCTGACGTTCGGCGCGCCGGTGGCCCGGGTCGACGATCCGACCCTCGGTCTGGCCGTCTACCAGCTCGGGCTCACCGCCCTCGCCGAGTTGCTCGCCTTCCTGACGCCGGGTCTGGTCCGCGCGTGGGGCGAGGTGTTCCCCCGGTGGCTGCCGTTCCTCGGCGGCCGCCCGGTCGGCGCCCGGGGCGCGGCCCTCGCCGCGCTGACCGGGGCATGCGGACTCGCCGCCCTCACCTGCTGGTTCGTGTACGTGGCGTACGCGGGAATCGGCCAGGACTCCCCCGGCACCCACACCGAGGGCACGCTCCAGCAGGGCCTGTTCTACGCCTGCTACCTCCCGCTGCTCGCCTGGGCACCGCTGCTCGCGGCGGTGGCGATCGCGTACCGCCGCCGTCGTCTCATGCCCACACGACCTTGACCACGGCGTGGCCCGACGAAGCGGCCCGCCCGTAGAAGCTCCGGAGCGACTCGTGGTGTTCGAGGTACTCCTGCCTGAGGAGGTCGCGGTCGGGTCCTCGGCCGCCGAGTCTCGTGCCGGCGGAGTCCCACAGGCCGTCGAAGGGGACGGCCGCGAGGAAGTCCGCCGCCCGGGACACCTCGGGCGGGTCCATGAAGATCATCGGCGGGTCGTGGAGGTCGGCGCCCGCGCCGTGGGCCACGGGCCGGCCGCCGTAGACCGGCAGCGTCCAGGGCTCGTCCCCGCCCGCAGCGGTTCCGTCGGCCGCGGCGGCGTAGAGCTCGGCGACGGAGTTCCAGACCTTCGCGATCGAGGTGGCGACACCCGCCTCGCACTCGGCGACGTGGTCGTCCCAGGCCTTCGACATGTACGCCGTGAGCCAGGCGTGGTCCTCCCGGATCCCGGATGCCGCGACGGCGCGGAAATGTACGTGGATGCTCACCGCTGCAAGTCCCCTGCCTCGAAGGCCCGGTGGTCGGACCGAACGGACCGACCCTACGCAGCGCCACTGACAACGGGGCGGCCTCCTTCCCCCTTGCGATCCCTCGGGCCGGGCAAGATGCGCCCATGAACATGAACATGAACATGAACGTGGACATGGACGCGGCAGGGGAGAACAACGACGTGGCCGAGGCCATCGAACGGGAGTTGCGGTTGCTGAGCCCGGCCGTGCGGTCGTCCAGGGCCCTGACGGATCGGCTCCTCGATCCGGAGTTCGTGGAGGTGGGCGCCTCAGGACACCGTTGGGACCGCCGGTCGATGATCTCGGCGCTGCCGGACATGCGGGGTGCGGCCGACGACGGCCCGCAGTACGTGCCCACCGAGATGACCGGCACCGTACTGGCGCCGGGGATCGTGCACCTGACGTTCGAAACCGTGCTCGACGGCAGGCGGGCCCGGAGGAGCTCGATCTGGCGGAAGCTGGATGAGGAATCGGGATGGCGGATGTACTACCACCAGGCCACGCCCGTGCCGGAGGACCAGTGAACCCCGGGCGGCGGCACGGCGTGCGACCGCGTCCGGGGCCGGTCCCGTGTCACGGGGCGGGATCCACGTTCCCCACCAGGGCAGGACGTCCACAGCGGTAGACCTCGCGCGGGCCGGCTCAGGAGAGCCACGGCCTGTCGGTTCCCTGCCCTGGGGTCTCCGGCATGGCCGAGTCCTCCTTCCTGACCGCCGTCCGCGAGTCGCACGACACGGTCGCCGCCGATCACCTCGCACGCGTCCCGCCTCCGTCCGACGGGGACCCGCCGTCAGGCGCCATGCCGGCGGTGTTCGCCGAGTTCCACCGCACGCTCGCACCCGGCGGCACCGCCGTGGTCGTTTCCGGTCACGGCACTGGGGCGCGCATCGGAAGCAGACCGAGGTCGTGAGTGATCGCGTGCTTCGGTGCCAGGCCGACTGACATACTCCGCGCCGTGACGACTGACCACGGCTCCGGCCCGGCCCTGACCATCAGCGGGCACGACCCTGAGCTCGACGACCGTTTGACCGAAGCGTTGACCGCCTTCAACAGTGCCGCCACGGGTGCTCCCGACCGCGGCACGTTCTCGGTCAAGGTCACCGATGAAGCAGGTGAACTGGTCGGTGGGCTGACCGCACGAACCTGGGGCGGCCTCTGCGCCATCGAACTGTTGTGGGTGCGCGAGGACAGTCGCAAGGACGGTTGGGGGAGCAGGATCCTGCAGGCAGCCGAGGCCGAGGCACGGCGGCGGGGTTGCGATCGCCTCTCCACCTCCACCTTCACCTTCCAAGCTCCGGGCTTCTATCAGCGCCATGGTTTTGTCGAGACGGGTCGGACGCCGGGTGTCCCCGGCGGGCACGCAGACGTGCACCTGTTCAAGTCGCTGACCGACTCGACCGCGTGGCGCTCGCGGTAGTCGATCGCGTGGACCACGATCATTCACAGCTCAAGATCCACTTTCGATGCACGCCCTAGTACCAGGGGCGGTCCTCATGCGTGGGCAGCGGGCGCAGTTTCGGCCAGCGTGCGAGGAGGCGGTCGGCCAGGGCGGAGCTGAGGCGGCCGAGGGCGTGCAGGTGATCGTGGTCGCGGGTCATGCCGGCGACCACGCCCAGGCGGTGGACGAGCCGCTCGCGGGCGGAGACGTGGCCCCACACGAAGTCCTCGGCGGGCACCCGGGCGAGCTGGTCGGCCGTCCCCCGGTGGGCCCGCTCGACGAGCGCGTCGCCCTGGATCAGCCAGCCCGCGCACGCGTCGGCGAGGTCACCCGGCACGTCCTTCCCGGTGAGGCCGCGCCAGGTGGTCCGGTAGACGTCCTCGACCTCCGCGAGCGGGGCCGCGGTGACCGACATGGCACACCAGCAGGTGGGGAAGCCGACGCGGAAGTAGGCGAGTTCGACCAGGCCGTTGCCGAGCGAGGCCCGCTCGAAGTCGACGAAGCGGACGCCGTCGGCGGTGCGCAGGTCGTTGCCGGGGCAGGGGTCGCCGTGCAGCAGCGCATGGTGCGGAGTGGGGTCCAACCGCTCCAGGAGACCCGCGAGTTCACGGGGGACCGCGGACGGCACGGGCACGTCGAGCGCCCCGGCCAGGGCGAGGAAGGACTCCGCGTCGGCGGCCGTGGGCTCCGCCCAGGCCGGTAGCGCGCCCGCGTCGGCGGGCCCGGTCAGGGCGTGCAGCCGGGCGAGCGACTCGGCGTACCCCGGCATCCAGTCGTCCGTCCTGCCGAGGTCGTCCAGGTGCTCCAGGACCATCACCCGTGAGGACGGGTCCGTGGCGAGCACCGCGGGGGCCACGGCGGGCCCGGCGGCCCGCCCCGCCAGGCGCAGCCCGGCGACCTCCCGCGCGAAGCGCGTGTCCGCGTCGGCGCCCGTGTCCCCGCCGTCGGTGATCTGCTTGACGACCACCAGCCGCCGGTCGGCCAGCCGCACCCGCCACACCCGTGACCGCGGACTGCTGTCCAGGAGTTCGGACCGCCGGGGGGGTGCCCACGGTGGAGAGCAGCGCCTCGTCGAACGGAAAACGGTTCGGCATGCCGACGAGCGTAGCCATGGCTTCCCGCGCGGGACACCACGGCTCAGGGGCGGCCCTTCCGGTGGATGTAGCTGTCGCTCGCCGTGGGCAGGGAGTTGTGGGCGCCGAGGCCGAAGGAGACCCGGTCGGCCTTGGCCTGGCGCAGGGCCCGCTGTTCCTGGAGTACGCCGTCCACCGTGTCCGTGCGGTCGCCGCCCCTGCGGAGCAGGGTGAGGACCAACAGGGCCCCGATGCCCCCGAGTACGGCGAAAAGGATCAGTAGAGCGTTCATGGTGTCTCCCCCGTCGTTTCCCGCAGGGTAACCCGGAGATCGCGGACGGGACAGGGCTTCGCGCGTCAGCTCAGGAGCGTCGGTGTCGCCGCGGCGAGGACCGTCGCGATCCGGTCCCAGGCCTCCTCGTCACGCGGGACGGGGGGCAGGAGCGCGCCCGTGCCGGTGCCCCAGGCGGTGGCCAGGGCCACCGGGTCGGAGCCGGTGACGGCGCTCGCGGCGAGGGCCGCGGCACCGAGGGCGACGAGTTCGTCGGCGGCGGGGACGACCAGGGGGCGTCCGGAGAGCCGGCGGACGGTCTCGGTCCAGGCGCGGCCGCGTGCGCCGCCGCCGACGAGGCGCAGCGGGCGGTCCCGCACGTCGGGGGCGGCCGGGTCGAGGCCGCAGGCGGCGAGGAGTTCGTCGAGGGCGCGCAGCACGGTGAAGGCCGCCCCCTCGTAGGCGGCGCCGAGGACGGCGCGGGGGTCGGTGCCGTGCCGGAGGCCGGTGACGAGCCCGGTGGCGTGCGGGAGGTCGGGGGTGCGTTCGCCGTCGAGGTACGGGAGGACGACGACGTCGCCGCCGGGCGCGGCGTCCTCGCGGTCGAGGCCGAGGAGCGTGGCGAACCGGTCCACGGCGAGCGTGCAGTTGAGGGTGCAGCCGAGCGGGAGGTACGTGCCGTCGGTGGCGGCGAAGCCGGCGAGGCCGGGGGCGGCGGGGCGGGCGCGGGTCGCGGCGAAGACGGTGCCGGAGGTGCCGAGGCTGACGACGGGGTGGTCGAGCAGGCCCGCGCCGCCGAGCCCGAGGCCGACGGCGGCGGCCATGTTGTCGCCGGTCCCGGCGGCGACGGCGACCGTGCGGGGCAGGCCGAGCGTCTCGGCGGCGGCCGGGGTGAGGGTGCCGACGCGGGTGGCGCCGGAGGGGGCGACGGCCGGCAGCAGGGCCGGGTCCAGGCCGACGAGGTCGAGGACGTCGGGGTCGTAGGCGCCGGTGGCGCTGCCGTACCAGCAGGTGCCTGAGGCGTCCCCGGGGTCGGTGACGGCGGCTCCGGAGAGGCGTTCGGTGAGGTGGTCGTGCGGGAGGCGGATGCCGGCCGTCGCGTCGGCGTGGTGCGGCTCGTGCTCGCGGAGCCACTGCCACTTGGCGGCGGTCATGGAGGCGACGGGGACCGATCCGGTCCGCTCCAGCCAGGAGGCGGGGCCGCCGAGGCGGGTGGCGAGGGCGGCCGCCTGGGGGGCGGAGCGGGTGTCGTTCCAGAGCAGCGCGGGGCGGAGGGGGCGGCCGTCGGGGCCGAGGGCGACGAGGCCGTGCTGCTGGCCGGCGACGGCGATGCCGGTGACGGAGGCGGCCGGGACGCCCGCCTCCCGTACCGCCGCGCGGACGGCCGCGGCGAGGGCGGTCCACCACTCCTCGGGGTCGCTCTCGCGCGCTCCGGCGGAGCCGGTGACGGTGTGCGGGGCGCGGCCGAGGGCGAGGAGTTCGCCGGTGTCGGCGTCGACGGCGGCTGCCTTGGCGGACTGCGTGGAGCTGTCCACGCCGATCACGACGGAGCGGCTCGCGGGCATGCCCCCTCCTCTTCTCTCGGTCTCCCGGCTCGACGGGGCGACGGCTCGACGGCTCGACCGGTCGACGGGTCGGCGGGTCGAGGGGGCTGGCGCCGGACCGGCCCCGTCCCGTATTAGTTATCTCAGAAAACAAATCTGGCTGCCAGTAGCAGGGAGACGCCATGACGGACTTCTCGCCCACCCCCGGCGACCGCTTCACCTTCGGCCTGTGGACCGTCGGCTGGCAGGGCCGCGACCCCTTCGGCGAGGCGACCCGCCCCGCCCTCGACCCCGTGGAGGCCGTCGAGCGGCTCGCCGTCCTCGGCGCGTACGGCATCACCTTCCACGACGACGACCTGATCCCCTTCGGTACGCCGGAGGCCGAGCGCGACGCGATCGTCAAGCGCTTCCGGGGCGCCCTGGACCGCACCGGGCTCGCGGTGCCCATGGCGACCACCAACCTCTTCACCCACCCCGTCTTCAAGGACGGCGCCTTCACCGCCAACGACCGGGACGTGCGCCGGTTCGCCCTGCGCAAGACCCTCCGCAACATCGACCTGGCCGTCGAGCTCGGCGCCACCACCTACGTCGCCTGGGGCGGCCGGGAGGGCGCCGAGTCCGGCGCCGCGAAGGACGTCCGGGTCGCGCTCGACCGGATGAAGGAGGCCTTCGACCTGCTCGGCCAGTACGTCACCGAGCAGGGCTACGACCTGCGCTTCGCGATCGAGCCCAAGCCGAACGAGCCGCGCGGCGACATCCTGCTGCCCACGATCGGACACGCCCTCGCCTTCATCGAGCGCCTGGAGCGCCCCGAGCTCGTCGGCGTGAACCCGGAGACCGGCCACGAGCAGATGGCCGGGCTCAACTTCCCGCACGGCATCGCGCAGGCGCTGTGGGCGGGCAAGCTGTTCCACATCGACCTGAACGGCCAGTCGGGCATCAAGTACGACCAGGACTTCCGCTTCGGCGCGGGCGATCTGCGGCAGGCGTTCTGGCTGGTGGACCTGCTGGAGACGGCCGGTTACGCGGGCCCGCGCCACTTCGACTTCAAGCCGGTCCGCACCGACGGCTTCGACGGGGTGTGGGAGTCCGCGAAGAACTGCATGCGGAACTACCTGATCCTCAAGGACCGCGCGGCGGCCTTCCGCGCCGATCCGGACGTCGTGGCGGCGCTCGCCGCCTCCCGGCTGCCCGAGCTCGCCGTCCCCACGGCCGCCGACGGTCTCGCGGCGCTGCTGGCCGACCCCACGGCGTACGAGACGTTCGACCCGGACGCGGCCGCGGAGCGCTCGATGGCCTTCGAGCACCTGGACCAGCTGGCCCTGGAGCACCTGCTCGGGGTGCGCTGACGACCCGTACGGGCGGCCCGTACGAGCGGTCTGTACGGCGGCCTGTACGGGCGACACGTACGGGCGATCCGTACGGCGGCCTGTACGGGCGACACGTACGGGCGATCCGTACGGCGGCCTGTACGGGCGACACGTACGGGCGATCCGTACGGGCGGTCGGCGCCGGTCCCGTCGGCGGCGCCGGCCCGATGCGTCGGCTCGCCGCGCGGACGCGCCCCCTGCGACACTGCGTACCGCAGGGCGACGGCACCGCCTGGGACAGGTCCGCCGCCCGACCCGAACCGTCCCCGAGGAACCAGTGATGCGTGTCGCCCTCTTCGTCACCTGCGTCAACGACGCCCTCTTCCCCTCGACGGGCGTGGCCACGGTCCGGCTCCTCGAACGGCTCGGGGTGGCGGTCGACTTCCCGGCGGCCCAGTCCTGCTGCGGGCAGCCGCAGTTCAACACGGGCTACCGCGCGGAGACCGGGCCGCTCGTCCGGCGCACGGTGCGGGCCTTCGAGGGCTACGACCACGTCGTCACCCCGTCGGGCTCGTGCGCGGCGATGGTCCGCCGCCACTACCCGCTGTTCGGTACGGAGGCGGGGGCCCTGGCGCCGCGCGTGCACGAGCTGACGGAGTTCCTGGTGGACGTGCTCGGCGTGACGGACGTGGGCGCGTACTTCCCGCACCGGGTGACGTACCACCCGTCCTGTCACGGCCTGCGGCTCCTCGGGCTCGGGGACCGGCCGCGGCGGCTCCTGGAGGCGGTGAAGGGCCTGGAGCTCGTGGAGCTGCCGGGTGCGGAGGAGTGCTGCGGCTTCGGCGGCACGTTCGCGGTGAAGAACCCGGACGTCTCGGCGGCGATGGGGGCCGACAAGATCACGAACGCGCTGTCCACGGGCGCGGAGGTCCTGTGCGGCGCGGACAACTCCTGCCTGCTGCACGTGGGCGGCATGCTGAGTCGCCGGGGGGCGCCGCTGCGGGCGCTGCACCTGGCGGAGATCCTGGCGAGCACGGAAGAGGAGCCCTGGGCATGAGCGACGAGGAGGTGCGCGTGCCGGCGCCCCATGAGGGGCGGCGGCCGGGCGACGGACGGACCTTCGTGGGGATGCCCGCGTTCCCGGAGGCCGCGCGGGAGGCCGTCCGGGACGAGCGGCTGCGCGCCAACCTGCGGCACGCGACCCACACCATCCGGGACAAGCGGGCGCGGGCGGTGGCCGAGCTGGACGACTGGGCCGCGCTCCGCGAGGCCGGCAGGCGGATCAAGGACGAGACGCTCCGTCACCTCGACACGCACCTCCTCCGGTTGGAGGAGTCGGTGACGGCGGCGGGCGGCACGGTCCACTGGGCGGCGGACGCGGCCGAGGCCGACCGGATCGTCGCCGACCTGGTGAAGGCCACCGGGGAGACCGAGGTGGTCAAGGTCAAGTCCATGGCCACCCAGGAGATCGGGCTCAACGAGCACCTGGAGGCCGAGGGGATCGCCGCGTACGAGACGGATCTCGCGGAGCTGATCGTGCAGCTCGGCGAGGACCGTCCCTCCCACATCCTGGTCCCGGCGATCCACCGCAACCGCGGCGAGATCCGCGACGTCTTCCGCGAGCGGATGGGCCGTTGGGGCCGCCCGGCGCCGGAGGGGCTGAGCGACTCCCCGGCCGAACTGGCGGAGGCGGCCCGGCTGCACCTGCGGGAGAAGTTCCTGCGGGCCAAGGTCGGGATCTCCGGGGCGAACTTCATGGTCGCCGAGACCGGCACCCTCGTCGTCGTGGAGTCCGAGGGCAACGGCCGCATGTGCCTGACCCTGCCCGAGACCCTCATCTCGGTCGTCGGCATCGAGAAGGTGGTGCCGACCTGGCGGGACCTGGAGGTCTTCCTCCAGACGCTCCCCCGCTCCTCGACCGCCGAGCGGATGAACCCGTACACGAGCATGTGGACCGGCACCACCGACGGCGACGGGCCGAGCGCCTTCCACCTGGTCCTCCTCGACAACGGCCGCACCGACGCCCTCGCCGACGAGGTGGGGCGGCAGGCGCTGCGCTGCATCCGCTGCTCGGCCTGTCTCAACGTCTGCCCGGTGTACGAGCGGGCCGGCGGTCACGCGTACGGCTCGGTCTACCCCGGTCCGATCGGCGCGATCCTCACCCCGCAGCTGCGGGGCACCGCGAGCGAGGTCGACGCCTCCCTGCCGTACGCCTCCTCACTGTGCGGCGCCTGCTACGAGGTGTGTCCGGTCGCCATCGACATCCCCGAAGTGCTCGTGCACCTGCGGGAGAAGGTGGCCGGGGAGGGCGGGAAGGGCCACCGCCTGGAGAAGGCCGCGATCAAGGCCTCCACGTGGGTCCTGGACCGTCCCGGCGTGCTCGCGGCCGGTGAGCGCATCGCGTCGAAGACCCGCGCCCTGCACCCGAGGAGGCTGCCCGGCCCCGGCGTCCGCCCGTGGACGGAGAGCCGCGACCTGCCCGAACTGCCCGCCGAACCGTTCCGCGACTGGTGGAGGAAGAACCGCGCATGACCGGCCTGCCCGTACGGACCCCCGCGAGGAGGAACCAGACGTGACCGACTCCCGCGCACGGATCCTCGCCCGGATCCGCACCGCCGTCGCGGACGCCCCCGAGGCCGTGCCCGTCGCCCGCGACTACCGGACCGCCCACACCCCGGACGACCCCGACGGCCTTCTCGATCTCCTCCACGAGAACCTCGCCGACTACCGGGCCCACGTCCACCGCACCGCACCCGAGGGCGTGGCCGGGCTCGTCGCGCGGCTCCTCGCGGAGCGCGGGGCGCGCAGCGTCGTCGTGCCGCCCGGGCTGCCCGGGGAGTGGCTCGCCGCGGCCGAGGCCGTGCGGCGGTTCGACGAGCCACGGCTGACCCCGTACGAACTGGACGGCGCGGACGCCGTGGTGACGGCGTGCGCGGTGGCGATCGCCGAGACCGGCACGATCGTCCTGGACGGCGGCCCGGGTCAGGGCCGCCGGGCGCTGACGCTCGTCCCCGATCTGCACCTCTGCGTGGTGCGGGCCCCGGAGCAGGTGGTGGCCTCGGTGCCGCTCGCGCTCCCCCGGCTCGATCCGGGACGTCCGCTGACCTGGATCTCCGGGCCGTCCGCGACGAGCGACATCGAGCTGGACCGGGTGGAGGGCGTGCACGGGCCGCGCACGCTGGAGGTCCTCCTGGTGACGGGCGGCTGACACGTCGAGGACGCCCCGGGCCGTCAGGTCGGAGGCGGCGAGGACGGCGTCGCCGTCCGGGGCGCGCTCCAGGAGGGCGCGGCCTCCTTCGCGCCGGAGGGATTCCTCGACGACCGGGAGGCCTCCGGCCCGGCCGGCCACGTGCGCCGGCCGCGCGAACGCCGGTACGCGGGTGCCGGGGCGTCCGGGTCGGCGAGGCTCCGGGGCGTCATGGCGACGAGTGCGCGCCCTGCGAGGCGCTCGTGGAGCTCGTCCTCGGGGAGCGCGGCGAGCGGCGTCCTGCCGACGGCGGTGCGGTGGGCGGGGAGCCGGTTGCCGGTTGCCGGTTGCCGAGACCCTCCGTAGCGCGGGCGTGCTCCCCGGGCACGGGCGAGGCCCTGCCGCGCCCCTGAGCGCCCCTCAGTCGGTCTCCGGTTCGGCGAGCAGGTCGTCGACGAGGGTGAGGCGCGTCTCGGGGAAGTACTCCGCGATCGCCTCGCGCATCATCGCCTCGCCCTCCGGGTCGGGGGTTCCGCACCTCTCCCGCGTCTCGCGGTCGGGCCAGCGGGCGTACGCCACCCAGGTGCCGTCGTCCGCCCGGTGGAGCCGGGAGCCGTAGCTGCCGCACTCCTGGTGGATCGCCATGGTCACCCGGTGCCAGCCGTCGACGAGCAGCTGCTCCTTGCCCGGCCTCACCCGCCACCGGTACACCACCGCGAACATCTCTCAGCCCCCCTCGTCCCGGTCGCGGCCCGCGCCGCCCCCGGCAGGAGGGAACTACACCGAACAGTTCACCGTCAAGACTGAACGGTTCAGACGGCCTGGGGGCCAGGCCTCGCGTCGAAGCGTTTCGACATCACGCCCCCGCGGTCTGGGCACCCCGACTACCGCCGCGTCACGGTCGGTTCGGGTCACCGGAGCGATCACCCGCACCGGCCCGCGCACCTCGGCTTCTCCGGCCGAGGCCGCCGGAACGGCTCGACGGCGGGCCCGACACCGAAGCCTTCCGGTGCCGGGCCCGCGACTCATCCGGCCGCACGGACTACGGCCGGGCTTCCGCCGGTTCCTCGTCGGCCCAGACGCCGTCGCGCATGAGGTGCCGGCCGGCGAGCTCGGGCTCCTCGTACCAGGCCTCCACCGCCACCGGCCGGACCCGGAACCAGACGTAGGCGGGGCCGGAAGTGCGCGGGTCCCAGCCGCACTTCGCGGCGAAGGCCTCGATCGCCGTCACCGGTACGTCGTCGCTCGGGTGGGTCGTGACCTCGCCGTCCACGAGGACGACGTCCCGGGTGTTCCCGAGCGCCAGCCGGGTCCGGCCCCCGGCGGCGAGGTTCCGCCCGGTGGGGTTGGTCCGCCGGGTGCACAGCCAGACGGACGCGCCGTCCCACAGGAAGGCCAGCGGCACGAGATACGGCCGCCCGTCCCCGTCGGCCGACGCCACCCAGATGTCCACCTCCTTCTCCAGCCGCGCGAACACGTCCTTCTTCCGCTGCGCGGTGTCGCGCAGCGTCCCCTCGTTCTCGGTCATGCGCCCGACCCTACTCGGGCGGTCGCGAAGGTCCGACCGCCCGTCAGGGCGACCGGCACGGCGAGGGCGACGAGGGCCGTGCTCACCCAGAGCGGACCCCGGTCGCCAGCCGCCGTGTCGAGGGCGAGCGCGGCGAGGAGCGGGCCGAGGACGGCGCCGGTGTTGAGCGCGGCCGTCGCGTAGGCGCCGGCCAGGGTGGGCGCTCCGTCGGCCTCGTACAGGACCCGGGTGATCAGGGTGGCACCCACCGCGAACGACAGCGCGCCCAGGACGAACACGAGGACGAGAACGGCGGCCGGCCGCGCGGCGAGCAGGGCCAGGGCCGGCCAGCCCGCGAGCAGCAGCGGGGCTCCGGCGGTGAGGACGAGGCCGGGGCGCCGGTCGGCGAGCCGGCCCGCGACGCTCACTCCGGCGAAGGAACCGGCGCCGAAGAGCACCAGGACGACGGGGACCCACACCGCGCCGAGCCCGGTCGTGCCGGTCACGAGGGGCGCGAGGAAGGTGAAGCCGCCGAAGGTGGCGGCGTTCACCAGGGCGCCGAGCAGCATGGCCAGGAGCAGACGCGGGCGCCTCAGCCGCGCGAGCTCCGCCCGCAGCGCCGGCCGCACGGTCCGCTCCCCGTCCGGGGCGGGGAGGCCCCGGAGGATGCCGAGGACGGCGGGCAGGCAGAGGACGGCGACGGCCCAGAAGGCGGCCCGCCACCCGAACAGCGTGCCGAGCAGCGCGCCGCCCGGGACACCGGCGATCGTGGCCACGGTCGTGCCGGACAGCAGGACGGCGAGCGCGCGGCCCTTCCGCTCGGGCGCGACGAGCGCGGCGGCGGTCGTCAGGGCGACGGCGAGGAACCCGGCGTTCGCGAGGGCGGCGGTCACGCGTGTGGCGAGGAGCACCGGGAAGCTCGTGGTGGTGGCCGCGAGGACGTGTGCGGCCAGGAACACCAGGAGGAACCCGAGGAGTCCGGACCGGCCGGACCGGCCCCGGGCGAGGACGGCCGCCGGCGGGGCGCCGACGACCATGCCGACGGCGAAGGCCGCGGTGAGCAGCCCGGCGGTCCCGACCGGGACGCCGAGGTCCGCGGCGATGTCCGGCAGCAGGCCGGCGAGCATGAATTCGGAGGTGCCCATGGCGAAGACGGCCAGGGCGAGCAGGTACAGGGGAAGGGGCAGAGGGCGGTGAGGGGGCTGGGGCACGAAGGGCTCCGGGGTGAGGCGAGGACGGTGGACGTCGTCTCGTCACCGCCGCCGGCCCCGATGCCGTCCGCCCGTACGCGGGCATGCGCGACCGGCCGCGCGGTCGCGGCAGCAGGTCGGTGATGTCACCGGCTCGGGGAGAACGGGCTCAGGGGCTGACGGCGCGTGACCGAAAGCCCCCCGCTCTGGACGCCTCGGGGCTCGCCATACGGGGCAGGCTAACGACCCCGGCCCGCCGCCCGCACCGGGTTTTCCGCCTGACGGCGCCTCAGGGACCGGGCCGCTGCCCCTTGAACGAGTCGACGAAGGCCGGACCGGCCAAAACCTTCGCGTCACGGAGACGGAACCCGACCGGTCCCCACCGAACGCGGCCCGTTCACGCGGTGTCTGGGATCATCGCCTTTGCCGATCTCGACGCAAGGGAAGCGATGGGAACACGTGGGATCCTGGCGGCCTTCGCGGTCGCCCTCTCCGTCGTCCTGATGGCGGGCCCGGCCCAGAGCGGGGCGGACCTGCTGCGGGCCGACCGTGCGGCGGCGACGGACACGGAACGGAAGGCGGCGGACACGGGGCCGGCCGTGTCGGCTCCGACGATCCAGGGCGTGACGGTGGTGTAACCCTCGGGGACGGCTCGGACGGGGGTGGTGGGAGTGGTGTGGTCGCTCATGCGGTCACGCCAGGCCGCATCCAGGTCGGTTTCCGTCCTCACGGACGCAGCAGGGGGAACTCGACTCCCGCCCAGAGCTCCCGGGGGACGACGGGCACGTCGTGCGCGTCGCACTCGTCGGTCCGCCACACCTTCGGCTGCCCCGGGGCGTCGTCGTACGAGGGCCAGCCCGGGTCCCCGTCGGCGGCGAAACCGGCCCAGGCCCCCACCATCCGGCGGGCCAGGTCGTGGTCGGCGGCGGTGGGGGCACCGCCGATGAGGAAGGTCACGCACTCCTTGTCGACGTTGCCGAAGGCGAAGGGGACGTCCGCGCAGTGCCAGGCCCGCACGGCCCCGTGCGGGCCTGTGCGCCGCCGGTCGAAGACGGACCGGAACACCCGGCCGCCGCCCCGGGCGTGCTGCTCGACGAGCCGGTGGGCGTACTCCCCGAAGAGGAGGTCGCCGAAGACGGCCAGGTAGACGTCGAGCACGGGGGCGTCGGGCAGCGCGGCGCGACAGCCGGCGAGGAACCCGTCGGGAAGGCCGAAGTCCTCGGCGAATCGGGCGAGTTGCTCCTCGGTGGTGACCTTGGCGCTGCTGCCGACGGCGTCGAGCAGCCGGTACTCCTCCGTGGTGTGGCAGACCAGGAGGTCCACGTCCCGGCCCGCACCGGCGGCCAGGCCCGTGAGGGGGTCGACGGGGAGGACGTCTCCGTCGAGGACGGGGGCGTAGAGCGTGGGGTCGTAGTGGCGGGATCCGGAGGCGGGGTCGCGCCGGTACTCCTCGACGACCCGGTCGGAGGCGGTGAGCAGCGCCTGGGGAGTCGCGGAGGCCAGGCCCTCGGCCGTGGCCGGGCAGCCGGCCGCGGCGGCGATCTCGCGGGTGGTCGCGGCGGCGACGTCCCGGGGGTAGTGGGGGCTCGCGGGGCTGTGGAGGACGGCACGGTGGAACAGGCCGCGCGCCCGGTCCATCACCATGAGGCAGGCGATCGACGCGGCCCCCGCGGAGTGGCCGGCGACCGTGACGCTGCCGGGATCGCCGCCGAACGCGGCGATGTTCTCCCGCACCCAGCGCAGGGCCGCGACCTGGTCGAGCAGCCCCCGGTTGTCGGGGAAGGCGGCTCCGTCGGCGGCGGGGACGTGCCCGAACCCCTCGAAGCCGACCCGGTAGTTGAGGGTGACCACGACCAGTCCGGCGCGGGCCAGGGCGTCGCCGTCGAAGTCGGGCTGGGCCGAGGAGCCGAAGGTGTAGGCGCCGCCGTGGATCCAGACGAGGACGGGCAGGGAGCCGCCGTCGAGGGCCGGGGTCCATATGTTGACGGTGAGGACGTCCTCGTCGCCGGGCGACCACGCGGGAGAGCCCGGCAGCTCCGCCGACTGCGGGGCGACGGGGCCGAAGGCGGTGCAGTCCCGCACTCCGGTCCAGGCGGCGGCCGGGGCGGGCTCCCGGAACCGGTGGGCGCCGAACGGCGGTGCGGCGTAGGGGATCCCGAGCACGGCGACGACGTCGGAGGAGGCCCGGAAACCCCGTACCGCGCCGCTGGTCGTCTTGAAGATGTCCATGGACGCAGCCTGTCATCACATCCCCGACCGGCACCAACACCAAGATCATGACGATTCACACGCCCTCAGTGTCAATGCCGGGGCGCGGGCGGTCACTTCCGGCGGCGGCGTCGGCCGTAGGCGACGGTCAGGACCGCGAGGAACGGATCCCACAGCACGAGCGGGGCGTGGCAGACGCAGGAGGAGACGGCGCCCCACCACCCCTTCGGCCCGTCACCGACGACGATCCCTCCGACCGGTGGCCGGCGGACCGCCCCGCGGACCGAACCCCCTCCGCCGCACGGGCGAGAGGGGGTTCGGTCCGGAGTCGCGGGCGCACCGTCCTCAGCTCAGCCGGGTGTCCGCGTAGAGGTTCATCGCCTGCTGCTGGTACTCCGCGAGGCCGACCGCGATCCTGTCGAAGTTCTCGCGGAAGCGCGGGTCCTCGGCGTAGGTCCGGGCCAGACCCCGGTACGCCTCGGCGTTCGGGGTCCAGAAGCGGCTGACACCCGCGTGGTGGGCCTCCACCTCGGCCTGGACCGCCGGGTCGTCGACCGGCGTGCCGGCGGCCATGTGCTCGGCGAAGCGGATCATCTGGGCGGTGGCCTCGCGCTGCCACTGCTCGGTGGTCTCGGGGGTCATCCCTTCGACGACCTGCCGGGTCCGCTCGTACGCCTCGGGCCATCGCTCCCGCGCCTCGGCCTCGATGCCGGGGTCGGGCCGGAAGCCTTCGAAGAGGTTCTCGGGGCGGTTGATGCCGGCCATGTCCTGGTCCTCGCTTTCCTCGAGTTCGGCGATGGTGCGGGCGACCGTGAGGGCCAAGGTGCCGAGCCGGTCCTGCTCCGCGAGCAGCCGGGCGTGGTGCTCGCGCAGGACGGCCACGCGGTCGGCCCCGCTGTCCAGGACGTCCCGGATCTCGCGCAGGCCGAGGTCCAGCTCCCGCATCAGCAGGATCTGCTGGAGGCGCAGCAACTGGGGCTCCTCGTAGTACCGGTGCCCGTCGCCCGCGGTCCACGCGGGCGCGAGCAGGCCGACCTCGTCGTAGTGCCGCAGCGTCCGGGAGGTCACCCCGGACATCCGGGCCACCTCCGCGATCGACCAGGCCATGACGGTGTCCTTCCCTCGCCGGGGGCCGGTGTCTCCGGCCCCGTACGAAGACCGTAGGAGTTGACGCAGCGGCAACCGCAAGTCGTTCAGGCCCCGCCCCGGGGGCCGAAGCCGCCCCGGAGGGTGGTGCGGCCGCCGTCGGCGCCGGTGAGGGTGACGGTGTACGTGTCGGCCGAGGCGTCCCGTACGCCCTCGGCGTGGTTGTACTGGGCGGCGAAGGCGTGGGGACCGGGCGGCACCGTACGGCCCGGCCTGAGGGTCCACCGGTAGACCAGGGCGCGGGGCTCCTCGGTCACGGTGACGCTGAAGTCCTCGGCGGGCCGGGTGCGCCAGTGTCCGGTGCTCACGACGCCGGGGGTGCGGGCGACCCGCAGCTCGACGGTGAGACCGGCGACCGGCGACTCCGTCGTCACGGCGAGGTCGCTCTGCGCCCACCAGCGGTTGCTGCCGGGGTCGATCGTGCCGGCCGTCCGTGCCGTCGGACCGGGCGCGGGCAGGACGGCGGCGGGTCCGGCGGGCCGGTCGTCCCGGGTGGTCGCCGCGAGGCCGCCGAGGCCGACGACCCCGGTGACGGCGGCTGCGACGGCGACGACCGCCGTCCAGCGGCGACCGGACCACGGGCGCGGCGGCCGGCCGCGGCGTCCGGCCGGGGCGGGGGCGGCCATGCCCCGCTCCACCCGGGCGAGGATGCGGGCGTGGTCGGGCCGGTGTGCGAGCGCTGCCTCCCGCAGCTCGCGGCGGAGCCGTACCTGGTCCATCAGCGCCTTCCCGCGGCGAGTTCGGTGGCGGCCCGGTCGCCGAGCAGCCGCTGGAGTTCCGCCATGCCCTTGGCCGTCTGGCTCTTGACCGTGCCGACGGAGACCCCGAGCGCGAGGGCGGTGTCGCGTTCGGAGAGGTCGAAGGCGTGCCGGAGCACGACACAGGCGCGCTTGCGGAAGGGCAGGGCGCGCAGGGCGGTGCGGACGTCGACGACGGCGGGCACGTCCGGGTCCTCGGTGTGCTCCGGGCGCCGGTCCCAGAAGGCGGCGATCCGGCGCCGTTCGCGGACGGTGCCGCGGATGCGGGTGCGGACGAGGTTGGCGACGACGCCCCGGGCGTAGGCGCCGGGGTGGTCGGCGGCGCGGACCCGGTCCCAGTGGTTCCAGAGGGCGAGCATGGCGTCGGCGGCCACGTCGTCGGCGGCGTCGGTCTCGCCGGTCAGCAGGTGGGCGAGGCGCGCGAGTTCGGCGTAGTGGCGCTCGAAGAAGGCCCGGAACTCCGTCGCGTCGTCCTCGACCCCGGTGTCCGCCGTGGTCACGAGACCGAGGCGGTCGCCGGGCCCGTGCTCGCGCGGGGCGTCAGAAGGGGCGTGAGGAGCGGCTCGACGGCGGCCTCGTTCCGGACGACGAGGGGCGTGGCGGCGCCGCGCAGACCGGTGGGCGTGCGGGCGCCGGCGTGGGGTCGGTGGCCGAGGGCGTCGATGCCGTGCCGGGTGGGCGCGGATCCGGACCGTCTGCCGCTGAGCACGTAGCCGACGGTGCCGGCCGACACCCCGGCGTGGCGGGTGACATCGGCGAGGGTGACCACGTGCGTGCTCCTGGACGGTTCCCGGTGTTCCGGGCGACGACCCGTCGAGCCGCCGCTTCGGCTCACGACCCTAGGCGGCGGCTCGACGAGCTGTCCAGACGGGCACGAGGGCTCCGGGTCCTGTCCGTCGATCACCGGCCTTCGGACGTCCGAAGGCCGGGCGGTCCCCCGAGGGGAGGGCCGCCCGGCCTCGTCGTGCGCGGAGCCCGCTCTCGCGGGGCGGGCTGTTATTCGAGCAGCTCCGCGTACGAGCCCATGGCCAGGGCGATGTCCGCCTGGGCCCAGAAGCGGTGGTAGGTGAAGACGGGCGCGGCGCCGCCCGCCAGGTAGGCCTCGACCTTCGGCCAGGCCGGGTCGTCCTCGTAGAAGGAGCGGATCGAGGCGAAGGTGGAGGAGGAGTTCACCGCGTCGCCGTTCGGCATGGTGCCGGTCCAGCCGCTCGGCACGTACACGGGGTCGTCGAAGCGGTTGTAGTCGGCGCGGGTCTCCGGGACGGCGATGCCCAGTGCGTCCTGGTGGTGGTTCCACATGCCGTCGAGGAGGGCCTTGGCGACGCGCTCGGCCTCGGCGTGGCCGGACTTGGCCGCGTAGTAGGTGAGCGTCTTGGCGTAGGCGGCGGCGACGCCGACGTCGTCGGTGTAGTCGGCGACGGTGACGTGCAGTCCGGCGTTGGCTCCGGGGCTCGTCGCGTTCCAGGTGTCGGGCGCGCCGGACCACTGGAGGGTGGAGGGGACGCGGTAGGTGCCGTCCGGGTTGATCGTGGTCTTCGACAGCGCCCAGGAGACCCACTTGTCGAGGACCGTCTTCGCCCTGGCGTCACCCGTCTGCTGGTAGTACTCGGCGACCCGCTCCATGGACCAGGCCTGGAAGCCGAACCACTGGTTGGACGCGGGGTCGTGGTAGACGGGCTTCTCGTCGTAGTACATGCCGTGGAAGGTGGGGGTGCCGGCCGGTGGGGTGGCGTAGCGGCCCTGCCAGCTGTTGGTGGCGCCGCCCGCGATGGCGCCCTCGTCCGACTGGAGCCAGCGGTAGAACTCCAGCTGCCGGCCGAGGCTGGTGGCCCAGTCGGCCGCGCCCGTCGCCGACTTGGGCTTGAGCGGGGCGTAGGAACTGAGGGCGTAGGCGGCGAGGGGGTTCTGGTAGCCGCTGTGGTTGTGGCTGGAGCCGATGCGCCAGGACCAGCCGGCCGAGGTGTCGGTGGCACCGCCCCAGGCGTAGTACCAGGACAGCAGGTAGTGGGCGCTGTTCTTGCCGGTGTCGGCCGGGCAGGCGGCCGGTCCGACGCAGTCGCCGACCTTCTTGAAGTACTTGTCGAACATGGCGTACCGCAGGTAGTCGCCCATCTTGGCGGCCTTGCCGACGGTCGTGGCGACCTGGGAGCCCTTGCCCTGCCGCTTGGCCCAGAGGTCGGCCCAGTAGGCGGCCTGGACGGCGCGGGCGTCGGCGTCGGGGGCGTCCGTGAACTTCCACTGCCTGGCGTAGGAGGAGTCCCCGGTGAAGAGGTCGAGGTAGCCGTTCTTCCCGCCGAAGGAGAAGTTGTCGCAGGTGGGGTGGGTGACGGTCTCCCAGACGGACTCCTGGGGGCCGCGCTGGAAGGTGTTGATGTACGAGGGGCCGGTCGCCGTCGGTCCGGCGGAGCACTTCCCTGGCTCGTTGCCGTAGCCGTAGACGTTGTCGACGTCCTGGATCCAGTGCATGCCGTAGATGTCGTCGGTGCCGTAGGCGCTCTTGAGCTCGGCGGCGATCGGGTCGGAGCCGGAGGCGACCCCGGAGTCGAGCTTCGCCGGGTACTGGGAGGGGAGGTCCCACTCGGGGGCGTACGTGGCCGGCTTCGAGGCGTTGTAGGAGGAGGTGGTGGGCTGGTCGGCGTGGGTGGGGATCATGAATTTCTCCATGGTGTCCCAGGCGCCGTTGAACTTGGTCCAGTCGCCGGTGATCTTGCCGTACATGGCCTGGAGCCAGATGAGGTAGCTGTACGCCTCCGAGGTCGTCTCGTGCCCGTGGTCGGGGGCCTCGACGATCAGGGTCTCCACGGAGTGGTACGGGATGCCCTCGGGCGAGAAGTAGCCGTTGGCCGGGTTGGTGATCTTCCCGTGGAGGTCGAGGAAGCGGGCGTCGTACGTGGAGTCCGCGGCCAGCTGGGCGACGGTGACCTCGGCCTTGGCGTGGCCGGGGGCGGTCGCGGTGAAGACGGCGGAGCCGGTGCCGGTGGCCGCGGCGGCGACGGTCACCTTCCGGGCGGTGTTCCAGTTCGCCGGGGTGAAGGTGAGGGCGGCCGGGGTCGCGGTGAGGTTGGTGTTGCCCGAGGTGCGGGCGATGCTCACCGTGACATCGGCGGTCGGGGCGGTGGAGAGCTTCAGGTCGAAGGTGCCCGTGGAGCCCTGGCGCACGCCGAGCTGGGTCGGTGAGGCGACGAGCGCGGGTCCGGCCGCGACGGTGATGCCGACGGGCGCCGACTCGGCGGAGGCGCCGAGGCTGTCGTAGGCCTTGGCGTAGAGGGAGTGGGCGCCGGTGGCGAGGCCGGTGGCGCCGTAGGTGAAGGGCGCGGTGGTGTCGGTGCCGAGGAGGGTGGTGTCGCTGTAGAACTCCACCTTGTCCACGGTGGCGCCGTCGGCCGCGGCGGCGGTGGCGGCGAGCGGCACCGCGTCGCCCTCGGTGTAGACGGCTCCCGGCGCGGGGCTGGTCAGGACCGCGACGGGGGGCTGGTGGGCGCCGGCGCACGGGGTGCCGTTGACGGCGAAGCCGGTCGGGGCGGCGTTGGTCCCGCTGTAGGCGAACTGGGCGCCGGTGGTGGTGGCGGCGCCCGGGGCGAGGGTGCCGTTCCAGGACGCGTTGGTCACCGTGACGTTCTTGCCGGACTGCGACCAGACGCCGTTCCAGCCGTTGGTGAGCTTCTGGTCGCCGGCGTGGGTGTACGTCAGCGTCCAGCCGTTCAGGGGCTCGGCGGCCCGGTTGGTGAGGGTGAGTTCGGCGGTGAAGCCGGAACCCCAGTCGTTGGTCCTGTAGTCGACGCTGCACCGGACGGCGGCGGCCTGGGCCGTCGTGGTGCCGACGGCCGTGAGGCCGAGGGGGAGGGAGAGCGATGCGGCCAGCGCGGTCAGGCGCCGTCGTGTTCGCGTTCTCTGTCGGAGAGGTGCCATGGGGGTGGTTCTCCTCGCGGCTCGGAGAGGTCGGGGTGCGAAGAGCGGGAGGTGCGACGGTCAAGCCCTGAACCAGTGGGAGCGCTCCCACTGTGCAGTTGGGGCCCAACGCCGTCAAGGTGCGTGAGGAAGTCGAAGCCAAAAGCCGGGGAATTTACCCAACTCCTCTTTTGCTTGGCGGCAGTTGGCGCTACGGTCTGCCCCGACCCAGTGGGAGCGATTCCATCCAGTCGGCACACCGTCAGGAGTGTGCCCTCGCTGCGAGGACTCGCTCATGCGACATCCCCCACGTCTGTCCGCGCTGCTCGCAGGAGCGGCGCTCACGACGGCGAGCACCGCTCTCGCCGTGGTGGGTACGGCCTCAGGAGCCGCGGCCGCACCCACCTGCACGGTGGAGTACTCGGTCGTCGGCCAGTGGGCCGGCGGCTATCAGGGCGCCGTGACCGTCACCAACGGCGGTGCCGGGCTGAACGGTTGGAGCCTCGGCTTCGACTTCCCGGCCGGCCAGGTCGTCGGTCAGGGCTGGGGCGGCAAGTGGTCCCAGTCCGGGGCGTCCGTCACGGTGGTGAACGAGAGCTGGAACGGCGCGCTCGGCACGGGCGCGAAGGTCTCGACGGGCTTCATCGCCTCCTGGACCGGCACCAACACCGCGCCCACCGCCTTCACGCTCAACGGCACCCCGTGCGACACGGACGCGCCGTCGCCCACCCCCACCCCCACACCCACACCCACACCCACACCCACGACACCGACCCCCACCCCGACCACCCCGACGACCCCGCCCCCCACTCCCCCGACCACCCCGGTCCCGGTCACCGGAGCACCCGAACTCGGCGTCTCCGGAAACAAGTTCGTCGACCAGAACGGCGCCACCCGCCGCCTCCTCGGCGTCAACCGCTCCGGAGGCGAGTTCATGTGCGTCCAGGGCTACGGTTTCTTCGACGGTCCCGTCGACGACGCCTCCGTCAAGGCGATCGCCGACTGGAAGGCCAACACGGTCCGCATCCCCCTCAACGAGGAGTGCTGGCTCGGCCTCGACAACGTCAAGCCCGAGTACCGGGGCGCGAACTACGTCGCCGCCGTCAAGGACCTGGTGGCCAAGGTGCTCGCCCACGGGATGACCCCCGTGGTCGAACTCCACTGGACGCACGGCCAGTACACCGGGAACTCGGCGGGCTGCTCCGACACGCACGCCACCTGCCAGAAGCCGATGCCGGGCGCCCGGTACACCCCGGCGTTCTGGACCTCGGTCGCGAACACCTTCAAGAACGACAAGCGGGTCGTCTTCGACCTCTTCAACGAGCCCTACCCGGACCGGGCGGCCTCCACCGCGGCGCAGGCCTGGTCCTGCTGGCGCGACGGGGGCACCTGCCCCGGCATCGGCTACGAGGTCGCCGGCATGCAGGACCTGGTGGACGCCGTCCGCGCCACGGGGGCGAGGAACCTCGTCCTCGTCCCGGGCCTCGCGTACTCCAACGACCTGAGCCAGTGGCTCACGTACCGCCCCACGGACCCGGCGGGCAATCTGGCCGCCGCCTGGCACGTCTACAACTTCAACACCTGCGCCGACGAGACGTGCTGGAGCAACACCCTCGCGCCGGTGGCCGCCGCGGTGCCCCTCCTCGCGGGCGAGATCGGCGAGAACACCTGCGGACACGCGTTCGTCGACCGCGTCATGAAGTGGTTCGACGACCGCGGCCTCTCGTACCTGGGCTGGACCTGGAACACGTGGAACTGCAACTCCGGTCCCGCGCTGATCACCTCGTACGACGGCACCCCCACCGCTTTCGGCATCGGGCTGCGCGATCACCTGCGCGCCCTCACCTCCTGAGAGGAACCCCCACCCCATGAGCCGCACCAGCCGCACCGCCCTCCTGGCGGCCCTCGGCCTCGTCACCGCGACCGGAGCCACCGCCACGGTCTTCGGCACCACCGCCGGCGCAGCCACCCCGGGCTGCAAGGTCGACTACAGCATCACCAACCAGTGGAACACCGGCTTCGGCGCCAGCGTCGTCGTCACGAACACCGGCGACCCGACGTCCTCGTGGACCCTGGAGTGGACCTACGCCGGCAACCAGCAGGTCACCCAGGGCTGGAACGCCACCATCACCCAGGCCGGGGCCGCCGTCACCGCCAAGAGCATGTCCTACAACGGAGCTCTCGCGACCGGCGGTTCGACCTCCTTCGGCTTCAACGGCTCCTACAGCGGCACCAACGCCGTCCCGGCCGTCTTCAAGCTGAACGGCGTCACCTGCAACACCGCCACGCAGCCGACCGACCCGCCGACCACCCCGCCCACCACTCCCCCGACGACCCCGCCGACCACACCGCCCACCACCCCGCCGGCCGGCACCAGGGCCGACAACCCGTACGCCGGCGCCAAGGTGTACGTGAACCCCGAGTGGTCCGCGAAGGCGGCGGCCGAGCCCGGCGGCGCCAAGGTCTCCCAGCAGCCCACCGGCGTCTGGCTGGACCGCATCGCCGTCGTCAACGGTTCGAGCACCTCCATGGGCCTGCGCGCCCACCTCGACGAGGCCCTGAAGCAGAAGGGCTCGGGCGAGCTCGTCGTCCAGCTGGTCATCTACAACCTGCCCGGCCGCGACTGCGCCGCGCTCGCCTCCAACGGCGAGCTCGGCCCGACGGAGATCGGCCGCTACAAGACCGAGTACATCGACCCGATCGCCGCGATCCTCGCCGACTCCAAGTACGCGGGCCTGCGGATCGTCACCACCGTCGAGATCGACTCGCTGCCCAACCTCGTCACGAACGTCTCCGGGCGTTCCACGGCCACCGCCAACTGCGACGTCATGAAGGCGAACGGCAACTACATCACCGGCGTCGGCTACGCGCTCAAGAAGCTCGGCGCGATCCCCAACGTCTACAACTACGTCGACGCCGGCCACCACGGCTGGCTCGGCTGGGACGACAACTTCGGCCCCTCCGCCGAACTCTTCAAGCAGGCCGCCACGGCGGAGGGATCGACCCTCTCCAACGTGCACGGCTTCATCGTCAACACCGCCAACTACAGCGCGCTGAAGGAGGACCACTTCACCATCGACGACACGGTGAACGGCGTCTCCGTGCGCCAGTCCAAGTGGGTGGACTGGAACCGGTACACCGACGAGCTGTCGTACGCCCAGGCCATGCGGACCAAGCTCGTCTCGCTCGGCTTCGACAGCCACCTCGGCATGCTGATCGACACCTCCCGCAACGGCTGGGGCGGCACCGCCCGGCCCACCGGCCCGGGAGCCACGACCAGCGTCGACACGTACGTCAACGGCGGCCGCTACGACCGGCGCCTCAACCCCGGCAACTGGTGCAACCAGTCCGGAGCGGGTCTCGGCGAACGGCCCCAGGCGGCTCCGGCCGCGGGCATCGACGCGTACGTCTGGATGAAGCCCCCGGGCGAGTCCGACGGCGCCTCCAAGGAGATCCCGAACAACGAGGGCAAGGGCTTCGACCGCATGTGCGACCCGACGTACACCGGCAACGTCCGTAACGGGAACAGCATGTCGGGCGCGCTGCCGGACGCCCCGCTCGCGGGCCAGTGGTTCTCGGCCCAGTTCCAGGAGCTCCTGAAGAACGCCCACCCGGCGCTGTAACCCCCGCCGAACCGCTCGACCCCGGGGGATCCGGATCCCCCGGGGTCGTCCGCACGCCCTCCATCGACCTTCCGGGGCTCCGCAACCACGTCCCCGGACCGCGCGGCGACGTCCAGGGGACCTGACGAACACCGCTCGTGGTCTTTGCGCGCGGCCGCGGCAGCACCTAGCGTGCCGCGTTCGGCCGCCACCAGCCTTGAGCGAGGTAAGAGGATGAGAAAGACAGCGCGCCGCCTGGCGGTGCTGTGTTCCGCTCTGTTCGCGATGATCGCCATGACACCCGTGCAGGCCCACGCGGTGGAAGCCCGGCCGGTCCCCGTCACCGCGAGCGACAAGTACGCGCTCAGGTCCGTGGGCGCCGGCGGTCTCTACGTGTCGGTGGAGGTCTCGACCACCGGCGGCGGAGAAGCCATGCTGCGCGCCCGCAAGGCCGCCGCCACGCTCGAGGACCTGGGTTCCTGGGAGAAGTTCACGCTGCACACCGACGACAAGGGGTTCAGCACCACCCTGCGCTCGGAGGCGAACGGGAACTACGTCACCACCGAGCGTGGCTACACGGGCACCTACCAGAACCTGCTCCGGGCCCGGGGCACCACCGTCGGCGACTGGGAGAAGATCCAGCTCGAGAAGCAGACGGACGGCACGTACGCACTGAAGGCCGCCACGAACGACGGCTACAAGTACGTGACCGCCGAGGTGCAGGACCCCGGAAACGACGCGGGGCTGCTGCGGGCGCGGGGCGACTCCGTCGGCTCCTGGCAGAAGTTCCAGCTCGTCCACCTGGGCGAGGAGAACGCGAGCGACTCCGGGGGCCGCCCCGCCCCCGTCTCCCCCGCTCCGGCGGCCGACTTCCGCGTGATGTCGTGGAACGTCTGCGCCAACCACAACTCCGCCTGCGGGAACCACCGGGTGGAAGGGCCCTCCCTGGGAGCCCAGATCACCGACCGGATGGGCACCACGGCGGAGGCGCAGCAGTACCGCGCCGTGTTCCTCCAGGAGATGTGCGAATCGCACGCCAAGACCATCGAGACATGGCTGGAGGCGAAGACGGGGACCGGATGGGACGTGCGCTTCGCCCCCATCAAGTACACCGTCGACAAGTCCTCGGTGAAGGCCGCCAGGACCTGTGACAACGCCGGTTCGGCGGAATCCGGTTGGAAGGACCGCGGCTCCTACGGCATCGGTCTCGCGGTGCCGGACGCCAACGTCTGGTACACGTCGTACGACCTGCCGTCGCCGCAGAACAGGACCGTCGACACCGAGTGGGTGCGCATGGAGCAGCGCACCGCGATCTGCGCCGTCCTCCCGGCCCAGGCCCTGCAGTTCTGCACGGCCCACTTCAGCGCCGGTCTGTCGACGGACGACGCGGACGGCTCCAAGCGCAGGGAACAGGCCGCGAAGCTCCAGGAGATCGTCCACTCGTACACCCAGCCCGGCTACCGGACCGTCTACGGCGGCGACTTCAACTCCGTCCCGCCGGACTCCGCCTCGACGGACGCTCCCAAGGACGTCATGACGTCGGCCTACGCGGCGGACGGGGAGTGCGACGAGGGCCTGTCGGCCACGCGGCCGCGTGACGGCCGGGCCACGAAGCCGCTGGCCACCCGCAGCATCAAGATCGACTACCTCTTCGGCCCGTCCGCCGGGACCGTCGTCCCGTGTGACGTGACGGCCGACGCGGGCGAGTCGGACCACTACCCGATCAAGGCGCGGTTCCGCTTCTGAGCAGGGTGGCGCGGACGGCCCCGGTCCGGCGTCGGGGCCCTGTACGGCTCCGGGGCCGCGGCGAACGCGGCGGCTCCACGGGCGGCCCGGCGTGAGCCGGGTCCTGCGCCTCCACGGCCTGCCCCCGTCGCCCGAGCGGGCGCCTCCCGGGTGAAGCCGGGCGCCTCCCAGGGTGAAGCCCGGGCCGTGGGCCCGGCCTGATCGACGGGCGCCCTCCAGGGGCTTCCTCAGGACGAGTCGCGCACCACCAGCTCCGTCGGCAGCACGTGCCGGCGCGGCTCCTCCGGGGCGGTCCCCGCGCTCTCGTGGATCTCCCGGATCAGCATCCGCGCCATCGTGCGGCCCATCTCCTCGATGGGCTGGCGCACGCTCGTCAGCGGCGGGTCCATGAGCCGCGCGACCGGCGAGTCGTCGACGCCGACGAGGGCCACGTCCTCGGGGACCCGGCGGCCCGCCTCCCGCAGCGCCCCGCGCGCGCCGGCCGCCATCACGTCGGAGGCGGCGAAGACGGCGTCCAGGTCGGGCCGGCGGTCCAGGAGCCGCCGCATGGCCCGCCGGCCGCCCTCCTCGGTGAAGTCCCCGGCCGAGACAAGGCCCTCGTCGGGCGGGAGTCCGGCCTCCGTGAGCCCGGCCCGGTAGCCGCCGAGCCGGGCCCGCGCCACGTACATGTCGAGGGGTCCGGTGACGGTCGCGACACGGCTCCGGCCGCGCGCCACCAGGTGGGCGACGGCCGCCCGTCCGGCACCGATGTTGTCGGAGTCCACGTACGGCACGGGCTCGGCCTCCGTCCGGCGGCCGTTCAGCACGACCGGGAGGCCCAGCTCCCTGACGCGGTCGGGCAGCGGGTCGTCGCCGTGGACCGAGGCGAGCAGCACCCCGTCGACGCGCTGGGCGGCGAGGTACTGCTCGAAGCGCTGCCGCTCCTGCTCGCTGCGGACCAGGGTGAGCAGGAGCTGCTTGTCGGCCTCGGCGAGCTCGGCGCTGACCCCGCGGATGAGGTCGAGGAAGTACGGCTCGGCGAAGAGCCGCGCCTCGGCCTCGGGGATGACGAGCGCGATGGCGTCGGTGCGGCTGCCCGCCAGGGCGCGGGCCGCCTGGTTGGGCACGTAGCCGAGTTCGGCGACGGCCCGGGCGACGGCCCTCCTGGTCTGCTCGCTCACCCGGGGGGAGCCGTTGATGACCCGGGAGACCGTGCCCCGGCCGACCCCGGCCCTGGCCGCGACCTGCTCCAGGGTGGGTCTGCCGCTCTGCCGTCCGTTCACGACTCCCGTAACTCCCCTCGTAGGACAACGCGCCGCTCACCTGCCCGGATGACCACCAGGAAGCATGGGAGCGCTCCCACACTAGTCCACCGCCACCCCGCCGCGCCACGCGCCCGCGTTCAGGAGATGACGGCCGACGTCCCGTCAGGGGCCGCGAAACCCCCGGAAAACCTTCCGGTAACGAATCCGCGTTCATCTCTTGACACCCGCACCCGCCAGGCAGCAACCTTCCGGCAACGACGTGGGAGCGCTCCCATCGGGACGCGACACAGCCTTGCATCAGGTCCTGGCGGACGCCGCCGAGCCGCGATCAGCCGGCCGGGCCTCTTGGCGCACGAAGAGCACCACCTTGGACGAGGAGAGTGGAATGCGCACTTCCAGCAGCAGACGCGGACGCCGCGCGGCGATCGCGGCGATCGCCGTCGTCGTGACCGGCACGACCCTGCTCACCGGTTGCGGCGGCGGCGAGGACGACGCCGGCAAGGACGGCCGGGGTGCCGGGAAGGTCACGCTGCGGATCGGGACCTTCGGTTCCTTCGGCTACGACGACAGGACCGGCGCCAAGCTCTACGCCGAGTACGAGCGGCTCCACCCGAACATCAAGATCGAGGAGTCGAACGTCTCCGACGGCCAGAAGTACTGGGACACGCTGAAGCTGCGCCTCTCCCAGAACAGCGGCCTCGCCGACATCCAGGCCGTCGAGGTGGGCTACATCGCCGAGGCGACCGGCACCGCCATGGCGAACAAGTGGGTCGACCTGGGCAAGGAGGGCGGTGCGGACCTCGGCGCCTTCCTCGACTGGAAGGTCAAGCAGGCGACGACGGCCGACGGCAAGGTCATCGGCCTCGGCACCGACATCGGCCCCATGGCCATCTGCTACAACAAGGACCTCTTCGCCAAGGCCAAGCTGCCCACCTCCCGCGAGGAGGTGGGCAGGCTGTGGGCCGGCGACTGGTCCAAGTTCATCGCGACCGGCGAGAAGTACAAGGCGGCCGCGCCCGCCGGCACCGCCTTCCACGACTCCGCGAGCGGCCTGTTCAACGCCGTCGTCTCCAGCGACCCGGTGCAGTACGCCAACGCGAGCGGCGAGCTCGACTGGGAGAACAGCCCCGGCGTGAAGAAGGCCTGGGAGACCGCCGTGAAGGCGGCTCAGGGCGGACTCACCGCCAAGCTGCGCCAGTTCGACGAGAAGGGCACCTGGAACGCGGCCTTCAAGAACTCGAAGTTCGCCACGGTCGCCTGCCCGAGCTGGATGACCGGCATCATCAAGGACCAGGCCGGCCCCGCCAACCAGGGCAAGTGGGACATCGCCGCGCCGCCGGTCGCGGGCAACTGGGGCGGGGCCTTCCTCGCCGTGCCGAAGTCCGGGAAGCACACCAAGGAGGCGGCCGAGCTCGCCGCCTGGCTGACCGCCCCGGAGCAGCACGCCAAGGTGTTCGCGGTCAACGGCAACATCCCCTCGTCCAAGGACACGCTCACCTCGGTCGCCGTCCAGGAGGCGAAGCTGCCGTACTTCGGCGACACGCCGGTCGGCAAGATCTTCTCCAGCGCCGCGGCCAGGATCACGCCCGCCAGCATCAGCCGCTGGGACGGCCAGGTGAAGACCTTCCTCACCGACAACGGCATCCTCGACATCGAGCAGCGCGGCACCGACCCGGCCAAGGCCTGGGAGAACGTCAAGAAGCTGGTCGACGACAAGATCGACCAGTAGCGGGGGCGCCTGCCGGTCCGCCGTCGCCTGCGGGCGGCGGACCGGCACCGTCCGCACCACCGCACGCATCGACCTGGAAGGACGCCCCCGTGGCCACCTCCGTTCGGGCGAAGCGGGCCGGCTCCCCGCCGCCCGCCGCACCGCCCTCCTCCCCCGGCCGGCCCCGCGGCCGCCGCGCGGCCCCGGCCGGCCTGCGCGCCAGGCTCTACCGCTGGGACACCAAGGCGATCCCGTACGTCTTCATCGCCCCCTTCTTCCTCACCTTCGCGGCCTTCGGGCTCTTCCCGCTGCTCTACACCGGCTGGCTCTCGCTGAACCGGGTCGAGCTCGGCGGCGACCCGACGTGGAAGGGCCTGGAGAACTACACCGACCTCGCGACCAGCGAGTTCTTCTGGAACGCGCTCCTCAACACCTTCACCATCGGGGTCATCTCGACCGTTCCGCAGCTGCTCATGGCCCTGGGCCTGGCGCACCTGCTCAACTACAGGCTCCGCGGCCGAGGCTTCTTCCGGGTCGCGATCCTCGCCCCGTACGCCACCTCGATCGCGGCGGCGACCCTGGTCTTCGCCCAGCTGTTCAACACCGACTACGGAATGATCAACGGCCTCCTCGGCTGGATCGGCATCGACCCCGTGGACTGGGAGTCGTCCAGGTGGCCGGCGCAGATCGCGATCTCGGTGATCGTCACCTGGCGCTGGACCGGCTACAACGCGCTGATCTACCTGGCCGCGATGCAGGCCGTGCCGCAGGACCTCTACGAGGCGGCCTCGCTCGACGGGGCCTCGCGCTGGCGGCAGTTCCTCAGCGTCACCATCCCGTCGATCCGGCCGACGATCCTCTTCACGGTCATCGTCTCCACCATCGGCGCGACCCAGCTGTTCGGCGAGCCGATGCTCTTCGGCGGCAGCGTCGGCATCAGCGGCGGCAGCGGCAACCAGTTCCAGACGCTGAGCCTGCTGATGTACGAGAAGGGCTGGGTGACCGGCGCCCTCGGACAGGCCTCCGCGATCGCCTGGGTCATGCTGCTGCTCCTCCTCCTGATCGGCGGCGTCCAGGCACTGGTCTCCCGCCGCAACCGCACGAAGCTGGGGGGATGACCTCATGGCCCGCACACTCGACACGACGCCGGTCGGGGCCGGGGTCCCGGCGGCCCGGCCGGGACGCCGCTTCGGCCCGTCGGCCGGCCGTCAGCACCACGCGGGACCGGTGACGTACGTCCTGCTCGTCGTCGCCGCGTTCGTCTCGCTCTTCCCGCTGTACTGGAACGTGGTCGCCGCCTCCCACACCGGCGAGCGGGTCGTGGAGGCCCCGGCGCCGCTGCTGCCCGGCAAGCGGCTCCTGGACAACCTGAGCTTCGCCTGGAACCAGGTCGACATGGGCGAGGCGCTGGTCAACACCACGGTCGTGGCCAGCCTGGTGGCGCTGTCCACCGTGCTGTTCTCCACGCTCGCCGGCTTCGCCTTCGCCAAACTCCCCTTCCGGGGCCGGGGGATGCTGCTCTCGCTGGTGGTCGCCACGATGACGATCCCGCCGCAGCTCAGCGTCATCCCGCTCTACCGGATCATCACGGACCTCGGCTGGTTCGACCAGCTCCAGTCGGTCGTGCTGCCCTCGCTGGTCGCCGCCTTCGGCGTGTTCTTCATGCGCCAGTTCCTGCTGGAGGCGCTGCCGGTGGAGCTGGTGGAGGCGGCCCGGATGGACGGGGCGCACAGCCTCCGGATCATCTGGCACGTGGTCTTCCCCGTGGCCAGGCCGGCCATGGCCGTGCTCGGCATGCTGGTCTTCGTCCAGGCCTGGAACGACTTCTTCTGGCCGTTCATCGCGCTCACCCCGGACGGCAGCCCCACCCTGCAGGTGGCGCTCGCCGGCCTCGGCGCGGGCAACCACAGCGTGGACCACGCCGTGGTGCTGACCGGTGCCCTGATCTCCACCGTGCCGCTGCTGCTGGTCTTCGCCTTCCTCGGCAAGCACATCGTCGGCGGCATCACGGCCGGCGCCGTCAAGAGCTGACCGCCCGGCGCCCGCCTCCGCTCGTACCGGAGCGCCGGCGCGCCGAAGTGCCGCCCTACCCGTACCCGTCATCGTGTTGGGAGCCCTCTCCTATGACCGCGCCCGAAACCCGGCCGCTCACCGCCGTCCGCTCGTTCCCCGCCGACTTCCTGTGGGGCGCGGCCACCGCCGCGTACCAGATCGAGGGGGCGGCGGCGGAGGACGGCCGCACCCCCTCCATCTGGGACACCTTCTCGCACACCCCCGGCAAGGTCTTCGAGGGCCACACCGGTGACGTGGCCGTCGACCACTACCACCGGTTCCGCGAGGACGTCGGGATCATGGCCGAACTCGGCCTGAACGCCTACCGGTTCTCCGTGTCCTGGTCCCGCGTCCAGCCCACCGGCCGCGGCCCGGCCGTCCAGCAGGGGCTCGACTTCTACCGGCGGCTCGTCGACGAGCTGCTCGCGGCCGGGATCGAGCCGGCGCTGACGCTCTACCACTGGGACCTGCCGCAGGAGTTGGAGGACGCGGGCGGCTGGCCGGAGCGGGCGACCGCCGAGCGGTTCGCCGAGTACGCGGGGATCGTCGCCGCGGCCGTCGGCGACCGGGTGAAGCGGTGGACCACGCTCAACGAGCCCTGGTGCAGCGCCTTCCTGGGGTACGGCTCCGGGGTGCACGCGCCGGGGCGGACCGACCCGGTGGCCGCGCTGCGCGCCGCCCACCACCTCAACCTCGGGCACGGCCTGGCGGTCCAGGCGCTGCGGGCCGCGCTGCCGGCGGACCGGCAGATCGCGGTCTCGCTCAACCTGCACGAGATCCGTCCGCTGACCGGCTCGGCCGAGGACCTGGACGCGGCCCGTCGCATCGACGCCGTCGGCAACCGGATCTGGCTGGGGCCGATGCTGGAGGGCGCCTACCCGGAGGACCTGTTCGCCGACACGGCGCACCTCACCGACTGGTCCTTCGTCCGGGACGGCGACACCGCGGCGGCGCACCAGCCGCTGGACCTGCTCGCGATCAACTACTACACGCCGACGGTGGTCTCGACGGTGCCCGAGGGCGGGGAGAAGCCGCAGGACGACGGCCACGGCAACAGCGAGCACTCGCCCTGGCCGGGCGCGGACGCGGTCGCCTTCCACCGGGCGCCGGGCGAGCCGACGGCGATGGGCTGGGCGGTCGACCCGAGCGCGCTGTACGACCTGCTGACCCGGGTCTCCACGGCGTACCCCGATCTTCCGCTGGTGATCAGCGAGAACGGGGCGGCGTACGAGGACGTGGTCGGTCCGGACGGTTCGGTGCACGATCCGGAGCGGTCCGCCTACGTGCACGCGCACCTGGAGGCGGTGCACCGGGCGATGGCCGACGGGGTGGACGTCCGCGGCTACTTCCTCTGGTCGCTGCTGGACAACTTCGAGTGGGCGTACGGCTACGCGAAGCGGTTCGGCGCGGTCCGGGTGGACTACGACACCCTGGAGCGCACCCCGAAGTCCAGCGCCCGCTGGTACGCCCGGGTGGCCCGCTCGGGCGAGCTGCACGCCCCCGGCGGACACTGACGCGGGACGGGGGAAGGGTCGGGGGGGGGGGCCCGCCCCCGCCCCCCCCCCCGGGGGGGGGGGGGGGGGGGGGGGGGGGTCCGCGGGGGGGGGCCCGGGGCCCCCCCCCCCTCCGCCCCCCGCGGGGGGCGCGGCCGGGGGGCCCCGGGCGGGCGGCGGCCCCCCCCGCGGCGCCCCGGGGGGGGGGGGGGGGGGGGGGCGGGGCCGGCCCCCCCCCACGACCCTTCCCCCAGGTGCTGATCGGCTGTCAGATGTCGACGACGCGGTAGCCGATGACGTAGACGCCGCCGGAGCCCTCGACGGTGCGCCACTGGGTCTCGGCGCCGACCTCGCTGCCGGTGACGAGCGTGGCGCCGAGCTTGTCGTCGCTGCTGGTGGAGTCGTAGTCCCACAGGGTCAGGGTGCGGGCCTGCTCCTTGCCGAGGATGAGCGCGGCGTTGCCGTTGCCGTCCGCCATGGAGCGGACGTAGCCGGTGCCCATGGTCTGGTACTTGATGCCGTTGCCGGGCCAGACCTTGACGGCGTTGCCGTTGGCGTCGGTGATCTTGAGGTAGGCCTCGTCGTGGTCGCCCTCGCTGTTCTGCTGGCAGTGCAGCTCGAACAGCTCGATCTTCACGTAGTCGATCGGCTCGGCGTGCGCGGTGCCGGCGAAGGCTCCCAGGCTGCCGAGGCCCAGCAGGGCGGTGGCGGCGGCTCGGACGACTCGGTTCTTGCGCATGTGGTCCCCCCACACATCGGGTCACTGGTGTGACGTGGTGCCCGGTCCGCCTTCCCGGCGGCCCGGTGTGCCGTTTCCCCTCGGCACGACACCCACTGTGCCGGGCGGCCCGGTCCCGGCTCTACGCGCGTTCCGCTGGGTGGAACGGCGCCGGGTCACAGGACGAGGGCGGTCGTGGGGACCGGTGCCCGCCTGCCGCCCCGGGCCAGCGCGCGGGTGACCGCGGCCCCCGCCTCGGCGACGGCCTGGGCCAGCGCGTCGAGCCGGCGGCCCGCCGGGACCATGCCGGCGAGCGCCGCGACCGTGCGGCCGTCCGGGGCGCGGACGGGCAGCGCGGCGCAGCACACCCCCTCCATCACGTCCTCCTGGTCGAGGACCGCCCCGCCGCGGAGGGGCCCGCACAGCGCCTTCCCGGCGGCGGTGTCGAGGCGGAAGGCGATGCCGTCGCGCACGGGGAGGAGCGGCTCCAGGTCGCCGGGCACCGAGCTCACGGTGATGGCCATGTCCTCGCGCATCACGGCGAGGACGACGCTGGCGCCGGTGACGGCCCGGAGGCGCTGGAGCGGCAGCCGGGCGGCGGGGCGCAGACCGGGGTGCGGTTCCCAGGCCTGGCCGAGGCGGTAGAGCTGCGGGCCGACCCGGTAGCGGTTGCCCTTCCGTTCGACGGCGCCGACCCCGACCAGCTGGTCGAGCAGCCGGTGGACGCTGCCCTTGGGCACTCCGCAGGCGAGCGCGAGTTCGGTCACGCCCGCCTCGTCGCCGTTCCGGCGCAGGGCGTCGAGCAGCGCGAACGCCCCTTCCAGCACTCCCCGGCCGCGCTCCTGGCCCCCCGGCGCGGCCGTCCTCGCGACGCCGCCCGTTCTCCGTCCCGTTCCGGTGTCCATGAATGAGTCCCCCTGACTCGCTACGCCCGGCCGTGGTCCCCCGATGGCGCGGCTGCGGGCACGGGTACACGATGCCGCAGACCGGACCATTACGGCGAAGGGCTTGCGCGCCCGGCCGTGTCGCCCCGTGCCCGGGCCGCCCGGCGGGGGACCCCTTAGGGTGGGCGGTCATGAGAGAAGCTCAACCGCCCGCCGCCCGGTCCCGTCGGCGCAGGACCGTCGGACTGGTCGCCGGGGCCGCCGTGGTCGCGGGGCTGGCGACCGCGTTCGTCGTCGCCGCACCGCCCTCGGAGTCCGCCTCCCGTCCGGTGGCGAAGGCCACGGTGGCGGCGAGGACCACGGTGGCGGCGAGCCCCTGGATGCGTGCGGCCGGGGCGCCGCTGACGGTGATCGCCCACCGGGGCGCCCCGTCCGCGGCTCCCGAGAACACCCTGGTCTCCGACGAGGTGGCCCGGCGGGGCGGGGCCGTCTGGATCGAGAACGACGTCCAGCCCAGCAAGGACGGCGTGCCGTACATCCTGCACGACACCACCGTCGACCGGACCACGGACGGCACGGGGCCGATCCGCTCGCTGACCTCCGACCAGCTCGACGCCCTGGACGCCGGTTCCTGGTTCGCGCCCGCCTACGCCGGCACCCGGGTCCCGACCCTGGCCGCCCAGCTCGCGGACCTCAGGGAGCGCGGCGGGAAGCTGCTCCTGGAGATCAAGGGCCGGCACAGTCGCGCCGAGGTGGACCGGATCGTCCGGGAGGTCCGGGACCAGGACATGGCGGACCGGGTCTTCGTGCAGAGCTTCGACATCCCGTCCCTGCGGTACGCCCACGAGCTGGCGCCCGAACTGCCGCTCGGCCTGCTGCGCGGCACCCTGGACGCCGACCCCGTCGCACTCGCCCGGGAGCTGGACCTCTCCGCGTACAACGTCTCGGACGCCGCGCTCGCCACCCGTCCGCAGCTGGTCGGCGACCTGCACGCGGCCGGCGTGGCCGTGAACGTGTGGACGGTCGACGCTCCGGCGCGCTGGAAGGCCCTGGACGCGCTCGGCGTGGACGGCGTCATCACGAACCGCCCCACCGAGCTGGGCGGCTGGTCGTCCGGCCGGACGAGCTGAGCGGCGCCGGGGCGGCCCGTCAGCGGGTGGTCAGTTCCGGCAGGAGGTCGGGGTTGACCACCCGGAGGATCGTCGCGATGTCGCCGGGGTCGGCCGCCGGCCACAGGACGGCCCTGGCCGCGCGGTACTTGGCGGCCAGCCGTTCCCGCTGGGCGGGCGGCAGGGCGGCGGCCCGGTCCGCGCGGCTGTTGTGCGCGTTGTCGGCGATCTTCACGAGGGTGGCGTCGGGGTCCTCCGCGATCCGGCGGAGCTTCTCCTCGTAGGCCGTGTCCGGGTGGTTGGTGACGGCTTCGACGAGGGCGACGACCCGGGCGGGGATCCCGGCGGCGCGCAGCCGCTCCGCCGTCCACCCGGTGTCCTCGATGACGTCGTGCAGCAGCCCGGCCATGGCCAGGTGCGGGCCGAGCGGCTCCAGGCCCGCGGCGACGGCCCGGACGTGGGCGACGTAGGGCACGCCGGCCTTGTCGACCTGCCCGGCGTGCGCGCGGTCGGCCAGTTCGTCCACTTCGGCGAGAGTCTTCATGTCCCCCATCATCGCCGGGCCGTGGGGGACGCGGCCGTCACACGCTGTTCACGCGGAACCGGGAATGCCCGCTCCGCGGCTCCCGGTTGCCCGGTGCATGACCCTTGGAGTGACGCTCAGCTCGACCTCCCGGCAGCTTCCGATCGACGACACGGTGCGCCTCGCGCGGGAGGCGCACGACGCCGGCCTGCACTCGGCGTGGTTCGGCCAGTCCTTCGCGTACGACTCCCCCTCGCTCGCCGCGATCGTCGGGCGCGAGGTGCCCGGGCTGCAGGTCGGGACGTCCGCGATCCCGATCTTCGGCCGCCATCCGCTGCTCGTCTCCAGCCAGGCGCAGACCGCGCAGGCCGCCACCGGCGGCCGCTACCACCTCGGGCTCGCCCTCGGCACCCGGCACCTGACCGAGACCGCGTTCGGCCTGCCGTACCAGCGGCCGATCGGGCTGCTCAGGGAGTTCCTCACCGCCCTGCGGCCGCTCCTGGAGACGGGCGGGGCGGACTTCCACGGGGAGCTGCTGACCGCGACGACGCCGTACCCGGCGGCGGTGCCGGGGGCGGACCGGCCGCCGGTGCCGGTGCTCGTCGCCGCGATGGGCCCGCAGGCGCTGCGCGTCAGCGGTGAACTCGCCGACGGCGTCCTGCCGTTCCTCGCGGGTCCGCGTGCGCTGGCCGGGCACGTCGTCCCGGCCGTGACCGCCGCCGCCGAGGCGGCGGGCCGGCCGGCGCCCCGGATCGTGGCCCTCGTGCCGGGCGTGGTGACGGCGGACGCGGAGGGGGTGCGGCAGAGGGCGGCGGAGGCGCTCGCCCTCTACGAGCGGATTCCCTCCTACCGGCGTGCGATCGAGCTCTCCGGTGCCGACCGGGCGGCCGGGCTGGCCGCGATCGGGGACGAGGAGACGGTCGCCGCCGAGGTGCGGCGCTACCGCGAGGCGGGGGCGACGGAGGTGGTCTTCACCGCCACGGACCTGGGCGGTGAGGACGACCGCCGCCGCACCTGGAAGCTCCTCGGCGAGCTGTCGCGCGGCTAGGGCGCCCGGCAGCTCAGGGCCTGGTGGACCCCCCGCTCAGGTCCTGGGCCGCCCGCTCGGCTCCTCCCCGCGCCCTGGGCCGCCCGCTCAGCTCCTCCCCGCGCCCTGGGTCACCGCCTCGGCCTCGGCCGGTTCCTCGCCCTCGGTGTCCAGGTGGGGCAGGATCCGGTCCAGCCAGGCGGGGGTCCACCAGGCGTGGTGGCCGAGGAGGGTCATCACGGCGGGCACGAGCAGCAGGCGCACCACGGTGGCGTCGATGAGGACGCTGGCGGCGAGGCCGAGGCCGAGCATCTTGATGACGATGTTGTCCGAGACGATGAAGGCGGCGAAGACGCTGACCATGATCAGCGCGGCGCAGGTGATGACCCGGGCGGTGATCTCCAGGGCGTGGGCCACGCTGGCCTTCGAGTCCCCGGTGCGCAGCCAGGCCTCGCGGACGCGGGACAGCAGGAAGATCTCGTAGTCCATGCTGAGTCCGAAGACGATGGCGAACATCATCATCGGCACGTAGCTCTCGATGGGCACCTTGCCGTTGACGCCGAGCGCGGGGCCGCCCCAGCCCCACTGGAAGACGGCCACGACGACGCCGTACGAGGCGGCGATGGAGAGCACGTTGAGCACGGCCGCCTTGACCGCGACCAGGACTCCGCGGAAGACGACGAGGATGACGAGGAAGGCGAGTCCGACCACGACGGCGATGATCAGCGGCAGGCGGCTGGAGACGATGTCGAGGAAGTCGACCTGGGCGGCCGTGTTCCCGGTGACGTAGGTCTGCGCGTCGGTGCCGGCCACCGCCTGCGGGAGGACGTCGTCGACGAGGTGGTTGGTCAGCCGGGTCGTCTTCTCGTCCTGCGGGGAGGCCACGGAGTAGGCGGTGCCGACGAGGACGTCCCCGTCGGAGGTGGTCTGCAGCGGGGTGACGAAGGCGGCGTCGGGGACGCCCGTCAGCGACTGCTGGAGCTTGGTGCCGAGGGCGGCACGGTCGGCGGCGGGCACGGCCGACTGGTCGACGACGACGGTGAGGGGCCCGTTCACACCGGGCCCGAAGGCCGTGGAGATCAGGTCGTAGGCCCGCCGGTCGGTGAACGACTCGGGGTCGGCGCCGTCGCCGATGTGGCCGAGCTGGATGAAGAGCAGCGGGAAGGCCAGGACGAGCAGGACCAGGACGCCGCCGGTGAGGAACCACCAGGGGCGCTTCTCGACGCGTTGCGCGTAGCGGTGCCAGGTGCCGTGCGCGGGGGTGCCGGGGTCGGCGTCGGTCTCCGCCACGGGCTTGCGGACGTGGTAGCGGTCGATCCGGCGGCCGACGAGTCCGAGCATGGCCGGGACGAGGGTGAGCGCGGCGATGACGGCGGTGACGACCGTGAAGGCGGCCGCCAGGCCGAGTTTGCCGATGAACGTGACCCCGGAGACCCACAGGCCCGAGAGGGCGATGATGACCGTGCAGCCGGAGACGAGGACGGCGCGGCCGCTGGTGGTGGTCGCGCGGGCGGCCGAGTCGGCGGGATCGTGGCCGTGCATGAGGTTCTGGCGGTGGCGGGTGATGAGGAACAGCGCGTAGTCGATGCCGACGCCGAGGCCGATCATGGTGGCCAGGGTGGGTGAGACGGTCCCGAAGGTGAAGGCGGCCGCCGCCAGGCCCAGCAGGGCCAGCCCGCAGATCGCTCCGAGGAGTGCGGTGACCAGCGGCATGACGGCGCCGATGACGCTGCCGAAGCCGATGAGGAGGACGACGATCGCGACGGCGAAGCCGATGGCCTCGCTGCTGCGGTCGTCGGCCGCCGGCCGGGCGAGTTCGCCGAGCGAACCGCCGTACTCGACGGTGACGCCGGCGTCCCGGAGCGGCTGGACGGCGGCGTCGACGCCGTTCAGGTAGTCGGTGCCGAGGGTGGAGGGCGCCACGCTGAAGCGGATGGTGATGTAGGCGGTCTTGCCGTCGGTGGAGAGCGGCCCGACGTTGGGCGTCCCGGCCGGGAGCGCGGGCGGGGTGGTGCCGGGCGGCGGCAGCGGGTTCTGGGCGCCGAGGACGTCGGGGAGCTTCGCCAGGGCGGTGACGGCGGAGTTGACCGCGGACGACTCCTGCGTGAGGGGCTTGGAGGGGTCGTTCAGGACGACCTGGGCGCTGTATCCGGCGGCGGCGGGATCGTGCGCCTGGAGGACGTCGAGGCCCTCGGCCGACTGCACCCCGGGGAGCGCGAAGTCGTCGGAGAACATTCCGCCGACGGCCCGGTCGGCGATCTGGAGTCCCGCGACGGCCGCCAGCCAGAGGGCGATGACGACGAGGAAGTGGCGGGCGCACCAGTGACCGAGTCGGTAGAGAGCGCCTTGGGTGGATGCTGGCCGGCCCTGGGCCGGGCTTCCTGCGTTCATGGCGTGCCCGTGTCCGGATAGGGAAGTCCCCGAGCGGTTCCGGCACCCGCGTCGTGCGGGTCTACCCCGTCCATTCTTCGCCCGGCTCCGCGCTCCGGCATCTCGGCCGGGGGAAGGCCGGTGGGAAGTCGGCGGGAAGCGGGTAGGAAGCCGCCCGGGGCGGGCGGTCGGCCCGTGACATCCGGGAAAGGGAGCGGACATGCGGGACGAGGGTGCCGGGCGGAAGACGTTGTCGGCGGCGGAGCTCTTCGACGACCTGGGCATGGCGTACGAGCGGGCCTTCGGGCGTCTGCCGGAGCAGTCGGCGGCGGTGGACTGGCTCACGGAGCGCCTGGGCGCGGGGGCCCGGGTCCTCGACGTCGGCAGCGGCACGGGGCGTCCGGTCGCCGACCGCCTGGTGCGGGCCGGGTGCGCGGTGACGGGCATCGACGTGTCCGGGGAGATGGTCGGGCTGGCCCGCGCGCAGGTGCCGGGGGCCACGTTCGAGCAGGTGGACGTGCGTGACTACGACGCCCCGCCGGAGGGCTTCGACGCCGTGTGCGCCTTCTTCCCGCTGCTGATGATGAGCCGGGCGGAGGCGTCCGCCGCCCTGGAGCGGATGGCGGGCTGGGTGGTGCCCGGGGGCTATCTGGTGACCGCCACGGTGCCGGCGGACGTGGACGGGGTGGAGATCGAGTTCATGGGCCGGCCGGTCAGGGTCTCCAGCTTCTCGGCCGAGGAGTACGTGCGGACGCTGCGGGAGGACTGCGGCCTCGACGTCCTCCGGCACGAGGTGTCGGTCTTCCGGCCGGACGACGAGCGCGCGGTCCCGGAGGAGCACCTGTTCTGCTTCGCGCGGCGCCCCGACCGGGCCGGCGGCGGGGGCGTCTGAGCCCGGCGCCGGGGGCGTCCGTCATTCGGGCAGCCGTCTCGGGACGCGGAAGAGAAGAAGGTCACAGTCGTACGCCCTCCTGCTCCTTTGTGGATCTCCCCTAGCATCCGAGCCATGACGGTCCTGCCTGACGACGGGCTCTCCCTGGCGTCCGAATTCCCAGACGCGCCACACGAGCAGTGGCAAAACCTCGTGGCGGGCGTCCTGCGCAAGTCGGGCAAGGAGGTCTCCGGCGCCGCCGCCGAGGACGCCCTGTCCACTCTGCTGGAGGACGGCCTCGCCACCCGCCCGCTGTACACCGCGCGTGACACCGCGCCCGACCCCGGCCTGCCCGGCTTCGCGCCCTTCGTGCGCGGCGGGCGCGCCGAGGGCAACACGACCGACGGCTGGGACGTGCGCCAGCTCCACGCGGCGGCCGACGGCGAGGCCGTCCTCGCCGACCTGGAGAACGGCGTCACCTCCCTCTGGCTCTCGGTCGGCGGCACCGGCATCCCGGTGTCCTCGCTCGACGGCGTCCTCGAGGGCGTCTACCTCGACCTCGCGCCCGTCGTCCTCGACGCGGGCGACGAGACGGAGGCGGCCGCCGAGCGGCTGCTGCGGCTGTACGAGGAGCGGGGGGTCGCCCCGGAGGCGGCCCGCGGCAACCTGGGTGCGGACCCGCTGGGCCACGAGGCCCGCACCGGCCGCGCGGCGTACGACCTCGCGTCCGTGGCCGGTCTGGCGCGCCGCTGCGCCGACCGGTACCCGGGGCTGCGGGCCCTGACCGTGGACGCCCTGCCGTACCACGAGGCCGGTGGTTCGGCCGCGCAGGAGCTGGGCTGCTCGCTCGCGACCGGCGTCGCGTACCTGCGCGGGCTGACCGAGGCCGGACTGAGCGTCACGGAGGCGTGCGGTCAGCTGGAGTTCCGCTACGCGGCCACCGCCGACCAGTTCCTGACGATCGCGAAGCTGCGCGCCGCGCGCCGCCTGTGGGCCCGGGTGGCCGAGGCCTGCGGCGCCCCGGAGGCGGGCGCGCAGCGCCAGCACGCGGTGACCTCGCCGGTGATGATGACGCGCCGCGACCCGTGGGTGAACATGCTGCGCACGACCATCGCGACGCTCGCGGCGGGCGTGGGCGGCGCCGACAGCGTCACCGTGCTGCCCTTCGACGACGCGCTGGGCCTGCCCGACGCGTTCTCCCGCCGGATCGCCCGCAACACCTCCAGCGTCCTCATCGAGGAGTCCCACCTGTCCCGGGTGATCGACCCGGCGGGCGGTTCCTGGTACGTGGAGCGACTCACCGACGAACTCGCGCACGCCGCTTGGGAGTTCTTCCAGGACATCGAGCGGGACGGCGGCCAGGAGGCCGCGCTGCGCTCCGGCGCGGTCGGCGAACGGCTCGCCGAGACCTGGGCCGCGCGCAGCAGGAAGCTCGCCACCCGCCGCGAACCCATCACCGGCGTCAGCGAGTTCCCGCACCTCGCGGAGAAGCCCGTGGACCGCGCGCCCGCGCCCGAGCCGTCGGCCGGCGGCCTCCCGCGCGTGCGGCGCGACGAGGCGTACGAGGCGCTGCGCGCCCGTTCCGACGCGCACCTCGCGGCGACCGGCGCCCGGCCCCGCGTCTACCTGGCGGCGCTCGGCCCGGCGGCCGCGCACTCGGCCCGGCTCGCCTTCGCCGCGAACCTCTTCCAGGCGGGCGGCATCGAGGCCGTCACCGAGGGCACGTTCGAGGAGAGCGGCGCCCGCGAGGCCTGCCTGTGCTCCAGCGACGCGCTGTACGAGGAGGGGGCGGAGGCCGCCGCCGGGGAGCTGCGCGCGGCCGGGGCCGAGCACGTCCTCCTCGCGGGGCGCCCCGGGTCGTACGCCGGTGTCGACACGTACGTCTTCGCCGGCTGTGACGCCGTCGCCCTGCTCTCCACCGCCCTCGACCGCATGGGAGTGTCCTGATGTCCATCCCCGATTTCTCCGGGATCGAGCTCGGGGCACAGGCCGCCGCCGGCGGTCCCGACGAGTGGCGCTCGGCCGTGAAGAAGGCGGCGGGCGGTGACGACCTGCTGTGGGAGACCCCGGAGGGCATCGCCGTCAAGCCGCTCTACACCGGGCAGGACCTGGAGGGCCTCGACTTCCTGGACACCCTGCCGGGCGTGGCCCCGTACCTGCGCGGCCCGTACCCGACGATGTACGTCAACCAGCCCTGGACGATCCGCCAGTACGCGGGCTTCTCCACGGCCGAGGAGTCGAACGCCTTCTACCGGCGCAACCTCGCGGCCGGCCAGAAGGGCCTGTCGGTCGCCTTCGACCTGCCGACCCACCGCGGTTACGACAGCGACCACCCGCGCGTCACCGGTGACGTCGGCATGGCCGGCGTGGCCATCGACTCGATCTACGACATGCGGCAGCTGTTCGACGGCATCCCGCTGGACAAGATGTCCGTGTCGATGACGATGAACGGCGCGGTGCTTCCGGTCCTCGCGCTGTACATCGTGGCCGCCGAGGAGCAGGGCGTACCGCCCGAGAAGCTGGCCGGGACCATCCAGAACGACATCCTCAAGGAGTTCATGGTCCGCAACACGTACATCTACCCGCCCGGGCCGTCGATGCGGATCATCTCCGACATCTTCGCGTACACCTCGCAGCGGATGCCGCGCTACAACTCCATCTCCATCTCCGGTTACCACATCCAGGAGGCGGGCGCGACGGCCGACCTGGAGCTGGCGTACACGCTGGCGGACGGTGTGGAGTACATCCGGGCGGGGCGCGAGGCCGGGCTCGACGTGGACGCGTTCGCGCCGCGCCTGTCGTTCTTCTGGGCGATCGGCATGAACTTCTTCATGGAGATCGCCAAGCTGCGAGCGGCCCGGCTCCTCTGGGCGAAGCTGGTCAAGCAGTTCGACCCGCAGAACGCCAAGTCGCTTTCGCTGCGTACGCATTCGCAGACCTCGGGCTGGTCGCTGACCGCGCAGGACGTGTTCAACAACGTCACGCGGACGTGCGTGGAGGCGATGGCGGCCACCCAGGGCCACACCCAGTCGCTGCACACCAACGCCCTCGACGAGGCGCTCGCGCTGCCCACCGACTTCTCGGCGCGCATCGCGCGGAACACGCAGCTGCTCCTCCAGCAGGAGTCCGGCACCTGCCGGACGATCGACCCGTGGGGCGGCAGCGCGTACGTCGAGAAGCTCACGTACGACCTGGCCCGCCGCGCCTGGCAGCACATCCAGGAGGTCGAGCAGGCCGGCGGCATGGCCAAGGCCATCGACGCGGGCATCCCCAAGCTGCGCGTGGAGGAGGCCGCGGCCCGCACCCAGGCCCGGATCGACTCCGGACGGCAGCCGGTGATCGGCGTCAACAAGTACCGGGTGGCGTCCGACGAGCAGATCGACGTCCTCAAGGTCGACAACTCCTCCGTCCGCGCCCAGCAGATCGCCAAGCTGCGGCGGCTGCGCGAGGAGCGCGACGAGACGGCCTGCCGGGACGCGCTCGACGCGCTCACCCGGGCCGCGGGCGGCGACGGCAACCTCCTGGAGCTCGCGGTGCGCGCGGCCCGCGCGAAGGCCACCGTCGGCGAGATCTCGGAGGCCCTGGAGAAGGTGTACGGCCGGCACGCGGCGCAGATCCGTACGATCTCGGGTGTGTACCGCAACGAGACAGGCGAGTCCCCCTCCGTGGAGCGCACCCGGGCCCTGGTCGACGCCTTCGGCGAGGCCGAGGGGCGCCGGCCGCGCATCCTGGTCGCCAAGATGGGCCAGGACGGGCACGACCGCGGCCAGAAGGTGATCTCCACCGCCTTCGCCGACCTGGGCTTCGACGTGGACGTCGGCCCGCTGTTCCAGACCCCGGCCGAGGTGGCCCGCCAGGCCGTGGAGGCGGACGTGCACATCGTCGGGGTCTCGTCGCTGGCCGCGGGGCACCTCACCCTCGTGCCGGCGCTGCGGGAGGAGCTGGCGGCGGAGGGCCGCGAGGACATCATGATCGTGGTCGGCGGTGTCATCCCCCCGCAGGACGTGGCGACGCTCCTGGAGATGGGCGCTGCGGCCGTGTTCCCGCCGGGGACGGTGATCCCCGACGCGGCCCACGACCTGGTGACCCGGCTGGCGGCCGACCTCGGACACGACCTGTGATCGGTCTCGACACGTATGTGAAGGGCGTGCTCGACGGGAAGCGGGCGGTGATCGCCCGTGCGATCACCCTCGTCGAGTCGACGCGCCCCCAGCACCGTGCGCTGGCGCAGGAGCTCCTCACGGAGCTCCTGCCGCACAGCGGCAAGGCCGTGCGGATCGGGATCAGCGGGGTGCCGGGGGTCGGGAAGTCGACCTTCATCGACGCGTTCGGGACGATGCTGACCGGGCTGGGGCACCGGGTGGCGGTGCTCGCCGTCGACCCGTCGTCGACCCGTACGGGCGGCTCCATCCTCGGCGACAAGACGCGGATGGAGCGGCTCGCCGTCGATCCGGCGGCCTTCGTCCGCCCCTCCCCCAGCGCGGGCACGCTCGGCGGCGTCGCGAAGGCGACGCGGGAGTCGATGGTCGTGATGGAGGCCGCGGGGTACGACGTGGTGCTCGTGGAGACGGTGGGCGTCGGCCAGTCCGAGACCGCCGTGGCGAACATGGTCGACTCGTTCCTGCTGCTCACCCTGGCCCGTACGGGCGATCAGCTCCAGGGCATCAAGAAGGGCGTCCTGGAGCTGGCCGACGTGGTCGCCGTCAACAAGGCGGACGGCCCGCACGAGCGTGACGCCCGCGCCGCCGCGCGTGAGCTGGCGGGCGCGCTGCGGCTGATGCACGGCGCCGACGCCGTCTGGACGCCGCCGGTCCTGAGCTGCAGCGCGCGGGAGTCGGCGGGCCTCGACGAGGTCTGGGAGCGACTGCGGCAGCACCGGCTGCTCCTCGACTCGACGGGCCGTCTCACGGCCAAGCGCCAGGACCAGCAGGTCGACTGGACCTGGTCGATGGTCCGCGACGAGCTGCTGCGGCGGCTGCACACCGACCCGGCGGTCCAGGAGGCCGCGCCCGCGCTGGAGCGGCGGGTCAGGGGCGGCGAGCTGACGGCGACCCTGGCCGCCGAGGAGATCCTGCGGGCCTTCGGGGAGCGCCGGGACTGAGGCGGGGGTACGGGCGCCTGGAGGGGATTCCCTTCGGGCGCCCTTCTCCGTGCCCGGGGTCAGGCGTCCTCCATGCCCGGGCGCAGCCGGGCGAGCAGGGCGTACAGGGTGGCGCTGTCCTCCGCGCCGAGCGTGTCGAGGGCGCCGTGGGTCGCCTGCATCTCCTCGCGGACCCGCCGGATGACGTCCCGGCCCTCGTCGGTCGCCACGACGTTCTTGACGCGCCGGTCGGAGGCGTCGGCCTCGCGGCGCACGAGGCCGCGTGCCTCCAGGCGGTCCACGATCCCGGTGACGTTCGAGGCGTCGCAGACCAGCAGCGTGGCGAGGGCGCGCATCGGCAGGGGGCCGTTGAGCTGGGCGAGCACCTTGGCCTGGGTGGAGGTCAGCCCGTGGTGGGCGGCGGCCGCGGCGAAGTCGCGCCACTGGGCCGTGCCGATGGCGGCGAGGAGCTCCAGCAGCTGGAGCTTGGTGGGCGTCTCGGGGGTCGTCGCGCTCATGTTTCGAGCGTACTCAAGACCCTTGACATTATCAATTGTTTACTTAAGGACCTCAAGCATTTACTTGACCTCCTCAAGCATCGGGGCCTACCTTCGTCGTATTACTTGATGACATCAAAGATCTACGACGTGAAGCACCGAGAAGGCCACCCACACATGAGTCACGAGACCACCCCGCCCGCCGCCGACCCCCGGCGCGAGACGCTCGTCGTCTTCGCGCTGAGCCTCGCCGCCATGGTCGTGTCGATGATGCAGACCCTGCCGGTCCCGATCCTCGGCCTCATCCGCGCCGACCTCGGCACCTCGGCCGCGAACGTGAGCTGGGTGACCACCGCCACGCTGCTCTCCGCCGCCGTCTTCACCCCGCTGCTCGGCCGCTTCGGCGACCAGCACGGCAAGAAGCCCACCCTGGTCGCCGTCCTCGGCGTCATGGTCGCCGGCTCCGTCGTCGCCGCCCTGGCGACCTCGCTCCCCCTGCTGATCCTCGGCCGCGTCCTCCAGGGCGCCGCCACCGCGATCTTCCCGCTGGCCCTGTCCGTGCTGCGCGAGGAGGTCCGCCCGCAGAAGCTGCCCGGCGCGATGTCCCTCGTCAGCGGCACCCTGGCCTTCGGCAGCGGCCTCGCGCTCGTCGCCACCGGCCTGCTCACCTCCGGCTCCGACGCCGACTACCGCAGCGCCTTCTGGATGGCCACGGGCTTCGCCGCGATCGCCCTGCTCGCGGTCGTGTTCCTGGTCCCCGCGACCCGCCACAAGACCGGCGGCCGCACCGACTTCCTCGGCGCGCTCACCCTCGGCGCCACCCTGCTGCTGCTCCTGCTCCCGATCTCGCAGGGCCACGAGTGGGGCTGGACCTCCGGCCGCACCCTCGGCAGCTTCGCGGCCGCGGCCGTCATGACCGTCGTCTGGGTCCTCACCGAGCTCAAGGTCCGCGAGCCCCTCGTCGACATGCGGATGTTCGTGCACCGGCCGGTGCTCATGGCCAACCTGGCCGGCGTCCTCGTCGGCTTCGGCATGTTCGCGAACTTCCTGGGCGTCTCGTACCTCGTCCAGATGCCCGAGGCCCTCACCGGCTACGGCTTCGGCGCGTCCGTCCTGCGGGCCTCCGTCGAGTTCCTGCTGCCCGGCGCGATCGTCTCCCTGCTCGCCTCGCCGATCGGCGGCCGGCTCGTCCGCCACCGCGGTCCGCGCACCGCGCTGTCCCTGGCCGCCGCCCTGGGCGCCGTGGGCTTCGGCTGGCTCGGCCTCGACCACGGCCACACCGCCTCGGTGATCGGCGCCGGCGTGATCGTCGGCGCGGCCGTCAGCTTCGGATACGCGGCCATGCCCGCCGTCATCATGGCGAGCGTCCCGCACCACCAGAGCGGCATCGCCAACGGCATCAACTCCATCTCCCGCTCCACCGGCAGCGCGATCGGCAGCGCCGTGGTCACCACGATCCTGGCGTCGAAGACGATCGAGCACCTGCCCGCCGGCGTCCCGCCCCTGCCCGCCGAGTCCGGCTTCACCCTCACCTTCGGGATCGGCGCCGTCGCCTTCGCGCTCGTCGCCGTCATCGCCCGCCTCGGCCTGCGGGCCGGCCAGGCGCCCCGTACCGAGCGGGTGAGCGCGCCGGCCGCCGAGAAGGAGAAGGCGGCCGCTGCATGACGAGAGGGACGGGCCCGTCGGACGACGGGCCCGTCCCTCTTCCGTGCCGCTGTCGGGTCAGACGCGGTCGGCGGCGATCAGGACGTACTGGAAGGAGCCGTCCTTGTACGACTCGATGAACGCCTCCTCGATGCCGGTGACCAGCGAGGACGTGGCCCGCAGCTCCCAGTAGGGCAGGGTGTCCGGCGTGAGGTCGATGACGGCCTGCGGGACGAGCCGGTTGTCGGCCATCGCGCGCAGGTACTCACGGCGGGAGTGGATGTTGCACTCGAAGTGCGCGTTGATCTGGGAGACCCACTTCGAGGGCTGGCCGTACTTCGGGTTCCAGCAGCCGGTGATGGTCACGTAGCGGCCGCCGACCTTGAGGAACCGGGAGTGCTCGGCGAACAGGTCGTCCAGGTCGACGTACATGCTCGACTCGTTGTTCCACGAGGCGGTGATGCTGCCCTTCTCGAAGGGGGTGTCGAGCATGTTGCAGACCTGGGCGTGGACGTGCTCCTCGATGCCCAGCTCCTTCGCGCGCTTGTTGCCGAAGTCGGCCTGCGTGGAGGAGAGGGTGACGCCCTCGACCTTGCAGCCGAAGCGCAGGTGGGCCATGACGCTCGAACCCCCGCGGCCGCAGCCGGCGTCGACGAGGGTGTCCTCGCGGCCGACGGTGCCCAGGTGGTCCAGGAGGAGCTCGGCCTGCGCCGACTCCAGGCGGTGCAGCTCGGCGATCAGCTTCTTCTCGTACTCGCTGTCCTCGACGTCCCCGAGGGCGGCGTGGTCGACGGCCCCGATGCCGTAGTGGTGGTGGTACAGCCCGTCGACATCACCGAGGCGCAGGTTCACGGGCCTCGCCTCGGCGTTCCAGTAACGGGCGATGTCTCCCTGGTACGGCGTCGCCGGGCCGGGGACGAACGCGGAGGTGCCGTTGACGGTGGGGAGCTCGGTGTTGGTCACAGATGAATCCGTTCTTACCAGAAATCGGGCAGGCTGTAGCGGTACGTGTTGGTCTGGTGCCAGTAGTGGTTGCCGTCCACCCACACGGCCACTCCCTTCAGGAAGCGGAGGACACTGGGGACGGGGCAGGCGGCGGCCAGTTCCGCGGACGCGGCCTCGAAGTCGCGCATGAGGTCGTTGTGGACCTCGACGGCCTTCAGATAGGCGTCCTTCTCCGAGAGGGACTCCTGCTCGGCGAGCACGACGGGCAGGTTCATGTGCCGGCCGGGACTGGCGAGTTCCTTGGTGTACGAGTACAGGTCGTTGACGATGGTGCTGGCGTTGCCGGCGAGGGCCAGGACCCGCTGCATGGCCGGCTGGGCGTGCAGGTCGGCGGGGAGTTCGTAGCCGCCGACGGTGTCGGTGATGGTGGGACACGGCCGGAAGTTGTTGAACTGCCGCATCACCAGGTACTCCCACACCTCGGGCGTGTGGTCCGTCTCGGCCCACGCGCCTTCGGCGAGGTAGCCCAGGTGCAGCCGGGCCATGTCGTGCCGGAACCGGTCGGCCTGGGAGGGGGTCGCCTGCCGGACGAAGTACTCCATGGCGGAGCGGTAGGCGCGCCGGGGCGCGTCCGCGCGGAGCGACTCCGCCCACTGCGGCTGGTACTCCGCCGTCGAGTGCAGCGGGTCCAGGGCGGTGTGCGCGAGGAGCAGGCGCCCGCCCAGGCCGATGGGCGAGCCGCCGTGGTCCTCGCAGTAGATGTCGTCGACGGCGTTCTCGGCGACCATCAGCCGGGTGGCGACCATGAGGTGCTCGACGGTCGGGGCGTCCGGGTGGCAGGCGACCATGTAGCGCCCGACGGAGAACCCGTCGAACTGGCCCTCCCAGTCCTCGGGGAACAGCTGGACCTCGTCGACCGCCCACGACTTGATCCGGAGGCTGACCTCCTCCACCCGCACCGGGTCGGGCTCCGGGATCGGGTGCCAGTAGAGGCCCGGGATGATCAGGGCGTCCGCCGGCGCCGCGGCTGGGGGCGCCGGGGGTGCCTCGCGGGGGAGCTCCTCGCGCGGGACCAGGGACAGGCTCGCCGTGCCCAGGCCGGTGGGACCGCCCAGGACCCTCGTCACGTCGGGCCGGACGGCGGCGGGTTCGGCCGGGGGCACCGCGGTGGGGACGTCGGTGGGGACGGCCTGCGGGTGGGCGAGGCCGAGGGCCTCGGCCTCGGCGCGGGCCGCGGCGGCGGCGAGGACGTGGGTCCCGAAGTGGGCCGAGGCGCCGGGCAGGCTGGACTGCAGAGGGGAAAGCCCGGGATCGGGCATCCGTGACTCCTTGGGAAGAGGGGTGGGCCGTCCCGGATTCCGGGCACGCCGGCCCGGCCCGGATGGTCCGGGTGGTGGTGGCCTGCGGGGGGCTAGTCGCGTCGGCGCGCGATCTGCACGTTCTCCAGGACGCCGAGCGCGTTCGGGACCAGGACGGCGGCGGAGTAGTACGTCGTGACGAGGTACGACATGATCGCCTGCTCGCTGATGCCCATGAACCGCACCGACAGACCCGGCTCGTACTCCTCGGGCAGACCGGTCTGGCGCAGACCGATGACGCCCTGGTTGTCCTCGCCGAGACGCATGGCGAGGATCGAGCTGGTGTTCTCCTTGCTGATGGGGATCTTGTTGCAGGGCAGGATCGGCACTCCGCGCCAGGCCGGGACCCGGTGCCCCTGGAGCTCGATGGTGTCGGGGTAGAGCCCGGCACGGTTCCACTCGCGCCCGATCGCCGCGATCGTCCGCGGGTGGGCGAGGAAGAGCTTGGTGCTGCGGCGGCGGCAGAGGAGCTCGTCGAGGTCGTCCGGGGTGGGCGGGCCGGAGTGCGGCTGGATCCGCTGCTTGAAGTCGGCATTGGGGAGCAGGCCGAACTCCGGGTTGTTGATGAGCTCGTGCTCCTGGCGCTCGCGGAGCGCCTCGATGGTGAGCCTGAGCTGCTCCTCCGTCTGGTTCATCGGCCCGTTGTAGAGGTCGGCGACCCGGGTGTGGACCTTGAGGACGGTCTGGGCGACGGAGAGTTCGTACTCGCGCGGCCTGAGCTCGTAGTCGACGAAGGCGCCGGGGATCTCGGCCTCGCCCTTGTGGCCGGCCGACATGGCGATCTCGGCCTCGCCGTACTTGTTCTGCCGCTGCTCGGGCAGCGAGCTGAACTCGTGGATGTGGGCCTGGAGGCTCGGCGCCGAGGCGAGGACGTGGGCGAAGTCGGCGCGGGAGAGGGTGAGCAGGGTGCCGGAGGTCTCGGCGGTCGCCGTGTAGTCCCAGCCGGCGTCGCCGTCGAGCAGGGCGTTCTCGCCGAAGCGGTCGCCGTCGGCGAGCGTGGCGACGGCGACCTCGTCGCCGTACTTGCCGACGGAGGTCTGGTTGACGCGGCCGTGGGCGATCAGGTGGATCTGCTCGGCGGGCGTCCCGCGCTGGACGAGCACCTCGCCGGCGTTGAAGTCGCGCTGGACGCACCGGTCGGCGAGCGCGTGGAGCACGTCGACGTCCTCGAAGCCGCGCAGCAGGGCGAGTTCGCCGAGTTCGCGGGGGATGACGCGGACGCGGGAGCCGTCCTGGACGAAGTCGATGCGTCCGTCGCCGACGGTGTAGCTCAGCCGGCGGTTGACCCGGTAGGCCCCGCCCTTGGTCTCCACCCAGGGGAGCATCCGCAGCAGCCAGCGGGAGCTGATCTCCTGCATCTGCGGGGCGGACTTGGTGGTGGTGGCGAGGTTGCGGGCGGCCGCGGTGCTCAGACTGGACTGCCGGGGCGGCGCCGACTGTACGTCCGGGCGGTCGTCAACGGTCATCGGGCGAGCTCTCCTTCGCGAGGGCGGTTTTCGGCACGCGGGGGCTGAAAAACGGTGAAAGAAGATAAAGGGGGGCGAAGATCCGGGAATCCGTCCAGATCTCGGGGAACAGTAACGGCCGCCGAGCCCGCCTCGCTGAGGGAGTCCGAGAGCATTACCTCCTTGTGGTGATCTTGCTCGAAACGATGTTTATCCCGGTGGCCAGCAGGATTCAGGCCAACCGACGGAGAGTCGGCCAGCGACGCGCCACGGATCCGCCGCTTCGGTCGCCCGCGGGCCCCCCGGAGCGGGGGGCCCGCGGCCCCGGGCGCGCGCGACTGGTCCGTCCGGGGGAAGCGTTCGCCTTCGCGTGCGTCGTGTTGACCGGGTGTCAGCGCTTCAGCTGTCCGTCCAGCCACTGGAGGACCTCGGGCGTCACCGGGTCGGTGATGTCCGCGAACTCGTCGTGCTTCTTCAGGAACTTCGCCACGTAGGGGCAGACGGGGACGATGCGCATCCCGGAGGCGCGGACGTCGGTGAGGGCCTGCTCGACGAGGATCGAGGCCAGGCCCTGACCCGCGTAGGCCTCGTCGACCTCGGTGTGGAAGAAGACCCGCCGGTCGTCGCGGTCGCGGTAGGCCGTCAGGCCCGCGCGTTCGCCGTCGACGAGGATCTCGTACCGGTGCCGGGGGTCCACGCGCCGGACGACGGGGGTGCTGGCCTGCTCGGTCATGGGAGTGCCTTTCGTGGGTGGGCGGGTCGATGGGAAGGAGAGTCGCGGGTCGGTGGTGCGCGGGTTCCCGCGCGGGGCGGTCCGGGCGCCGGGGAGGGCGGGGGCGGAGAGGCGGTCGCCGGGCGGCCGTCGACCTCGCCGAAGCGGTCGGAGGCCTTCTCCCCTCCTCGCGGACCTCGACGACGCCCTCGTGGCCGCGGCCGGTGAGGTTCCGCCACGACCCGCGCGGACACCGCATCATCCCAGGTCAGTGACCCTTGCGCCAGGCATGGATCAGCAGGGGGCCGGCATCGGCGCCCGGGTGTTCCCGCGACCGTCCGGTGCGCGTGCGAGGCCCTGCGCCGAGCAGGGCGCGCCCCGGCCCCGCGGCCCGCTTCGGTGGAGGCGCGTCGGCGGAGCCGGTCCACGCCGTCACCCGGTGCCGCGGGACGGAGACCTCCGCGAGGGCGGGACCCGAGACCGTCGGCCGGCCCCCGCGGAGGACGCTCCCGGCACCCGACGGCACCGTCCGTGACCTTCCCGTCCCCACGGGTCAGTGGCGCGTCACGCGGTCGCGCCCTCGCGAGCCGGCAGGCGTGCTCCGGCACACGCGGAGCCCACTCGTCACGTCGCTGAGCGGGCCCCTCGCGGATACTCTGGGATTCATGATCGAGTCCGGAGGGCCGGGGCTCCGTCGGAGCCACGGCTACGGCAGGCTCGTGCGGCTGTCGCCGGTGATTCTGACCGTCGTGATCGCCGGCCTGGCCTACGCCACCCCGCCGGAGCTGGCCTTCAGCCGGCTCCTGCCCGCGGCGCCGGCTCTGGCCGCCTCCATGTGGCCGGTCCTCCCGACCGTCCTCCTCGGGACCGTCTGCCTCCTTCTGATGATCGGCCTCAGTCTCGTCTTCCCCGACCTCGGGACGTGGTGGACGTGCGGGGGGATCGTCGCGGTCACCGTGGCCGCCGCGTACGGGAGCCACGTCCGGCTCCAACGGGAGCGCACCCTCTTCCAGGTACGGCTCGTCGCCGACGCGGCCCAGCAGGTGGTGCTGCGGCCCCTGCCGCACCGTTTCCGGAACGTCGAGGTCGAATCGCTGTACCTCGCGGCCGCCGCGGAAGCGCGGATCGGCGGGGACTTCTACGAGGTGGCCGACACGCCCTACGGGGTACGGCTGCTCATCGGCGACGTACGGGGCAAAGGCCTGCCGGCGGTGGGGGCGGCCGCGGCGATCGTCAACGCCTTCCGGGAGGCGGCGCACGGCGAGGCCTCCATGGCCGACATCGCCCGCAGGCTCGACGCCAGCTGTGCCCGGCACAACGCCGCCCATCCGCCCGAGGCACCGATGGAACGCTTCGCCACCGCGCTGCTCGTCGAGATCCCGCATCGAGGCAACCGCATCACCATCGTCAACTGCGGACACCCCCCGCCCCTGATCCACACCCTCAGGAACGTGCGCGTCCTCGAACCGTCCGCCCCCTCCCCCCTGCTCAGCCTCGCGGAACTGATCGGCGACCAGTACCGGGCGGACACCTTCGACTTCGCTCCCGGGGAGGTCCTCCTCCTCTACACGGACGGGATCGCCGAAACCCGCGCCCGGGACGGCGAGTTCTTCCCGCTGACGGCATGGATGCGCCGACAGCCCACCACTCCTCCCCGTGATCTGCTCACGGCCCTGCACCACGAGCTCCTCCGTCACAGCAGGGGCAACCTCGACGACGACATCGCCGCCTTGGCCGTACGCCTGCACACGCCGTGAGCCGTGCCCGTGGGCGAGGTGTCGCCGCATGGCGGCGCGTGGCCGTCAGGGCACGGGCAAGGCCTGTTCCGCCCAGATCGTCTTCCCCGTCGGCATGTAGCGCGTACCCCAGTGCTCGGTGAGCTGGGCGACCATGAACAGTCCGCGTCCGCCCTCCTCGTCGCTGCCCGCGTAACGGGCATGCGGTGAGGTGTGCTGCGAGTCGGAGACCTCACAGATGAGGGAACGGTCCCGGATCAACCGCAGTCCGATCGGGCCGGAGGCGTGACGGATCGCGTTGGTGACCAGTTCGCTGACCACCAGTTCCGTGGTGAAGGCCAGATCGTCCAGTCCCCACCGCTCCAGCTGTTCCGCGGCCATCGCACGCGCGCGTGCGACGAGCGCGGGGTCCGAGGGCAGCTCCCAGGTCGCCACCTGGCGCGCCCCCAGCGCACGGGTGCGCACGACGAGGAGCGTCGCGTCGTCCTGCACCTGGTCCGACGCCAGCTCCGCGACGATCTGGGCGCACAACCGGTCGGACGACGATCCCCGCTGCTCGCCCAGTACGGCCGCCAACCGGTCCAGCCCCACCTCGGCACCCTTCCCCCGGGCCTCCACGAGGCCGTCGGTGAACAGGACGACCAGGCTTCCCTCCGCGAGCTCCACTTCCACGCCCTCGTACGGAAGCCGCCCCACGCCCAGAGGAGCCCCCGGCGGCAGACGAAGGAAGCTCACGGGGCCGTGCGGCTGCATCACAGCCGGCGGCAGGTGTCCCGCCGCCGCCCAGGTGCTCTTCCGCGAGGCCGGATCGTAGATCCCGTAGACGCACGTCGCTCCGACGGCACCACTGCCCTCCCCGTCCTTCCCGTTCTGGTCCGACGCGTCCTTGCCGACTTGATCGTTCAGCCTGGCCAGGAGTTCGTCGGGCGCGAGGTCCAGCTCCGCCAGGGTGTGCACCATCGCGCGCAAGCGTCCCATGGTGGCGGCGGCCCCGAGTCCGTGGCCGACGACGTCCCCCACGACGAGTCCGACACGGGCCCCTGAAAGCGGAATGACGTCGAACCAGTCGCCGCCGGCGCCGAGGTGGCTGTCGGCCGGCAGGTAGCGGCTCGCCGCCTCGACCGCGCTCAGCTCGGGCAGTGATCGCGGCAGCAGGCTGCGCTGGAGCATGAACGCGGCGGTGCGCTCCCGGCGGTACCGCCGGGCGTTGTCGATGCATACGGCGGTCCGCGACGCCAGCTCCTCGGCCACGGACCGGTCGCCGTCGTCGAAGGGTTCCGATTCGTCGCCCCGCACGAAGGTGACGAGGCCCAGGGGCGTCCCCCGCACGATCAGCGGGACGTACAGCCGGGTCGGCGCGACTGCGGCGTCCGCGGTCGACCGGCCCCCGGCCAGGCTCTCGGCCTGCGACGATCCGGCGGGGTACGCGACCCGCTCGCCCACCCGGGCTGGTTCTCCGTCGGAATCGGCCACGCGTACGAGGTCCCATGCCGTGGCGGGCTTCGGTTCCTCTCCCTCGAGCACTTCCGCCGCCACGTCGACGAGCACGGCGTCGGCGTACTCCGGCACGGCGGTCTTCGCGAGCTCCGCCGCCGTTCCGGAGGGGTCGAGCGTCGCCCCGATCCGCGCGCCGGCCTCCGCGAGGAGCGCGAGGCGCTGCTGCGCACGGTAGTGGCCGGTGACGTCGATGGACTGCTCGCACACGCCCACCGGCTCTCCCCGGCCGTCCAGCAGCCGGAAGTAGGACGAGGACCAGACGCGCTCACGCCGCGGGTCGGCCGGGGCCCGCCCCCGGAAACGCACGTCGATGACCGGCTCACCGGTCTCGAGGATCTGCTGCACGAACTCCTCGGGCGGCGCCAGGTGCTGGGTGGTGAGGACGTCGCCGGGAAAGAGTTCGGTCATGGAGCGGCCCAGCGATGCCGCGAGGTCGCCGCCGAGCTCCCGGACACTGGACGCGTTGGCCCACAGGAGGCGCGCGCCGGGACCGTAGATGCTCAGCGTCACCGGCGACTGGGTCACGAGCCCCTGCAGCATCGCCTGACGGGTCTCCCACCAGCGGAGCCCCTCCAGCTCGGTCGCCATGAGGACGGCGGAGGGGGCCCGGCCGGTGGGGTCCCCGTCGGAGGCGGGGGTCAGGGGATGCAGGGTCACCGCCACACGTACGGTGTCCCCGCTGCGGTGGCGCACGTCCACGACGGCACCGCGTGTCCCGTCGAGCCGCAGCCGCTGGTCCGGCGGCCGCTCCGCCGGTCCGTCGCGCTCGGCGCGCGGGGTGACGAGCAGGTCCGCCGCCCGGCGTCCCAGCACCTGCGCAGCGGGATACCCCAGGAGGGCCTCGGCCTCCCGGCTCCACCCGACGAGCACCCCGTCCGCGGCGAGCAGGGCGAAAGCGGCCGGGGGCGGACCGAGGTGCCCGTCTTCGTCCGCCCCGGCGGGAGGAGTGAAAGGTAGCCCTTCCATGCTCCCATCATCCTTCCGAGCGGTCGGGACCGCAGTGCGCTCGATCCGGTCCGGGCGGTCCGGGATCTGCCGAGCCGGGCGACGGGCGGCCCCCGGCCTTCGAGACGCGGTGCCCGGTCCGGTTCCCGGAGGTACTCGTCGGCCCGGTCGGCCCGGCGCACCGCCTCGTCGGGGACGGGGCCGTCAGCCCTTGGCCGATTCCTTGAGCGCCACGTTGAGTTCGAGGACGTTCACGCGGGGCTCGCCGATGAAGCCGAGGACGCGGTCGTCGGTGTGGTCGGCGACGAGCCGGTCGACCTGGGCGACGGTGAGGTGGTTCTTCTCGGCCACCCGATGGACCTGGATCTTCGCGTACTCGGGAGAGATGTGCGGGTCCAGGCCGGAGCCGGAGGAGGTGATCGCGTCCGCGGGGACGTCGGACGGCTTCACCGTGTAGCCGTTCACCGAGTTGTCCCTGACGACGGCGGCCTTGGCTTCGGTGACCCACCTGACCAGGTCCTCGTTGTCGCCGGAGCGGTTGGTGGCGCCGGAGAGGATCAGCTCGTACTGCGTGTTGACGCTGTTCACACCGAGTCCGTTGGACGGGCGCGGCTGGAACCAGCGGAGATCCTCGTACGACTGCCCGATCAGTGCCGAGCCGACGACCCTGCCGCTCGCGTCCTTGATCTCGGAGCCGTTCGCCTTTCCGGGGAAGGCCGCTTGGGCGACGCCGGTGACGGCGAGCGGGTAGAGGACGCCGGTGATCACGGTGAGGGCGAGGAGGGCGCGCAGGCCCGCCCAGAGCACACGGCCGGTGTTCGCTGCTGAGTCGTTCATCGTGGGTCAGCACTCTTTCTGGTCAACGCAGCCCGGGGACGAGGGAGAGGAGGAGGTCGATGAGCTTGATGCCGATGAACGGCGCGATCAGGCCGCCGAGTCCGTAGAGGCCGAGGTTGCGGCGGAGCATCGAGTCGGCGCTGCTCGGCCGGTAGCGCACGCCCTTGAGGGCGAGCGGGACGAGGGCGACGATGACCAGCGCGTTGAAGACGACGGCCGAGAGGATCGCGGACTCGGGCGAGGCCAGGCCCATGACGTTGAGCTTGTCGAGCGAGGGGTAGGCGACGGCGAACATCGCCGGGATGATCGCGAAGTACTTCGCGACGTCGTTGGCGATCGAGAAGGTCGTCAACGCGCCTCGTGTGATGAGGAGCTGCTTGCCGATCCCGACGATCTCGATGAGCTTGGTCGGGTCGGAGTCGAGGTCGACCATGTTGCCGGCCTCCTTCGCGGCCGACGTGCCCGTGTTCATCGCGACACCGACGTCGGCCTGGGCGAGGGCGGGGGCGTCGTTCGTGCCGTCACCGGTCATCGCGACCAGCTTCCCGCCCGCCTGCTCGCGCTTGATGAGGGCCATCTTGTCCTCGGGAGTGGCCTCGGCGAGGAAGTCGTCGACACCCGCCTCCTCGGCGATGGCCCTGGCGGTCAGCGGGTTGTCGCCCGTGATCATGACCGTCTTGATGCCCATGCGGCGCAGCTCATCGAACCGCTCCCGCATGCCCTCCTTGACGACGTCCTTGAGGTGGACGACGCCCAGGACGCGCGCGCCCCTGTCGTCCTCCACGGCCACGAGGAGCGGCGTGCCACCGGCCTGGGAAATAGTGTCGGTGACGTCCTGGGCGTCCTCCGCGACTTCGCCGCCGCGCTCCTTCACCCATTCCACGACCGAACCGGCCGCCCCCTTACGGACCCTGCGGCCGTCGACGTCCACGCCCGACATGCGGGTCTGGGCGGTGAACTCGATCCACGTGGCGTGGGCGAGCTCGCCCGGGTGGCGCTCGCTCAGCCCGTACCTCTCCCTGGCGAGGACGACGATCGAGCGGCCCTCGGGCGTCTCGTCGGCCAGTGAGGAGAGCCGGGCGGCGTCGGCGACCTCGGCTTCCGTCGTCCCCTTGACCGGGACGAACTCGGAAGCCCGCCGGTTGCCGAGGGTGATGGTGCCGGTCTTGTCCAGCAGCAGCGTGGACACGTCGCCCGCGGCCTCGACGGCACGGCCCGACATCGCCAGGACGTTGCGCTGCACGAGCCGGTCCATGCCGGCGATGCCGATCGCGGAGAGCAGGGCGCCGATCGTGGTGGGGATCAGGCAGACGAGAAGGGCCGTGAGGACGATCGTCGAGGTCTGCCCGTCGGCGCCCGCGTAAATCGCGAAGGGCTTCAGCGTGACCACGGCGAGCAGGAAGACGATGGTGAGGGACGCAAGGAGGACGTCGAGGGCGATCTCGTTGGGGGTCTTCTGCCGTGCCGCGCCCTCGACCAGGTTGATCATGCGGTCGATGAACGTCTCGCCGGGCTTCGTCGTGATCTCGACGACGACCCGGTCGGAGAGCACCTTCGTGCCGCCCGTCACCGCGCACCGGTCGCCGCCGGACTCACGGATGACGGGGGCGGACTCGCCCGTGATCGCGGACTCGTCGACGCTCGCGACGCCCTCGACGACGTCGCCGTCCCCGGGGATGACGTCGCCGGCCTCGCAGACCACGAGGTCGCCGACGCGCAGCTCGGTGCCGGGCACCCGCTCCTCTCCCGTCTTCGTCAGACGGCGGGCGACGGTGTCGGTCTTGGCCTTGCGCAGGGTGTCGGCCTGGGCTTTGCCCCGGCCCTCGGCGACGGCCTCCGCCAGGTTGGCGAAGACCGTGGTCAGCCACAGCCAGCCGGTGATCGCCCAGCCGAACCGGTCTCCGGGGTTCTGGACGGCGAGCGCGGTGGTGACCACCGAGCCGACGAGCACCACGAACATGACCGGCGACTTGACCATCACGCGCGGGTCGAGCTTCCGGAGCGCGTCCGGGAAGGAGGCGATCAGCTGCCGGGGATCGAACAGGCCGCCGCCGACCCGCCCGGGAGCGTGGTGCCCCCCGGGCAGGTCCTCGTGGGGCGCCGTGGTGGGAGCAGTGGTGACGGACATGTCGTCCTCGTGGTCCTTCAGGTCGTGGGTCATGCCGCGAGCCCTTCGGCGAGCGGGCCGAGAGCGAGGGCCGGGAAGTAGGTGAGACCGGTGATGATCATGATCGTGCCGACCAGGAGGCCGGTGAACAGCGGCTTCTCGGTCCGCAGGGTGCCCGCGGTCTCGGGCACGGGCGTCTGCCCGGCCAGGGAGCCGGCCAGCGCGAGGACGAACGCCATCGGCAGGAACCGGCCGAGGAGCATCGCGATGCCGATGGTCGAGTTGAACCACCGGGTGTCGGCGTTCAGACCCGCGAACGCGGAGCCGTTGTTGTTGGCGCCCGAGGTGTAGGCGTAGAGGATCTCGGAGAAGCCGTGCGCGCCGGAGTTCGTCATCGAGTGGGACGGGGTGTCCAGGACGAACGAGGCCGCCGTGAAGCAGAGGACCAGCGCCGGAGTGATCAGGATGTAGAGGGCGGCGAACGTGATCTCGCGGGTGCCGATCTTCTTGCCCAGGTACTCCGGGGTGCGGCCGACCATCAGGCCGGCGATGAACACCGCGATGATCGCCATGATCAGCATGCCGTACAGGCCGGAGCCGACACCGCCGGGCGCGATCTCGCCGAGCTGCATGCCCAGCATCGTGATCCCGCCGCCGAAACCGGTGTACGAGGAGTGGAAGGAGTTCACCGCTCCCGTCGAGGTCAGCGTCGTGGCCACCGCGAAGATCGACGAGCCGCCGATGCCGAAGCGCGTCTCCTTGCCCTCCATCGCCCCGCCCGCGAGCTCGAACGCCGCTCCCTTGCCCGCGAATTCGGTCCACATCATCAGCGCGGTGAAGCCGAGCCAGATCACGGCCATCGTGCCGAGGATCGCGTACCCCTGCTTCAGGGACCCGACCATCCGGCCGAAGGTCCGCGTCAGCGCGAAGGGAATGACGAGGATCAGGTAGACCTCGAAGAGGTTGGACAGGCCGTCGGGGTTCTCGAAGGGGTGGGCCGAGTTGGCGTTGAAGTACCCGCCGCCGTTCGTGCCCAGCTCCTTGATGACCTCCTGCGAGGCCACCGCCCCGCCGTTCCACTGCTGCGTGCCGCCCGCGAACTGCCCGACCTCGTGGATGCCGGAGAAGTTCTGGATCGCGCCGCACGCCACCAGGACGAGGGCGCCGACCACCGAGATCGGCAGCAGGATCCGCACCACGCCGCGGACCAGATCGGCCCAGAAGTTCCCCAGCTCACCGGTACGGGACCGGGCGAAGCCGCGCACCAGCGCGACCGCGACCGCCATGCCGACCGCCGCCGACACGAAGTTCTGCACGGCCAGGCCGCCGGTCTGCACAACGTGGCCCATGGCCTGCTCGCCGTAGTACGACTGCCAGTTCGTGTTGGCGACGAACGACGCGGCCGTGTTGAACGCCTGGTCCGGGTCGATCGACACGAAGCCGAGCGAGCCCGGGAGCGAGCCCTGAAGGCGCTGCAGCAGGTAGAGGAAGAGGACGCTCACCGCGGAGAAGGCGAGCACTCCGCGCAGGTACGCCGGCCAGCGCATCCCCACCGAGGGGTTCGCGCCGATGGCCTTGTAGATCCACTTCTCGGGCCGGTAGTGCTTCTGCGAGGAGTACACCTCGGCCATGTGGTCGCCGAGCGGACGGTAGGAGAGACCGAGGGCGACGGCCAGGGCGAGGAGCTGGAGTATTCCAGCCAGAACGGGACTCATGGCCGTACTCAGAACCTCTCCGGCTTGACGAGGGCGAGGACGAGATAACCCAGCAGGGCGGCCGCGACCAGTAGGCCGACGATGTTCTCGGCACTCACAGCTTGGCCACCCCCTTGGCGATGAAGGCCACCAGCGCGAAGACCGCGACCGTGGTGACGACGAAGGCCACGTCGGCCATCGTGAGCTCCCGGAAGGAAGAAGAACGGATACTCGGACCAGACGAGGAAACAGCCTTTCGGCCACGAAACCGCTCTCGTTGACGCCCCTCTTACGGCCCCTGACGTGCTCTTGACGCCTCACCCACGGCTTCGTGCCCCCTTGACGCGAAACCGGGTCGCCCTTCCCGCCCGCTCCCCTCGGCAAAACCGCACAGGAACCGCGTCAGGGCTCCCGGGAGTCGTCCGGCACCGAGCGGCGTGCCGAACGGAACGCGGGCCGCCCGGCGTTCACCGGCGACGACCGCGAACGCGTCACGGACCGAGAACGTCGAGAACGCCATGACGCACCTCGCAGGACCGAGCGGCGGCCCCACGTGTCCCGCCTCCGTCCGGGACGGCGTCGGCGACATCGGGCGGAGGGGGCTTTGACGAAACCCCGATGAGTACGGGGAGCGGGTCCGCTGGTCCTGCGGGAGCCGCTGCCCCGGCTTCTGCGGGTCCGCGTGGCAGACCGCGACCACGAGGACCTCGCCGTGGCGTCCTCACTCCGTGGGGTCCTCCGCTCCGCCCCGGACGCTGTGGGTCACCTCCGGCGTCGGCGCCGGCGGGTGGGCGGGGCGTCGTCGGCGCAGCCATGCGTAGAGCATCAGACACGGCAGCAGCATCCCGGCGACGGTGAGGACGAGGAACGCCGGGAAGCCGGTGATGTGGCTGACCAGCCAGTCGAAGTTCTGTCCGAAGAAGCCGACCACGAAGGACAGCGGGAGGAACACGCTCGCGAGGATGGTGAGACGCTCCATCGTGGCGCTCTGCCGAAGGTTGATCTTGTTCTGCTCGACGGAGATCACCGCGATGTTCGCTTCCAGAACGGTGGTCAGGAGGTCGCGCTGGGCCGCGACCTCCTCGTTGACCAGCAAGAGGTGGTCGTGCACGTCGCGGATGTACGGCAGGAGCGCGGGCGGCGACTTGCCGGGCTGCAGGCGCCGTCCGAGCACGGCGAGGAGCGGGTGTACGGCGCGGTAGAAGTCGGTCGCCTCGCGGCGGAGGAAGTAGATCCGCTGCGTCGGGGCGACGGCCCCGGAGAACACGGTGGCCTCGATCTGCTCGATGTCGCGTTCGAGCTCCTCGACGACCGGGGCGTAGCTGTCCACCACCTGGTCGAAGATGGCCCACAGCGTGGAGGTGCTGCCGGTCTTCAGCAGTTCGGGGCGGCTTTCGAGACGGCTCCGTGCTCCGTGCAGCTCGCTCGCGATGCCCTGGCGCACGGTGATCACGAAGTGTTCCGCGAGGAAGATGCTGATCTCGCCGGTGTCGATCTCCTCGCGCTCGTCGTCATAGCGTGCCGTGCGCAGGATGATCAGTTCGGTGCCGTCCTCGTACTGCTCGGCCTTCGGCCGCAGGTGGAACGTCCGGGCGTCCTCGACGGCGAGCTCGTGCAGTCCGAAGACCTCACGGACCCGGGTCAATTCCTCAGGACTCGGTTCGAAGACGCCCAGCCAGACGAACCCGCCCAGCCTGCAGTGCGCGGCCGCCTGCTCCAGCGGCATCGCGCCCTCGTGCTGCCGACGTCCGTCCTGGTAGTGCGCGCAGTCGACGATCATGGCCGCCACCTCCTCACGGCCGGCCGACGTGCGCCGTCTCTCGCCCACCGGGGGCGTAGCGCACCGTACCGGCCTCACAGCATGAGATGCTCCTCCGACTCATCGCGAATGTCCTGACGGCCGGTGCCGGCTCCGCGGCCGGTGGCGGATCGTGGACGGCGCCTGTCGCGGTACCGGCCTGATCGTTCGGCACCGGAGGGGAGCCGGCCGCCCCCTCCTGGGTGGTCAGGAGGGGGACGACGCCGGGCACCGAAGGGTCAGGGCCCGTGCCGAGCGCACGTCTGCCCGGACGAAGGACCGGAAGATCCTGCGCGTTCTCCGTCGACGAGACGAGGGCCTTCAGGACGTCGTGGCGGGCACGCGTCGGCCGTTGCGCGCTCGCGAGACGAGCACGGCGACCACGATCAGCATGGCCAGGCCGGCCGAGATCCAGTAGCTCGTGCCGTAGAGGCTCCTCTCGGCGACCTCGACCTCCGTGCCGGGAACGGAGACGACCGAGGCGCTCAGCACGCCGGTGATCAGTGCCGATCCGAACGCGATGCCGATCGCCATGGCGGTGCCGGCCACACCCGCGGCCATCCCGGCCTTCTCCTCGGGCACCGCCATCTGGGCGATGCTGAAACCGGCCGCGTACCCCATGCTGCACCCGAGGCCGATCACGCCGGCGCCCACGAGATAGTGCCACGGACGGTCGTGGGCCGGCGCGAGCCAGGCGAGTCCCACGGCGCTGAGGAGCGCCCCCACCACGAGCACGGAGGCACCGCGCCCCTTGGCGACCAGGCGATCGACCACCTTGCCACCCACCACGAACATCACCGCGAAGGGCACCATGAGCCGGCCCGTCTGCAGCGCGGTGCGCCCGAGACCGTACGCGTCCCCGGGCGGGAGGGAGGAGGGGACGACCTGGCTGTACGTGCTGAGCAGCAGCAGGAAGGCCGCGTTCACGGCGCCGAACGCCGCCATCGACAGGCACGCCACGGTGACGAGGGGCGACTTCAGCAGCACCACGTCGAACACCGCGGCCGGGGACTTCCGCTCGACGCGCGCCCACAGGAGTCCACCGACGACACCGGCGATCAGCGGGATGACGGCCGCGCCGCCCCACACCAGGCCCTGCGTCAGAGTGAGCAGCACCGCTCCGACCCAGGTGATCAGCCACACCGTGCCGAGCAGGCCGATGCGACCGCCGGACTCCGCCGGCGGGACATGGGGGATGGCCGCGAACGAGGCGATCGTGGTCGCCGCGCACGCCGCGGCGAGGATGCAGAAGAACGTGCGCAGGGACAGGGTCTCGACGATGAGCCCGCCACCGATCATGCCCACGACAATTCCGATTCCCGAGGCGACGACCAGGACGCGGACCGCCGTGACGATCCCCTCCTCCCCCAGGTTCCGCCGCAGGAAGCCCAGGGGCAGCAGTTGGGCCGCACTGCCGAAGCCCATGACCGTGGACCCCACGAGCAGGGCCGGGTACGAGTCGCCCACGGCGGGGACGAGCGCTCCGACGGCAAGACACCCGGAGGCGAACACGGACGCGTGGCGATCGCCTGACACGTCGGCGAGCCGCGGAAGCAGGATGTAGCCCGCGCCTCCCCCCAGCGTGAGCAGAGTGAAGATCCACATCGTGGCGGACACGGTGGTGAGTCCGTACTGCGCCTGGATGACCGGCAGGAGCGGGGGCAGGATGAACATGATCGCGTTGGTCAGGATGACGAGCAGGGTGCCGACCGCGACGAGCGATCCCCTCCGCGGCGCACTGCGCGGCCTCAACTCCCCTGTCAGGCCGACCGGTTCGTTGATCTCAGTCATGTCAGTCTCCGAAGTGGTTGTTTGCGGGACCACGCATGCACCGGTACGGCCTGCCGCCGGAATCGGCGGGCCGTACGCACGGACAGCCGCCCGGTCGGGACGGGGTCCCGTGGGTGCCCGGACGGCCCCTACCGGGGCGGCGGTGGACCTTCGGGCCCACCGCCGTGAACTGCTTCACGCCACCGTGACCGGCCACGCGTCGTGGTGCGTCACGGACCGCCGGCGCCGACCGGCTCCGTCCCCGACGGTCACGGCGCCGTCGTCGCGGCGTCGGCCGGCACGACGGCCGTCCCTCGCGCCCGAGTGGCCACGATGGGCTCCGCCAGCACCTCGGCCCGGCCGCTGTCGTCGACGGACCTGCAGATGATCCGCAGCTCGAAGTCGACGGTCCTGCTGCGCCTTCCCTTCGACGCCAGGCGCGCCTCGACCTCGACCACGTCGCCGCCGCGGACCGGGGCGAGGAACTCGACCGCCGCGTACCCGGCGAACAGGCTCTCGTGGCCGTCGATGGTGATCGCCAGGTGCGTTCCGGCGTCTCCGAAGAGCTTCAGCCCGAAGGCCCCGTCGACGAGGTTCCCCGCGTAGTGCGCCTCGGAATGGGCGACGTAGCGCTGGTGCACGACCTTCATGCGATCTCCCTGTCGATGCGGCCGAGGCGGCGGGCGACGGTCTCGCCGTCGAGCTCGATGCCCGGGTAGCCGCGCTTGGCGAGCTCGGTGCACATCCGGCGGTACTTGCCGACACCGCCCACGTAACCGAGGAAGGTCGTCGGCTTGCCGGACACGTTCGAGCCCCGGTACCAGGAGTCGGCGATCGCGTAGAGCGTCTGGTTCACCGTGTCTTCGGTGATCTTCACCCAGTCGTCCTGGGCCTCGGCCGTCGGCTCGATGACGTCGGCCCCCGCCGCCTTGGCGTGTCCGATCAGATCGGCGATCCAGTCGACGGCCTGCTCGATCGTGACCACGACGTTGCTCGCGAGCGCGGGGCTCTGCGGTCCGCCGATCATGAAGAAGTTGGGGAACCCGGCGGCCATGACTCCCAGGTACGTCCGGACTCCGTCGCTCCACGCGTCCTGCAGCCTGCCGGCCTCCGGGGTGGAGACGTTCAGCGCGAACAGCGGGCCGGTGAAGGCGTCGAACCCGATCGCCAGCACGATGGCGTCGACCTCGTAGGAGCCGCCCCTCGTGACGATGCTGTCGCTCGTCATGGTGTCGATCGGCTCGTCGCGCAGGGAGACCACCGAGACATGGGGCCGGTTGAAGGTCTCGTAGTAGTCGGTGCCGAAACAGCTGCGCTTGGCGCCGAGCGGGTGGAAGCGGGGTTCCAGGACGGCCGCGGTCTTCGGGTCGTGGACGATCTGGCGGATCTTCTCGCGCACGAACTCCGCCGCGGTCTCGTTCGCCCTCGCATCGGTCAGCAGATCGGAGAACTCGCCGCCGACACCGTTGAATCCGCTGCGCACGTAGGCCCGTTCGTAGCGCTCACGCCGTTCCTCGTCGGAGACGTCGAACGCCGCGGCGTCCGGGATGCGGTCCGGGATGCCACCGAGCGAGTGGCGGCACTCCTCACGGATCGCCGTGTAGTTGCTCTTGATCTCGTCGAGGTAGTCCGCCGACAGCGGGGCGTTCCGGGCGGGGAACACGTAGTTGGGGGTGCGCTGGAACACGGTGAGGTGCTCGGCGACCTCGGCGATGAGCGGAATGCACTGCACCGCGGACGATCCGGTGCCGATCACGGCGACGCGTTTGCCCGCCAGGTCGCTCAGCGGAATGTTCCACCGGCTCGTCGAGACCGTGGTCCCGGTGAAGTTCTCCAGGCCCGGCACGTCGAAGTCCTTGGGCGTCGAGAGACCGCCCGAGGCGGCGAGCAGGTGACGGCCCCGCCGGGTCTCGCCGGAGTCGAGGGTCACCTCCCAGAGCCGCTCGTCCGGGAGCCAGGTCGCGGAAGTCACCTTGGTGCCGAAGCGGAAGTGCCTGCGCAGGTCGAAGCGGTCCGCGACGTGGTTGATGTAGCTCAGGATCTCGGCCTGCGGAGCGAAGCGCTCGCTCCACGTCCACTCCTGCAGAAGCTCCTGACTGAACGAGTAGGAGTAGTAGATGCTCTCGACGTCGCACCGGGCGCCGGGGTACGTGTTCCAGAACCAGGTGCCGCCCACGTCGGGCGCGACCTCGAATCCTGCGAATGTCCAGCCCTTCTCGACGGCCTTGTAGGCCGCGTAGAGGCCTGAGAATCCCGCACCGACACAGAGGAGGTCGACGACGGGTGCGGTGGGTGGAGCGGTCTCAGTCATGCGTGTGCCTTCGGATAGTCGAAATGCGGATGACATCGGGCCGTCAGGGCTTCGCCTCGGCGGGGGCCGTTCGCCCCTCGGCGCATCAGAGCGCAAGTCTCAGTCAAACGACTTAGTCGTATGACCAACGGAATCTAGCCATGGGCCCGGGTGCCGTCAACAGTCGGATGCGAGTCGGCTCACCCCGGCCGCGCGCGCTCAGGCGGCGGCGACGCCCCGCAGGTGGCGCGCCACCTGCGAGATCGCCTCGTCCGTCCTGGCGAACACGCCCACTTCGGTGAAGAAGCCGTGGAAGACACCGGCACAGCGGGTCATCGTGACCTCCACTCCGTCACGCCGCAGCCTCTCGGCGTAGGCCTCGGCGTCGTCGCGAAGCGGGTCGACCTCGGCGGTGAGAACCAGCGCCGGAGGGAGATCCCGCAGTGATTCGGCATGCATCGGGGCCGCGTAGTGATCGACCGCTCCCCCATGGTCCGGGCCGAGGTACTGCTCCCAGAACCAGCGGGCATCCGCACTGGTCAGCAGGGGTGCGTCGGCGAACTCCGTCCAGGACGGGGTGGCGAACGCGTCGTCGACGGCGGGGTAGACGAGCACCTGGGACACGGGACGGGCGAGCCCGAGGTCCCGGAGCTTGAGGCACAGCGCGGCAGCGAGGTTGCCGCCGGCGGAATCCCCCCCGACGGCGATCACGTGCGGATCGACGCCGAGCCCGGGTGCCGATCGGCGCAACCAGGCGAACGCGTCGAGACAGTCGTCGAGCGCGGCCGGATAGGGATTCTCCGGCGCGAGTCGGTACTCCAGGGAGAACACCGCCCACCCGGATCGGGCGGCGATCGCGCGGCACACCTCGTCCACTCCGTCGAGGGTGCCGAGGACGAAGCCGCCACCGTGCAGATAGACCAGCGCCGGGCGCGGTCCGGCGGAGGGCGGCGTGCCGTCCGGGTGGTAGAGGCGTGCGCGGAGCTCGCCGGAGCGGGCGGGCAGGGTCAGGCGTTCGACCCGGTCGAGAGGGGTGATCGGCCGCTCCGACGGCGGGGTCGCCAGGAGCTTCCGCGCCGTCTCCGCACCCAGTTCCCGTACGGGCTTCCGGAGGGTTCCGGCGATGACCTGCGCCGCGCATCGCGCATCGGCGTCCAGTCGGTCCCAGTACGCGGGATTCACTTCATTCACTGTGGGGCCTCCCCGAAGTCATTGACAGGTCGCGACCTGTACCCCACCATCCTAGTCACCTGATCTAGTCACTTGACCATGATGATCACGGTCCATCCGAGATCCGAAGCGGCCGATTCGCGGCGCGCGTGATCTCCCGAAGTCGAAAGGACTGGAGGATGACCGAAACCACGACGGCTCCTGCGGCGTCCGGCGCAGCGACGGCCACAGAGGTCGACGTAAGGATCGAGGACGACGCGACTCCCCTCGTCCGGCTGATCGGCCGCACGCTGCGGGATTCCGCCCGCGCGGGCCATGCGCTCCAGGCGCTGCGGAAGCCGGCCGCCACGGTGGCGATCCGGTCCCACGAGACGCCGCAGGCGGCGACGATCGCCTTCGCCGGAGGCGTCATCGAGGTCTCGAGCGGAGTCCCCGTCGAACCCGATGCGACGATCACCGTCGACCTGAACGCCCGGTTCGCGCCCGCCGACGCCCCGACGGGCGACGCTGAGCTCGCCGCGGACGCGCTGCTCGCGCTGTCGCCGCCGGTGCCGGACTGGCGGACGGCCGCCGAGCGCTTCTGGACCGCCGCGCGTTCCGTACCGGGGATTCCGGACGTTCTCATCGCGGTCACCGAAGGCCCCGACGGCCTGGAGCAGGTCGTGCTCGGCGAGGGCGCGACCCATTACCTCATCGCCGGAGCCCCCGAGACGCTCGCCGGAGTGTTCTCCGGAGCCGACGACCTTCTCGCCGTTCTCTCCACGGGTGTGCTCGGGATCCAGGGCACCCTCTCCCAGCTGTCGGTCATGGTCGGCGCTTCCTGGAAGGTTCGTTACGATGTCTGAACTCACCCGGCCCGTCACGGGATTCGACGCCCCCGACGCCACGACCCGGGCCGTCCGGATCGAGGCGACGAACCACGACGGCTCGTTCCTCGGCAAGACCCTGGCGCCGAAGAAGTTCGCCTCGGGCGTGAACTCCGGGTTCGCCTTCGCCGACCTCCTGTTCGGCCTCGACCTCGGCAACGCCCCGGCCTTCGGCTTCGCCTATCCCGACTGGCGCGGGCACCTGGACGACGTCTACTTCCGCCCCGACCTCTCGACCCGGGTCGAGTGGGAGCCGGGTCTCGACGCCGTGATCGGCGACTACTGGCTGAAGGACGGCACACCGGTCCCCATCTGTCCGCGCAACCTGACGAAGAAGACGGTCGACCGGCTCGCCTCGCTCGGCTTCACCGCGACCGTCGCCGTCGAGATCGAGGCGACCGTCTTCGAGGAGTCCATCCACGAGGCGCGCGCACGCGGATACCGCGACCTGACCCCCCTGGGCGGAAGCGCGGGTACGGCCTACCACCTGGCGAAGTCCAAGGACTGGACCGGTTACATGAACGCCGTCGCCGACCGGCTCGACGCGGTCGGGATCGAGTGGGAGGCCTGGAGCGACGAGGACGCCGCCGGCCAGATCGAGATCAACCTGGCGCCCGGCGACCCGGTCACGGTCTGCGACGCCTGGGCGCGGACCCGCCAGATCATGCGCGAGGTCGCGTTCGACCTCGGCCACACGGTCACCTTCATGGCCAAGCCCACCGCGGGCTACGGTCAGGCCTCGCACATCAATCTGTCCCTCCAGCGCGACGGCGCCAACGCGTTCTACGCGGAGGAGGGGCCGTCGGAGACGATGCGCCATGCCGTCGGCGGTCTGCTCGCGACGATCGAGGGCAACACCTCGATCGTGCTCCCGCAGATCACCTCGTACCGGCGCCTGGTGGACCTCAGCGGCCCGCCGGTCACCGCCACCTGGGGCATCAGCAACAAGACCACCGCGATCCGGGCGGTGTGCGGGCACCCGTCGTACTCCCGGCTGGAGTACCGGGTCCCCGGCGCCGACGCGAACCTGTACCTCGCGCTCGCCGGCGTGCTGGCCGGTGTGGTCGCTGGCCTGGAGCGCAAGATCGAACCGCCGGAGCCGGTCAGCGAGATGGCGTGGTGCATGCCGCCCGGGGAGATCACCCGGCTGCCGGACACCCTCACGAAGGCCGCCGCCGCGCTCGAGGCGGACCCGATCCTTCGCGACCTCCTCGGCGCCGAGTTCGTGGACTACTGGGTCGGAACGCGCCGGTGGGAGTGGATGCAGTTCCACACCGCGGGCGGGGATCCGTTCTCCGAGCTCTCCGAGTGGGAGTCCGCCCGATACTTCGAACTGCCGTGAGCGCCGCGGACGACGCGCCGACCGCGGTGCGGCCGCTGATCGGCGTCACCGGCCGCCGGATCCGGCTGGACCTCATCAAGGGCGCGGACCGCCGGTACGGCGACCGCTGCGCCGACAGCTACATGTCCGACTACGCGATCCGGATCGCGCGGGCCGGCGGCCTCCCCGTGCACCTCGCGTACGAGACGGATCCGGAGGCGGTCTGCCACTGGCTGGCCGGCGTCGTCGTCACCGGCGGGCAGGACCTGCATCCGGCGTGCTGGGGAGGGGATCCCTCCGTGGTCCGCGACGTCGACCCGCGTACGGACCCGAGGGTCCACGACGTCGAGCGGGACGGGTACGAGCTCGCGCTCGTCCGTGCCGCGCTCGACCGGGGGATCCCGGTGCTCGCCGTGTGCCGGGGCATGCAGGTCCTCAACGTCGCGCTCGGCGGCACGCTCGTCGCCGACCTTCCGCCCGGCGAGGTGCGGCACCTGTCGCAGGAGGCCGCGCTCACCGACGGCACGGACGATCACGTCGTGGCCTTCGAGGCCGGCTCGATCGTGGCGGGACTGTTCGGAGAGCGGGCCGTCACCAACTCGTGGCACCACCAGGCCGTCGATCGCTGCGGCACGGGGCTTGTCGTCACGGGCCGGACGGCCGACGGCGTGGTCGAGGCGGTGGAGCTTCCGGACGCACCGGTTCTGGGAGTCCAGTGGCACCCGGAATGGATGGAGAGCGACGATCCGACGATGACGTGGATCGTCGAGGAATCCGTCAAACGCCTGTGACGAGGCCGATCCGAGCGCGTCAGCGCGTTGCCGACGGGCAGGCGCCGCTCGGGTCCGGTCAGGGACCGTCCGGGGCCCGTGATCAGGCGAGCTTCGCGGCCAGCCACGCGTCGAACACGTCGACGACGATCTCCGCCTGCTCGGCGGCTCGGGAACGGTCGGCGTACGTCAGCCAGTTCACGACGAAGCCGTCCGAAAGGGTCCCGATGACGTAGCCGATCTGGTCGATCGTCTCGGGCGGGACGTCCTGTCCGGCGGCCGCCCTCGCGAGGATCGATCGCACGACGTTGAACGCCTCGTTGTACACGGTCACCGCCGGGTGCTCCTCCTGGCGCTGCGCCCAGCTGATCAGCTCGAAGCTCGCGGTCGCGAACTCCGGATCGGACTCGAGATACCAGTTCAGGAGTCCGCGGAGGGTCGCACGCGCGGTCGTGACGAGGTCGCCGTGCACGTCGTTCTCGATCAGAACCTCGCGGTACTGCTCCGTCAGCCTCTCGAAAACGGCCGTGAACAGCAGTTCCTTGGTCTGGAAGCAGTAGTGCAGCGTGGCCAGCGGGGCGTTCGCCCGCTCGGCGATACGGCGGGTCGTCGCACCGTCGACGCCGTGGCTGGCGATCACTTGGATGGCGGCGTTCACCAGGTCGTTGCGCCGCTCGGCCGCCGGTACGCGTGCCACATCTGCCCCCTGTCGAAGTTGGACGTTTGATCAAGTCGACACCCAGGCTACCAGGCGGTTTGTCCACATCGACGGACTCCACGGCCCCGGCCGAAATACTTGGTCAAATGACTTGATCGTATGACCAAGATGAACCAGCATGACCCTCATCCCCTCGCGAAGACCCGATGCCGTCGCCGGCATCGACTGGAGGAATGGCTATGTCGCATCCGACACTCGCCCGCATCACCGCCGACACGCCCCCCGAAGAGGCGGTCGAGATCATCCTGCGAGACGGCGGGGTGATCGTCGAAGGGCTCTTCGACGAGGCGACGGTCCAGGGCCTCAGGGCCGACCTGGACCCCGTGCTCGACACGGTGGACACGGGGCACGACGAGGTGTTCGCCGGCAACCGCACGCGCCGGGCCGGCGGCCTGTTCGCCAAGACGGAACACATGGTCACCGTGGCGTTGAACCCGCTGTACCACCGCGTCGCCGAGCTCATCCTCGACAAGCCGATCGACGTCTTCTTCGGAGAGGACGCGGTGCCCCATCCCGCGGGAATGCACATCGGCGCCACCATGGCCATCAAGATCGGCCCAGGCCAGGGCGCGCAGCCGCTCCACCGCGACGACTCCGTCTGGCTGTGGCGGCACCCGGAATACCGGCGCGAAGCCCGGGTGCAGATCATGGTCGCGGTCAGCGACTTCACCGCCGAGAACGGCGGAACGCTGGTGATCCCCGGTTCGCACCTCTGGGACGACCACCGGGCGCCCCGGCGCGAGGAGGCGGTCCCCACCGAGATGACGGCGGGCTCCGCGCTCATCTGGATCGGATCGACCTATCACGGCGGCGGCGAGAACACGACCACGGACACCCATCGCTTCGGGCTTTCGATGGGCTGGGACCTCGCCTTCCTGCGCACCGAGGAGAACCACTTCCTCGCGTACGGCCTGGAGCAGATCCGGAAGCTCCCGGAAGAGATCCAGCGGGCCCTCGACTGGTCGTCGGAGCACTACCTCGGCTGGGCCGAGGTCGCCGGCCAGATGTCCGACCCCATGGAGCTGCTCAAGCGGGACGACTACACCTCCCTCGACGCCGGCCTGCCCACCACGCTCTGACGAGGACCAAGGAACCGAGGAAAAATGGCACTCAGAGAACTCCTTTTCCTGCTCGCCGACGTCTGGATGATCGTCGTCGGGTTCACCTTCGGGTGGAAATTCATCCGGAATTTCAAGAACTACCTTCTCGGCCTCGAATGGATCATCGTCGCCACCTCCGGGTCGAACTTCCTCGTCTACGCGCTCCTGGGCGCCGACGAGACGAGCCCCATGTACACCGTCGCGTACTTCTTCGACCAGTTCTCCCGGTCGGTCGGCATCACGCTGATCCTCGTCATGGGCCTGATGCAGGTGACGCACCGGTACAAGCCGTCCGTGGGGACGGACGTCGGGGTGTTCGTCTTCGCCGCCGCGGTCGGACTCTTCCTGCTGTTCTTCGGTGAGCGGATCGGCGTGGGAGTCGCGATCTTCCTCATCGTGGTCAACGTTCTGACCACCCTGTTCCTGATCTACTTCGCGAAGCGGCTCTGGGCGATCGGCGCGAAGGGGCTGGCCCTCGGCGTGAGCCTGGCGACCGCCGCCGCCTGTGCCATCGCCTGGACGTACGACTTCGTCCACATTCCGGGCGACGACGCGGCGCACACCCTCTTCTACATCGGCGCGCTGAGCACCTGGGGATTCCAGATGTTCACCTACTACTTCGCCTACCGCGCCCTGCACAGGCACGACGAGTCGGCCGACGCGGAGCCGAACCGACGCGAGCAGAGCCCTGCCGGGGCCGGGGAGCAGTCGTGGTCGTGAAGGAAACGCCTCAGCGAGAGGGAGACGCGGCCTCTCGACGTCCGCAGCCGGCCGTCAGGCCCGAGCAGATGGGAGAGGACCCGTCCGTCGCGACGCTGACCGGGTTGCTGGCCGAGCGTGCGCGGCGATCACCCGATCGGGAGTTCCTCCGCTTCGGCGACGAGTCCTGGACCTTCGCCGAGATCGACGCCTGGACCTCCCGGCTGGCGCACCGGCTGATCGAGGTGGACGGCATCCGGCCCGGCGACCGTGTCGCGATCATGCTCCCGAACATCGTGCACTGGCCGGTCGTGTGGCTGGCCGCGCTGAAGGCCGGCGCTGTGACGGTACCGGTCAACTCCTCGTACAAGCGGGCCGATCTCACCTTCCTCCTGAGGGATTCGGGGGCCCTGATCGTGTTCACCGATCACGAGCGGGCAGGTCTCCTGAAGGAAGTCGCCGACAACGAGACCGATCTGGCGGACCTGAGCATCGTCGACGTCGCCGCGGACGGGTCCGCGCCCTTCCCGGCGACCGCTCCGGCGGTGCGCCCCACCGCCGGGACCCTGGCGAACCTGCAGTACACCTCGGGCACCACCGGTTTCCCCAAGGCGTGCATGCTCACCCACGACTACTGGGTGCGGCTGGGCTGGACCTGCGCCGCGGTGACCGGCCTCGGGTCCGACGACGTCCTGCTCACCGCTCAGCCGTTCTCCTACATGGACCCGCAGTGGAACACCGCGCTCGCCCTGACGATCGGGGCCCCGCTGGTCGTGCTGCCCCGGTTCTCCGCGTCGGGCTTCTTCGCCGATGTCCGCCGCCACCGCGCCACCTTCTTCTACGTGCTCGGGTCCATGCCGACGCTGCTCTTCAAGCAGCCGCCGAGCCCCGACGACCTGGACAACCAGCTGCGCCTGGTGCTCTGTTCGGGCATCCCGGTCGGGATCCACGCGCAGCTGGAGGAACGCTGGGGCGCGCCGTGGCGGGAGATCTACGGCATGACCGAGACCGGCGTCGACCTGTTCGGTTCCGTCGACGACGCGGACTCCGTGGGGAGCGGGAGCCTGGGGCTTCCGGTGCCGACGAAGCGGGTCCGGGTGGTCGACCCGCAGGGGGTCGACCTGCCCGACGGCGAGCCCGGTGAGCTGATCGTCTCGGGCAGGCCGATGATGCTCGGCTACTGGAACCGTCCGGAGGACACCGCCCGCGTGCTGCGGGACGGCTGGCTGCACACCGGCGACGTCGTCGTCCGCCGGCCGGACGGAGGCGTTCAGCTGGTCGGTCGTATCAAGGACATGGTGCGTCGCGGTGGCGAGAACATCGCGAGCGCCGAGGTCGAGGCCGCTCTCGAACGTGACGAGGAGGTCGTGGCCGCCGCCGTCGTCGCCGAACCCGACGAGACCTTCGGCGAAGAGGTCAAGGCCTTCGTCCAACTCTCCGCCGGGGTGCCGGCGGACCGTACGACCGCCGCGCGGATCGTCGACCGGGCCGGCCGGCAGCTCGCCCGTTTCAAGGTGCCGCGCTACGTCGAGTTCGTCGCCGACTTCCCGCGGACGCCGTCCGAGCGCGTGTCCAAGCCGGCGCTCAAGGCCCGCGCCGCGGCCGAGCCCGGCGTCACCTTCGATCTGGGCGCCCGGCGCGGCTCTGCCGGCACGCCCGCCGCATCGTCCGCGGACGTCCTCGACGTCGACGTCGTACGGGGCGTGGCGGTGCTGACCCTGCGCCGTCCGGAGAAGCTGAACGCCATGGACGTCGCCACGCGACGGCGACTCGCTCACGTCATAAGGGAGTTCGGGGCCGGCGAGAACGTGCGCGGCATCGTGCTCACGGGTGAGGGCCGGGCGTTCTCCGCCGGCGAGGACCTCCAGGCGGCGCCCACCTCGTACGAGGAGATGCGGGAGGCGTTCGAGACCTTCCACGACATCACCCGCGCCGTCGTGGAGACACGGGTCCCCGTCATCGCGGCCGTGAACGGTCTCGCGGTGGGCGGTGCCTCGGAGATCACCCTCTGCTGCGACGCACGGATCGGAAGTCCGGCGGCGGAGTACTACCAGCCGGAGAACGGCCGGGGCATCACGATCTCGAACGCGTCGAGCCTGTTGCTGACCCGGATCGTCCGGAACCACGCGATGCGCATGGTCCTCGGCTCGCCGCGGATCGGCGCCGAGGAGGCCCTGCGGATCGGCCTCCTGGACGAGGTCGTCGCGCCCGGCGAACTGGTCGACCGCGCGGTCGACCTGGTCGTCGAGTGGACGCCGGAGAACAACACGACGGCGCTCCACCTGGCGCTCCTGCGGCCGCGGCTCGACGAGATCGAGCAGGCCTTCGCCCGTGAGGACGCCGCCGCGCGGGAGATCTGGGAGAGCGGGGTGTTCAGGGCGGGCATCGAAGGCTTCTGGACCGCGAAGGACAGCGCCAAGTAGCTCGGGACAGGGGCCGGTACGGCCCCTTCCACAAGGAACGACAGAGGAGAAGACGTGATCGACACGGAGGCCGCGGTGCTCACCGCGGTGAACGAACCGCTCGAGATGACCGCGATCCAGGTGGACGATCCCGAGCCCGACGAGGTGCGCGTCGCGGTCTCGCACGTGGGCCTGTGCCACAGCGACCTGCACTACATGACCGGCACGGTGCCGACCGCCCTGCCGGTGGTGGTGGGTCACGAGGTGGCCGGTGTGGTCGAGGCGACCGGCTCCGCGGTGACCGGACTGCGGGTCGGAGACCGCGTGGTCGGGGCGCTGACGCCGTCGTGCGGCCGGTGCGTCAACTGTGAGGCCGGCCGGTCGACTCAGTGCCGGCGCGTGGCGGAGGTCCGTCGTCGCCCGCGTCCCGCGTTCCGGCTGGCGGACGGCAAGCCGGTCGAGCGGCTCGGCGACGTCGGCGCGTTCTCGCGGCACACCCTCATGCGGGAGAACGCGCTGGTGAAGCTGGACGACGCGGTGCCGCTGCACGTGGGATGTCTCCTGGCGTGCTGTGTCATCACCGGCGTCGGCGCCGTCTTCCGCGGTGCCCGGGTGCGTCCGGGAAGCACGGTGGCGGTGATCGGCTGCGGCGGCGTCGGGTCGGCCATCATCCAGGGAGCCAGGCTGGCGGGGGCTTCGGCCGTCGTCGCGATCGACCTGGACGAGGCGCGACTCGAGGCCGCGCGCGGCTACGGCGCGACGCACGTCGTGAACGGGGGCGCCGAGGACGTCGCCGCGGAGGTCCGGAGGCTGTTGGGCGACGGGGTCGACTACTCGTTCGAGGCCGTCGGCTCGGCGCGCACCGCGGCCACGGCACTCTCGGTGGTGCGGGCGACCGGCACCGCGTGCCTGGTGGGCATCGCCCCGGAGGGCACCGAACTCAAGGTGCCCGCTTCGGACTTCTTCTTCGGCGAGAAGCGCCTCATCGGCTCGTACATGGGATCGGGACAGGTGCGCCAGGACATCGTCCAGCTCGCGCGCCTCTACCGGCAGGGGCGGCTGCTGCTCGACGAGATGGTCACGCAGGTCATCCCGTTCGACGAGATCAACGAGGGCTTCAAGGCGATGCGCAGCGGTGACGTGACGCGCGTCGTCGTCGACCTCCAGGCCTGACCGACAACGGATGCAGACCTGACCAACAACGGATGCAGAGGTGACTCACATGTCGAGCGGCGAGACGACGATTCCCCAGCCGGTGAACTACATCGCGGACGCCTGGAGCGACTGCGAGACGGTCCGGGGCGAATGGAACGTCGACCCCAACACCCGGGAACCGGTGCACCGCACGGTCACGACCGGGTCCGAGGACATCGAGCGGGCGCTGCGGCATGCCGAGCGCGTGTACGGCGTCGGCCGGTGGGACGACGAGGCCCGTCAGGAGCGTGCCGACGTGCTCGAACGCGTCGCCGCGCTCATCGAGGCCCGAGCCGAGGACATCGCCCGCACGGACTCCCTGACCAGCGGTGTGCCGATCGGCGTCACCCGCAAGGTGGCGGCGTTCCTGCCCGCCCGGATACGAGCGACGGCAGCGGACGTGCTGCACATCCCGCGGGTACGGGCTCTGGCGGCGGGCGGCCGCGATGTCCGCCTGTACAAGGTCCCGTGGGGGCCGGCCGCGATCCTCACGCCCTGGAACGGCCCGAGCTTCATCCCCGCGGCGAAGGTCGTGAGCGCGGTCGCGGCGGGCTGCCCGGTGATCCTGAAGCCGTCGGAGCACGCCCCGGGCAGCGCGCAGATCATCGTCGAGTGCTTCGTCGAAGCCGGGCTGCCCAGCGGCGCGCTGCAGCTCGTGCACGGCCGGGGCGACGTGGGTGCCGCACTGAGCGGTGACCCGCGCGTCAAGGTTCTGTCGTTCACCGGTGGTCCGGCCGCCGGCCGGGCGATCGCCCGGGCCGCCGCGGAGGACTTCAAGGTCCTTCAGCTGGAGCTCGGCGGCAACAACCCCGCGCTCGTCCTGGACGACGCCGACGTCGAGGTCGCCGCCGACGGGATCTTCGAGGGCATGACCAAGCTGAACGGCCAGTGGTGTGAGGGGCCGGGCAAGGTCCTCGCCCACAGGAGCCTGGTGGGGCCGCTGCTCGAAGCGCTGACCGAGCGCATCTCCAAGGTCGTGATCGGTCATTCGCTCGACGAGAGCACCGAGCTCGGTCCGATCTCGAACGCACCGCACTTCGCGACGCTGGAGAGCCGGATCGAAGGGCTGCGCGCCCTGGGAGCGAGCGTCCGCGGACCGGCCCGGCTGCCCGAGCTCGACGGGTTCTTCCTCTCGCCGACCGTCGCCGCCGGGGCCGACCCGGCGAAGGCCACCGCGGAGCTGTTCGGTCCGGTGGTGTCCCTGCACGCCGTCGATTCCGACGAGGAGGCGCTGCGCATCGCGAACGCCCATCCCTCGGGACTCGACGCCTATGTGTTCGGCGGCGACACGGAGCGCGCCGTCGAGGTCGGCTCGCGCGTGCTGTCCGGCGAGGTGCGGGTCAACGGCGCCAAGGTCGCCGACCTCGGTGACGATTCCGCGCAGAGCTTCTGGGGACCGTCCGGCATCGGCGGTCACGGCCCCGCCGAGTCGGTGCGCGTGTTCTGCGGTGACCGGGTGGTCGGAGTCGACTCGCCGGACCTTCCGTTGTGAAACGCGCCGCTGTCGTGTCCGGGAGGCGGGTGAAGGACGCAGCGGCCGAGAGCCGACGTCTTCGACCCATCCGTCGAGACCACCCGCTGACCGAACCCAGAGCCGCTGGAGAACCACCTTGCTGAACCTCTCGATCCTCCTCGAAGACTCCGCCCGCACGTTCCCGGACCGGGACGCACTCGTGCTCGGCTCGACCCGGCTGACCTACCGCCAGGTCGACGCGGCGGCGAACCAGGTCGCCAACCTGCTGGTGTCCCGGGGCATCCGGCCCGGCGACAAGGTCGCCCTCAGCTGCCCCAACCTGCCCTCCTTCCCCATCGTCTACTACGGCGTGCTCAAGGCGGGCGCGGTCGTGGTCCCGCTCAACGTCCTGCTCAAGGGCCGCGAGATCGCCTACCACCTGGACGACGCGGACGTCTCGGCGTACTTCTGCTTCGAAGGAACCCCGGAGCTCCCCATGGCCGCAGAGGGTCATGCCGGACACCTCGAGGCCAAGACGGTCGAGCACTTCTTCGTCATCACCGCCGACCAGGAAGCCCCCAGCCCGATCGCCGGTACCGAGACGCTCGGTCAGGCACTCGCCGGCATGAGCACCGTGTTCGAGTCGGTGGTCAGGGAGCCGGCCGACACCGCGGTCATCCTCTACACGTCGGGAACGACGGGACAGGCCAAGGGCGCCGAACTCTCCCACGCGAACACGATGATGAACGTGCTGGCCGACAACCGGTTGTTCCGCAACGAACCGGCCACCGACAGCCACGTGGTGTGCCTCCCCCTGTTCCACACCTTCGGCGCGACGGTACAGATGCACGCGGGGTTCTCGGTCGCGGCGACCCTGCACCTCGTGCCGCGCTTCGCCGCCCGTGAGGTGGTCGAGCTCATGGGCCGCGAGGTCATCACGTTCTTCGCGGGTGTTCCGACCATGTGGTGGGGGCTGCTCAACGCCCTCACCGACGACGTCGACGTCCGTCGGATCGCCGACAACCTGCGGATCGGCATCTCCGGTGGGGCGGCCCTGCCGGTCGAGATCATCAACCGGGTCGAGCAGCGCCTCGGCGTCACCGTGCTCGAAGGGTACGGGCTGTCCGAGACATCGCCCGTCGCCACGTTCAGCGACCCCCGGCTCCCGTCCCGACCGGGCTCGATCGGCGTTCCGATCTGGGGTGTGGAACTGAAGCTGATCCGACCGGACTGGACGGAGGTCACCGAGGCCGGGGAGATCGGCGAGATCGCGATCAGGGGCCACAACGTCATGAAGGGCTACTACAACCGCCCGGAGGCGACGGCCGAGGCGATCCGCGACGGATGGTTCCGCACCGGGGACCTCGCACGACGCGACGAGGACGGCTTCTACCACATCGTCGACCGGGCCAAGGACCTCATCATCCGCGGCGGTTTCAACGTCTACCCCCGCGAGATCGAGGAGGTGCTCCACACCCATCCCGCGGTGAGCCTCGCGGCGGTCATCGGCGTCCCGCACGACAGCCACGGCGAGGAGATCAAGGCTTTCGTGATCCTCGAGAAGGACGCCGCCCTCACCGCCGACGAGCTCGTCGCCTGGTGCAAGGCACAGATGGCCTCCTACAAGTACCCCCGCATCGTCGAGATCGTGTCGAGCCTGCCGATGACCGGCAGCGGAAAGATCCTCAAGCGCCGGCTGGCCTGAAGTCGAGCCGCTGCCAAGTACCACACGAAGCAAGGGAACACGAGATGAAGACGGACAACGTCGAGTACACCACCTTCAGTGGATGGGTCGACCCGCCCGACGACGTCCAGTCCGCCCTGGAAGAGGACGTCACCTGTGAGGTGGCGGTCGTGGGCGGTGGCCTGGCAGGGATGTCGACGGCGCTGCGGCTGGCGGAGCGCGGCCAGGACGTGGTGCTGCTGGAGGCCGAGTTCTGCGGCCACGGCTCCGCCTCGCGCAATGCCGGACAGGTCGCGGGTGCCCCGGGCGGCGACATCCAGTTCCTGAACATCCTCTACCCCAGGAAGTTCCCCGGCATCGTCCGGTTCGCCGAGAACGCCGCGCACTTCGTGGAGCACCTGATCGAACGGCTGGACATCGACTGCGACTACGAGGCCACCGGCAACGTCTGCGCCGCGGTTTCCCGTGGGCAGATGGGCCGCGTGCGCCGCGTGACCAAGATCCTGCAGAAGGCCGGCGGGAAGGTCGAACTCGGCACGAGTGCGGAGCTGGGCATCCCCCGCGGATTCCTCGGCGGTTTCCGCGAGTCCGTCGGCGGGATGATGAACCCCGGCAAGTTCAGCCTGGGCATCCGCCGCGCCGTCCTCTCGTCGAGTGCCCGGGTCTTCGAACGGACGAGGGTCACCGACATCACGCGGAACGGCGATCGCATCGCCGTCAGGACACCCCGCGGTGAGGTGCGCGCGAACAGACTCGTGCTCGCGACGAACGCCTTCGGCGGCGAGCTGGCGATCACTCCGAAGCGACTGTCCGTGCCCATCTGGGTCACCGAGGTGGAGACCGAGCCCATCGATCCCGCGCGCCTGGCCGCCCTCGGCTGGACCAGCCGGTCGGGGGTGGTCACCCAGCACAACTTCATGGAGAACTACCGGCTCACCTCGCGCGACACGATCGTGTTCGGCGTCCGTCGGATCCAACGCGGGAAGGGCTACCCGCTCCCTCTGAGGAAGCCGGACGAGGCGGTCGTCGCCGACCTCGCGCGCGGCTTCGAAACCCGCTTCCCCGCGCTGGCCGACGTCGCGGCCGCTCGGGCCTGGGGCGGATGGATCGGGATCACGACGTCGTGGCTTCCACTCGCCGGCAAGATCGACGACGACATCTTCTACTCGGTCGCCTGCAACGGCCACGGCTTGGCCCAGGCGCCGTACCTCGGCTCGCTCATCGCCGACCACATCGTGGACGGAGAACAGCACGAGGACCTGAAGGCCCTCTGGAGGAAGAAGCCCGAGTTCGGACGCCCCGTGATGATGGGTGCTTCAGGGCTGCGGACCATCTGGGCCGTCGACCGGTTCAACGACCGGATCAACGGAAGCCGGCGGAACGCCCGGCGCGGCACGGCCCCGGTGACCTGACCGGGCCCGGTGACCAAGGGCGGCGGCCCTCGGTCAGGAGCTCCGCCGCGCCCCATGGCCTCGGGGCGCGGCGGAGAGCCGTGCCGGCCGCCGAGAAATCCGCGCAGGGCACAAGCCAGGCCGTATCTCCTGCCATGAGGCTCTCCCGCCCCTCTGACAGCCATGAGAAATGACGTCTGACATCCACCACTTCCGAGACACGCCTGTTCGCCGCACGTCACCCGGACTCCGGTAAGGCCCCTCCCCGAGCCCGGCTGCCACGGCGTGCCTCCCTAACCCAGGACTCGGGGATGGGCATCGTAGAGCCGACCCCCACACGGGAGATGTGCATGGTGAAGGCTCCGATCAGACTCGTGGTCGTTTCCGTCGCTGTTGCCCTCTCCCTCAGCGCTTGTGGCGACGAGGGAGAGTCGATTTCAGAATCCCAGAAGAAGAATCTGCAACAGACGTCGAAGCGGTGCTGGCCAGTGACGTCCCCGGCGCAGTGGTGGTGACTGCCGAAAAAGGGAAGCAGGTCGCCAACGCTTGGGGACCGGGCGACATCGCATCCCGCGCCCCCATGAAGGTGGAGGACCGGTTCAGGTCGTACGCGACGACGAAGGGACAGCGCCAAGCGACCGTCGCGATGAACTACGACCGAACTCCATGCAGCAGAAGACGAAAGACGCGGTCGAGAAGCTCACCGATGCGGCCGCGTGCCCGAAGAAGGAACAGGGTTCCGCTGCGTCTCGCCGAGCCGGAACTCCGGCCCGCGTGACGCCGGGCACATCCGGGCGGTGTCGGACCACGTGCGTGTTAGCGTCCGGCCGTGACTCCCCAGGCCCTTGACCTGCCCGCACCTGCCGCGACACCCCGGCTCGACCTGTTCGGTGACGGGTTCGTCCGCGACCCCCACCCCTGGCTGGACGCACTGCGGACCGACGCCCCCGTGCACCGGGACCCGGGCACCGGGCTGTGGCTGGTCAGCCGGTACGACGACATCCGGCGCGTCCTGCTGGACCCGGCGGCGTTCCGCCCCGACAACGCGCAGGACGCCGTCACCCCGCTGCCCGTGGGCGTGCTGCGGGTACTGGCCCGGGCCGGCTTCAAACTCCCGCCCGCGCTCGCCAACAACGGCACCGACAGCCACCACGGTCTGCGGCGCGTGGTCACCCGGTTCTTCAACGCCCAGCGCGTCGCCGCGGCCGTCCCCGTCATCGAGCGCATCGCCGACGAGCTCCTCGACGCCGCTCGGCGGCGCCTCGACGCGACCGGCTCCTGCGACCTGTTCGAGGCCTACGCCCAGATCCTGCCCTGCCGGGTGCTGATGGAGCTCCTCGGCATCGACGGTGTCGACCCCGTCACCCTGGTCCGCTGGAGCGACGCCTCGCTGGAGCTGTTCTGGGGCAGGCCCACACCCGAGCGACAGCTGGAACTGGCCGTTCTGGTCGGCGAGTTCCACCAGTGGCTCACCACGACCGTGAGCGCCGCCCCGGCGCGGCCCGGCAGTTTCGTCGAGGCGCTGAGCCGCCACCGCCTGCCCGACGGCGGACCGGTGGACGTCGGGACCGCGGTCGGCGCGTGCTTCTTCGTCTTCGTCGCCGGCCAGTCCACCACCGGGCAGCTCATCTCCACCACGCTGCACCGGGCCCTGGCCGAGCCGGGCCTGTGGTCGCGCGCGGCCGACGAGCAGGGCCTGGCCGAGGCGTGGGTGGAGGAAGTGCTGCGCCGCGAACCGCCGGTGACCACCTGGCGCCGGGTGGCCGCCGAGCCCGTGACGCTCGGCGGCGTGGACGTCCCCGCAGGGGCACAACTGCTGCTGATGCTCATGGGCAGCGGCTCGGACCCGGAGGTGTTCGACGCCCCGGAGCAGATGTGCCCGCACCGCGCCAACACCCGCCACCACCTGTCCTTCGGCGTGGGCCGGCACCGCTGCCCGGGCGCCTCGCTGGCCCGGACGGAAGCCGCCGTCGCCCTCCGCGCGGCCGCCCGCCGCCTCCCGGCCGCCCGCATCGCCCCGACGGCCGGGCAACCGCCGATCCTCGGCCTGCTCTCCTTCCGCGCTCCCCTGCAGGTCCGGGTGACCGCCTAGGGACCCGTCCGGCCGATCACGGCGAGCGTGCGCTCTGCGATGTGCGCGGGAGGCGGCCGGTCGGTGCAGCCGGGGCGGCGCATGCTGCGCCGTGCGAGAGGCATCCGCTGGAAGTACCGGTCCCCGGGGCTGTCCGGAGACACCGAGCTCGTCGGCATCGACCTCCGCGTCCAGAACGAAAAGCTCTACGGCGTCGGTGACAAGGGCGGCGTCTCCATCCTGAACACCACCGACGCCAAGGCCGGGAAGGTCTCCCAGCCGGCCGTCGCGCCGGCCGGGACCGCGTTCGGCGTGGACTTCGGCCCCGCCGCCCCGCTGACCACCACCGCGGAGTGCGGTGACGATGCCGGCCCCGCACCCCTTCTTCGCGGAAGGGGTACGGGGCCGGCGGCCGTTGCCGCTGCGGGTGAGCGCTGTTACTTCGGCATGAGGACGGTGTCGACGATGTAGACGTGGGCGTTGGAGGTCTTGACGTTGCCGCAGACGACCTTGGAGGTGTCGTTGACGGTGTAGCTCTCGCCGGAGCCCTTGGTGGTGATCACGCCCTTCTGGAGCGTCTCGAAGGAGCCGTTCTCCAGCTGCTTCGGGGTGAGCTTCTGGCCGACGACGTGGTAGGTGAGGATCTTGGTGAGGGTCGCCTTGTCGGCCAGGACCTTGTCGAGGTCCGCCTTCGGGATCTTCGCGAAGGCGTCGTCGGTCGGGGCGAAGACGGTGATGTTCTCGGCGTTGTTGAGGGTGTCGACGAGGCCCGCCTTCTTGACCGCGGTGACCAGGGTGGAGAGGGCCGGGTTGTGGGAGGCGGCGGTCGCGACCGGGTCCTTGGCCATGCCGTCGAAGGAGCCCGCGCCCTCCTTCGGCACGCCCGCGCAGGCGGGGCCGAAGGGCTGGTCGCCGGTCGTCGCGTCCTCGGTGGGCGTCGCGCTGGTCTGTGCCTGGTCGTCCGCCGCGCTCGACGGTGCGGCCTTGGTGTCGCTGCCGGAGTCCGAGCACGCGGCCAGGGAGAGGGGCAGCAGGGCTGCTGCGGTCACGGCGAGGGCGGTGCGGCGGATCTTCATGCCATTCATGATCATTTGCTCCTTCTGAATGCTGTTCTTACACGGGTGTTGACGTGGTTGGTCGTGTCGCCGGCCACGGTGTGCCGACCGGCTGGTCTAGGTGACGGTCACGAAGACGCTGTGCCAGCCGCTCGCGCCGTCGGGGATGGTCCGGGTGCGCTCTTCGGTCTGCACGCGGCCGGTGCCGTCGGTCGCGCGGACGGTGATGTGGTGGCCGCCGGGAGTGGCGTTCCAGCGGTAGGACCACTGGCGCCACGTGTCGACGCCGGCCTGTGCGGCGAGGTCGGCGTCCTGCCACGGGCCGTCGTCGACGCGGATTTCGACCCGGGTGACGCCTCGGTGCTGGGCCCAGGCGACGCCCGCGATGGTGACAGTGCCTGAGGCGGGGCGGGCGAAGGGCTTGGGGGTGTCGATGCGGGACTGCGTCTTGACCGGCGCCCTGCGGGCCCACTTCCGCTTCACCCAGTACGGGTCGTAAGCCTCGAACGTGGTCAGCTCGATGTCGGTGATCCACTTGCAGGCCGACACGTATCCGTAGAGGCCGGGAACGAGCATCCGGACCGGAAAGCCGTGCTCGAACGGGAGGGGTTCGCCGTTCATGCCGACGGCGAGCATCGCGTCGCGGCCGTCCATGACGTCCTCGACCGGGGAGCCGAGCGTCATGCCGTCCACCGAGCGCGCCACCAGCTGATCGGCTCGGCCTCCCCTCGACGGCGGGAGCACGCCGGCCTCCTCCAACAGGTCGGCGAGGGGGACACCGAGCCAGCGGGCGTTGCCGATGTAGGGGCCGCCGACCTCGTTGGAGACACAGGTCAGGGTGATGTCGCGCTCGATCAGGGGGCGGGCCAGGAGTTGGTCGAGGGTGTGGGTGCGGGGCCTGGTGACGCCTCTGCCGTGGATGCGCAGCCGCCAGGTCCCGGCGTCGACCTTGGGGACGGTCAAGGCGGTGTCGACGCGGTAGAAGTCGGAGTTGGAAGTGGTGAAGGCGGTGATGCCGGGGGCCTTCAGCCGGACACCGGCCGGGACAGCGGGAGCCGGGGCGGCAGGCTCGGGCAGGACCAGGCCCTCGCGGGACGCGACGGCTCCCTGGCCTTGCCGGCCGGTGAAGAACCTGCCCAGTGCACCGGCCGAGATCGCCGCCACAGCTGTCACACCGGCCGCGGTGAGAAAACCGCGTCGGCCCCATCCGCCGACGCCGTCCTCCCCGCCCGCGCCGGCCAGGTCGGGGACCTGTACGGCTTTCGCGGCAAGGAGATACAGGACGAGGGCTCCGGCCAGTGCTCCGGCGACCGAGGGGAGGACGTCGCCGACGCCGGTGGAGTCGGGGCGGCTGAGGGCGGCTGCCGCGCCGACGATCCCGAACAGCAGCACGCCTGCGGCTCCCGCTCGCCGATGCGACATGCCGAGCATGCCCAGGGCGACGGCGACGAGGGCGAGAACCGCGAGGATCCCGAGCTGCAGGACGCCCTTGTCGTCCTCTCCGAAGGTGCGGATCGCGAAGTCCTTCACCGGAGCGGGAGTGCGGTCGATCACCGCGCCGCCCACGACGGTCACCGGTCCTGCCGCAGGCCGAACCAGTCCGGCCACGAGCTCGGCCACGGCCAGAGCCGTGAAGGCGGCCAAGAGCCCGGCCGACGCGCCGAGGACGGCGCGGACGAGTTTGCTGCGGAAGCTGCTCACACCCGGCATTCGGCAGGTCCCGCTCGGCGGATTGGTCCGACCTCCGAATGAGTGAAACCACTCGCTCCTGTTGCCGTCAGGTCGCGCGGGCAGCGGCGCGGCCCGGGGCGGGGGTGTGCGGAGCCCGGCTGGTGCCGGGGCGGGGGCGGTCACCGGGAAGGCGGCTGGGCCGCCAGGTGCGTTGGTCGAGGTCGAGGTCGAGGATGAGCCCTGCGCCCCTGATGACGCCGCTTGTGGTCCGAAGTCCCCACTGCACCCCGGCGACCGTGCCGTGTCGGAGGGCTTCGCCGCGGATCCGGTGGACGGGGAAGATGCCCCCGTCCCGGTCAGCGGGGCACGCAGCCGGCCGACCGTGTCACGAGCGCGGGCGTTGTCCGGCGTGTCCGTCTGCGGCACAGGGATCCGTACCTTCCCCTCCGGCCCGGACGAGGCCGGGGGGGACGCCTCCACACCAGGGGCCGCGACGATCCGGTCGCGCACATCCGTCACACGGGCGGCAGGGGCGACGATGACCGGAACCCACCGAGGGTTACGGCCGGCGAAGCGCCGTCGATCTCCGCGGACGGGCCGTCGAGGCCGGCAGTGATCTGCTGGGCCGCCACCGGTCCGCAGCCGCCCCGTCGTGTCGGCTGCGGACCGGGGCCCTTCCCCTCGGCGATCGGTCAGGCGTTGATGCAGGTGTTGCCGAAGGACGGGTTCAGCAGCCCGATGACGCTGACGGTGTTGCCGCAGGCGTTGACCGGGATGTGGAGGGGCACCTGGATGAGGTTGCCCGATCCCACGCCCGGCGAGTACGCGGCCACGCCCTGAGCGCCCGCGTCGGCCGACGCCACCGAGCCTCCGGCCACCACGACCGCGCCGGCGGCCAGGGCCACGGCCAGACCTCGTCGCACACGAACCATGTCTCGCACCTTCCGTGAGGATGGCGGCCGCGCGGAGGTCCCGCACGGCCGGTGAGGGATCTCCCCCGAATGCCTTCGGGAGCCCTCACACGTGGTTTTCGCGACTGTTCTCCTGCCGGTTTGGCGCCGGCGCTCCACTTCCCTCGAACGGGTTACCCGAGGGCGGTGCCGGTAACGAAGTGCCCTCCCATCCGCGGGGCCGTCCGCTACGAAGAACGGGCGACACACGAACAGATTCCCCACAGCGGACCGTCTCCGGGGACGGCCCGGCACCACACGAGCGACGACACAAGGAGCGGCATGCGATGGACGCCCCGCCCCCCGACGGCCTCCCCAGGCCGTTTCTTCGCCTCCTCCCCACGGGCGGAGCGGCGAAGGTGAAGCAACCGATCCCCTTCGGCACCGGACGTCCCGCCGATACCGACCGCGACGACCTCACCGACGTCATGCGGCACGTCGCCCACGGCGACAAGCAGGCGTTCTCCGCCCTCTACGACGCACTCGCGCCCCTGGTCTTCGGCATCGTGCTCAAAGTCGTACGCGACCGGGCCCAGTCCGAGGAGGTCGCGCAAGAGGTCATGATCGACCTGTGGCGCCAGGCCGCCCGCTACCGGCCCGAAGCCGGCTCCGTCAGAACGTGGGCGGCGACCATCGCCCACCGGCGTGCCGTGGACCGGGTCCGCTCCGCCCAGGCCGCCACCGACCGCGAGCACGCCCAGGCCGCGCGTGAGCACACCACGGCCTTCGACGAGGTGGCCGAACAGGTCGAGACCCGGCTGGAGTCCGAGCAGGTACGGCGCTGCCTGCGCGGCCTGACCGAGCTGCAGCGTCAGGCCGTGACCCTGGCCTACTACCAGGGCCTGACCTACCGTGAAGTCGCCGAGACCCTGCGCACGCCTCTTCCCACCATCAAGACACGCATGCGCGACGGGCTCATCCGGCTCCGCGACTGCATGGGGGTGACCACATGAAGCACCACGCCACCGACGCCCACACGCTCGTCGCCGCCTACGCCCTGGGCGCACTCGACGACGACGAGCGCAAGGACTTCGACGCCCACCTTCGGACCTGTGAGGAGTGCCGGCAGGAAGCAGCCGAGTTCGAGGCCACCACGGCGCGCCTCGCCGCGGCGGTCTCCCAGCCTCCCCCGGCCGTGGCCAAGGCGCAGGTCATGGCCGCCATCGACGGTGTACGCCAGTTGCCGCCGCGTGTCCCCGCCCCCAGCGTGGCACCCGCTCTCGGTGGCTTCGTCCGGCGGCGCGCGGTGTCCTGGGCGCTCGCCGCCGGCGTGGCCGCCGCCGCACTGGGAGGCGTCGCGGTCTGGCAGACGCAGAACGGACAGGACCTCGAACAGCAGGCCCGACAGGCTCAGGAGCAGCTCGACGCGGTCAGCGCCGTCCTGGCCGCCCCCGATGCCCGCACCGTGCACGGCAAGGCCGCCAACGGAGCCCTGACCACCGTCGTCGCGTCCGACCAGCGGAACCAGGCGGTCTTCACCGCCGCCGACCTTCCCGCGCCCGGTGTCGGGAAGACCTACCAGCTGTGGCTCGACCACGACGGCACCATGCGCCCGGCCGGTCTGATCGAACACGACGGCACCGTGATCCTCGCCGGAAACCCCGCCGACGCAGGCGCCGTCGGCCTCACCCTCGAACCCTCCGGAGGCTCCCCCCAACCCACCACCGACCCCTTGCTGCTGATGGCCCTTCCCGCCTGATCGCTGCTGATGGACCTTCCCGCCTGACCAGATGCCCGCACCGGCACGGCGAGGTCCCGACGTGGCCGCCACCCCGAAAACCGGGGACACCGTCGGGGACTTCCGCCTGCCCGGCGGCCGGATCAGAAGCCGAAGATCCGGAACAGGAAGAACAGTCCGCCGAGGACGGCGCCGAAGAGGATGAGGGAGACCCAGATCATCGGGTGGTCCCAGATGCCGCCGTCGGCGCGTTCGGGGTGGGCCGAGGAGGTGGAGCCCTCCACGGGCGGGGTCTCCTCAGGAGGTACGAACGGCACGCTCATGATCGCTCCCTGGATGTGTACGGCGGCCCGACGCCGCCGGGTCTCCACCGTCTCCCGGCGCCGCCGTCGCCGCGAGGCGCGTCGATCGTGCGTCGATAGGCGGGGCGCAAGAGGGTCTCCCCCGGCGTCGCGACACCCGGGCGGATCACCTGCGTCATCACCGCGGCCGAAACGGAAAGCCGTGCCGGGAGGGCGTCCCGCGCGTCCCGGGCGCGGCCACCGCGGACGGGGCGCCACGGCGCCCTCGCCCGAAGCGTCCGCGCGGACCGGCGCCGCGGGGCTCTCGCCCGTCGCCCCATGTGACTGTCCAGACCTCGTAATAGGCGATACATTTACGTGCTGAAACTCCACGATCTGAAACACGGGAGGCGGGACGGCGCGGCCCCGAGGACCGCGCACGGCCGTCAGCGGTCTCCCGCCGCAGAAGGGAAAGCCATGAGCCCCACGCTGGCCGACGAGATCCGCGGTCGGCTCGGAGAGCTGAGCCCTGCCGAACGCAAGGTCGCGCGGGTCCTGCTGGCGGGCTACCCCGCCGCGGTCTTCGAGACGGTCGCCACGATCGCGGAGCGGGCCGGCGTGTCGGCGCCCACGGTGCTGCGGTGCGCGTCACGGCTGGGCTTCAAGGGCTTTCCCGATCTGCAGGCGGCCCTCCGTTCGGAACTCGACGCCCGCAACGCCTCGCCCATCACCCTCTACACCGCCACGGAGGCGTCGGAGCGGCAGACGGCGACAGCCCCGCCGGGCTCCGCGGCCACCCCTCTCGGCGAGCGCTCGGCCCTTGTCCAGCAGGCGGTCTCCCAGACCTTCGACGAGGTGGCCCAGCACGAGTTCGAGGAGGCGGTGAGCCTTCTCGGCGACCCCAGACGCCGGGTGCACCTGGCGGGAGGAAGGTTCACGCACCTTCTGGCCGAGTACCTGGGCCTGCACCTGATGCAGTTCCGCGACCAGGTGAGCCTCCTGCCCCACAAGGACGTGGAGCGGACGTCCTTCCTCACGCAGCTCGCCCGGCGCGACGTCACCGTGCTCTTCGACTACCGCCGCTACGAGGCCGACAAGACGCTCATCGCCGAACTGGCCCGGGAGCGGGGCGGCAAGGTCATCGTGTTCACCGACCCGTGGCTCTCCCCCGCCGCCGCCCACGCGGACGTCGTCCTCATCACCCAGGTCTCCTCGGACTCCCCCTACGACAGCCTGACGCCGGCCCTGGCGATCATCGAGTCGCTCGTCGCCGCCGTCCTCGACCGGATAGGCGGCGTCGGCCACGAACGGATGAAGGAGGCCGAGAGGACCGCCCGGCGCACCGGCCTCCTCTGAGCGAGACCCCCGCGGCCGGACCCCGTCCCTCCACGGGGGTTCGGCTCCGGTACCTCGCGCACGGGAGGAAGGGGCGCGGGGAGGGTCCCCCGGCACGGGTCAGTCGAGGGCTCCGTTGACGGTCGCCTCTGTGATCCCGATTCCGGGGACCTGGTACTTCGCGAGGATCTTGCGGTACGAGCCGTCGTCCATGAGGGACTGCAGGGCCGCCTGGACGGCTTCCTTGAGGCCCGGGTGGTCCTTGGACACCCCGATTCCCATCGGGGAGGCACTGTACTCCCCCACTGCCTCACGTCCCGTCACCGTGGAGAACGACCTGCCGCCGTCCGCGGTGGAGGCGACGTACGCGGCGGTGACCTCGTCGAGGTAGTCGGCGATGACCTTGCCGCTGCGCAGGGCGAGTTGTGCCTCGGAGTCCTTCGAGAAGGCGAGGATCTCGATGGGCGGCAGGCCCTTCGCCTTGCAGAGCTCCTGACGCTGCCGCAGGAGCTTCTGGTGGTTCGTTCCGGTCTGGACCCCGACGGGCTTGCCGCAGACGTCCGTCACCACGGCGATCTTCTCGGGATTGCCCTTCCTGACGAGCCAGCCGGGGCCGGCGTTGAGGTAGTCGACGAAGTCGACGGACTTCTGCCGGGCCTTCTTGTCCGTCATCGCCGACATGACGGCATCGAACTTTCCGGCCTGCACGGCGGGGAGGATGCCGTCGAACTTCTGCGCCTCGAAATGGAACTCGACGCCGAGGCGGGCCCCGATGGCCTGGCCCAGGTCGTAGTCGATTCCGGTGATCCGGGTGCTGCCCTCCTCCGCGTACATCTCGAAGGGGGGATAGGGGACGTCGGTGGCGACGCGGACCGTGCCCGCGGCTCGGACGGTTTCGGGGAGCGTGGCGTAGAGCTCGGGATCCGGCTTGACGATGAGGTCGGGCAGGACGGTGGCGGGACCGGCCATCTGGGGCTCGGCCGGGGCCGAGGCTCCGGACTCCGTGCCGCATCCGGACGCGAACAGCGTCAGGGCGGCGAGGGAGACGGCTGCGGTTCTGTGGCGGGCGGGCATGAGACGGCTCTCCTCTTGAGGGCGGGGGACGGTGCGGTGCACGGGCACGCGGGGGTGAGCGGGACCGGCTCGTGGAGTGCCGGCCGGTCCCGCTCGCGCGGTGGCTACTGCGGCGCGATGTCGACGCGCAGACCGATCAGGGTCTGGGCGGTGGTGCCGTCGCTGGTGAGCGCGGTGAATCCACGAGGCTTGGTGAGGGTGACGGTGAACCCGGGGCCGGCCTCGAAGGTGGTGGCGGTCGCGGTGTTCTGCGCGCGGGTGGCGGCGAGTGCGCGGGCGGTGGTGCGCAAGGAATAGGGGGTGCCGTCGGGATGGGCGGCCGAGTGGAAGACGTCGTTGTTGGCGGGGACCGGCGTCGTACTGCCGGGTGTCAGGGGCTGCTTGCCGGGGGCGGGCCGGGGCGTCCAGGTGCGGGCGTCGTACTGGTCGCCACTGGTGAGGTAGGTGTAGCGGGCTCGGCGGAGGGACCAGCCGTTCGCGGATTCGTGGGCGCGGGCGTCCCGCAGGTCGAGGACGGCGACGCCGTTCGGGCCCAGGACCGTGACGTGCTCGTGGGGGCTGCCGGGGCGGTCGACGACCAGGGCGGTGTTCTCCTCGAGGGCGTAGACGCGGTCGTGGCCGGTGTCGGAGGCGAGGCGCAGCGCCCGGCCCTCGCGTCCGTAGGCGCCGGTGTGGGTGTCGACGAGTCCGGAACGGAGGAAGCCGAAGCCGCCCTGCGGGATGTATCCGAGCCGGGTCGGGTCGTCGAAGTAGCCGGGCGCGCTGCCGTCCCGGAGCGCCTCGTAGGACTCGCCGCCGCTGACCATGTCGGGGCCGGACGCGATCTGGGCGCCCGCGGAGGAACCGGCGACGACGGCTCCGTGGGCGAGCTTCGCGCGGATGGCGGCGAGGACCTTGGAGTCGGTGTGATCGTCGCCGCGAAGGAGGGTCGTGAGGTAGCGGTACTGGTCGCCGCCGCCGAAGAAGAAGCCGGTCATGGACTCGACCTGGGCGACGACCGCGTCCGAGTCGGCGTCGGCCACGTGGTCGATGTCGAGGGGGATCCACTGGGCGTCCGCGGCGCCGTGCCGCTTGAAGAGGTCGGCGTAGTAGGCGCCGTTGCACGCGGAGTTGCTGCAGAGGTCGGGATCGCCGGCGTGGGGGTCCTGGCTCTCGGGCACGGAGGCGGCGGTGATGACCCCGATGCGCGCGGTGGGGCCCCCGGCACGCTTGATGATCTCACCGTAGACCTGGGTGTTGTCGTCCTTCAGGCCGCCGCCGACGAGGACGAGCGACCCGCCGGGGAGCCGGAGGCTGGAGGGGATCGCCTGGGCGGCGGGGGCGGCGCCGGTCAGAAGGGCGAGGGCGATGCTGCCGGCGAGAAGATTGCGGCGTGTGGTGCCGAGGTGCGCGCGCATGGTGCCTCCATACTTCTTTCGGATGGGTGAGCGGGGCCGCCGGTTCCTTCGGACCAGCGGCCCCGGCCTGTTCGGGCGGCAGTGACGGGAGTTCTGCCGCAGGGCCACAGGGACGATCTGGGTGGGGGCGGGGCTAGCGGCTGCTCTTCCTCGCATGGCCGAGTGTGGCGATGAGGGCGGCCAGGACGGCGATGCGGTGAGGAACGCTGGTGACGTCGAGCCATTCCTTCGGGGTGTGGTCGGCGCCTCCGACGGGACCCAGGCCGTCCAGAGTGGGCACCCCCATGCCGGCGATCAGATTCGCGTCGCCGACGCCGCCGGTGGCAGCGGCGCCCAGTTCGATGCCGACGGCACCGGCCGCGCCCTGAGCCGCGTCGAGCATGCGGCGGGAGGCCGGGGTGTCCTCCATGGGCGGGCACAGGTCGAGCTGCTCGACGGTGACGGTGGTACCGGGCACGGTGGGGTGGTCGGCGGCGTCCTGGATGGCCTGCCTGACGCGTCGCACGTCGGCGGTGGTCGCCGCCCTGACTTCGACACGCAGTTCGGCCTCGGGGCAGACGATGTTGGCGCGGGTCCCGGCGCGCACGACGCCCACGTTGACGGTGACGTCGTCCCAGTGGCCGTTGAGCGCCTGAAGCCGAACGATCAGGTGCGCGGCCGCCAGTGCGGCGTTGGCGCCGCGCTCCGGTTCGATGCCGGCGTGGGCGGCCCGGCCCGTGACGGTCAGGCGGAAGTCGGCCACGCCCTTGCGGGCGATGACCAGGTCGCCGTTCTCCCTGGCGCATTCGAGGCCGAGACCGTAGTGCACGTCCCTGGCGGTGTTCTCGATCAGGGTGCGACTGGCCGGGGAGCCGATCTCTTCGTCCGGGGTGGCGAGGAACACCAGCTCGTCGTAGGCGTCGGCACCGTACTCGTCGACTATCTCCAGGGCGGTCAGGCCTGCGAGCAGGCCTCCCTTGTCATCGCTGACCCCGGGGCCGTATGCCGTGGAGCCCTCGACACGGAAGGGGCGGGCGGCGGCGGTGCCGTCCTCGAAGACGGTGTCCATGTGGCCTGCGAGCAGGATTCTGCGACCACCGTCGGCCTCGCTGAGGGTGCCCTTCTTGCGCGCGACAAGAGCATCGCCTGCCTGGTGGCCGCCGTGTGGGGGGAACGAGATGCGCTCGACGGAGAAGCCGAGACGGGCAAGCCGGTTCTGCACCCAGTCGGCGACTCGGTTGACACCGTCCGGCGAATAGGAGCCGGAGTCGATGGAGACAAGGGCCTTGAGATCGTCGAGGTACGCGGAGTTCCGGGACCGGGCCAGGTCGAGCAGGTCTTCGGCCAGCTGCTGCCCGCGGGTGGGGGCGCTCACAGGACCTTGGACAGGAAGGCGCGGGTGCGTTCCTGCTCCGGGTCGACGAGCACCCTGCGGGGGTCCCCCGCTTCGACGACGACGCCTTCGTCCATGAAGACGGCGGTGTCGCCGACCTCGCGGGCGAAGCCGATCTCGTGGGTGACGACGACCATGGTCATGCCGTCGGCCGCGAGCTGCCGCATGACGTCCAGGACGTCCCCGACGAGCTCGGGGTCGAGGGCGGATGTCGGCTCGTCGAAGAGCATCAGCTTGGGCCTCATGGCGAGTGCCCGGGCGATCGCCACGCGCTGCTGCTGCCCGCCGGACAGCTGGGCGGGATAGTGATGGGCGCGGTCGCCGAGGCCGACCTGTTCGAGCAGGAGCTGCGCCTGCTCACGGGAGTCGGCCTTGGACACGCCGCCGACCTTGACGGGTGCCTCGGTGATGTTCTCGAGGGCCGTCATGTGCGGGAACAGGTTGAACCGCTGGAAGACCATGCCGATGTCCCGGCGGCGTTCGGCGACCTCACGTTCGCGCAGTTCGTGGAGCTTGTCGCCCCGCTGGCGGTAGCCGACGAGCTCTCCGTCGACGGTGAGCCGGCCGCCGTCGACCTTCTCCAGGTGGTTGATGCAGCGCAGGAAGGTGGACTTGCCGGATCCGGAGGGGCCGAGGAGGCAGCAGACCTGGCCGCGTTCCACGGTGAGGTCGATGCCCTTGAGGACCTCGAGTCGCCCGAAGTGCTTGCGGACGCCTTCGGCGCGCACCATGGGGGTGCTCATCGGTTCTGCTCCTTGCTGTTCTTGCCGAGCCGCTCCATGGTTCCGCCGAGGAGGCGGCGGAACGGGGAGACGTGTGCGGCGCGGCTGGTGCCGCGTCCGTAGCGCCGCTCCAGCCATGCCTGGGGCACGCTGAGGAGGGTGACGAGGGCCAGGTACCAGATGCTGGCCACGACCAGCATGGGGATGACCTGGTAGTTCTGGGCGTACACGTCCTGGATGTTGGACATCAGGTCGTGGGCGGAGATGACCGAGACCAGTGCGGTCATCTTGAGCATGTTGATGGTCTCGTTGCCCATGGGCGGGATGATCACGCGCATGGCCTGGGGCAGTACGATCCGGCGCATGGTCAGCGCGGGCCGCATGCCGAGCGAGTGCGCGGCCTCCGTCTGACCGGGGTCGACGGACTGGATGCCGGCGCGCACGATCTCGGAGGCGTAGGCGGCTTCGTTCAGCCCGAGGGCGAGCAGGGCCGCGATCGCCGGGGTCAGCAGCGTGTTGGTCTCGGCCTGGAAGAACGTGACGTCGGTGAAGGGGATGCCGATCTTCACGTACTTGTAGAGCGCGGCGGCGTATCCCCAGAAGATGATCTGGACCAGCAGGGGGGTGCCGCGGAAGACCCAGACGAAGGCGTTGGCCAGGCCGTACAGCACGGGGCTGGAGGAGAGCCGCATGACGGCGATCAGCGTCCCCAGCGCCAGGCCGAGGAGCATGGCGGCGGCGGTCAGCCAGAGCGTCGTGGCCAGACCGTCGAAGATGAGGTCGGCGAAGAGGTAGTCGCCGACGACGTCCCAGTGCAGGTTGTCGTTCTTCGCCAGCGATCCGATCAGTCCGACCAGGGCGAGCAGAGAGGCGACGGCGGCGATCCAGCGCCCGTAGTTGCGGACCGGGACGATCTCCGGATCGCGCACGCTCGTCGGGCCGGTGGTCGTACGGTCGGCGGGAGACTTGGTGTCGATCATGCTCAGTCCACCGACGCGTTCTTGGTGGCTTCCTTCACGAGGATGGAGCCGACGCCGTACTTGTTGTAGATCTTGAGGACGATGCCGTCGTCCATCAGGGACTGCAGGGCCTTCTGGATCGCGTCCGTCAGCTCGGGCTGCTGCTTGCTGATCGCGATGCCGTTGGGCGTGGCGTCGTAGCCGCCGGACGCGGCCGGATCCTCGACCAGGTCGAAGGCCTTGCCCGCGTCGGCGGTCTTGGCGACCCAGCCGGCGGCGGGCTTGGTCAGCACCTGGGCGACGACCTTGCCCGAGCGCAGGGCGAGCTGGGCGTCGGAGTCCTTGGGGAAGGTCTGGATGTCGATCTTCCCCTTGCCCGCCTTTCCGCAGGCGTCCTGATGCCCCTTCAGCAGGTCGAGCTGGTGGGTGGCGGCCTGGACCGCGACCTTCTTCCCGCACAGATCGTCGAGTGTGGTGATCTTGCCGGGGTTGCCGTCGCCGACGAGGATGCCGGAGCCGGACTGGGAGTAGTCGACGAAGTCGACGACCTTCTGCCGGTCCTTGTTGTCCGTGATGGCCGACATCGCCGCATCGAACTTGCCGGCCTGAATGGCCGGGACGATGCCGTCGAACTTCTGCGGCGTGAAGGCGAACGTGACGCCGAGCTTCGCGCCCAGCGCCTGGCCCAGGTCGTAGTCCAGACCGGTCAGTTCGGTCTCCCCCTCCTTCACGAACATCTCGAACGGCGGGTACGGCACGTCCGTCGCGACGCGCACCGTGCCGGCCTTCTTGATCTTCTCCGGGAGCAGGTCATGGAGGGCCTGCTCCTTCTTGATCACCACACCGGCGACGGTGACCTTGTCGGCCCCGACAGCGGGGGCGTCGGGGTCTCCGCAGGCGGAAAGTGTCGCCACAGCCGTGGCCGCCAGAGCAGCGGTCGCTGCATGGCGCGCGAGACGAGCGTTCATCGCGGTCGAACCTCTCAGGGTGAACTCTGCCGACGATGGAATCAGGCCGTCGGCCACACCCAGGAAGTTACATATCCGGTTGACGATTGACCAGATGTACTTCGCATTACGTTCCTGTAACACGACATGAAGACAGTGGATATGGGGCGGTTTGCACCCTTTTCAGGTAGCACTTTCTCGCGCTGTCGACGAGAAAACACCGGATACCCGTCGTACATCTTCCCGTTTCCATGCTCGGCTTGTAAGTTCCGCTACCAACCCAGCGGTCGCACAGACCGAGGGGACGTCAACCCCTCGTCCAGGAGTCATCGATGACGTCTCGTCACTCGCACAAGGTCGCGTCCGCAGCGCTTGCGCTGCTCGCCCTGACCCTCACTTTCACCGCCCAGCAGCCGGCGCACGCGGCCGCGAGCCGGATCAGGCTCGGCAGCGCCTCCGACGTCAGCCGTCCGTCCTGGAACGGCCCGGCGTTCACCATGAACGGCGCGGGCGCGGTCGTGCCGGCGTCGATGACGCGCGCCATCGACGACATCCGCGGAGGAAGCGGGAGCATCGACGTCGTCGTCCTCGCCGGCTCGGCACCGACGTCCGGAAGCCAGACGCCCGAGTGCGACACCGTCATGGGACTGACCGGCGTCAACTCCTGTACGACCTGGACCCTCACGGCCGCCAACGACGGCAACAACAGCCAGGTCAACGCCGACGTCCGCAACGCCGAGTTCGTCTACTTCGCCGGCGGCGACCAGTGCCGGTACGCCGCGTGGAAGGGAACCGCGCTGGAGGCCTCCGTCGAGTCGGTCGTGGCCAAGGGCGGCGGTTCCGGCGGCGGCAGCGCGGGCCACCACGTCAACAGCCCGATCGTCTACGACGCGTGCAACGGCAGCGTCACCAGCGCCGAGGCACTGGCCAACCCCTACGACCGGTACATCAGCTTCACCACCGGCATGTTCGACTGGCCGAACTACGGTGGAGTCATCAACGACTCGCACTTCGTCACCCGCGACCGCATGGGCCGCACGATGGCCTTCGTGGCCCGCGCCATCAAGGACGGGCTCACCACCGGCGGCGCGGCTTGGGGCGTCGGCGTCGAGGAAGGCGGCGGCTCGCTGTTCATCGACCGCGACGGAATGGCCACGCAGTACGGCAAGGACTCCTACGTCGTCCTCGGCGACCACCAGCCGGAGCAGGCTGTCGACCGCAAGCCGCTCACCTACTCCGGCTACAAGATCTGGCGCCTGACGCCCGGCTCGACCTTCGACTTCAAGAACCGTCCCACCTGCGGTTACTACCTGCGCAGTGTGACCAACGGCGTCGCGGACGCCAACCTCCACAACGGGACGCCGATCACCAACTGCTCCGGTCAGAGCGGCAGCGCCGTCGCCGAAAGCGAGCCGAACGACACCCGGGACACCGCCGACGACGCCACCGCGCTGCCCTCCCCCGGTTCCGTCACCGGCAGCATGAAGTCCACCACCGACCGCGACTACTTCAAGGTCAGCCTCGGCAGCGGGCAGACCGCATCCGTCAACTGCACCGTGCCTGCCGTCTACGACGCCGATCTCTACTGGCTGGACTCGACGGGGAGCACGCTCGCGCGCTCCGTGAACAACGGCGCCGGAGTCGGCGAAGCCCTCGGCTTCACCCGGACCGCCGCCGGCGCGGGGACGTACTACATCGAGGTCGAGGCGTACAGCGGATCGGGGGCCTCGGCGTACACCTGCACCATGACCAAGAGCTGAGCCTCATCGGACAGGTGCCCCAGCGGAACGACCCCTCCCAGAGCATGGGCCGGGGCCGCGGACCGCACTCCGCGGCCCCAGCCGGCTGTTGCCACCCTCAGCGTTCCGGGTGGGCAAGACGCCAGGGGTCGAGAAGCTCCTCAAGCTCTCCCGGCAGGAACGTGCCGCTGCTCGCCGCGAGTTCGCGGACCGGCCGACCCGTCACGACGCAGTCCCTGGCCAGCTGCGTCGCCTTCTGGTAGCCGATGACCGGGTTGAGTGCGGTGGCGAGACCGGCGGACCCCTCGACCAGGTCTCGAAGGCGCTGCTCGTTCGCCACGACGCCCCGCACGCAGCGCTCGGCGAGGGTGCGGCAGGCGGCGTCCAGGCGATTGGTCGAGTTGAGCAGATGGTGAGCGATCAGCGGCTCGAAGGCGTTCAGCTGCAACTGACCCGCCTGAGCAGCGGCAGAAACCGCGGCGTCCGCGCCGATGACGTCGAAGCAGACCTGGTTCACGGCCTCCGGCACCACCGGGTTCACCTTCCCCGGCATGATGCTCGACCCTGCCTGCACCGGGGGAAGCCGTATCTCTCCCAGTCCCGCGTGGGGTCCTGAGCCGAGAAGGCGCAGGTCGTTGCAGATCTTCGACAGGCGCAGAGCGAACTGCCTGAGAGCGCCGGAAAGCTGCAGGAAGCCGCCCATGCCCTGCGTGCTCTCCACCGCATCACGCGCCGCACGCACCTGGACCGATGCCACGACGGCAAGGTGAGCGACGGCCGCCTGGGTGAAACCCGGATCGGTGTTGAGGCCGGTCCCGATCGCGGTACCGCCCAGGTTGACCTCGCACAGGGCTTGCGAGGCCCGCTTCACGAGCAGGGCGTCGTCCCGAACGGTGAGGGCGAAGGCGTCGAACTCCTGGCCGAGCGTCATCGGAACCGCGTCCTGGAGCTGCGTCCGGCCCAGCTTCACGGTCTTGGCGAAGGCTCCGCCGCGCTCGGTGAACGCGTTCGCGAGGATCGTCATCCCGTCCATCAGACGCCCCGCGGACGTCACGAGGGCAAGCTTGACCGCTGTCGGGTAGACGTCGTTCGTGCTCTGGGCCCGGTTGACGTCGTCGTTCGGGTGCAGCCGCTCGTAGTCGCCCTTGGCGTGTCCGAGCAGTTCGAGAGCGCGGTTGGCGATCACCTCGTTGGCATTCATGTTGGCCGAGGTTCCGGCGCCGCCCTGAAGGACGTCCACCACGAACTGCTCGTGCAGCCTCCCCTCGCGAATCTCCCGGCAGGCAGCCACAACGGCATCGACCTGACTTCTCGGCAGCGTGCCCAGATCACCGTGCGCCAGAGCAGCCGCCTCCTTCACGCAGGCGAGGGCGTTGACAAGCTCTGGATGAGCGGACATCGGGATGCCGGAGAGCGGGAAATTCTCGAGCGCACGCAAGGTGTGGATCCCGTAGTAGGAGTCGGCCGGCACACGTCTGCCGCCGATCAGGTCATGCTCCGTGCGATGCGAAACCACTCGCGCCCCTCCGGTCAGTGCTCGATCCGGTGCGCCGCAGGGTGCGGCACACCAAGGAGTATCAGGCATTACACAATGCCACGGCAACCTCGAAAGAGAATCATCCATTACATCTCTGGCGTCACTGTGGTTCACCGCCAGGGCAGCTCGTGAAGGGAGCAGGCCGAGGGAAGGGCGGGGCAGCAGACCATCGACTCGGCGCTCGGGTCCACCCCGACGGCGTACTGACAGAAGGGGCAGACTCCGCTGACGCCCTGATGGCGGACGAGCCGCACGCCCGGCCTGGCCGGGGACGTGTCATACGGCGTGAAATGCGTTTCTCCGGTCGTCGTGGCGCTGTCAGGATGGGCGTCGCTTTCCGTGACCCTCACCGATGACCCACAGACGCCGACGGAGGCTCCATGAACGGTTTGAGTGACGTCCAAGAGATTCGCGAGGGCCTGCTGAGCGAGCCGGAGGCCCGGACGCGCATCGACTCGGGCTCCCTCGTCGCCCTGCGGACTTCTGGTAGTCCGGTCCTGGTGGGGCCGGGGTCACTGGTCAAGGTGAACACCAGCATCGGATGCAGCAGAGCGGCCGATCTGGCTGTCGAGGTCGAGAAGATCGCGGCGTTAGGCAGGCTCGGCTACCAGCCCGACCTGATGATGGACCTCAGCACGGTCCGCCTGCCCACCCCGCTCTACCGGACCGCGGGCGAGCAGCTCGGTCTGCCTGTCGGGACGCTGCCGCACTACCTCTGCTTCAAGCCGCGGCGCGGAATAGACGTCCCCCTCCTGCTCGACGAGATCGAGCGGCAGGCGGCGTCCGGTGTCGCGTGGATGACGCTGCACCTCTCGCCCACGCGTGAGATGTACGAGCTCGCCCGAGTCACCCGGCAGACCGCGACCACCGCGCGCGGGGGCGGGATCGTCGTCCGGGACATGCTGATCCACGACCGTGCCGAGAGCGTGCTCGCGGAGCGGTTCGGGGACATCGCCGCGATACTCGAGCGGCACGGAGTGGCTCTCAGCCTGGGTACGACGTTCCGGCCGGCCAGCACCGTGGACGCCCTGGACGCCGTACACATCCAGGAACTCGAACGACAGCAGATGTTCTACCGGGAGGCCCGTGCCCTCGGGGTGCCGACCATGCTGGAAGCGGTCGGCCACATGCGACTCGGACAGATCGGGGCGTTCACCCAGCTGCTCCGCGAAGAGCTCGGCTACCCCGGCCCGGTCATGACCCTTGGCCCCATCCCCACGGACGCCGCCGTCGGCAACGACCACATCGCCAACGCGCTGGGCGCCGGGATGCTCGCCGTCGAAGGCGGAACCGACGTGGTGAACTCGGTGACCCGGGAGGAGCACACCGGACGGGTCCCGAACCTTGACTCCATCCTGGAAGGGCTGCGGGCCGCACGCATCGCCGCGCACTCCGCCAACATCTCGCTCTTCCCCGACCTGGACTTCCCGGCGGAGAACCAGATCACCGAGAACCGAGGGGCGAACTACACCTGCGTGGTGGACGGCGGCCTGTTCGAGAAGTCCGCCCGGAACCGGTTCGCGATGGGCTGCACGCGGTGCGGCAACGAGTGTCCCCTGCTGGTCAACTTCGTGACGGACCGGGAGGACAAGGCCTCGCGTACCTGAGCGAAACGGGCCGGGGCGGGCCTTCAGCGTCGCAGGCGGAAAGATGCGCGCAGCCGGTCCCGGTACGCCTCGCGCGTGGCGAACTCGACGAAATCGTCGACCGGTGTGGTGTTGAGGCGCTTGAGGCCGCCGAGGAACCGTCCGGCACCGGCGCCCGCACCGCTGGCGGCCATGAGGGTCTGCCCGAACGTCGTCGATTCCTGGACCACCGAGCCCAGCGCCGCCGCGAACAGGGCTCCCGACGCCAGCTCGATCGACTTGAGTACGCGGATGAAGCGCTTCGCCATGCGGTCACGCGTCCGCATCCGTTCGAAGCGCTTCCAGAGCTCGTCTGTGAAGTTCCCGTGTTCGAGCGTGGCGGTCTCGACGAGCCGGAAGTAGGTCTCGCGGAACGCCTGGAACTCCTCGGAGTACTTGATGGCCAGGATCTCGTCGTCCCCGAGACCATGGAGCTGCCGGGGGGAGATTCCGCAGACCCCCAGCACCCGGGTGAACAGGTCGATGTTCGCTGAGGCCAACGGCCCCACCGACGGGCCGCCCGAGCCTGCCCAGCGCGTCGTCACGAGCTGTTCGCTGCCGCATGCGGAGGCGTTCGACCGCAGATACAGCTCGGACGCACGGTCGATGAGCACCCTCGTCAGTGCTGGAGGGAGGTTCATCCCGTACAGCTCCTGGGCCACGACACTGCGGGAGAAGAAGGCCTGATGGGCGATCGCGCCGATGCCTCTCAGCAGATCGCCGACGCCGTCGTGCCCACCCGCCGCTTCAAGCACCGCGTTGTGGACGGAGTACGGGTCGCGGACGTTGCTCGAATCGGTCAGCCACAGGCCCCGGAAGGTGTCCTCCACCGATCCGGTGTCCAGGTGCACCAGTGTGCCGATGGTGGCGAGCTGTTCGGCCACCGGGCGTTGTTCCGGGCGGGCGATTTCCGAGGCGAGGGCCTCGATCCCGAAGATCGGAGTGCCGACCAGGCCGGCGGTGTCCTCGATCCGCTTGTCGAAGTAGTCGATGACGTCGCGGGTGACCCAGGGGGACCGGATCGACGGAAGGATCTCGCCCGTTCCGATGAGTTCCGTCACGTAGGGAAGGACATGACGAAGCTGCTCGGACTGCCAGAAGTACGCGGCTGCCAGGATCACGTGGTCGTACAGCAATGCGGAGGTGCGCAGCTTGGCCAGCAGATCCTGAGCGGCCACCCCGCGGGTCATGACCGTGTAGGAATCCGCCTCGCCGAAGAACAGCGTGCGCTTGTCCGTCATCCGAGAGACCATCAGCTTCACAGCTCCCCCTCCCCTGCCCGTCCCGGCCTCTACGATGATGCCAGGCGAGGGCCGGATCGAAGATCGGTACGGCCGATCCGTGAACCCGGGCCGCCCCGAGTGATCTCTTCGTCCTGCTCCACCAGGCCGGCGCGACGTCTCATGTCGAGCCGAGCGAGCCGACGGGAACGGCCGGACCACGACGTCCCAGCAGCCCATGAGCCGTGGGGTGCGACGCCGAGGCCGGCCCGTCGCCGCACCCCGTGCCGTCGAGATACATGATGAGGCGTCAGTAAAGTCGGCAAGAGGTCGGCACTCAGCCGACCAGGCCTGCTCGCACACGGGCGCGCTCTGGAAGCACGCTCTCGACCGCGCGATCGGGAGGGGTTGCGATACGCACCCCTCCCACAGTCGCGGCGACAGTCACAGGAACCGCCGGGCACCCCTCGCCCCTCCATCGGCTCGACAGAGGAAGCCCCAGGTCAGCGTCGCGCCGGGTTCTTGCGCGGTGCGATCCGGGCGTTGGGGAGGGCGGGGGCCGGGAGGCGGTCGCCGGGGTAGCCCTCGACCTCGCCGAAGCGGTCGGAGGCCTTCTCCCACTCCTCGCGGGCCTCGGCGATGTCCTCGTGGCTGCGGCCGATGAAGTTCCACCACATCACGATCTCCTCCTCGAACGGCGTTCCGCCGAGGAGGACCGCGCGGGCGGGGGCGTCCGACTCGTTCGTCAGGGTGAGGGTCCCGGCTCCGGTGGGGGCGTATCCCAGTTCGGCCGGGCGCAGAAGCGTGCCGCCCATGCGGACCTCCCCGGTGTCGACGAGCAGGCCGTGCTCGAAGCCGGGGTCGACGGGGAGGGCGACGGTCGCGCCCGGGTCGACGAGGAGTTCGGCGCCGAGGAGCGGGGTGAAGGTCCGCACCGGGGAGGTCGAGCCGGCGAGCGTCCCGAGGAACACCCTGACGTCGGCGCCGTCGACGCGGACCGTCCCCGGGGCGTAGTGCTGGAAGTCCCGGGCGGTGTTCCGGTGCTCCTCGGGGAGGGCCACCCACAGCTGGACGCCGTGCAGGACGGTGGTGCGGGGGGTCGAGACCTCGGTGTGGCTGATGCCGTACCCGCCGGTCATGAGGTTCAGCTCGCCGGGCCGCACGTACGCGTGGCTGCCGAGGCTGTCGCGGTGCTCGATCTCGCCGCTGAACAGCCAGCTCACGGTCTGCAGTCCGATGTGCGGATGCGGGGCGACGTCCATGCCGCCGGACTCGGCGACGTCGTCGGGGCCGTAGTGGTCGGCGAAGCACCAGGCGCCGATCAGCGTCCGCGCGCGCTGCGGGAGCGTGCGTCGTACGGTCATCGCCCGGGGTCCGCCCAGCGGGACGTCCCGCGCCGTCAGGACCTCGATCTCCGCGATACTCATGCCGACCCCTCCGAGAAATAGTTCCATTTTCAACAATCATGGATCATGATAGCCCCTGCGACGGTGACACGCACCGTTCGCGGACGAGGCCGGCACGGCCCGGAAGGAGCGCACGGTGAGCGACACGGCAGGAGCCCCGGCGAACAGACGGATCTACGTCGACAAGCAGAGCCCCAAGGCCTACCACGCGCTGGTCCAGACGGCGGATGCCGTGCGCGCGACGGCCGCCGAGGCGGGGCTCGACCGCATCCTGGTGGAGCTGGTCAACCTCCGCGTCTCCCAGATCAACGGCTGCGCGTACTGCCTCGACGTGCACACCAGGGCCGCCCTGCGCGCGGGCGAGACGACCCGCCGTCTGGGCGTGCTCGCCGCCTGGCGCGACACCGAGCTCTTCACGGACCGGGAGCGCGCCGCCCTGGCCCTCGCGGAGGCCACCACCACCCCCGCCGACTCCCTCGCCCAGGAGCGCGCCCACGACAGCGCCCGTCGTGCGCTGAGCGACGAGGAGATCTCGGCGGTGATCTGGGTCGCGATCACGATCAACGCCTTCAACCGGGTCTCCATCCTGAGCGGGCACCCCGTACGGGAGACCCCCGCCAAGCCCTGAGCCGGGGGCGGGGGCGGGGACGACGAAGGCCCGGTGCCGTCGGGGCACCGGACCTTCGGAGGGCTTCGTTCGGTCGTGTCGGTCGGTCAGGCGGAGACGGGGAGCAGCCCGGCCACCGGCGCCGCCTGGTCGGTGAGCTGGTGCAGCTGCCCCAGCTCGTTGAGCCGGTCGAGGCCGTTGTTCAGCTGGCCGGCGATGCCCGGGAACCGCCCGCGGGACTCCTCGGGGATGCCGGTCGTGGTGAGCGCGTCGAGCTCGCTGATCGGGTTGATCTTGGGGCCCAGCGGTCCGGTGGCTTCGGCGGCGGTCGCGGCGGACGCCGCGGAGGCGCCGAGGCACGAGAAGGCGGCGGCGACGGCGAGGATCGAGGAGATGCGTCGTGTTGAGGTCACACCCTCACAACGGGCCGGCCCTCCACGGGTCACGGCCCGCCCCCCGCTCTCGCCGTCCGCACCGCCCGAACGGGGGTCCTTCCGCGCGCGGCTCAAGGGGTCGTGCGGACGGGGAAGCTGAAGGTGTGTCCGTTCTCCTTGAGCCACGGCAGCACCTGCCGCAGGGCCGCGACGGTCTGGCCGCGGTCGCCGCCGCCGTCGTGGAAGAGGATCGTCGGCCCGTTCGACAGCTCGTTCTTGACGGTGTTGACGATCGAGGCCGTGCCCGGCTGCTCGAAGTCCTTCGTGTCCACGTTCCAGCCGAGCGGCCGCATCCCCGCGGCGGCCGCGAGCCGCCGGCTGTCCGGGGTGAAGGCTCCGCCCGGAGCCCGGTAGTACTCGACCTTCGCTCCCCCGGCCGCGTCCTCGATCATCTTCTTCGCGTCGAAGATCTGCTGCTTCTGGTACGCGACGGACTTCTTGTCCATCGTCGTGTCGTGGGACACGGTGTGGTCGCAGAGCCGGTGGCCCTCCACGACGATCCTCTTGACGATGTCGGGGTGCTGCTTCGCCATCGGACCGACCATGCAGAACACGGCCTTGACGCCGTTGTCCTCGAGGATGTCCAGCATCTGCGGCGTCCAGCGCGGGTCGGGTCCGTCGTCGATCGTGATGTTCACGGCCGAACCCCCCGCCTCGGCCGCGTGCGCGATGCTCTCGGGCACCTTCTGCGGCCGCACCCGGGCCGGCGTCCCCGGCTTCTCGGCGGGCGCCTGCGAGACCGGCCCGTTCCCCATGTTCGCGGCGGCCTCGTTGTCCATCAGCGCCGTCGCGCCCCACACCGCCAGGCTCAGCCCCACCGCCGAAGCCACCACGGCTATGTGCGCGGTGTACTTGCCCTGCCCCATGGATTCCCCCACTCCCCGTGTTCCGTTCATCTCCCTGGTGAGAGGACGGTACGAGGAGCCGCAAGGTTTCACCGAATCCCGACCAACTGACGGGACGCGCGGACGGCCGGACCGCGCGGGGGCGCTGACCGCCGCTCAGCTCGCGGCGAGCGGAAGGTGGTAGAGCGCGAACGCCCGGCCGATGACGGGCTGGGCCACGTTGCGCACGCGTACCCCGCCGGCCGTCATGCCGTGTTCGGTGCCGAGATGGGCGTGGCCGTGCACGGCGAGGTCGGCGCCGGCCTCGTCGATGGCCTCGGCGAGGAGGTAACTGCCCAGGAAGGGATAGATCTCGACCGGTTCGCCGGCGAGCGTGTCGGGGACGGGCGCGAAGTGGGTGAGGGCGATCCTGGCCGCGCAGCCGTCGGCCGACATGTCGGCCAGCGCCCGGTAGAGGCCCTCGGCGCTCCGGCGGGCGGTGCGGACGAAGTCCTTCATCTCCCGCTCGCCGAACTCCCCCGCGCTGCGGCCCGCGAAGCCCCCGCAGAAGCCCTTCGCCCCGGCGACGCCGACCTTGCGGCCCGCCACGGGCAGGACCACCCGGTCCCCCTCCAGGACCGTGACGCCGGCCTCGGTGAGGACGCGGGTGACGTCGGCCTCCCGCTCCGAGTGATAGTCGTGGTTGCCGAGCACCGCGACCACGGGGACGCCGAGGTCGCGCACCTCCTCCGCGACCACCTCCGCCTCCGGGACGGTGCCGTGCCGGGTGAGGTCGCCGGCGAGGAGGAGCAGGTCCGCGCAGAGCGGCAGGGTCTCGAAGGAGGGGCGCAGCAGGCCCCGGCAGTCCGGGCTCAGGTGGATGTCGCCCACGGCGGCCACCCGGACGACGGCTCCGTCCCGCTCGGCGCCGGGGGTCACGACAGTTCCTCGGGACGGTCGGGAGGGTCGACGCGGGCGACCAGGAGGTCCGCGTGGACGGGGATGCCGGCCAGTTCGGTGCCGGCGAGGCGGAGGATCTCGTCGCGGCGGTCGGCCGTGGGGAGGGTGCCGGTCAGGAGGATGCTCGCGCCGCGCACCTCGACGCGGACGCCGAGTTCGGCCACGTCCTCGCGCGCGAGGCGCTCCCTGAACCGGGCGATCCGGTACTCGCTCTCGCCGCCGTTCACCGTCGTCCTCCGTCCCCGGTCCGTGCCAGCGCCTTGCGCCGCAGCCGGTAGGGGGTGACGTACCAGCAGAGAGCGAACCACAGCATCACGGCGCCGACGACGGTCCCGGCGGCCAGCGCGCCGCCGAGGACCACGTTCAGGATGAGCATCAGGGTGCAGGCGACGGTCAGGGCGAGGAGGACCATGCCGCAGACCATGAGCCGCCCGGCGGCGATCACGACCTCCTCCTTCAGCCGCAGCCCGGAGAGACAGCGGTGGAGGGAGACCGGGGCGATCAGGGCGGCGGTCGAGGAGGCGGCGAGGATGATGGTCACGACGTACAGTCCGCGGTCGAAACCGCCCAGTTCACGGAAGCGGGCCGTGAAGGCGAGGCTGAGCAGGAAGCCGAACAGGATCTGCACGCCGGTCTGGGCGACCCGCGTCTCCTGGAGGACCTCCTGCCACCGTCTGTTGACCCGCTCCCGGGCGCCTTCCGGCCGTCCGTCGACCCGCTCCCCGGGGCCTTCCGGCTGACGTGACACCTGCGGCCGGCGCGCCGTCTCCTCCTCCACGATGCGCCACTCGGCCTCCGTCAGGCGTCTCGTCGCGGTCATGACGTCCTCCTCGGCTCGGCACGCCCGCCCCGTTCTGCGAGGTGCGGTGCCCGGAGCTCGACCGCGCAAACCTTCCGGTCAGACCGGCGGGAGGGCGATCCGGAAGCCGCTGCGCGGCGCGGTGGGGATCCGCCGCAGGGGAATCCGCAGGTCCTGCGGGGGCACCGTCCACTCCTGCCGGGCCAGGGCGCCCGACAGGGCCGCGAGGACGGCGACGGTGACGTCCTCTCCGGGGCAGCGATGGCCGGTACGGGCGTCGCCGCCGCCCTGCGGGATCAGGGCGTCCGGGTCCGGGGGCCCGGAGAGGAAGCGCTCGGGGTCGAACCGGTACGGGTCCGGCCAGAGGGCCGGGTCGTGGTTCTGGCCGTACACGTCGAGCAGGACCAGCGCGCCCTCCGGGATCCGCTCCCCGCGCCACTCCAGGTCGCGGGCGCCGAGGCCGCCGACGAACGGCACGAAGGGGTAGAAGCGGCGGACCTCGTGGGCGAAGGCCGTCGCGTAGGCGCCGGAGCCGTCCTCGCGCAGGCGCTCCCGGACCTTGGGCCACCGGTGCAGCGCGTGTCCGGCGAACGCCACGAACCAGGCGATGGCGATCGTCGGGCGGGCGACGTTCAGGAGCTCCACGGCGGCCGTGTGGAGGTCGAGCGGTGCCCCGTCGGCCCCGCGGTGCCGGACGAACGCCCCGAACGGCGTGTCCTCGGCGGACACCGCCGCCGCCCGCGCCCTCCCGACGGCGCCCGCGAGGACCTCCTCCTGGCGGGCGCGGGCGCGGCGGGCCCGCAGATGGCGCGGGCCCGGGGCGGCGAAGCCGTCGACCATGGCGACGCAGTCCCGCGCCAGGCCGCGGACCCGTGTGTCGTCGTACGGCAGCCCGGCCCAGTCGCGGACGGCCCGCGCGAGCACCAGCGCCGCCTCGTCGAAGAGGACGACCTCGCGCCGGCCGGGGGCGGCGAACGCCGCCCGCCAGGCGGCCCCGGCGTGCTCGACGAGGGAGGCGACGGCCGCCGGATCGGTCAGCCGGGCGACGAAGAGCGCCTTGCGGGCACGGTGGTCGGCGCCGTCCAGGGTGTGGACGGCGCCCCGGCCGAAGAGCGTGTCGAGCACCGGTCCCGGCAGGGCGCCGGTGCGGCGCACGTGGTTCTCGTCGTAGAAGAAGCGCACCGCCTCGGGCCCGTGCAGGGCGACGGCGGTCCGGCCGAGCAGCCGGGTCCGGACGGCCCCGCCGTCCCCCGCCCGGCGGCGCGCGTCGGGCAGCCAGGCGTACCCCTGGAGCAGCAGGGCGGCGGTGCGGTCCTCCGTCAGGCCCTCGATCAGTCGGATCATGCCCCCTCCGGTACCCCCCTCGGAGGGGAGGCACGCGCGCGTACGGCCGAGTGGCGGCACGCGCGCGTGCGCGGGCCTCTGGGGTCGGCGGACTCCTCGTGCCCGGCAGGCCCCGACCGCGCCGGCGTGCGCGCGCGAGGCACCCGGGGCCGTACGGCGGCACAGTGGAGGGATGCGGCTCAGAACGAGCGATCCGGACCGACCGGGCTGGCGGCGGGTCCGCCACGGCCGGGGTTTCCGCTACCTGGACGCCGACGGCGCGCCCCTGGACCCGGAGGACCGGGCTCGGGTCGTCGCGCTCGTCATCCCCCCGGCGTGGCGGGAGGTCTGGATCTGCCCCTGGTCCCACGGGCACATCCAGGCCGTCGGCACGGACGCGGCGGGCCGCCGGCAGTACCTGTACCACCGGGAGTTCCGGCGCCGGCAGGAGGAGGCGAAGCACGCGCACGTGCGCGTGGTCGCCCGCAGCCTCCCCCGGCTGCGCCGGGCCGTCGCACGCGATCTGGAGCGGCGCGGTCTGTGCCGGGACCGGGTGCTGGCCTGCGCCGTGCGCCTCCTCGACCTCGGCTTCTTCCGGATCGGCGGCGAGCGGTACCGGCGGGACAACTCCTCGTACGGACTCACGACCCTGCTCCGCGAGCACGCGCGCTGCGCCCGCGGGGAGGTCCGCCTCGGCTATCCGGCCAAGTCGGGCCGGCGGCAGACCCGGGCCCTCGTGGACGAGCCGGCGTACGAGGTCGTGCACGCGCTGCTGCGGCGGCGGGGCGGGGGCGACCGGCTGTTCGTGTACTGGGAGGGGCGGGCGTGGCACGAGGTCCACGCGGAGGACCTCAACGCCTATCTGCGGAAGCACTCCGGGAGCGACATCACCGCCAAGGACTTCCGGACCTGGCACGCCACGGTCCTCGCCGCCGTCGCGCTCGCCGTCTCGGCGCCGGTGGCGGACGGCTCGCGCGCGGCGCGGGCGAAGGCGGAGCGGCGGGCGGTCCGGGAGGTCAGCGGCTATCTCGGCAACACGCCGGCGGTCTGCCGCGCGTCGTACATCGATCCGCTCGTCGTCGAGCGCTTCGAGGAGGGCGTCACCATCGCCCCGGCCCTGGGACGGCTGGGCGAGGACGGCGGCTTCGGACACCCGGCCACGCGGGGCGCGGTGGAACGGGCGGTCCTGCGCCTGGTCGACTGACGACACCCCGCCAGCGGGGGCGTGCGGGGGCGGAGCTCGGCGGGTCCGGCGGGGCGGCGCCTGACGGGGCGTACGGGCGGAGCTCGCCGGGTCCGGCAGGGCGGCGCCGCCTCCGCATCTGTCGGCGGGGGCGGCGCCGCCCTCCGTGCCGGGCGGGTCAGGTGCTCCAGCGCAGGACCGCGCCGAGGCCGCCGGCCGGGCCCGGGGCCTCCTCGGGGACCATGAGGACCTCGGAGTCCGCGGCGACGCAGGCGCGCAGCAGCGCGTCGTCGGCGCGTGCCTCCTTCGGCCGGCCGATCCCCCAGTTCTTGGCCTCCGTACGGCCCAGGGCGATGTCGTACGGGCCGGGGCCGACCCAGATCAGGCGGCCCGCGTCGGCGGCGTCGAGCCCGAGCAGCAGGGTGGCGACCCGGTGCTCGCGGACGGCCTCCAGCACCGCCGGAACGCCTTCGGCGGCCGGACCGGGAGCGCCGTCCACGGTCCCCGCCCGGTGCTCGCCGGGACGTCCTCGTGCCCTGCGGAAGTCGTCGAGGGTGCTGCGGATCCGCTCCCGTGCGTACCGTGACCGCGCGTCCTCGATCTCGCGGTCGAGGGACGCGGTGGACGCGCCGGGCGCCCGGCTGCCGTGCTCGACCTCGACTGTGTGGCTCCGGAGCCGCGGGGGGAGCCGGTCCCGCACCGCCTTGCGCTCGCGGGCGTCCCCGGCCAGGACCAGCAGGGCGTCGTGCTGCGGACAGCGCCGTACGAGCTCGGCGGCGATGAGGTCGGCCGTCTCCTCCCAGGCGTTCTCGACCTTGTTGTGGTAGTGCCATTCGTACCGGTCGGCGGGGAGGCCGCGGTGGCCCCGGCCCTGCCACGTCTTCCCCTCCGCGTGGCCCACGTCCTGCACGCCGAAGGGGCTGCGCAGTTCGAGGTCGGCGCCGGTGCGGTCGATGAGGGCCACCTGACAGGCCGGTTCGTCGCTCCGCAGGTGCAGGAGCGGGGCGATGTGGGGGAGGTTCGTCCACGTCGCCTCGACGTCGGGCGGCGCCGTCGTCAGGGGGAGGTCGAGCACGATCTCCCCGGCCGTGGCGAAGAGGGCGCGCCCGGGAGGCGCTCCGGAGGCCGGCTCGGCGCGGAGTCTTTCGGCGACCGCGCCGACGGTGAGGGGGTCCGCGCCCTCGTCGACGAGCTGCCGGGCGACGGCGCGGTCCCGCAGTCTCTGGATCTGCGCCGCGTCCTCGGTGGACCGGCTCGTCTCGACGAAGACGGAGGCCCAGGGGCCGGGGCGTTCCAGGAGCGGTTTGAGGAAGTCGAGGTCCATGGTGTCCCCCAGGGGTGGGAAGCGGCGGTCACGGGAGGCGGTCAGCTGTCGCTGCTCCGTTCCCGGCTCTGCTCGGGCTCGTCGACGGGGGGCTCCGGGTCGTGCCACTCCTCCACGCGGGTGGGGCGGCCGGACCTGACCTGGCCCTCCACTTCCTTTTTACGCTCGTCGTCGAGTCGGGGGCCGGACTTGCTGCTGCCACGGTCGGGGGTGTTCATGAGTGCCTCCAGGGGAGGGGAGGTGGGTCGTACGGGCTCCTCCGCGGCGGCTGCCCATCGCCCCGACGGGCAAACGGCGCGGCACGGGCCGGCGGGCGGCCCGGATGATCACGTCCCGTCGTCGTCCGGAAGGCGCTCGCCCTCCGCCTGGGAGGGGGTGGTCCGCCCCGGCGGGTCGGCCATGTCCCGCCGTCCCCGCCCGTGGCGGGAACGGCCGCCGCCGGGCCGCTCCGACGGCGGGTGCACCGGGTCGTCGGCGGGGTGCTCCCTCAGCTCGTCCTCGGTCAGGCGCGCGTCCACGGGCTCGTTCGTACGCTCATTCATCGACTTCCTCCTCGGTCCTCTCCGCCCCGGTCTCCACGTGGACGGCGGCCTCCTCCGCGGGTACGGCGCCGTCGGCGGCGGGCGGCCGCGCCTCGGGCACCTCCTGGGCCAGCCGTTCGTCGAGCGGCTCGCCCTCCCGCTGCTCCCGCTGGGTGGTGCCGTGCCGGTCGACGCCCTCGGGGTGTTCCGGAGGGAAGTAGCCGGGGGCGGCCGGGTCGTCGAGCGGGTCCGTGGCGAGCGCGTTCTCGGGGTCGAGTTCGCCGCTGGGGCGGTTGCCCGCGTCGGAGTGGGTGGGCTGGTACACGTCGTCGCCGCGGGCCGCCTGCGGGTCGGGCTCGTTGCGGGCCATGGACGGTTCCTTTCAGGTGGGTTGTTTTCGGAAAGATCGTGCCGGGTGGGTCGTGTCGGACAGGTCGTGCCGGGCGGTCCGGCGCGGGTTCAGCGGGCCGCGAGGACGATCGCGTACACGAGGAAGAACAGCGCGCACGCGATGACCAGCAGCCACACGACGAGGAGCGGGCCCGTCGCCCAGCCTCGCCGGGGCGGCCGGTGGGGGCCGGTGGCCGTCCCCGTACCGGACTCGGCCGGCGGCGTCTCACCCACGGGGACTCCCCCGCCGGCCTCGACCCCCGGGGTGCGGCGGGGCTCCGGGTCCGGGTTGCTCGGTCCGGTCATGGTGTTCATCTCCCTACGGCCCGCCGGCGTCCGAGGAGGCGCCGTCGGCCGGGACTGTCTTGAAGGGGCTGGTGTCGAGGTGGGCGAGGAGGTCGGCCGGGTCGGCGTAGACGGCGGCGGCGCCCGCCTCCGTGAGGTCGGCGCGGGGGATGCCGCCGCACAGCAGGCCGGCGCTCACCACCCCGGCGCGGCGGGCGGCCTTCATGTCCCAGACGCTGTCGCCGACGAAGACGGCCCGGTCGGCGGGGACGCCGACGAGCGAGAGGGCGTGTTCGATCGGGTCGGGGGCGGGTTTGCCCTCCTCGACGTCGTCGGAGGTGGCGGTGTCCGCGAGGGCCTCGTCGGCGTCGACGGCGCGGCGCAGGGCGCTCAGTTCCCGGTCCTTGGCCGAGGTCACGAGGACGACCTTCCAACCGTCGCCCGCGAGGGCGCGGAGCAGGTCGCCGGCCTTGTCGAAGGCCTGGAGCCGCTCGAAGAAGGCGGCGTAGAGGGTGTCGTGGGCGGTGCTGAGCCGGTCGTCGTCCGACGGGTCGCGGGAGCTGCCGAGCAGGTGCTCGATGAGCTGCTCGCCGGGCAGTCCGATCGCGCGGTGCACGGCGTGCGTCGGCACCTGGTGGCCGCCCTGCCGGAACGCCTCCCACCAGGCCACGACGTGCAGGTGGTTGGTGTCCACGAGGGTTCCGTCGATGTCGAAGAGCGCGGCGCGGTCCATATGGGGCTCCCTACAGGTCGCGGAGGGCGGGCAGCAGCTTCGACTCGGCCCAGCGCAGGAAGGGCAGTTGCCGGTCGCCGCCGATCTGGACGAGGGCGAGCTCGGTGAACCCGGCGTCGGCGTAGGCGCGGGCCGCCTCCACGACGGCGTCCACGTCGTCCCCGCAGGGGATGCTCTTCGCCACGTCCTCCGGGCGGGTGTGCTGGGAGGCCTGTGCGAAGCCCGCCGGCAGGGGGAGTTCGGCGTTGAGGCGCCAGCCTCCCAGCATCCAGCGGAACTGCTCGTGGGCGCGGGCGATGGCCGCGTCGCGGTCGGGGTCGTAGGAGACGGGCAGCTGTCCGAGGCGGGGCTTTCCGGCACCGCCCTGGGCGTCGAAGGCGTCGAGGAGTTCGCGTTTCGGCTCCGTGGCGACCAGCAGATCGGCGTGGCGTCCGGCGAGTTCACAGGAGCGCGGCCCGGAGACGGCGATGCCGACGGGCGGGGGCGTGGGCGGGACGTCCCAGAGCTTGGCGTCGTCGACCTGGAAGTGGCGGCCGTGGCGGGTCACGTACTCCCCGGTGAACAGGGCGCGGATGATCTCCGCCGCCTCGTCCAGCATCTCGAGGCGTACGCGCGCCGAGGGCCATCCCCTGCCGACGATGTGCTCGTTGAGGTTCTCGCCCGAGCCGAGGCCCAGCCGGAAGCGGCCCTCGGACAGGAGCTGCAGGGTGGCGGCCTTCTGCGCGATCACCGCGGGGTGGTAGCGGAAGGTCGGGCAGGTCACCAGCGTCATGAGCGGGATCTCGGAGGTCGCCTGCGCCGCCGCGCCCAGCACGCTCCACGCGTAGGGGGCGTGGCCCTGCGCGGGCAGCCACGGGAAGGAGTGGTCCGAGATCACGGAGAAATCGAATCCGGCCCGTTCCGCCTCGACCACGTGCCCGACCAGCTCACGGGGGCCTGCCTGCTCGGTCATCATCGTGTACCCGATACGCATCATGTCCGGCGACTTGCCGCGACCGCGGGGTCCGAAACGGGGCGAAACGGGAAAGGGCCGGCTCCGAGGAGCCGGCCTTCTCCGCCGCGGTGCGGGAGGGGGTCGTCAGCGCATGCCCGGCTCGTCGTCCGGCGGCAGCGACCAGGACTCGGTCTCCCGGGCCGGGCGGGTCCGTCCGGGCGTCTCCACCGGCCCGGGCGGCTCCCTCATCGCGTCGGGGCCCTTCTCGGCGGACCTCATGGAGGGGTCGGTCCCCGTCGACGGGTCCCCCATGGACCGGTCTCCCATGGAGGGGTCGGACCTCATGGGCCGGTCGGTCCCCATGGACCGGTCCGTCCCCATGGACGGGTCGGATCCCATGGGCCGACCCGCGCCCATCGACGGGTCCGTCCCCGTGGTTCCGGTGCCGGCGTCCTCGGGGCGGATCCGGCCGCGCCAGGCGCCGGTCGCGTCACCGTGTTCCTCGATGAAGCCCTTGAACCGCTTGAGGTCGCCCTTGACCCGGCGGTCGAGCACTCCCATCGCGTCGGCGGCCTTCTCCGCCATGCCCTCGGGCTCCATGTCCATCGCGAGCCGCACCCGGGTGTGCGTCTCGTCCAGCGGCTGGAAGCTGACGACGCCCATCTGCCGGACGTCGCCGCCCGTGGTGCGCCAGGCGATGCGCTGGTCCGGGAGCTGGTCGACGATCTCGGTGTCGAACTCCCGCCGGACCCCGGCGATCTTGGTCTGCCAGTGACAGTGCCGGTCGTCGGTCTGCCGGACGTCCTCGACGCCCTCCATGAAGCGCGGGAACTCCTCGAACTGGGTCCACTGGTTGTACACGTCCCGCAGCGGGACATCCACATCGATCATCTGTTCGACCTTGCTCATGCTGCGGCCTCCTTCACGTCGTCACGGCATCGCAGGACCGGGCACCGGAGCCGCCGTCAGTGGGCGGCGGCCCCGAACTCGGCGTGCTGGGTACGGAGGGCGAAGTCGGGCTCCGCCCGGGGCGGCCGGCCGAGGAAACGGCGCCGCGCCTCGGCGTGTGCCTCCCTCATCAGCGACCGGAACTCCTCGTCGCTGAGTCCTCGGCCCCGTGCCGTCCTTCCGCCCTCGGCGTTCCCTCGCATGGGGTCCGCCTCCTTCCGGCCGTACCCCCTCACTCCGCGACTGCCCGCTGTCGCGGAGCCGAATCAGCCGGACTCCGACGGCCGGCTGATCCGGCTCCGCAGGCCCGGCGACGCGCGCTCAGAGGGCGTCCGCGGCGGTACGGAGGTCGGCGACGAGCCCCGCGTACACCTCCCGCCGGTCCCGCGCGCGCAGTACGGCCGAGGGGTGCACGGTCGCCAGGACCCGGGTGCCGTCCCCGCCGTCGGGCAGCGGTCTGGGCACGCCCCTGTCGGTGCCGACCCGGAAGGAGGGTCCGAGCAGGGCCCGCCCCGCGGTGGCCCCCAGGGCCACGACCAGCTCGGGTGAGACGAGCCGGAGTTCGGCCATCAGCCAGGGCCGGCAGGCGCGGGTCTCGCGCACGCCGGGCGTCTTGTGGACGCGGCGGCCCCGGGCCTCGTCGCGGACGAACTTGAAGTGCTTGACCGCGTTGGTGACGTACAGGTCCCCTTCGTCGATCCCCGCCTCCGCCAGGGCGCGGTGGAGCAGCCGCCCGGCGGGACCCACGAAGGGGAGGCCCTCGCGGTCCTCCTGGTCGCCGGGCTGCTCGCCGACCAGCATCAGCCGCGCGTGCGGTGCGCCCCGGCCGAAGACCGTCCCGGTCGCGTCGCGGTGGAGGGGGCAGCCCCGGCACTCCGCCGCCGCCTCGCGGTGCGCCGGAAGTCCGCCGTGGCTCGGCAGATAGGGCGTGGCGTCGTACGCCTCGGGGGCGGTCCCCCGGTCGCCGGTACCGGCCATCTCGCACCTCCCGGCAGCGGATCCGTCCGGCCGGTGCCGAAGGGCGCCGCTGACGCGCGGGCGTGTGCCCGGCGGGCGCCGCACGGAAACGGCCGCGCACCGCTCCGCGCCGGAAGGACCGCGCAGCGCTCCGCGCCGAGCGCCGGAACGGCCGCGCACGGACGGCCGGCCGTGGCTGGACAGGCGGCCCCGGGTGGGACGGCGGCATGCTGGAGCCCGGGGCGGGTAGTCGCGCGCCGAGGCGAGGAGGAGCCCGCGATGGAGATCCTGACGATGGGTGTCGAGGAAGAGTTCGTACTGGTCGACCGGGCGACACGGGCCCCGGTCAACCGGGCGCCGGAGGTCATCCGGCGGGCGAGCCGCGCCCTCGGCGAGCAGGTGCAGACCGAGTTCTTCAACGCGCAGATCGAGATCTGCACGCGGGCGACGGCGAGCCGCCGGGACCTGCGTGAGGAGCTCTCCTGGCTGCGCGCGACGGTGGGCGCGGCCGCGCGGGACGAGCGCTGCATGCCGGTCGCCTGCGGCACTCCCGTGCTGCCGCCCGAGGAGCCGCTGACGGTGACCGACACCGAGCGGTACCGGCTGATGGCCCGCCGTTTCGCCTCGCTGGTCACCCGCGCGGACGGCGTCGCGCGCGACGACGGGCTCGTCTGCGGCTGCCACGTCCACATCGGGACCCTCGACCGCGAGCGCGCCCTCGCGCTCGCCCAGCACATGCGGCCGTGGCTGCCCGTGCTCCAGGCGCTGGCGGGAAACTCCCCCTACGCCGGCCGGCACGACACCGGCTACCAGAGCTGGCGCGCCGTGGAGCACGCCAGGTGGCCCACCGTCGGCCCGACGCCGGTCCTCGACGAACCCCAGTACCTCGCCCACGTCGCCCGCCTGGTCAGCGACGGCACGGTCCTCGACAACCGCATGGTGTACTGGCACGCCCGCCCCTCGGAGCACGTGCCGACCCTGGAGATCCGGGTCGCCGACGCCAACGCGGAGCTCGACACGGTGGTGCTGCTCGCGATCCTGGTCCGCGGTCTCGCCGCCACCCTGCTGCCCCGCGTCGACTCCGGCGTCCCCGCGCCCGTGGTCCCCGTCCCGACCCTCCTCAGGGCCCACCGGCTCGCCGCCTCCCAGGGCATCACGGGCACCGGCATCGATCCGGTCGACGGCCGGGAGCGGTCCGCCGCGAGGCTCCTCGACGCGCTGGTCGCCCTCGCCCGACCGGGCCTCGACGCCACCGGCGACACCGACTGGGTGGACGAGCAGTGGGAGCGGATCCGCATGGACGGCGGCGGCGCCGCCCGCCAGCGCGACGTCTTCCGACGGCACGGCCGGTTCAGCGCGGTGGTCGACGCGCTGGCCGCGGCCACGGTGAGGGGCTGATCCCATGGGTTCTCCCGTCTCCGTACGCCGCTCCGTGCCCGCCGGGGAACAGCCGGCCGGTCTCCGGGTGTGCCGGCTCCCCGGCGTGTACGCGCCCCAGGCGGACACCGGGCTCCTGGTGGAACAGGTGCGGCGCGAGAAGCTGCGGCCCGGGGTCCGCTCGCTCGACCTGTGCACGGGCACGGGCATCGTCGCGGTCGCCGCCGCCCTGCGGGGCGCGCGGGCCACCGCCGTCGACATCTCGCGCGCCGCGATCGCGTCCTCCCGGCTCAACGCGCTGCTGCACGGCTGCCGGATCCGGGCGCTGCGCGGCGACCTGGACGGGCCGGTGGGGCGGGAGCGCTTCGACCTCGTCACCGTGAACCCGCCGTACGTGCCGAGCGAGGACCCGCGGCCGCCCGCGCGCGGGGCCCGCCGGAGCTGGGACGCCGGGTCCGACGGCCGGCTGCTCCTCGACCGGGTCTGCGTGCGGGCGCCCCGCCTCCTGACGCCTTCCGGAGTGCTGCTGCTCGTCCAGTCCTCGCTCTCCGGGGTCGCGCCCACGCTCGACGCACTCGGGCGCGCCGGGCTGCGGGCCCGTGTCGTCGAGCGGCGCACCGAGCCGTTCGGTCCGGTGATGTCGGGCCGCGCCGACTGGTTCGCGGCCCGGGGCCTGGTCCCGCCCGGGACGCGTACGGAGCAGCTCGTCGTGATCCGCGCCTGCCGGGCGTGATCCGGGGCCGCGGAAAGCCGTGATTCGAAGCCGGGGAGCCGGGCAGTCGCGCGGTACCGGCGCAAACCGAGCTGATGGGTGGTGTGTGTGATGTCTGCTTCCCCGAACGAGGGCACCCCGAGGGTGAGGATCCCGGACGACGGCGGGCCGGACGTCCCGGGCGGTGCCCGGTCCCGGACCTCCCCGCCCCGGTTCCGTCCGCTCCCCGAGGGTCCGCTGCTCGTGGAGGGGCCCGCGGAGATCGTCATGCCGGACGGTTCGGTGATCCGCTGCGAGCGGCCCGTCATGGCCCTGTGCACCTGCCGGCGGAGCCTGCGGGCGCCGTTCTGCGACACCAGCCACCGGCCGCGCCTGCGCAGCCGCACCGGCGCGCCGAAGGCGGCCCGGGGCGCCCCGCGCCCGGCGCGGGGCACGGCCGGGGAGGAGGAGGCGTCATGACGCTGCTCCCGACGGCCGTCACGGCACGGCCCGAGGCGCCCGAGGCCCGCGGCGAGGTCTCCCGCATGGTCAGGAGCCGGCTGCTGGACGGCGGCCGGCTGCCCCTGGCGGCGGACATCGCGCGTTCCTCCCCGTACGGTGAGGACCTCCAGCTCGCCCTCCACCTCTGCTACGAGCTCCACTACCGGGGCTTCGCGGGCGTCCCCGACACCCTGGAGTGGGACCCCGGCCTGCTCAGGGTCCGGGCCCTCATGGAGCACCGCTTCGAGAGCGCGCTGCGCCACGACTGCCGCCACCGCGCGGGCGTCGACGAGGCGCTGGCCGCCCTCCTCGTGGAGCCGGTCGACGGCACGGGCGTCTCCCACTTCCTGGCCTCCTCGGGCGAGCCGTGGCACCTGCGCGAGTACGTGGCGCTGCGCTCCGTGCACCAGCTCCGGGAGGCCGATCCGCACCTGTGGGTGATCCCCCGCCTGACCGGCCGCGCCAAGGCGGCGATGGTGGCCGTCGAGTACGACGAGTACGGCTGCGGACGGCCCGAGCGGATGCACTCCCTGCTCTACGCGGAGCTGATGTCCGATCTGGGCCTCGACCCCTCGTACGGGCGCCATGTGGACGTGGCCGGCGCCGAGGTCCTCGCGGCCTCGAACCTGATGTCGATGTTCGGTCTGCACCGGCGGCTGCGCGGGGCGCTCGTGGGGCACTTCGCCGTCGTGGAGACGACGTCGCCGCCCGCCGCCGCCCGCATCGCCGCGGCGCTGCGCAGGACCGGCGCCGGGCCCGCCGCAGAGCGGTACTACGAGGAGCACGTGGAGGCCGACGCCGTCCACGAGCAGCTCGTCCGCCGTGAGGTGGTCGGCGGCCTCCTCGACGACGAGCCGGACCTCGCCGACGACATCGCCTTCGGCATCGCCGCGACCTCCTTCCTGGAGGACCGGCTCGGCGACCGGGTGCTGGACGCCTGGTCGCGGGGCGAGAGCGCCCTGCGCGCGCCCCTGCCGCGGCCGTCCGGGAGCGAGCCGTGAGAACCCGCGCGACCGTCGGGGACGCGCTCCTCGACGGTCTGCGGGCCTGGGGGGTGTGCCACGTCTTCGGCTGTCCCGAGCTGGACGGCCCGGTGGCGGTGTGGGCGGGGGCGGACGACGACCCGTGCCTCGTGGGTGCGGGCCACGAGGAGACGGCCGCCTTCGAGGCCGTCGGGTACGCCACGTTCTCCGGCCACGTCGGCGTCTGCGCCGCCTCGTCCGCGCCGGGCGCCGTCCGGCTCCTCCGGGGCCTGTACGACGCGGGACCGGACGGGGTGCCGCTGGTCGCCCTGCTCGGCACGGACGTGACGCGGGCGACGACGGACCCGGCCGGGCGGGACGGGGGCCGCCCTGGAAGGGGCACGGACCTTCGCGGGCAGGGCCCGCGCCTTCCTGGACGGGATCCGGGCCTCCCCGGGCAGGACACAGGCCTTCCGGGGCAGGACCCGCGCCTTCCCGGGCAGGACTCAAGCGTTCGGGGGCGGGATGCGGCTTCTCCCGGGTGGGGGCCGGCCTTCCCCGCCCGCGGCCCGACCTCCTCCCCCACCCGGGGCCCGGCCTTCCCCGGCCGCGACCTCGCTTCTCCCGGGCGGGGCGGGACTTCCCAGGGCCGGGGGGCGGGGCCGCGGGCCCCGTCGGCCGGTCGGCGCCCCGCCCCGGAGGAGCCGCGGGCCCTCCTGGAAGCGGTGGCGGCGGCCTCCCTGGAGACCGTCGGCGTGCCCGAGGAGCTGTCGGACGCCCTCGACCGGGCCGTGCGCGCGGCGTACGCACAGCGCGCGCCGGCCGCGCTCGTCGTCCCGGCGGACGTGCTGGAACAGGCCTGCCCGCCTTCCGGGCACGCGCTCGGCGCGAGGCCGTCGAGCCTCGACGCGAGCACCCCCGCGCCGGTGCCCGACGACCGCTCGCTGGAGCGGGCCGCCGCCCTCCTGGACGCGGGCGAGCGCGTGGCGATCCTGGTCGGCCTGGGCGCGGCGGGGGCCGCCCGCGAGGTCCAGGAGGTGGCGGAGCGGCTCGGTGCCGGGGTGGCGAAGGCGATGCCCGGCCTGGACGCGCTCAGCGACGACCTGCCGTACGTCACGGGGGCGATCGGCCCCCTCGGCACCGGTCCCTCGTCCGCACTGGTCCGGGAGTGCGACGCGCTCCTGGCCGTCGGTTCCCGCTTCCCGCACGCGGCGTTCCTCCCGCCGTACGGGCAGGCCGGGGCGGTGCGCGTCGACAGCGGCCCCGACACCCTGGCACCGCGCTACCCGTATGAGATCAGTCTCGTCGGCGACGTCGCCGTCACCCTGCGCCGGCTCCTCGCCCTGCTGACGCCCCGGGCGGAACGCCCGTGGCAGGAGAGGGTCGCGGCGGGCGTCCGGGCCTGGCGGACGGCGCTGGCCCGGCGCGCCGCCCCGGGCGCGGATCCGGTGAATCCCGAGTATGTGGCCCGGGCGCTCGACCCGCTGCTCCCCGACGACACGATGATCACCTGCGACGCCGGCCCCGTCGCCGCCTGGTACGCGGGGCACCTGAGGCTGCGCCGGGACATGCGGGGCGCCCTCTCGGCGTCGCTCGCCGGTCCCGGTGGCGCGGTCCCGTACGCGGTCGGCGCCAAGTTCGCCCACCCGGGCCGTCCGGCGATCGCGCTGGTGGGTGACGGCGCCCTGCGGATGGGCGGGCTCTCGGAGCTGGCGACGGCGGCGCGGTACGCGGACGAGTGGACCGATCCGCGCCTGGTCGTCGCGGTCTGGAACAGCCGGGGGTCCGGCCCGTCCGGCCTGTCGTCACCGGCGTCGCCCGGCACGGACCACGTCGCCTTCGCGCGCTCCCTCGGCCTGTACGGCCTCGGGGTGTCCTCCTCCGAGGAGGTGGCGGACGCCTGGCGGACGGCCCTCGCGGCGGACCGGCCGACGCTGCTCGACTTCCGCACCGCGCCGGCGGCGCCCCAGGACGGTCCGGCCGGGACGGCGGGACGCCTCCCCCGGCCCGGCCGGTCCGTCGGCCTCAGGTCCGTGCCGCCCGGGTGCGCAGCGCACGGGCCGTGACCAGCGCCGCCCCGGCGGCCGCCGACAGCAGGAGGCGGTGCCGCGCCGCCACCGTGTACGGCGACCGGGCCGCGGCCTCCTCGCCGAAGGAGCCGTCGGCGCCGTGGTCCCGGCCGCCGGGGCCGTCGAGGGGCTCCCACAGGTTGTGCGGGGCGCCCGGCCGCGCACGCTCGCCGGTCTGCTGGGCGTCGTATCCGGTCCGGGCGAGGTAACGGTCCAGGAGGGCGGGGGCGAGCCGGTGGGCGAGGACGGTCCCGGCCGTCGAGGCGCCCACCAGGTACACCGCGCGGCGCGGGTGCCGGGCGGCGTACACCACGGCACGGGCCGCCACCTCCGGCTGGTAGACCGGCGCCACGGGGCGCGGGCGGCGCGGCAGGCGGGACAGGACCCAGGAGAACTGCGGGGTGTTGACGGCGGGCAGCTGGACGACGGTGACGGCCACGTCGCTGCGCTCGTGCCGGAGCTCCATCCGGACGGCGGCGGTGAAGCCGTTGATCGCGTGTTTGGCGCCGCAGTAGGCCGCCTGGAGGGGCACGGAGGCCTCGCCGAGCGCGGAGCCGACCTGGACGACGACCCCGGAGTCGCGCGGGCGCATGCGCCGGAGCGCGGCGCGCGTGCCGTTGACGAAGCCCAGGTACGTCACGGAGGTGACCCGCGCGTACTCGTCGGGGGTGACGTCCGGGAAGCGGGCGAAGACCGAGGTGAAGGCCGAGTTCACCCAGACGTCGATGGGTCCGAGGACCTTCTCGACGTGTTCGGCGGCCTCTTCCACCCGGCTGGGCAGGGCCATGTCCACCGGCACCACGAGGGCGCGCCCGCCGGCCCTCTCGACCTCGGCGGCCGCCGCCTCCAGACCGCGACGGCCCCGGGCGAGCAGCGCGACGCTCGCGCCCCGGGCGCCGAAGGCACGGGCGACGGCCCGGCCGACGCCGGCGCTCGCGCCGGTGACGACGACGGTCCGCCCGGCCATCGGCGGCCGGAGGTGCCGGCGCTCGTGGATGACGACCAGGCCTTCCAGGAAGGTCCCCAGGGCGAGACCCGCGCGCCGGGGGCGGAGAACGGGGGCGGGGCGAGGGGCGTGCCGGGCACGGCGGGCGGAGGTCATCGGTGTCCTCTCTTCGGAGGGTGCGGGGCGCCTGCCCGGTGCGGCGGGCGACCATGCGTGGATGGGGTCCCCGGGGTTGGGTAGACGCTGGTCCCCTCCACGAGGGCCGTCGCGATCAGCTGCGAGAAGAGGAGCAGGCCATGAACCTCATGGAAGGCCCGTCCGCGCGCCCGGAGGCGGGCGGGACGGCGTCGTCCCGGAACGGCTCGCCGCACGGCGCGCCCGCCTCCCGCGCGTCCGCCCCCTCCCTGCCGCCCGACCACACGCAGGCGATCCTGGAGACGACGAAGGAGGTCGGGGCCGTGCTGAAGGCGTCCGGCCGCCCGTTCGCCCTGGTCGGCAGTGTCGCCGCGTACGCGCACGGCATCCCCGTCCGGCTCCAGCACGACACGGACTTCGCGATCCTGCGCCAGGACGCCGAGGTCGTGACGGAGGCCCTGCGGGAGCGCGGCGTGCGGATCGTCGACCCGCCCGAGGACTGGCTCGTCAAGGCCCGGGCGGGCGGCGAGGAGATCGATCTGATCTTCTCGCTCGCCGGACGGCCGGTCACGGCGGAGCTCCTCGACCGCGCCCAGACGCTGCCGGTGGACTCGGTGCACATGCCGGTGCTGGCGCCGACCGACCTCATGGTCTGCCGTCTCCTCGCGCTCTCCGAGCACCACTGCGACTTCGGCCCGCTGCTGCCGGTGGCGCGGGGGCTGCGCGAGCGGATCGACTGGGGGCGGGTGCGCGAGGACACCGCGGGCTCGCCGATGGCGGACGCCTTCCTGTACCTGCTCGAACTGATGGACGTACTGCCGCGCCGTGACGGCGCGTGACCGAAGGCTTGTCCCGGGTGCCGGGGGCTCGGCGACGGGGCGCTCCGTCCGCCGCGGACGGCGGCGGGGCGCCCCGTGGTGCCGGGCCGTGTCCGGGGTCAGGAGGCCTCGGAGACCGTCCCGACGAAGTCGCCCACCTGCAGGTCGGGCATCGCGCGTGCGACGTCGGCCTGGGCGATGATGCCGACGAGGACGTGCTCGTCGATGACGGGGACCCGCCGGATCTGGTGCTCGCTCATGACGCTCATCACCTGCTCGGCGCTGTCGTCCGCGCGGACGGTGACGATCTCGTTCTGGGCGAACTCTCCGGCGGTGCACTGCTGCGGGTCCTTGCCCTGGGCGACGCACTTCACGACGATGTCGCGGTCGGTGAGCATGCCCTTGAGCTTCTCGTCGGGGCCGCAGATCGGCAGTGCCCCGACGCCGAGCTGGGCCATCTTCCGTGCGGCGTCGACGAGGGTCTCGGACGAACGGACGCAGGTCGCGTCCGGGGTCATGATGTCGCGTGCGGTGGTCATGGCCATCACCTGTCAGGTCGCTGGGTCTGCCGTGTCGCCGGGCCGGGTCGTCACGCCGTCTCGGGGCGCGACTGCCCGGTCCCCGCGCCGTCAACCGCGGACGGGCGCGGGGGCCCCGCGGCGCAGGCGGGAGGGCGGTACGGGCGGGGGGGCGGTACGGGCGGTGTCACCGCGTCGGCGGTAGGAGCGGTGACACCGGGCCGGCGGCGCGGGCCTGCCGGCCGCCTCGCGGGTCCTTCCCTCAGGCCGCCTTCCCCGCGCCGTCGAGGGCGTCGACGATCGCCGCGGCGAAGGCGTCGAGGTCGTCGGGCCGGCGGGAGGTGATCAGGGTGTGGCCCGCCGAGGTGTCGACCACGACCTCGCGGTCCACCCAGGTCGCGCCCGCGTTCTCCAGGTCGGGGCGGAGGGACGGGTACGAGGTCAGTTCGCGGCCCCGGGCCAGGCCGCTGTCCACCAGCAGCCACGGTCCGTGACAGATCGAGGCCACGGGCTTGCCGGCCTCGGCGAAGGCGGAGGCGAGGCGCCGCGCCTCGTCGTCGCCCCGCAGCTGGTCGGCGTTGAGGGTGCCTCCGGGCACGATCACGGCGTCGAATCCGTCCGCCGTGGCCTCCGCCAGGGTCGTGTCCGGCTGGACGACCGCTCCGGGCTTCTCGTCGGAGACGAGGGTCCGGACGGGCTCGTCCTTCTGCGCGGCCACGGTGACGCGGGCGCCGTTCTCCCGCAGGGCGGCCACGGGCTTCTGCAGCTCGTCCTGTTCGGTCCCGTAGTTCGTCGTGAGGACGAGAACGCTCTTTCCGTCGAGCTTTCCGTGGTTCTTTCCGTCGGACGACACGATGTGCTTCCTCTCCGGCGTCGTTGCCCCCCGCCACCTCTGCGCCTCACCCGCACCGGTCTTCGCAAACCTCACATATCACCCCGCATGTTCTCCACGGATGGGGGAAATCGCGCTGTTACCGAGTTCCCGTGCCGAGACCTACCGGCCGGGCCCCGCAGGCAGCGGAGGTGCAGCCATGGTTCCCCTTCTCCTCGTTCTCCTGGTGATTCTGGTGCTGTTCGGCGCGGGATTCGCCCTCGACGTGCTCTGGTGGATCGCCATCGCCCTGCTCGTGGTGTGGGTGCTGGGCTTCGTGCTGAGGAGCGGCAGCGGCCGCTGGTACCGCTGGTGAGCGGGTCCGCGACCCCAGATCACGCCACCGCCGCCCCGGAGGATCCGGGGCGGCGGTGCGCTGTTCCGGGCCGGGACGCGTCGCCTCACCCGTCCGTCCGCGACTCGCCCGCGCGGCGCTTCGCCCGGCGGACGGCCAGGAGCAGCACCGCGGCCAGGGTGAGCGCCCAGACGGAGGCGAACGCCCAGATGAGCCCCGGCGCCTCGGTGTCGACCGCGAGGACGAGCAGGGCGAGGGTCATGGCGCCGAGCGCCACGATGCCGAGGAAGGGCAGGTGGCGGCGGGTCCGGGCGAGCGAGGGCACGGGCAGGCGCGGGGTCCGCCGCATCGTGCGCAGGCGGCGCGCGAGCGACGCGTCCCGACTCAGCTGTTCCTCGATCTCCGCCAGAACGCGTCGCTCGTGCGCCGAGAGCCGGGTCTCGTCCATCGCGGACACCTCCTCCCGATCCCTGCGCGCCGGCGTGAGCGCGTCGTGTTCTCTGCGGGTTCCCCAGCGATTCGTGTCAAATCACCTCTAAAGGGGCATCCTTTCCTCAGGACGCTCGACCGACGGACCCCCGTCGCCGCTCTTCCCACGGCGACGCAGGCCCATCGCCCCCGTCGAAGGAGCCCTCATGTCCACCGCCGGAGAACGCTCCGACACCCTGCTCACCACCGACGGCCCCGCCCCCGACACCACGGGGGCCGCCACCCGCCGGGCGGCGCTCGACGGGCTGCCCGAGCCCGCGTGTCCGACCGCCGTCTCCACGGACGACGCCCGGACCCTGTCCGTCGCGCTGTTCTCCCGGCTCCGGGCCCTGGAGGAGGGCACACCGGAGTACGCGTACGTCCGCAACACCCTGATCGAGCTCAACCTCAGCCTCGTCAAGTTCGCCGCCCGGAGGTTCCGGAACCGCGCCGAGCCCGTCGAGGACATCGTCCAGGTCGGCACGATCGGGCTGATCAAGGCGATCGACCGCTTCGATCCCGACCGCACCGTCGACTTCTCCGCCTTCGCGCTCCCCACCATCGTCGGCGAGATGAAGCGATTCTTCCGGGACACCAGCTGGGCCGTACGGGTCCCCCGCCGGCTCCAGGAGCTGCGGATCGACCTCGCGAAGGCGGCCGACGCCCTGGAACAGGGCCTCGGGCGCCGTCCCACCCGGGCGGAACTGGCCGCGCGGCTGCACCTCACGGAGGAGGAGGTGTCCGAGGGCCAGCTCGCGGCCCACGGCTACGCGGCCCGGTCCCTCGACATCCCCGCCGGTGACGAGGACGCCGCGCCCGGCGCGGGCGCCCGTCACCTGGCCAGCGCGGAACCCTCGTACGAGCTGATCGAGTCGCTGACGGCACTGCGGCCGCTGCTCGCCCGCCTCGACGACCGCGACCGCCGCATCCTGGAACTCCGCTTCGGCGAGGAGCTCACCCAGGCGGAGATAGGCCACCGGATCGGCCTCTCCCAGATGCACGTCTCGCGGCTGCTCACGCGCATCCTCGGCGAACTCAAGGACGGCCTCCTCCGGGACGACGCGGCGGCGGACGGCACGGACGGCTGACCGTCCGGCCCCCGCACGGCCCGGATCGGCCCGCCTTCCGGAGAATGGGCGACGGGATCCGGGGCAGCCGCCGTCACGTGGCGAAGCAGCATCGCGAGGACGACGAACCCGACCGCTCCCAGGTACCGCCCGAGGAGTCGATGGACGAGGTGGCGACCAGGATCCGGAAGGAGGTCGGGGAGGCGGGCCGGCGCCTGCGCCACGACGCGGCGCGGTTCGCGGAGGGACCGCCGCCCGACCGGAGCGGCGAGGACGGGGCCGGGCACGCCTAGGCGTGCCCGGCCCCGTCCTTCGTGATGCCACCACGACCCCACGGGCAGGACACGGACGAAGGAGGCATGCCATGAGCGGGCCCCAGGTGTCGGACCGGATCCTCGAACGGCTGCGGGAATGGGGCGTCACCCACGCCTTCGGCTATCCCGGCGACGGGATCAACGGGCTCCTCGCCGCCTGGGGGCGGGCCGACGACGAGCCGCGGTTCGTCCAGGCCCGGCACGAGGAGATGGCGGCCTTCGAGGCCGTCGGCTACGCGAAGTTCTCCGGACGGCTCGGCGTGTGCGTCGCCACCTCCGGACCGGGCGCGGTCCACCTGCTCAACGGGCTGTACGACGCCAAGCTGGACCACGTGCCGGTGGTGGCGCTCGTCGGCCAGACCGACCGCAGCGCCATGGGCGGCTCCTACCAGCAGGAGGTCGACCTGCACAGCCTCTTCAAGGACGTCGCCTCCGACTACCTGGAGACGGTCACCGTGCCGGAGCAGCTGCCGAACGTGCTGGACCGGGCGGTCCGCACCGCCCTCGCCCGCCGGGCGCCGACCGCGCTGATCGTCCCGGCCGACGTCCAGGAGCTGGAGTACAGTCCGCCGACGCACGCCCACAAGATGGTGCCGTCCAGCCTCGACGTGAGCGGCTGGACGCCGGTGCCCGACGAGGAGTCGCTGCGGCGCGCGGCGGAGCTCCTCGACGCGGGCGAGCGGGTGGCCGTGCTCGTCGGCCAGGGAGCCGCCGGGGCCCGTGCCGAGGTCGTGGAGACGGCCGAGCGGCTCGGCGCCGGCGTGGCGAAGGCCCTGCTCGGCCTGGACGTGCTGAGCGACGAACTGCCGTACGTGACGGGGTCGATCGGGCTGCTCGGCTCCCGTCCCTCGTACGAGCTGATGCAGGGGTGCGACACGCTGCTGACGATCGGCTCCAACTTCCCCTACTCCGAGTTCCTCCCGCCGTACGGGCAGGCGAGGGCCGTGCAGATTGACATCGATCCGCACATGGTCGGGCTGCGCTACCCGTACGAGGTGAACCTCGTCGGCGACGCGGCGACCACGCTCCGCGCGCTGCTGCCGCTGCTGTCGCGGAAGAAGGACCGGGCGTGGCAGGAGTCGGTCGTGGCGGGGACGCGCCGCTGGCGGACCGTGATGCGACGCCGGGCGGAGGTGGCCGCCGATCCCGTCAATCCCGAGCTCGTCGCCCATGCCCTCGACCCGCTGCTGCCGGAGGACGCGATGATCACCGCCGACGCCGGCTCGGTGGCGAACTGGTACGCCCGGCACGTGCGGATGCGGGGACGGATGCGCGGCTCGCTGTCGGGCACGCTCGCCTCCATGGGCAGCGCGGTGCCGTACGCGATCGGCGCCAAGTCCGCCCATCCGGACCGTCCCGTGATCGCGCTGGTGGGCGACGGCGCGATGCAGATGAACGGACTCGCCGAGCTGGTGACCGTGGCCAAGTACGCGGACGGGTGGGAGGATCCCCGGTTCGTCGTGGCCGTCTGGAACAACCACGACCTCAACCAGGTGAGCTGGGAGATGCGGGCCATGGGCGGCGCTCCCCCCTTCGAGGCCTCCCAGTCGATCCCCGACGTGCAGTACGCGGCCTTCGCGCGTTCGCTCGGCATGGAGGGCATCCGGGTCACCGGTCCCGACGGCGTCGAGAAGGCCTGGCGCGAGGCGCTCGCGGCGGACGGGCCGACCCTCCTGGACTTCCGTACCGATCCCGACGTGCCGCCGATCCCGCCGCACTCGACCTGGGAGCAGATCGAGGCCACGCTGGCCTCGCTCGCCCGGGCCGACGGCGGACGGGCCCACCTGGTCAAGCAGGGCCTGAAGGCGAAGGTGCGGGAGTTCCTGCCCGGCCGGGGCGGGCGGTGACGGCGTGCGCACCGGCATCGGATCCCCCGTGAGGCGGGCATGAGCGCCTCACGGGGGATCCCGGCGCGGTGCCGAGCGGGCCGGGGGGCGAAGCGGTGCCGCCGACGGGCGCCGGCGGATGTCGGCGCCCGTCGGGACGGGCGCCGGGTCACGCGGGGACGGGGCCGTCCGGGGCCTCCGTGGCGGGCGGCGGGGCGGCGGGCGCACGCGGCGGAGGCGCGGCGCGCTCCGGTCCGGCCGACCGGCCGGACCGCCGGACCGGCTGGTGGACGAGACGGAACCGGTGCTGCTCCCGGCCGAGGACCCGCCCGGTGGAGTCGGTGAAACGGCCCGTGACCTCGTAGACGCCGCAGTTGGCCCGGCCGACGGGCAGCCGCTCGGGCGGCAGATGGACCTCGTACGGCCCGCCCGCCCGGTATCCGCCGAGCGCGGTCCTGGTGGTGCCGATCACCCTTCCGGCGTATCTGCGGGTCTCCTCGAAGACCAGTCCGTCGACCGCCTCGCCCACGCGGAAGGCGAGGGCGACGCTCATCGTCCCGCCCTCGGGGACCTCGACGGGGTCGCCGTCCCCGTCCAGGGACAGCGCGGCCGTCCCCTGCTCCTCCTGGGCCAGGCTCACACGCGTCAGCTCGAAGGGTGCCATGGCGTTCTCACGCCCTCTCGGTGGTGTCCGGGCGGACGATGACGACGGGGCAGGGGGCGTGCAGGGCGCACTGCTGGCTGACGGAGCCCAGGAGCAGGCTGGTGAAACCGCCGCGGCCCCTGCTGCCCACCACGAGGAGCTCCGCGCCCGACGCCGCCTCCGTCAGGACCTCGGCCGGATTGCCGGGCACCACGTGCTCGCGCAGCCGCACGTCGTCGGCTCCGACGAGGACGGTCTGGATCTCGTCGGCCAGCGCCCGTTCCGCCTGGGCTCCGTCGAAGCCGGCGTCCACCGGCGGAGCCGACCAGCCCGCGACCCCGGGCAGCTCGTACGCCGCCACCGCGTCCACGGCGGCCCCGGTCAGCCGGGCGTGGCGCACCGCCCACCGCAGCGCCTCGTAGGAGGCCGGAGACCCGTCGATCCCGACCACCACGCGACGGCCCTGCCCCTTGGGGCCCATGCTCGGCTCCCTCCTGCTGCCTGGCGGGTACCCCGGGCGCGGAGTCGTAGACGCCGTGGCGGACCGAACACGCACCGGATGTCAGAAACGGGCGAAAAGGGGCAGGGGTCAAGTAGGAGCCTCCGGTCACGGAGGCATGCGGCGCCGGCGGTGTCCGGCGTCAGAAGCGTCCGGATTCATGTGAGGGTCCGGATTCATGTGAGGGTCCGGATTCACGCGCGAGGAGACGGGTGAGCCCCATGGAGGCTGTGAGCCGAACGGGAGAGACGAGGGCCTCGCGGGAGGACCGTCTCCTGGTGGCGAGCCGACGCGGTGGACACCCCGGGACCGTCCTCCTGACCCTCGACGGCGAACTCGACCACGACACCGCGGCCCCCCTCCGGAAGGCGCTGGAGGAGAGCACGGGGGCCGCGCGCGTCGTCGTCGACTGCGCGGGACTGCGGTTCTGCGACTCGACCGGTCTGAACGTGCTCCTGCGGACGCGGCTGCGCCTGCTGACCGAGGGAGGGCGGGTGGATCTGGCCGGACTGCGGCAGCCGGTGCGCCGCATCTTCGAGATCACCGGGGCGCTGAACGTCTTCCGGGTGTACGACGACGCCGACGCCGCCCTCGCGGACACCGGCACCGGACGGTGACGCCGCCGGGGAGACGCCCGCCGCGCGATTCGACGGGCGGGACCGGGGAAGCAGCACCGTATGACCGGCCCACCCATCCGGCATGCGACCACTCGTACCCGCCGCTACGAGCTGGCGGAGGGCGACGGGGTGGTCCGGGAGTGCCGCGAGCTCGCCCAACGGGCCCTGCGCGAATGGTTCGGGGCCGCCGGAGAGCCGGGGCGGGTCCCCGTCGAGGACGCCCTGCTGCTGGTCTCCGAGGTCGTCACCAACGCCTTCACCCACGGCGGCGTCCCCTACGAGCTGCGGCTCGACGGCTCCGAGGGCCGGCTGTGGGTGCAGGTCAGCGACACGAACCCGGCGCGTCCCCGGCCCCACGGCCGGCACCGCCCGGGCCTTCCCTCCGGGCACGGGCTCTACCTCCTGGAACGGCTGGCGGCGGCCTGGGGCTGCGTCCCCCGGGCCCGCGGCAAGGCCGTCTGGTTCGAGGTGGAGGTGACGGCACGGCCCGATCCCCCGGCCGCGGCCTAGAGTGGAGGGGGATGCGGGACCCCCGCGCACCCCGCGCCCGGGCCCGCGCCGCTCTTCCTGTGCGAGGTCGTCCATGACAGAGCACGGTTCCACGCCGGATGCGGCGGTGCCGCGGACGGGACTCGGCGAGGACGGACTCGGACAGCTGCTCGCCGGGCTGACCGCCGTGCGGGAGGGGGACCTGTCGGTCCGGCTCCCCGAGGCCGCGGACGGCATCCTCGGCGAGATCGCCGGCGTCTACAACGACATGGTCGGCCACCTCTCACTGGTCACCTCCGAGGTCACCCGGGTCGCCGACGAGGTCGGCGCCCAGGGGCTGCTCGGCGGCCGGATCCGTGAGCCCCGCCCGAGCGGGGCGTGGCGCGAGCTCACCTCCGGCGTCAACACGATGGCCGACAACCTCACCTCCCAGGTCCGCTCCATCGCCCAGGTCGCCACGGCCGTCGCCGGCGGGGACCTCACGCGGAAGATCCGGGTGGACGCGCGCGGCGAGATCCTGGAGCTGAAGGAGACCATCAACACGATGGTCGACCGGCTGTCCTCCTTCGCCGAGGAGGTCACCCGGGTCGCCCGCGAGGTCGGCACGGAGGGCAAACTCGGCGGCCAGGCCGAGGTGCACGGCGTCTCCGGCACCTGGAAGGACCTCACCGACAACGTCAACTCCATGGCCGACAACCTCACCAACCAGGTGCGGAACATCGCCCAGGTCACCACCGCCGTCGCCCAGGGCGACCTGACCAGCCGGATCGACGTCTCGGCGCGCGGCGAGATCCTGGAACTCAAGACCACCATCAACACGATGGTCGACCAGCTGTCCTCCTTCGCCGCCGAGGTGACCCGGGTCGCCCGCGAGGTCGGCACGGAGGGCAAACTCGGCGGCCAGGCCGAGGTGGAGGGCGTCTCCGGCACCTGGAAGCGGCTCACCGAGAACGTCAACGAGCTGGCCGGGAACCTCACCCGACAGGTCCGCGCCATCGCCGAGGTCACCAGCGCCGTCGCCGAGGGCGACCTGACCCGGTCGATCACCGTCGACGCCCCCGGAGAGGTCAGGGACCTGCGCGACAACATCAACTCGATGGTCGAGTCGCTGCGCGCCACGACCCGGGCCAACGAGGAGCAGGACTGGCTCCAGACCGCCCTCGCCCGGACCACGGGCCTCCTGCAGGGCACCCGGAGCCTGCCCGAGATCGCCGAGCTGATCATGGACGAGGTGCCGCCGCTGGTCGGCGCCCAGTACGGGGCCTTCTTCCTCGCCGTGGACGGCGAGAAGGGCACCGAGCTCGTCATGACCGCCTCCTACGGTTCCCCGGACGCCCCGGACGACCCGCCGCGCCGCTTCCGGCTCGGCCAGTCCCTCGTCGGGCAGGCCGCCCGGGACCGGCGCCCCCTCGTGGTCGAGCGCGTGCCCGCCGGATACGCCACCATCGCCTCCGGAGTGGGCTCCGGCGACCCCGGCATGCTGGTCGTCCTGCCCCTGGTGGTCGAGGAACAGGTGCTCGGAGCCGTCGAGTTCGCCGCGCTGCACCCCTTCACACCCCTGCGGCGGGAGTTCCTCGACCGGTTCGTGGTCAGCGCGGGAGCCGTCCTCAGCTCCCTGGCCGCCAACCTCCGCACCGACGAGCTCCTCGGCCAGTACCGTCAGCTCGCCGACGAACTCAGCTCCCGTTCCAAGGAGTTGCAGATCGGGCAGCAGGAACTCCAGCGCTCCAACGCCGAGTTGCAGGAGAAGGCAGCCCTGCTGGCGGAGCGCAACAAGGACATCGAGTCGAAGAACCTCGTCATCGAACAGGCGCGCCAGGAGTTGGAGACCCGGGCCCAGCAGCTGTCCCGCACCTCCATGTACAAGTCCGAGTTCCTCGCCAACATGAGCCACGAACTGCGCACCCCGCTCAACAGCCTGCTCATCCTCGCGCGGCTGCTCGCCCAGAACGCCGAGGGGAACCTGACGGAGAAGCAGGTCGACTACGCCGAGGTCATCCACTCCGCCGGCTCCGACCTCCTCCAGCTGATCAACGACATCCTCGACCTGTCGAAGGTCGAGGCCGGCAAGATGGACATCCGGCGGGAGCCGTTCCCCCTGAGCCAGCTGATGGAGTACCTGGAGGCGACCTTCGGGCCGGTCGCCGACGAGCGGCACCTCCGCTTCACCGTCACCCTGGCGGACGATCTGCCCGAGGCGCTGAACAGCGACGAGGCACGCATCCGCCAGGTCCTGCGCAACCTGCTCTCCAACGCGCTGAAGTTCACCGAGGAGGGCGGCGTCTCGCTCGCCGTCGAGTACGCCTCCCCCGCCGAGATCTCACCGCCCCTGGCCGGGACGGGCCACGTCCTCGCCTTCCGGGTCACCGACACCGGCATCGGCATCCCCGTCGAGCAGCTCCAGCACGTCTTCGAGGCCTTCCAGCAGGGCGACGGCACGGCCGCCCGGCGGTACGGGGGCACCGGCCTCGGGCTGTCGATCAGCCGGGAGGTGGCCGGCCTCCTCGGCGGAGCCATCCAGGCGCAGAGCGTCGCGGGCAGCGGCAGCACCTTCACGTTCTACCTGCCGGTGCCGCGGCCCGCGGAGCTCGCCGCGGCCGGGGCCGCCTCCACCGCGCGGGCGCGGGCCGTCCCCGGCTTCTCCCCCGACGGCCCGGCCTCCCCGGACGGACTCGCGGGCCGGACGGTGCTGGTGGTGGACGACGACGCCCGGAACGTGTTCGCCCTCACCGCCGTCCTCGAAGGGCGCGGGCTCCGCGTCCTCACGGCCGACGGCGGTCGTGCAGGCCTCGACGCGCTCGCGGCGCACGACGAGGTCGCGCTCGTGCTGATGGACGTCATGATGGCCGGGATGGACGGCTACTCGGCCATCAAGGCCATCAGGCGGCTGCCGGACCGCGCGGGCCTCCCCGTCATCGTGGTCACCGCGAAGGCGATGCCGGACGACCGCGCCCAGGCCCTCGCGGCGGGTGCCGACGACTACGTGTCGAAACCGGTCGACGAGGAGGAACTGACCGGCAAGATCCGCAGCTGGCTCGCCGACTGAAGCGCGCCGCCCCCTGCGGAGAAGCCCGGACGCGCGCTGCGGAGAGCCCGCACGCCCGTTGCGGAGAAGCCCGGACGGCGGCCCTCACCGCACCGGCGGCCGGCCCCGGACCCGTACGGCGACGATGCTGGTGTCGTCGTCGGTGTCGCCTGCCGCCGTGGCGAGCAGGGCGTCGACGAGCGTGTCCGGCGCGTGGCCCGCGAGCCGCTCCGCCTCGCCGGCGAGCCGTGTCACGCCCTCGTCGAGGCCGTCGTGACGGCGCTCGATCAGCCCGTCGGTGTACAGCAGCAGGGTGTCCCCGGGGCGCAGCCCGATCCGCTGCTCGCGGTAGGCGTACGAGGGGACGGCGCCGAGCAGCAGGTCCTGGGGCGGTTCGAGCAGCCGTGCCCGGCCGTCCCGGAGCAGCACCATCGGCAGGTGTCCGGCGCTCGTCCAGAGCAGGCCGCGGTCCTCGGGGTCGTACAGGGCGCAGACGGCGGTCGCCGTGACGCCGCCGCCCGTGCGCAGGGTCACCTCGTTGAGCCACTCCATCAGCCGCCGGGGCGAGTGGCCGGTGAAGGCGAGCGCGCGCTGGGCGTTGCGGAGCGCCACCATGCCCGTGACGGCGTCGATGCCGTGCCCCGCGATGTCGCCGACGGCCACGAGGATCTTGCCGCTGGGCAGCGCGAGCACGTCGTACCAGTCGCCGCCGACCCGGTACTCCCGCGCCGCCGGCCGGTACCGGGCGGCCACCACCAGGTCCCCGGGCATCTCCTGGAGCCCGGGGACCTCGGGCACGATCGCCTGCTGGAGCTGGAGCGCCAGCTGGTGGCGCAGCTCCGCCTGGTCGTGCAGCGCGGTGAGGTGGTCGAAGGTCGCGGTGAGCGCGGCCTCGGTCCTGCGGCTGTCGGACACGTCCTGGTACACCCCGGCGAGGCCGGTGACGGTGCCCTTCGCGATCAGCGGCTCGGCCGCCACGCGCACATGGCGCACGGTCCCGTCGGGGAGCAGGACCCGCAGGACCGTCTGCCCGCCCGTCTGCCGCTCGGTCACGGTCGCCACCAGCTCGGCGAGGGCCTCCCGGTCGTCCGGGCGCACCCGCTCGCGCAGCCCCGCGAGCGGCACCGGCGGCTCGTCCCTCCGCATGCCGAAGATGCCGTACGCCTCCGGGGCCCACACCGTCCCGCCGCCGGTCAGGCTGTCCTGGAAGGGGGCGACGCTCTGCAGCCGGGCGACCGCCCGGGCCGCGGCGAGGCCGGTCGCGCCCACCGCGTGCCACATCACCACGGCGTGCTCCCCGCCGGCCGGCAGCACCCGCACGTCGAGGAGGGGCGGCGGGTCCCCGGGCGCGGCGGACACCGGCAGGCGGGCGGCCCGCTGGGTGCGCGCGGTGCCGGTGGCGCGCCGTGCCATGCGCGCCAGGTCGGCGTGGACGAGGGGGAAGGCGCGCGCCAGGGAGGTGTCGTTCCCCGAGGAGGTGCCGCCGAGCACGGCGGCCCCTTCGTCGTTGAGGTGCTCCACGGTCGACTCCCCCGAGGTGCCGGGCACGGCGAGCAGCATCGCCGGCTGGGCGAGGGAGTCGAGCACGTCGACGAGGACGGGGACGGCGGCGGGCGGCGAGTCGGTGGTGTCGAGCACGGTGCCCGCCACGCCCATGAGCCCCATGAGGGCCCGGCGGGCCGTCGCGTCGAGCGTCGTCGGGCCCGGCCAGCCGACGAGCGCGAGGCCCACGGTCCTGTCGCGCCGGCGCAGCGGGAGCAGGGCGCGGGCGGCGCGGGCGGTGGGCCCCGGCAGGGGTTCGCCGGCGGACGGGCCCTCCTCCAGCCAGACCGGGATGTTCTCGGCGAGGGCGGCACGGAACGGCTCGGGGGTGGCGGGCGGGATCCACTGCCAGGCGGCGGCCTCTGCGGCTCCCGCGCCCGCGAAGCCGACGAGCCGCAGGCAGTGGCGGTCGGCGCACTGCCACAGCCAGAGGCTGTCCGCGCCGAGCGGGGCGAGGCCCTGTTCCAGGAGGGTCCGTGCCGCCTCGCCGACCGTGTCGGCGGTCTCCGCCGCGGCGGCCGTCCGGCGGGCCCGGCGCCCCGCGGCGGGGGGCTCGGAGGCGTCCGCGCGCTCCGGGCCGTCGCCCTTCGGGGGGGCGCTGACGACGTGCCCGCCGCCGCCCGCGGCCGCGTTCACGATGTCCGCGGCGAGGTCCTCCGCGGACAGGCCGGTCGCCTGCGCGAGGGCGCAGAGGTGCTCGGCCGCTTCGGAGGGGGGCAGCCGCAGCTGGGCCGTGAGCGCCCCGGCGGCGAGGTCGAGCAGATGGCGTCGGACGAGCTGGTCGCGCAGCCAGCGGTTCTCGGCGGCGAGTGCCGGGAAGCCACGGTCCGCACGGGCGGCGGACGGGGATGCCGTGAAGTCCGCGGAACCGGTCAAGGGGGCCTCCGTCCCGCCTGGATGCGGGCGTCCGGAGTCTTCGGGTGGGTCCGCTCCGGAGTCTACTCGCGCGTTCGCGTGCGTGACCGCCCGCGGCCCGGCGCGAGCTCGTCGGGCCCGGCGGGTTCCACGACCCCGTGTCCGACCCCGGCGTCGGTCCCCCGGACGAGGTCGTCGCGCCCGACCGGCGGACCGGCCGGGGGGCCCGGTCTCCCTTCCGTGCCGGCGGTGCCACCGCCCCCGCCCGGCCCGTCAGTCGGCCGGTTCGCCCGGCGCGGGGTGCTCGGGGTGGACGGTGCCGTCGCGCGGCCGGCCCCGGGGGCCCGTGCCGGCCTCGTCGGTGTCGGGCGGGTTGCCCCCGTCGGGGACGGGAACGGACAGCGGGTCGTCCGCCGTGGCCTGCTGGTCCTCGGGGTCCCGGGGAAGCGGCTCCTCCGGACGTGACTCCCGGTTCTCGCTCATCCTGGTCTCCTTCCTCCCGGCATCCGGGTCTTCTCGCTTCCGGCTCACAGGGGCGGCGGAACGCCTTCGTCGCTCCCCGCGTCCCCCTCCTCGCTGAGCGGCATCAGCCCGATGCACTCGGCGTCGATCCTGTCGGCGACCTCCGTCAGCGCGCCGACCAGCGCCTCGACCGTCTCCGGTTCGAGGCCCGAGTCGTCGGCGTCGGCCGAGTCCATCCAGTGGGACGCGAGGTGTCGCAGCAGGAGGGTCACTTCGTCGGCGGGGAGCAGGAGGGGGCCGCCGGGGACGTGGACGAGGGACATCGACGCGTTCATGGGGAATCGACCTCCGCGGGACGGGACGAGCAGTCAGGGCGTCGGGTCCGCGGAGTCCGCCCCTTCCGGGGCGTCCGCGCGGACGATGACGACGGGACAGGACGCGTGCACGGCGCACTGCTGGCTGACCGAGCCCAGGAGCAGGCTCGCGAAGCCGCCGCGGCCGCGGCTGCCCACGACGAGCAGCTCGGCGCGGGCCGACGCCTCGATCAGGACCTCGGCGGGGTTGCCGCGGACGACGTGCTGCTCCAGCGGCGGGGTCTCGCCGATCCGGGAGAGCGCGGAGCCGAGTTCCTCGGACAGCGCCTTCACGGCCTGTTCCTCGTCGAACGCGGCGTCCGCGAAGGGCGCGGGCCACCCCGCCCCGGGCACCTCGTGGACGCCGACGACGTCCAGGGTCGCTCCGGTCCGCCGTGCCTGCCGGACCGCCCACCGCAGCGCCGCGTACGACGAGGGCGAGCCGTCGACACCCACGACCACGCGGGAACCGCCGTCACTGGGATTCATGACCGTGCCCCTTCTCCCGATCGGGCCCGAGGGGTGGACGGGCGCCGATCCCGTCCTCTCCCTTCCGACCCACTACCCGGTGCCCGGCCCCGTACGCCTGGGTGCCGTCCACCGCCCGGGTGCCGTCCGCGCGCGTGCCCGGACGCGTGAGCGCCGGATCGCGCGGGTAGACGCGGGGCCGAAGGAGGGTGGGGCGGCGATGCCCGCGAAGCGCGGGCCGCGGCGCCCCGTACGGAGGACGACACCACGGCCGCCGGGGGGCAGCGCCCCCGCCGCCACCACTTCCGCTTCGGGCACTGACGGCGCCCTCGTGCACGCCGTCCCCTCCCGAGGGGCGGAGGCGGCGTGAGACCCCGCCCGGTCGGAAAGGACCCGGTCATGACCGCACCACCCGCCACCCCCACCACGCTCGGCCCCGACAGCGATCTCTCCCAGGTCTTCGAACTCGCCCAGCAGCTGCGGGTGGACTCGGTGCGCGCCAGCACGGCCGCGGGCTCCGGCCACCCCACCTCCAGCCTGTCGGCGGCCGACCTGATGGCGGTCCTGATGGCCCGCCACCTCCGCTACGACTGGGCGGCGCCCGACAACCCGGACGGCGACCACCTGGTCTTCTCCAAGGGACACGCGTCACCCCTGCTGTACGCGATGTTCAGGGCCGCCGGGGCGATCGGCGACGACGAGCTGATGACGACGTACCGCCGCTTCGGCCACCGTCTCCAGGGGCATCCCACGCCCGAGCTGCCGTGGGTGGACGTGGCCACCGGCTCCCTCGGCCAGGGCATCGGCTACGCGGTGGGGATCGCGCTCGCGATCCGCGACCTGGAGCGGCGGTCCTCCCGGGTGTGGGTGCTGTGCGGTGACAGCGAGACGGCCGAGGGCTCCGTGTGGGAGGCGCTCGACAAGGCCGGGCACCACCGGCTGGGCAATCTCGCCGTCCTGCTCGACGTGAACCGCCTCGGCCAGAGCGGGCCCACCGAGCTGGAGTGGGACACCGACGCGTACGCCCGCCGCGTCGAGGCCTTCGGCTGCCGGGCGATCGAGGTCGACGGCCACGACCTCGAAGCGATCGACCTGGCCCTGGCCGAGGCCGCCGACGGACGGGCGCCCACCGTCGTCGTCGCCAGGACCGTCAAGGGCCGTGGCGTGACGGAGGTGGCCGACAAGGAGGGCTGGCACGGCAAGGCGCTGCCCGAGGACCTGGCCGCACGCGCCGTCGCCGAACTCGGCGGCGCCCGCGACCTGCGGGTGCGCGGCCCGCGCCCGCCCGCGCACCCCGGCCCCGCCCACCCCGACGGCCGGCGCGCCGGCCCGGTGGAGCCGCCCCGCTACGAGGTCGGCGACGAGGTCGCCACCCGGGTCGCCTTCGGCGCCGCCCTGGCCGCCCTCGGCGCCCGCCCCGAGGTCGTCGCCCTGGACGCCGAGGTCGGCAACTCCACCCATGCCGAGGACTTCGGGAAGGCCCACCCGGAGCGGTACTTCCAGACGTACATCGCCGAGCAGCAGATGATCGCGGACGCCGTCGGCATGGCCGTGCGCGGCTTCCGCCCGTACGCCACGACCTTCGCCGCCTTCCTCACCCGCGCGCACGACTTCGTCCGGATGGCCGCCGTCTCCCGGATCACGATGGCCCTGTGCGGGACGCACTGCGGGGTCGAGATCGGCGCGGACGGCCCTTCGCAGATGGGCCTGGAGGACCTCGCCATGATGCGCGCCGTCCTCGGCTCCACCGTGCTGTACCCCTCCGACGCGACCTCCGCGGCCGCCCTGACCACGGCCATGGCGGACCTGGACGGGATCTCCTACCTGCGCACCACCCGCGGGGCCTACCCCGTCCTCTACGACGGCGACGAGACGTTCCCCGTGGGCGGGTCGAAGACCCTGCGCGAGAGCCCGGACGACCGGGTCACGCTCATCGGCGCCGGTGTCACCCTCCACGAGTGCCTGGCGGCCGCCGAGGAGCTCGCCGCCGAGGGCGTACGGGCCCGGGTCGTCGACCTGTACTCGGTCAAGCCCGTCGACGTGGACGCCCTCGCCCGTGCGGCCCGGGAGACCGGCGCGCTCGTCGTCGTCGAGGACCACCATCCCGAGGGCGGGCTCGGCGAGGCCGTCCTGTCGGCCCTCGCCGCGGGCGCGGACCGGTCCGCGCCGCCGCCGTTCGCCTTCGCCCATCTCGCCGTCACGGGGCTGCCCGGCTCGGGGACCACCGGAGAACTCCTCGACGCGTGCGGCATCTCCCGCACCCATGTCGCCGGGGCCGCCCGGGCGCTGGTGGCGCGGTAGGCGCCCGCCGGCCCCGGGCATTCGGCCGTCGGTCCGGGCATTCGGCCGTCGGTCGTGAATTCCTTCTTTCCGATGATTCCTGTCGGTTGGGCGGGCTCTGCGTGTTATCACCCCTGTGCGGTCCGCCGTACGCGACCATGACGGACGCCGAAACCGTCACGATGAGCGGAAGAAGGACCCACGTGCCCGGCAGCGAGAGCGAGAACCCGGCGATCCCCGCGCCCACCCCCACCGAGACCCGGCCCAAGACCAACAGGGACTGGTGGCCGAACCAACTGGACCTGCAGGTACTCCATCAGCATTCGCCCCTGTCCGATCCGATGGGCGCGGACTTCGACTACGCGAAGGAGTTCGCGGACCTCGACGTCGACGCGCTGAAGCGGGACGTCATCGCGTTGATGACGGACTCCCAGGACTGGTGGCCCGCCGACTACGGCCACTACGGGCCGCTCTTCATCCGGATGAGCTGGCACGCCGCGGGGACGTACCGCATCGCGGACGGCCGGGGCGGCGGCGGGCAGGGCGCCCAGCGCTTCGCCCCGCTCAACAGCTGGCCGGACAACGCCAGCCTCGACAAGGCGCGCCGGCTGCTCTGGCCGGTCAAGCAGAAGTACGGGCGGAAGATCTCCTGGGCCGACCTGCTGGTCTTCGCCGGTGACTGCGCCATGGAGTCCATGGGGTTCAAGACCTTCGGGTTCGGCTTCGGGCGCCCGGACGTCTGGGAGCCCGAGGAGATCTTCTGGGGCCCCGAGGACACCTGGCTCGGGGACGAGCGCTACAGCGGCGACAGGGAGCTCACCGGTCCCTTCGGCGCCGTGCAGATGGGCCTGATCTACGTCAACCCGGAGGGCCCCAACGGCAACCCGGACCCGCTCGCCGCCGCCAGGGACATCCGGGAGACGTTCGGGCGCATGGCGATGAACGACGAGGAGACCGCCGCGCTCATCGTCGGCGGCCACACCTTCGGCAAGTGTCACGGCGCGGTCGACCCCCAGTACATCGGCCCGGAGCCCGAGGCCGCCCCCATCGAGCAGCAGGCCCTCGGCTGGCGGAACTCGTACGGCAGCGGCAAGGGCGCCGACGCGCTCACCAGCGGCCTCGAAGGGGCGTGGACGAACGAGCCGACGAAGTGGGACAACGGCTATCTGGAGAACCTGTTCCGGTACGAGTGGGAGCTGACGACGAGCCCCGCCGGCGCGCAGCAGTGGACCCCCAAGGACGCGTCGGCGAAGGACACCGTGCCCGACGCGCACGACCCGTCGAAGCGGCACGCCCCGATGATGCTCACGACGGACCTCGCGCTGCGGATGGACCCGGTCTACGCGCCGATCGTGAAGCGCTTCCACGAGAACCCCCAGGAGCTCGCGGACGCGTTCGCCAAGGCCTGGTACAAGCTGCTGCACCGTGACATGGGCCCGCTCTCGCGCTACCTCGGCCCGTGGATCCCCGAGCCGCAGCTCTGGCAGGACCCGGTCCCCGCGGTCGACCACCCGCTGGTCGGGGAGGCGGACGTCGCCGCCCTCAAGTCCAGGATCCTCGACTCCGGGCTCTCCGTCTCCCAGCTGGTCACCACCGCCTGGGCGTCGGCCGCGAGCTTCCGCGGCACCGACAAGCGCGGCGGCGCCAACGGGGCACGGCTCCGGCTCGCGCCGCAGAAGGACTGGGAGGTCAACTCCGCGCCCGAGGTGGCCCGGACGATCGAGACCCTGGACGGGATCCGCCAGGACTTCGAGGGCGCGGACGGGGCGAGGATCTCGCTCGCGGACCTCATCGTGCTCGGCGGCTGCGCGGCCGTGGAGCGGGCCGCGAAGAACGCCGGGTACGACCTCACGGTCCCGTTCGCGCCGGGCCGCACGGACGCCTCGCAGGAGCAGACCGACGTGGAGTCGTTCGCGGTCCTCGAACCCCGGGCGGACGGCTTCCGCAACTACCTCCGGGCCGGGGAGAAGCTGTCGCCGGAGACCCTCCTGCTCGACCGCGCCAACCTGCTGACGCTGACCGCCCCCGAGATGACGGTGCTCGTCGGCGGCATGCGGGTGCTCGGCACCGGGTTCGGGCAGTCGCGGCACGGGGTCTTCACCGACCGGCCGGAGGCGCTGACCAACGACTTCTTCGTCGGGCTCCTGGACATGGGCACGGAGTGGAAGGCCTCGACGTCCGACGAGAACGTCTTCGAGGGCCGCGACCGCGCCACGGGCGAGGTGCGGTGGACCGCCACCGCCGTGGACCTCGTCTTCGGCTCGCACTCCCAGCTGCGGGCCCTCTCGGAGGTGTACGGGTCGGCGGACGGGGGCGAGAAGTTCGCGCGCGACTTCGTGGCCGCGTGGGACAAGGTGATGAACCTCGACCGGTTCGACCTGCGCTGAGCACGGCGCGCCCGGCCGGCCCGCGGGCCGGCCGGGTCTCTCCGCTCCCCGTCACCCGTCGGCGCTCGGCACCTCCAGCGGGTCGTCCGGGGCGTTCCTCCGCTCCTGCTCCATGCGCTCGCCGAGCGCGACGAGCGCCTTGCGCCCCATGGCCTTGCGGACGTCGGGGAACCAGTCCTTCTCCTCCTCCTCGACGTGATGGCGCACGTACTCCATGAGGACCGTCATCTTCGCGCCGAACCTCTCGTCCTCCGGGTCAAGCCCCTTCAGTTCCGAGAGCATCCACAGCACCGTGTGGTGCTCCTCGACGCTCTCCAGGACGTGGTCGGTGGTGTCCGGGGCCGCCTGGCGGGCGGCAGGGTAGAAGACGCGCTCCTCGATCCAGGCGTGGGCGGTCAGCTCGCGGATCACGTCGTCGGCGAGCTCCCGCCTGCGGCGGTGGGCCTCGCCGTCCGCCCGCTCGAACTCCTTGAAGAGCTTCTCCACCGTCCTGTGGTCCTCGCGGAGCAGCACGATGCCGTCCATCGAATCCTCCCTCCTCGTCCTCCCTCCTTCGGTTCGGCGTCAGGTGGTGAGGAGCCGGTTGAAGAAGGAGCGGTACTGGCGCAGGGCCGTGCGCAGGTCCTCCGTGTCGACGTCCTCGCCCTCGCTCCACTGGCCTTCCAGGTCCTTCTTGCGGTCGGCGAAGGTGGCGGCGAGCCTCCGGATCACCTCGGTGACCAGCTCGTCGGCCTCGTGCACGGCTCCGCGGGGGTCGTCGACGAACCGGCCCTGGATCTCGCGCCAGCGCGCACGGAACGCCTCGTCGGCCTCGGCGTCGAGGAGGCGCGGCAGCTCTTCCCCGGTGCCGGACTCCGCTCCGGCGCCGAGCCCCGCATCGGTGCCGGAACCCATGTCGGTACCTGTCCCCGCGTCGGTGCCGGACCCCACGTCGGTGCCTGTCCCCGCGTCGGTACCTGTCCCCGCGTCGGTACCGGGCTCCACGCCGGTGCCTGTCCCCGCGTCGGTACCGGGCCCCGCCCCCGTGCCGGCCCCCACCTCGGTGCCGGAGCCCGCCTCGCGCAGCTCGGCTCCGCGCCGATCGGTCCCGCGCCGCTCGGCCTCACGCGGCTCCGCCTCCCGCGTGGCGTCGGCGGCGTCCCCCTGTGGGTCCTCGTCGGCGTGCGGACCGGCCGGGATGTCGGTGCTCTCCCCGGGGTACATGGGCGGTGCGTCGGTGTCGCCGGCCCGTGCCGGTGTGTCGTACTCGCGTCGCATGGCGCGTCCTCCTGGTCAGCTCCGGCCCCGTCCGGGCGCGTCGCCGTTCGAGAGAAGTTCGTCGAACAGCGCCCGGTAGTGGACCATCGCGCCCCTCAACTGCTCGGTCGTGGCCTGGTGCGAGGAGCTCAGGGCGTTGATCTCGTGCGCCGCCTGATAGTGCTCCAGGGTGCGGCCGTGCTCCACGGAGAGGTCCCTCATCTGCTGCTCGAAGTCCTCCGTGGGATAGCCCCGCTCGCGCATGAGCGAGGTCACCAACGTGTCCGCGTCGTGCACCGCGCCGTCGGGCCGGTCCACGAACTGCTCCTGCACGCTGCTCCACTGCTGGGCGTAGCGCTCCCGCGCCCCGCTCGACAACGGCTTGATGTCCAGGGCCTCGTGGCGCTTCTCCCGCGCCCCGAGGTCGTGCTCGGCGGCCCGCCTGCTCCCGGCGTCGTCGACGGCCCGGTCGTACTCGGGCCCGAAGCGCTCGCGCAGCCGGCGACGGCGCCGCCGGTCCAGGGCGACGGCCAGCACGATCAGCGCGATCACCACCACGACGGGTATGACGATGGCCAGAATCGTTCCTGTCGACATCGGCCTCGCTCCCTCGGCTCTCATCGATATCCACGGCGGCTGCCCAGGCGCGCCGGGCTGAAACGGCCGCCGCGGGGCCGGGGGCCTGCCTGGTGGTGTCGACACCAGGTGCGGCACACACTCCCTCGGACCGCCGGGTGCTGCCACCGTCGTCGCCATGACCCAGCACACCACTCTGATCACCGGCGTCACCACGGGGATGGGGCGCGCGCTCGCGCTCGATCTGGCGCCCCGCGGCGGCACCCTCCTCCTGCACGGCCGGAACGCCGAGCGGCTCGAGGCCGTGGCCGCCGAGACCCGGGCCGCGGGGCCCGGCACCACGGTCCGCACCTATACCGCCGACCTCTCCGACCTGGACCAGGTGCGGGCGATGGCCGCCCGGATCCGGGCGGCGGAGCCGCACCTCGACGGGCTGATCCACAACGCGGTGGCGGGCGGCGGCCCGCGGCCGCTCGTCCGGGAGCTGAGCGGCCAGGGCCATGAACTCCGCTTCGCCGTGAACCACTTGGCTCCGTACGCGCTCACCCGCGCCCTGCTGCCCCTGCTCACCGGCTCGGCTCCGGCACGGGTGGTCAACGTGGCTTCCATGGGCCAGGAGGCCCTCGACTTCGACGACGTGATGCTGGAGCGGGACTACGAGGGCCTGCGCGCCTACTGCCGGAGCAAGCTGGCCATGATCATGGCGTCCTTCGAGCTGGCGGCCGAGCTGAAGGGCACCGGCGTGACGGTGAACGCCCTCCACCCCGCCCACCTGATGGACACGCCCGGCGTCCGCTCCTACGGCCTCGCGCCCGTCACCACCACGGAGGAGGGCGTCCGTCCCACCGTGCGGCTGCTCCTGGACCCGGACCTGGCCGCGGTCACCGGCCGTTACTTCGACCGGTTCGCCGATGCGCGGGCCCACGAGCAGGCGTACGACGACGGGGCGCGCGAGCGGCTGATGGAGCTGACGCACGAGCTGACGGAGCGGGTCTGGCGGGACGTGTGACCGGGCCCGGCGCGGGCGGCGGGGCATGAGCCCTGTCCCGCTCCGCCGCCGGACGTCGTACTCCTCGGAGAACAGGCCCGGCGGACCGACGGCGCTGCGGGTGCGCTCGAACCACCGCGCCGCGACCACCCGCGGGCCCGGCGCGTACTCCCGTGGCCCCGCCGTCACTCCCTTGGACGGCGCACCGCGCCGTGCCGGTCCCCGCACACGAGACTCGCTTCGAGCGATCCCCTCCCCACCCGAAGGAAGAGAAGCATGGCCGACAAGCCCACCATCGTCCTGGTCCACGGTTTCTGGGGCGGCGCCGCCCACTGGGCGAAGGTCATCGTCGAGCTGAACAAGCGCGGGTACGACAGGATCCGAGCCGTCGAGAACCCGCTCACCTCGCTCGCCGACGACGCCGAGCGCACCCGCAAGATGGTGAGGCAGGTCGACGGCCCGGTGGTCCTCGTCGGTCACTCGTACGGCGGCGCGGTCATCACCGAGGCGGGCGACCTGCCGAACGTGACCGCGCTCGTCTACATCGCCGCCTTCGCGCCGGCCGAAGGCGAGAGCCCGGGCGGGCTCAGCCAGGAGGTGCCGCCCGCCGCCATCGAGAACCTCGCCCCCGACTCCGACGGCTACCTCTGGATCAAGCAGGACAAGTTCCACGAGAGCTTCGCCCAGGACCTCGCCCCCGACGAGGCGCTCGTCATGGCCGTCACCCAGAAGGCGCCGCTCGCCTCCGCCTTCGGCGACGAGGTCACCGCGCCGGCCTGGCGCAACAAGCCCGTGTGGTACCAGGTGTCCACCGAGGACCGCATGATCCACCCGGACAACGAGCGCCGCATGGCCCGGCGCACGAACGCGCGCAAGATCGTCGAACTCGACGCCGGTCACGCCTCCCTGGCCTCCCGGGCGGAGGAGGTCGTCGACCTGATCGAGGACGCCGTGAAGGGGACGGCGGCCTGACCCGGTCTCCGTCGATGTCGCCGTCGCGCACCCGCGCGGCGGCGGTGCGCGGGCCTGACGGGTGATGTTCGCGCGGGTCGACGGCACCTCGGGCCGCCGCGCCGCCCCCACCGGCCAATACTCCGGCCATGAGACCACTCCGCACCGAGACCGGACCGCTCCGGTCCGTCCGCCGGTCGCGCCGTGCCGCGGTCACCGCCGTCGCCGCGGTCCTCGCCCTCTGCGCCCCCACGGCGTCGGCCGGCGCCCCGGCGGCCGACGGCCACCACCGGCCCTGCGTCGGTTCCCGGCTGCCCGAGCGCGGCCCGGCGCGCGACATCCTGCGGATCGCCGAGCGGGCCAAGGCGGAGATGGACCTCAAGTCCGTGATCCTGCGGGTCACCGTCGACGGCCGGGAGGTCGTCACCACGGCGCTCGGCGAGTCGATGACGGGGGTTCCGGCCACCCCCGCGATGCACTTCCGGAACGGGAACGTCGCGATCAGCTACATGGGCACGGCGCTGCTGCGGCTGGTCGACCGGGGGGAGGTGCGCCTCGACGACCCCGTGGCGCGCTGGCTGCCGGGCCTCGAGGACGGCGACCGGATCACCCTGCGGATGCTGGCCGCCTCCACCACCGGTCTCGTCGACTACGTCCGGCTGCCGGAGTTCCAGCGGGCCGTCACCTCGAACCCGTTCCGCCGGTGGACGGCCGACGAGCTCGTGCGGCTGTCGACGAGCAAGGAGCGCTGGTACGAGCCGGGCACCAACTGGAGCTACTCGCACGCCGACTTCGTCCTCCTGGGCGCCGCTCTGGAGAGGATCACCGGCACGCGCCTCGACCACCTGCTCCGGCGCGAGGTGCTGGGCCCGCTCGGACTGCGCGAGACGCGCAACGGTTTCACGCCCGACGTCCCCTCACCCGTCCTGCACGCCTTCGCGTCCGACCGCGGGACGTACGAGGAGTCGACGTTCTGGAACCCCTCGTGGACCACCGCCCCGGGCGCGGTGGAGACCACCGACATCTGTGACCTGGCGAGCTCGGCCGTCGGCATCGGCTCGGGCCGGCTGCTCTCTCCGTCGTCCCACCGGGAGCTGCTGGACCCGGGGACGGTCGGTCTGGGGCACGCCACCGCGAAGTGCCCGGCGACGGTCTGCCTCGCGCAGACGGAGGCCACCCACTACGGTCTGGGGCTGCTCGTGCTCGGCGACTGGGTGTCCCAGCACCCCTTGTTCTTCGGGTACTCGGCGTCCCAGGCGTATCTGCCGTCGAAGCGGCTGGCCATCGCGGTCTCGACCACGAACGGCCCGGCCGCCCCGGGCGGTCACTCGGCCCACACGATCGCCCAGCGCATCGCGGCCGCCCTGGTCCCGGCCCACCCCATCCCCGACTTCGGCTGACGGCCGCCTCAGACCGCCGCCGGGTCCGCGCGCCGCGGGTGCGCGGCGGCCTCGGCGGCGGTGTAGGAGGAGGCGAAGGTGAAGGCGCGCGGGGACGGGCCGTGCGCCCGCAGGTCCGCCAGCCGCTCGACGGCCTCGTCGACGGTCGGGACGTGCCCGGCGGGGACCCACCAGAGCACCAGGTGCGCCTCGACGTGCCGGTGGAACCAGTCGCGGCGCTTGCGCATGACCTCCAGGTGCCCGCTGCGGTAGGCGAAGTCCCACAGGGCCTCCTGGGTCTCCCAGACCGACAGGTTGACGATGACGTCGTCGCCCAGCGGGCGCAGCCCGGTGGCGTCGGCCTCCCCCTCGCCGATGAGCCGCCACACGAAGCCGGGGGCCGCGTCGGCGGCGGCGTTGACCGGGTCGAGCATCTCGACGAACGGCGCCACGCGCGGGTCGTCGAGGGGGTGGAGGAGCCTGGAGACGTTGAGCTGGGCGAGGTGGGCGGAGTGCCGGGCCGTGGTCATGGCCTCATCCCAGCACGCCCCGCTTTTCTATGTCAATCATCATTGTTTTTAGAAGCTTCGACCACCACGCAGCACTCCCCCGGCCGGGCGTCCATGCGGGCGCGGACGGGGCCCTCCGTGCCGAACAGCCCTTCGAGGAGCGCCAGGTTCATGCCGCAGACGAGGGGCGGAAAGCTCTCGGCGACGGCGTGGAAGGGGCAGTTGCGCATCCGGACGGCACCCACGGCCCGCCCCTCGACGTCCTCCCGGTACGGCTCGTAGCCGCGCGCAGCCAGCGTCTCCACGGCCCCTTCGAGATCCCCGCAAGGCCCCGCCGGGCCGCGCAGCGCCTCGCCCCGGCGGCGCGCCGCCGCACAGAGACCGGCGTCGAGCCCGGCCTCCTCGGCGGCCTCGGCCAGCAGCTCGGCCGCGGTGCGGTAGTCGCGGGCGGGCAGCGACACCGACCGTTCGCCCCGCGCCCGCGTGTACACCTTGGCGGGCCGGCCGGCCCCCGGCCCCGACCGCCCCGACAGACGGCGGCTGCCGCTTTCGAGCAGCCCGGCCCCGGTCAGCCTGTCCAGATGGTGCGCGGCGAGGGTCCGCGCCACCCCGGTCGCCTCGGCGGCCTCGTTGCGGCCGACCTCGCGGCCCTGCGCCACCACGTACTCGTACAGGCGGCGCCGCACAGGATCCTGCAGCACCGCGATCGCGTCGATGTCCTCCACGGGACCATTCTAGGAACAACGCGGATTGGCGATAGAGAGTACGCTTGCCGGCGCTGGGACCGCCGGAGGACCGGGAGCGTGTGGTGACGGAAGCGACGAAGCCGGAGGCGCGGCCGCGCGTGCGCAGGCAGCCGCGGCAGGCGCGCAGCCGGGCCCGGGTCGAGGCCATCCTCGGCGCGGCCGACCGGATCCTCTCCCGGGAGGGGTACGAGGCGCTGACGATGCGGCGGATCGCCGAGGAGGCGGGCGTGCCGGTCGGCAGCATCTACCAGTTCCTTCCCGACAAGGGCGCGGTGGTGGACGCGCTCGGGCTGCGGTACCTGGAGGCCTTCGGGACGGCCGTCGACGAGCTCGTCGAGCGGGCCCTCGCGGACGAACTGACCGACCTGGTGGGCACGATGGTCGACGTCTACGGCGAGCTGTTCCGGTCGCAGCCGGGCGGCATGGCGCTGTGGGCCGGCCGGCACCTCAGCCCCGAGCTCGCCCGCGCCGACGAGGCGAGCAACGCGCTCATCGCCGACGGCCTGCGGCGCATCGTCGAGCACCTGACCGGCGGGCCCGGCGGCGAGCCGGTGCGACGGGCGACGCGGATGGCGGTGTGGGCCGCCAACGCCGTGCTGCACGAGGTGTTCAAGGGCGAGGGCGAGCCGGACCTGGAGACCGTGGACGAGCTGAAGCGGATGCTGCACTGCTACTGGGAGGACCTGCGCGGCCGGCTGACGGCCGGGGAGGGGTGAGGCCGGGAAGGGGCGAGGCCGGGGAGGCCGGGGATCCGTCCCGTCGCACCCATAGAACGTGAACGCGCGTTCATGTTACGGTGCGGCCCACCTCGGACGGCAAGCCCTCGGCGAAGGCAGGTGCCCGTGACAAGCAGCCCCACCGACCCCACCCGACTCCCCCGGCTCCCGGCCGGCTTCGTCTGGGGCGCCTCCACCGCCGCGTACCAGATCGAGGGCGCGGCCGACGAGGACGGCAAGGGGCCGTCGGTCTGGGACACCTTCGTGCGGCGCCCCGGGGCCGTCCGCGACGGCCACACCGGCGACGTCGCCTGCGACCACTACCACCGGTTCGACGAGGACGTGGCGCTGATGCGCCGGCTCGGGCTCGACGCGTACCGCTTCTCCGTCTCCTGGCCGCGCGTCCTGCCGACCGGAGCGGGCAGGGTCGAACCGCGCGGCCTCGACTTCTACGACCGGCTGGTCGACGCGCTGCTCGACGCCGGGATCGAGCCCACCCCCACCCTCTTCCACTGGGACCTGCCGCAGGCCCTGGAGGACGAGGGCGGATGGCTGAACCGGGAGACCGCGCACCGGTTCGCCGAGTACGCGGCGGTGACGGCGGACCGGCTCGGCGACCGGGTGAAGCGGTGGATCACCCTGAACGAGCCCTTCGTGCACATGTCGTTCGGCTACGGCTTCGGCGTCCATGCCCCGGGCCGCGCCCTGCTCCTCGACGCCCTGCCCGTCGCGCACCACCAGCTGCTCGGCCACGGCCTCGCGACCGCGGCGCTGCGGGCCGCCGTCCCGGACGGCCAGGTGCTGATCGCCAACAACTGCACGCCCGTGCGGCTGCGGACGGACGCCCGGTCGGAGGCGGACGCCGCGGCGGCCTCGGCGTACGACGTCCTGCACAACCGCCTCTTCAACGACCCCGTCCTCCTGGGGAGTCACCCCGACCTCTCGGCCTACGGCATGAGCGACCCGAGCTGGGGAGGAGTGGTGCGCGACGGCGACCTCGCCACCATCGCCGCGCCGCTCGACGGACTGGGCCTCAACTACTACAACCCGACCTGGGTGACCGCCCCCGCCGATCCCGGAGCGGGCCTGCCCTTCGACCTGACCGAACCTCAGGAGGCGTACCGGCGCACCGCGTTCGGCTGGCCCGTCGTCCCCGACGGACTCACGGAGCTGCTCACCGGCCTCGGGGACCGCTACGGCGACGCCCTCCCGCCGGTGTGGATCACCGAGAACGGCTGCTCGCAGCCGGCCGGCACGGACGACCGGGAGCGGGTCGACTACCTCGCCGGACACCTCGCCGCCGTCGCGGACGCCGTGGCCCGGGGGGTGGACGTGCGCGGCTACTTCACCTGGTCGCTGCTCGACAACTTCGAGTGGGCCGAGGGCTACCACCAGCGTTTCGGGCTGGTCGAGGTCGACTTCGCCACCGGACGCCGCACGCCCCGGGCGAGCTTCGCGTGGTACCGCGACCTGATCGCCTCCCAGCGGGGCCGGACGTCCTCGTGAGCCGGGCCCGCACGGAGGACGGGGCCGACCACGCCGCCGTCCTCGCCGAGCCCACCGTCCCGGTCGGTGCCGGGTGGACAGCGGGCCTCTCGCTGGCCACCCTCGCCGTCTTCATGGCGTTCATGACGCCCATCCAGATCCTGCTGCCGCTCCAGCTGGAGCACATCGACCCGCACCACAAGAACGCCGCGCTGTCGCTCGTCACCGGCCTCGGCGCGCTCGTCGCGGTCCTCGCGAACCCGCTCGCCGGAGCGTGGTCGGACCGGACCACGAGCCGGTTCGGCCGCCGCAGGCCCTGGATCCTCGGCGGCGCCCTCGCCGGGGCGGCGGGCCTCGCGGTCACCGCCGCCCAGCACACCGTGGCGGGGGTCGCCGTCGGCTGGTGCCTCGCGCAGGCGGGTCTCAACGCGATGCTGGCCGGTGTCACCACCCCGATCGCCGACCGGGTGCCGCTCGCCCAGCGCGCGCAGGTCTCCGGCTGGACGGGCCTCACGCAGTCGGTCGGCCTGGTCCTGGGCGCGCTGATCACCACCCTCCTCGTCACCGGCGTCCGCTCCGGTTACGTCACGCTCGCCCTGCTCACCGTCGCGCTCGCCCTTCCCTTCGTGCTGCGCCAGACCGAGCCGGCCCTCCCCCGGGCGCTGCGTCCCGCCTTCGACGCCCGCACCTTCGCCCGTTCCTTCTGGCTGAGTCCCCGGCGGCATCCCGACTTCGGCTGGGCGTGGCTCACCCGGTTCCTGATCAACCTCGGCAACGCCCTCGGCACGCTGTACCTGTTCTACTTCCTCGCCGACGCCGTCCACCACGGCGATCCCGGCACCGGCGTGCTGATCCTCACCGTGGTCTACACCCTCTGCGCCGCGCTCACGGCCGTCCCCGTGGGCGTGCTGTCCGACCGCTCCGGCCGCCGCAAGGGCTTCGTCGTCCTCTGTTCGCTGGTCATGGCCGCCGCGGCGCTGCTCCTGGCCCTGTTCCACACCTGGCCGTCCGCGCTCGCCGCCGCGGCCGTCCTCGGCGCGGGGTACGGCGTCTACCTCGCCGTCGACCAGGCCCTGGTCACCCAGGTCCTGCCCGAGGCCGCCGACCGGGCCAAGGACCTCGGCGTCGTCAACATCGCCAATTCCGGCCCCCAGGTCCTCGCCCCCGCCCTCGCCTCGCCGGTCATCGCCCACCTCGGCGGCTACACCGGCCTGTACGCGGTCGCGGCGCTGGTCATCCTCCTCGGGGGCCTCCTCGTCCGCCGCGTCCGGGGCGTGGCCTGACACCGCCCGGCGGGGCCGGACCGCATCCCAATTGCTGAAATTGTTCATTCAGAGTATTGATCCCTGTTGGCCTCTATGCGAGATTCGGCGCACCGCGGTGCCGGTCGACGGCCGCGGTCCGTCCGGATCCACAGGAATCGCTGCCGGGAGAGGTCTCCAACATGCCGGTCCGACACGCCCCCGGGGAACGACTCGCGATGGAGAGGCGCACCATCGAGGTCATCCCCGACGCCGAGCGGCACGGCACGCCGCGCAGCCAGTTCACGCTGTGGTTCGGCGCCAACATGCAGATCACCGCGATCGTCGACGGCGCCCTGTCCGTCGTCTTCGGCGCCGACGCGCTCTGGGCGATACCGGCGCTGCTGATCGGCAACGTGCTCGGCGGCGTCGTCATGGCGCTGCACTCCGCGCAGGGCCCGCGCCTCGGCGTGCCGCAGATGATCTCCAGCCGCGCGCAGTTCGGCGTCCACGGCGCCGTCCTGCCGCTGCTCCTCGTCATCCTCATGTACCTCGGCTTCGCCGCCACCGGCAGCGTACTGGCCGGTCAGGCCCTGTCCGAGCTGCTGCACATCGACGACGCACGGGTCGGCATCCTCGTCTTCGGCGCGCTGACCGCCGTGGTCGCCGTCACCGGCTACCGGCTCATCCACGTCGCGGGCCGGGTCGCCACCGTCGCCGGCGTGCTCGGCCTCGGCTACCTCCTCGTGCGGGTGTTCACCCAGTACGACGTCGGCGCGCACGTCGGGAACAAGGGCTTCGAGGCGGCGACCTTCCTGCTCGCCGTCGGGCTCGGCGCCGGCTGGCAGCTGACCTTCGGCCCGTACGTCGCCGACTACTCGCGCTACCTGCCGCGCGACACCAGCACGCGGGCGACGTTCTGGTCCACGTTCGCCGGCTCCGTGATCGGCTCCCAGTGGGCCATGACCCTCGGGGCGCTCACCGCGGCCGTCGCGGGCAAGGCCTTCCTCCCCGACCAGGTGGGGTTCCTCGGCGGCCTGGCAGGACCGGCGGCCCTCGCCTTCCTCGTCTACCTGGTGATCGTGGTCGGCAAGCTGACCGTCAACTGCCTCAACGCGTACGGCGGCTTCATGTCGATCCTGACGACCGTCACCGCCTTCGACGGCCGTTCACGGATCTCGGCCGCCGCCCGCGCCGCCTACATCGTCGGCTTCACCGCCGTGTCGATCGGCATCGCGCTGGCCGCCAGCGCCGACTTCCTGAACAACTTCAAGAACTTCGTGCTGCTGATCCTGATGGTGTTCACCCCGTGGAGCGCGATCAACCTGGTCGACTACTACCTGGTGTCCCGCGAGCGCGTCGACGTCCCCGCCCTGTACGACCCGGACGGCCGCTACGGGCGCTGGAACGTCACCGCGCTGACCTGCTACGTCGTGGGCGTCGCCGTCCAGGTCCCGTTCCTGGCCACGAAGCTGTACACCGGCGCGATCACCAAGAGGCTCGACGGCGCCGACATCTCGTGGATCGTCGGCCTGACCGTCACCGCGGCGCTGTACTGGCTGTGGGTGCGGCGCACCGCCGACCCGCCCGCCGAGACCGTGCACCCGGCCGCCCTCGACGGCGGCGACCGGTCGACGGCGCCCGTCGGCTGACCCGTCCTACTCCCCCACCGGCACGACATCGGCCCACAGGGCGGCGGCGTCGGGCGAGAGCGGTACGACCGCTCGGCCCGGCGCCTCGTCGCTCCCGTCCCACCACACGCCCTGCCCCGCGGCCAGCGGGCCCTCCCCCTCGCCCGTGCCCCACCGGCCGCGCAGCACGTGGAGCACCCCGGCGCGGCCCACGTCCGGCACGACGGGCCCGGTGACCCGCTCCACCCGGGCCGCCGCGCGCCCGCGCCGCACCATGATGTTGAGGACCCGGCACGCGCCGCCCCGCAGCTCGGCGGTCAGCTCCAGGTCACCGGGGAACGCGAGGGGCTCCTCCGCGCGCGCCGTCCGGTCGAACACCCCGGGGGCCGTCAGCCGCACGCCGTCGCCCGTCAGGAGGGTGAGCGTCCGGTCGACCCCGGGAAACGCCGAGAACGGGCCGCCCCGGTCGATGTCGGCGACGCTCGCGCGCCACCGGAACTCCTCGGCGCCCACCGGCCACGAGACGATCTCCCGGGTGGCGCCCCCGCCGTTGCGCCACCGGCCCGCCGTCAGCGTCTCGACATCGAAGCGGTGCATGGGGCTCCTGGGCTGCGTGCGGTGCGGGCGCGGATCACCCGCACGGCCAACGATAGAGGGGCCCCGTCCGCACCGCCTACGTCTCCCGGGGCGCGGCGGTCTCCTCGGGCCGGGGGTGCCGCGCGAACCAGCGGGCGACGGGTTCCGCGGTCACGCCGTGCAGCAGGACGCTGAGCAGGACGGTCGCGGCCGTCACGTTGACGACGAAGACCGCCTCCTCGCCCCGGAGCTGGGAGAAGGCGAGGACCGAGAAGACGATCGAGGTGACGCCGCGCGGGCCGAGCCAGCCGATCGCGACGCGCTCGGGCCGGCTGAACGCCGTCCCGGTGAGGGAGGCGACGACGGGGACGAAACGGGCCACGACGAGCACGAGGAGCGCGTAGACGACGAACCGGAGGACGTGGCCGCGGCGAACGCCTCCGTCGTCACCGCACCGAAGGCGTACCAGGCGGCCAGGGCCAGCAGATGGCCGACGTCGTTCACGAGGTCGAGGGAGTCGCCGCTGATCGCGGACACGACGGTCGCGTACCAGAGGCCCGCGACGAACGCCGCGACGAAGCCGTTGCCGTCGACGAGGACGGAGGCCGCGTAGGTCAGGAAGGGCAGGGCGAGACCGGCCAGGCGCAGGCTCGCCGGCTCGGCCCAGCCGGACGCCAGGGACCACCGCACCGCCCGGGAGGCCAGGTACCCGAGGACCGAGCCGACGATCGTCGCGAGGACCGCGCCCTTGAGGGCGTTCAGGACGAGGTCGCCGAACGTGTCTCCCTCGGCGGAGACCAGATTGGCGAGGCAGAACACGAAGAGCGGCGAGATCAGTCCGTCGTTGAAGCCGCCTTCGAGGTTGAGCGCCGCACGCACCCGCAGGGGCAGCCGATCGTCGCGCAGCAGCATCAGGACGGGCGCGAGGTCCATGGGCATGACGACGAGGGCCGCGACGGCGAGCAGCCACCAGTTCGTGCCGGGGAAGACGAGGGCGCCGAACAGCGTGGCGAGGACGAGGGACACCGGCAGGGCCAGCCCGAGCAGCCGCACCCCGCCCACCGGGCCGCGCAGCCGCGCGTAGTCCCGGGCCTCGGTGGCGTCCGTGAAGAGCATGACCGCCAGGACCAGTTCGACCGCCCGCTGGAAGGTGTGGGTGTCCACGTCGAGCGGCACGACCGCGTGATCACCGCCGCTGAGCAGGATGCCGGCCGCGGCGAAGGTGATCGGGGCGGTGATGCTCCACCGCGACAGCCGGTCCGAGACGAGCACCCACAGGAACAGCAGGGCGAACAGGACGAGGAGAGCGATCACGCTGCCACATCCCGACAGACGACCCGAAAGGATCGGAACCGGACACCCCCGTCCACGCCCGCGGCCGCGTCGCCGCAGCGGGTTCACATGGGTGCGGGAATCCGCGTTTCACCACCGCTCGAGGGTTCTCGATCCTGAAACACAGGACGCGTTGTCCGCCGGGGAACCGGACTGTTATCAAGGACCCATGACCGAGAACGCGCCGATGACCCGCAGGATCCACGTGGATCTCCTGCGCGTCGGCACGTCCTCCTGTCCGTCGGTCTGACCGGCGCGCCGCGGCGGATCCGCGCTCCGGCCGTCGCACATCGCGCGGCGCCCCGCCGCACCCTCGTGCCTCGTGTCCCGCTTCCCGCTTCCCGCTCTGTCCCCGTACGGTCCGCCGCGGTCGCGTCGTGCCGTCGGTCACCACCTGGAGAAGACCCATGCCCGAACCCGACGTCGACGCCCTGCCCCGGCACTGGCGGGACCTGCTGCCCGCCGCCTCCCGCCGCCGCTTCCTCTCCCTCACCGGGGGCGGCGCCCTCGCCGCCCTGCTGGCGGCCTGCGCACCGAGCGCGCCCGCCGACGCCGCCGGGGCGGCGGCGCCGGCGGGCGCGGCCCGGCGCGGCGGCACGCTCCGCGTCGGCACGCCCCCGCCGCCGACCGCCCTCGATCCGGTCACCGCCTACGACGGCAGCGCGATCGCCCTCTACCAGCTGGTCGCCGACTACCTGATCTGGCTGGACGAGGACTACCAGCTGGTGCCGAGGCTCGCCACCTCGTGGACGTCCGACGAGGCGGGCCGGACCTGGACGTTCACCCTGCGCGAGGGGGTGGTGTTCTCCGACGGCACCGCACTGGACGCCGCCACCGTGAAGGCCTCCTTCGACCGGCTGCTCGACCCGGGGAGAAAGTCCGCCGCCCTGTCGGCCTTCGCCACCGTCCTCAAGGCCGGAGGCGTCCGCGCCGACGGCGCCACGAAGGTCGTCTTCACCCTCGAACGGCCCTTCTCCGACTTCCCCTACCTCGTCTCGGCCGGCAACTACAACGCCGTCGTCCTGAAGAAGGACTACGCCGGCGACTTCACCGCCCACGGCATCGGCACCGGCCCGTTCGTCCTCACCTCCTACGACGTCTCGACCGGTGCCTCCTTCACCCGCAACACCCGCTACTGGGACGCCCCCAAGCCCCACCTCGACGGCGTCGAGGTGACCTTCTACGCCGACGACCAGGCCGATCTGGTCGCCCTCCAGGGCGGGGACGTCGACACCCAGTTCCTCAGCCGCGCCGCCCTGGTCGAGCCGCTCGGCGACGGCGGCGGCGACCTGGTCGTCGACAAGGTCCGGAGCACCGCCGTGACCGTCCTCACCCTCCGCGTCGACAAGGCCCCGTTCGACCGCAAGGAGGTCCGGCAGGCCGTCGCCCACGCCCTGGACCGCCCGGCGCTGCGCCAGTCCGCCGGCAGCGGCCTCGGGGACCTCGGCAACGACCACCTGTTCGCGCCGCTGTTCCCCTCCGCGCCCACCGGCATCCCGCAGCGGGTCAGGGACAAGGAGAAGGTCACGGCGCTGCTGGAGCAGGCGGGGATCGACGGCCTCCGCTTCACGCTCACCTTCGACCCGCCCAACAAGGACCACGCCGTCACCGTCCAGAGCCAGTTGAAGGAGGCCGGCATCACCGTCGACCTCGACCAGCGGTCCTCCGAGGAGTTCTACGGCGGGGACCAGGCGAAGGACACGCCCTGGCTGTTCACGGACGCCAACCTGGTCAACTGGGCCGGGCGGCCCGTGCCGAGCCAGCTGGTCAACCCGATGGTCAGGAGCGACGGCGTGTGGAACGGCTCCAAGTACGCCAACGAGGCCCTGGACGCGGCCGCCGAGGCCTACGACGCCGCCACCGACGACGCCGAACGGCGCAAGCAGGCCGAGATCATCGCCGGGATCCTCCACGAGGACGTGCCCGTCGTCATCGCGTTCTGGAACGGCAACACGCGCGCCTCCCGCCGCTCCTTCCGGGGGATCGAGGCGCATCCCAGCCAGTACGTCGACTTCTCCGCCGTCTCGCGGGCCTGAGCGGAGAGGACGCCGACCACATGCGACGCTTCCTGCTGCGCCGGGTCGCGGCCGTCCCGCCGACCCTGCTCGCGGTCTCCTCACTGGTCTTCCTCGCCACACAGATCCTGCCCGGCGACGTCGCCCGCACCGTCCTCGGCCGCGAGGCCGACGACGGCTCGGTCCGCGCGCTCCGCCACGACCTCGGCCTGGACCGACCGCTCGCCGTGCGGTACGCGAGCTGGCTGGGGCACTTCGTGACCGGCGACTGGGGCACCTCGTACACCCTGCGCGTGCCGGTGCGCACCCTGCTCCTGGAACGTCTGGGGCACTCGCTGTTCCTGGCCGGGTTCGCGTTCCTGCTGCTCGTGCCGGTCGCGCTCGCCCTGGGCCTGCTCGCCGGCCTCTTCCACGGCCGGATCCCGGACCGGCTCGTCACCTCGACGACCCTCGCGCTCGGCGCCACACCGGAGTTCGTCACCGGCGTCGTGCTGCTCGTGGTCTTCTCCGTACGGCTGCGCTGGTTCCCGGCCTCCGCGCAGCCGCGGCCGGGGCACGACGGGCTCGGCGACACGCTGTGGCACCTGACGCTGCCGGCGGCCTCGCTGGTCCTGGTGTGCACCGGGTACGTGGCCCGCCATGTGCGCGCCGGCACGATCGCGGTGCTGGAGGGGGCCCATGTGCGCGCCGCCCGGCTGCGGGGGCTGTCGTCCCCGCGGATCGTCGTGCGCCATGTGCTGCGCAACGCCACGGTGCCGGCGACCAGCGCGCTGGGGGTCCAGCTGCAGTACCTGCTCGGCGGGATCGTCGTGGTCGAGCTCCTCTTCAACTATCCCGGTGCCGGGGCGCTGTTGCTGCGGGCCGCCCAGGACAAGGACCTGCCGACGCTCCAGGCGAGCGCCCTGGTGCTCGGCCTCCTCTACATGCTGGTGGTGCTGCTCGCGGACGTCGTCCACCGGCTGCTGGACCCCCGGATCCGTCCGGAGGCCGCCGCGTGAGCGCCTTCCCGGCCACCTCGTGGTCACGGCCGCGGCCGCCCGCCGCCTGGCTCGTGGGGACGTCCGTCGTGGTGCTGTGGGCGGCGGTCGCCGTCCTCTGGCCGCATCTGGTGCCGTACGCGCCCGACGTCCAGCGGCCCCAGGACCGCTTCCTGCCGCCGGGCGGCGAACACTGGCTCGGCACCGACCGGTTCGGGCGCGACGTCCTGTCCCGTGCGCTCGCCGGGGCCCGCCCCGTCCTCCAGGTGGCGCCGGCGGCGACCGCCCTCGCCGTCCTCGCGGGCACCGTCCTGGGCCTGCTCACCGGGGGCGTCGGCGGCCGGCTCGACGAGGTGGTGATGCGGATCGTCGACGCGGTCGTGGTCTTCCCCGCGATCGTCGCCGCCGTGCTGTTCGCGGCGATGCTGGGCCACTCGACGACCGTCCTCGTGCTGGTCGTCGCGGCGTCCCTGGCGACCCTCGTGACCCGCAGCGTCCGGGCCGCCGCGCTCGTCGAACGGGACAAGCCGTACGCCGAGGCCGCCCGGCTGCGGGGCGAGCCCCGGTGGTCGTTGCTCGTCCGCGAGATCCTGCCCAACATCCGCTCCACGGTGTACGTCGAGGCCACCTCACGGCTCGGCGACGCGGTGTTCGCCGCCGCCACGCTCTCCTTCCTCGGCCTCGGCCTGCCACCGGGCTCCCCGGAGTGGGGCGCCTCCGTCGCCGACAACCGGGTGTGGCTGGCGCATGCGCCCTGGACCGTCCTCGCGCCCGCCCTGGCCGTCGTCTCGCTGGTGGTCGGCGTCGCGCTCGTCGCGGACGGTTCGCGCCGGATGACGGGAGGCAGGACATGAGCGCGGACGGACGAGGTCCGATCGACGAGGAGAACGGCACGGACGGGAGCGAACGGGGTCTCGTCGTCGAGGGGTTGAGCATCGCGTACGGCTCCGCCCGGGTCCTGCACGACGTGTCCTTCCGCGTCGCGCCCGGCGAGATCCACGGCCTGGTCGGCGAGTCCGGCTGCGGCAAGTCGACGCTGGCGTACGCGCTGGCCCGTCACTTCGCACCGGGCGGGCACGTGCTCGGCGGCGCCGTCCGGCTGGACGGCGCCGACGTACTCGCTCTGGACGGGAGGGAGTTGCGGAAGTGGCGGGCCTCGCGGCTCGCCTTCGTCCACCAGGACGCGGCCGGCGCCCTGGATCCGACGATGCGGATCGGCCGGCAGCTGGCCGAGGTGCTGCGGGGCCGGGGCCTGTCCCGGCGGGAGACGGCCGCACGCGTCCTGGAGCTGCTGCGGACCGTCCGGCTGCCCGACCCCGAGCGGCTGGCGCTCCGCTTCCCGCACCAGCTCTCCGGCGGGCAGCAGCAGCGCGTCGTCATCGCCGCGGCCCTGGCCACCGAACCCCGGCTCCTGGTCCTCGACGAGCCGACGACCGGCCTGGACGCCTCCGTGGAGCACGAGGTGCTCGGCCTCCTCGCCGAGCTGCGCGACCGGCTGGACGCCGCCGTCGTCCTCGTCAGCCACGACCTGGGCCTGATCGGCCGGATGTGCGACCGGGTGGGTGTGCTGTACGCGGGACGGCTCGTGGAGAGCGGGCCGGTACGGGAGGTGCTGGCCGCCCCCGCCCACCCGTACACCGCGGGCCTCCTGGCCGCCGTCCCGGTCCTCGGCACCACCCGCCACGACCGGCCGCTGCGGCCCGTGCCCGGCCGGCTGCCGCTGCCCGGCGAGACCGTCCCGGGCTGCGCCTTCGCCGCGCGCTGCGCCCTGGCCGAGGACGCCTGCCGGGCGGCCGAACCCCCGCCGGACACCGGGGCGGTGCGGGGCAGGACGGTGCGCTGCCTGCGGCCGGGAGAGGTCCCGCCGGCCGCGCCGCCGGTGACCGTGGGCGCGCCGGCGCCCCGGAAGGCGGCCGCGGTCCTCCTCGAAGTACGGGACCTCGTCCGCGGGTACGGCGCGACGGTCGCCGTCGACCACGTCGACCTCACCGTCCACGAGGGCGAGGTCCTCGGCCTGGTGGGCGAGTCGGGCAGCGGCAAGACGACCCTCGCCCGCGCGATCGCCGGTCTCGCCCCCGACGGCACGGGATCCCTGGCCCTGCGGGGTGCGCCGCTGCCCCCGCGGCTGGCCCGGCGGGGGGCGGACGTACGGCGGCGCGTCCAGATGGTGTTCCAGAACCCCGACGCCTCGCTCAACCCCAGCCACCGCGTCCGCACGGTGCTGCGCAGGGCGCTGGCCACCCTCGCCGCGCCCGGGGCGGGGCGGGAGCCCGCCGCCCTGGACGACCTCCTGGAGCGCACCCGCATCGACGCGGACCTGCTCGACCGCCTCCCCGGACGGTTGTCCGGGGGCCAGAAGCAACGGGTCTCGATCGCCCGCGGCTTCGCGGGCCGCCCCGACCTGGTGATCTGCGACGAGCCCGTCTCCGCGCTCGACGTCAGCGTGCAGGCGGCCGTCCTGGAGCTCCTCGCCGACCAGCGCGACCGCACGGGGACGTCGTACCTGTTCATCTCGCACGACCTCGCCGTCGTCGGCCACCTCGCCGACCGGATCGCCGTCATGTACCGGGGCGCGGTCGTCGAGGAGGGTCCCGCGGCCGACGTCCTGCACGGCCCCTCGCACCCGTACACCGCGCTCCTGGTGGAGGCGGCGGCACGACCGGTGGGGGCCGGGGTGCCCGAGGCGCCGTCACCGCCGTCCGCGCGGCCGGCCGGCTGCCGGTTCGCCGACCGCTGCGCCCGGCGGATCACCGGGCTGTGCGCCGAAGCGCCGCCGCCGGTGCGCGCCGTGGGGACGGGACATCTGGTGCGCTGCCACCTGGAGGTCGCGGAGCTGCCCCTGGGCGCCCCCTCCTCACCGCCCGGTCAGGTGGCCCTGCGGGAACGCGGCCAGCAGTTCCCTGGTGTACGGGGCGGCCGGTGAGTCGAAGACGGTGTCCCTCGGGCCCGTCTCCACCAGCTCGCCCTTCTCCAGGACCGCGATCCGGTCGCAGAAGTGCCGTACCACCGCGAGGTCGTGGGAGATGAAGAGCAGCGACAGGTCGAGCTCCTCGCGCAGGTCCATGAGGAGGTTCAGGACCTGCGCCTGGACCGACACGTCCAGTGCGGACACCGGCTCGTCGGCGATGACCAGGCGCGGCCGGACGGCCAGCGCGCGGGCGATGCCGATGCGCTGGCGCTGGCCGCCGGAGAACTCGTGCGGGTGACGGGAGAGGTGCGCGGCGGACAGGCCCACCTGTTCGAGCAGCTCCGCCGCCCGCTTCTTCCGCTCCGTCCGGTCCAGGTCCGTGTGGATGCGCAGCGGCGTGGTGACGATCTGCTCCACCGTGTGGCGCGGGTTGAGCGACGCGTACGGGTCCTGGAAGACCAGCTGGACGTCGCGGCTCAGCTCGCGGCGCAGCCGGGCGTCCGTCGCCGCGCCCGAGATGTCCCGGCCGTCGAAGCGGACCTCTCCGCCCGTGGGGCGGCGCAGGCCGGTGAGGACCCGCGCGATGGTGGACTTGCCCGAGCCGGACTCGCCCACCAGGCCGAGGGTCTCCCCGCGTGCCACGTGCAGGCTCACGCCCCGCACCGCCGGGTGGGGGCGGGCGCGGCGGCGTCCCGGGTAGTCCACGCGCAGCTCGCGGACCTCGGCCAGGATCCCGGGGGCCGGGCCGGGGGCGGGGGCGGCGCGGAGGCGGGCCTCGGTGCGCGGCTTCGGCTCCGGGTCGTCGACGGTGGGAAGGCGGGTGCCGGGCACGGTGTCCAGGGTGGGGGCCGCGCCGACGAGGGCCTGGGTGTAGGGGTGGGCGGGGGTGGTCAGGAGGCGTCCGGTGGGGCCCTCCTCCAGCGCCTCGCCGTCGCGCATGACCAGCATGCGGTCGCAGGTCGCCGCCACCACTCCCACGTCGTGCGTGACGAGGAGGACGGCCGTGCCGGTCTCCGCCCGGAGTTCGCGGATCAGGTCGAGGACCTGGTGCTGGACCCGGGCGTCCAGCGCGGTGGTCGGTTCGTCGGCGATCAGGACGTCCGGGACGTTGATCAGCGCCATGGCGATGACGACGCGCTGGCGCATGCCGCCCGAGAGGTGGTGCGGGTGGTCCGAGGCGCGGGCGGCCGGGATGCCCACCCGTTCCAGCATCGCCGCCGCCCGTGCCCGGGCCTCCTTGCGGCCGGCCCGCGGGTGGTGGACGCGGTACGCCTCCGCGACCTGGGCGCCGACGGTGTGGTACGGCGACAGCGCGTCCAGGGCGTCCTGGAAGACCATCGCGACACGGGAGCCCCTGAGCTTCTTCAGGGCCGGTTCGGGCGCGCCCACCAGTTCGAGGCCGTCGCCGCCGAGGCGGATGCTTCCCTCGACGCGGGTGCGTACCGGGTCGTGGAGGGCCAGGGCGGCGAGGCCGACCGTCGACTTGCCCGAGCCCGACTCGCCGACGAGACCGAGGACTTCGCCCGGTGCGAGGTCGAAGGAGACGCCCCGGACGGCAGGGACGGGGCCGCGCGCCGTGCGGAAGGTGACCGCCAGGTCGCGGACGCTCAGTGCGGGTCGGTCGCTCATGCGAGCCTCACTCGGGGATCCAGCCAGGCCACCACGAGGTCGGCCACGGCCACGAACACGACGACGAAGAAGGCGGCGACGAGGACGGTGCCGACGACCGTGGGCAGGTCGTTGCCGGTGACCGCGTCGACGGCGAGCTTGCCGACGCCGCCGAGCCCGAACACGGTCTCCGTGATGAACGCGCCTCCGAGCAGCGCCCCGACCTCCAGGCCGAGCAGCTGCACCAGCGGGCCGGCCGCTCCGCGCGCGGTGTACTTCAGGTGGGTGCGCAGGGTGCCCAGACCCTTGGCGCGGGCCGTGCGGACGTACCCGTGGTGCATGGTCTCCAGCATCTGCGAGCGGGTCAGCCGGGCGTAGACGGCCGCGTTGACGAAGCCGAGGACCAGCCACGGCAGGACCAGGCCCAGGGCCCACTGACCGGGCCGGTCGGCGAAGGGGACGTAGCGCGGGGGCGCGAACAGGCCCGTGGAGTAGACGAGCAGGAACTGGAGCACGTAGCCGAGGAAGTAGATCTGCACGCTGGCGCCCAGCAGGTTGAAGCCGGACAGCAGGCGGTCGGTCGGCCTGCCCCGGCGCAGCGCCGCCGCCAGGCCCGAGCCGACGCCGAGGACGAGGATCACCGCGAGGGCGCCGACGGCGAGGGAGACGGTCACGGGGAGGCGGTCCTCGATGGCGGCGAGGACGGGCTGGTGGAGGGTGTAGGAGTAGCCGAGGCAGGGGGCGGGGCAGGGGATCGGGGTGCCGTCGACGTCCGCGATGGCGCGGCCGGTGACGAGGCCGCCGAGGTAGTCGGCGAACTGGGAGGCGATCGGCTGGTCGAGTCCCATGCTCGTGCGGACGGCCGCGAGCTGCGCGGAGGTGCACCTGGGGCCGCAGGCGATCTGGGCCGGGTCGGAGGGGGCGGCGTAGAAGAGCCCGAAGGCCGTGGCGGTGATCGCGAGGAGCACCGCCACGGCCTGCGCGGCCCTCTTGATGAGGTAACGGGTCATGGTCGCAGGAGGTCAGGAGTTCTTGACGTACACGTCGGCCAGGGCCGTGACGCCGTAGATCGGGTGGATGGCGGCGCCGCCGATCTTCTCGCCGCGGAACTGGGAGACGCTCTTGTGGAGGAAGGGCACCAGGGGGACGTCCTTCATGACCGTCTCCTCCAGGCCGATCAGCTCCTCGGCCTTCTTCTGGGCGTCACCGATCTTCGCGATGCGGGCCAGTTCCTCGTCCACCCGCGGGTTGCCGTAGCGGATGGGGTTGGACACCGCGTCCAGGTGGCTCTCGTAGCCGAGCGGGAGCAGGGTCGACGGGGTGGGCCAGTCCACGGAGTTGGTGGACAGGAACAGGTCGTACGGACTGTCGTCGCCGCCGAAGACCTGGTCGTTGAACGCGCCGGGCTGGAGGCCCTTGAGGACGAGCTTGATCCCGGCCTTGGCGAAGGCGTCGGCGAGGACCTGGGCGACCTGGTCGTCCGCCGGGCTGTCGGTGGGGTACGCGTACGTCAGGCTGGTGACCTTGGTCTTCGCCCTGGCCAGGTGTTCCTTGGCCTTGGCGATGTCGCCGGCGGGGGCGACGGGGTAGAGGTCGTACTTCTTCCAGCCGACGACGGCCGGCGAGGAGAGGGTGGTCGCGAAGTCGCCGGCGTGGCGGCCGCCGAGGACCTGGCGGGCCTGCTCGCGCGGGAAGAGGTAGTGGATGGCCTTGCGGACCTCGGGGTCGGTGACCCGGTCGTTCCTGATGTACAGGTCCTGGGTGTAGGCGCCCTTGCTGCCCGAGACGACCAGCTTCCGCTTGGCGGGGTCGCGTTCGACCGTCGAGATCAGCTCCGGCGGCAGTTGGTCCTTGGTGGTGAGCGTGGTCGCGCCGGCGCCCTGGCCGTTGAACACCTCCTGGGCGGTGTTGAGGGCGGCCTTGCCGAAGGTGAACTCGAAGCGGTCCGGGTAGGCGTGCCGGATCGAGTCCGTCTCCGGCTTCCAGTACGGGTTGCGCTCCAGGGTGAGGCTCTGGTTCTGCTTGTGCTCGACGATCCTGTACGGCCCGGTGGCGAAGGGCTTCACGTCGTAGCCGGTGCCCGTGTCCTTGTCCTCGCGGACCGGCGAGGAGGAGGACTGGGAGGCCATGTACGGCACGTCGGACTGCGGCTGGGGGAAGTGGAAGACGATGGTCTTGTCGTCGGGCGTCTCGATCGCCTCGAGATCGCCGTCCTTCTTGGGACCGCCGTACTTCTTCACCGCCTCGGTGAGGTCCTTGGTGCCGGTGAGCCACGGCTGCCAGTAGGAGGGGCCTACCTCGAAGCCGGGCTCGAAGGTGCGCTCGATGCCGTACTTGACCTGCTGCGCGGTGACGGGCTTGCCGTCCTCCCAGGCGATGCCGTCCTTCAGGTGGTACGTCCAGGTGCGGCCGCCGTCGGAGGAGGTGCCGGTGTCGGTGGCGAGGTCCCCGACCAGTCTGGGCCTGCCGTCGACGACCTGGTACTGCGTCAGCTGCCGGCCCCACAGCAGCGAGGTGCTGTACCTCTCGCCGGCGTAGATCTTCTGCGGGTCGAGGTGGGGGAAGTCGGCCTCGTTGGCGACGGTGACGGTGCCGCCCCTGCGGGCGCCGGGGATCTCGGGGGCGGGGCCCTGGCTGTCCTTCGCGGTGCCGAGGGTGACGGTCAGCCGCCGGCCGCTCTTGGCGGCGGTGCTGTCCTTCCCTTGTCCCGCGCCCGTGTCCGCTCCCGCGCCCGCGGAGCAGGAGCACAGCAGCAGGGCGGCGGCGGTGGCGAGAGCCGGGACGGCTGCGGCGCGCGGGGTGATTGCGGGCATGACGAACTCCGTTGTGTCGTGCGGGTGGTGCCGGGAGGGTGGACGAAGGTCCGGGTGTTCAGCGGACGGTGTGCGGGTCGAGCGCGTCCCGCACGGCGTCGCCGAGGAGGTTGAAGGCGAGGACGAAGACGAGGAGCGAGGCGCCGGGGAAGACCATGTAGGTGGGGTCGTCGTGGAAGACGTCGGCGCCCCGGGAGATCATGCGGCCCCAGTCGGGGATGGGCTCGTTGATGCCGACGCCCAGGAAGGACAGCGCGGCCTCGGTGGTGACCATCGCGGGCACGGCGAGGGTGAGGTGCACGAGGACCGGCGCCCAGACGTTCGGCAGCAGTTCGCGGAAGACGATGTGCCGCCGGCTCGCGCCGAGGGCCCGGGCCGCCTCGACGAACTCCCGCTCGCGCAGGGATCGCACGAGGGTGCGCAGCACCATCGCGAGCGGCACCCAGCCGAAGGCGGAGAAGACGAGGACGAGGACGGTGAACTGCATCCAGGCGGGTTCGTCCTCGCCCGGCCCGACGAAGCGGGTCTGGACGACCGGTCCCAGCGTGATCAGGAACAGCAGGGCCGGGAAGGCGAGCAGGACGTTGCAGACGAAGGTGAACGCCCGGTCGACGAGGCCGCTGAGATAGCCCACGGCCACGCCGACGACCACGCCGACGACGGCGACGACGACGGCCGAGGCGACGGCGATCAGCAGCGAGGTGCGGATGCCGTGGAGGAGCTGGGCGAGGACGTCGCGGCCGAGGCCGGGCTCGATGCCGAACCAGTGCTGCGCCGAGATGCCGCCGTTGGGCAGCACGGGCAGGCCCTCCGGGCTCAGCAGACCCGGCTCGTTCTGCCCGTAGTGCTCGGTCGGGTTCTTGCCGTAGAGGGCGGTGACCAGGGGCGCCGCGAGGGCGAGGAGCACGAAGAACCCGACGACGCAGAGCGAGACGGCTCCGACCCGATCGCGTCGGAACGCCCCCACCACCGATACCGCTGCCACGCCGCCGCACTCCCGACTCGTCGGGGCGCGCCGATCTGTGGAGGAGCGCCCTGGATCACCTCGGAGACGGGGTCACCGCTCCGGACACCGGACATTAGATAGGAAGATCCGGGAGGTCGCAACGAGCCATATTCAAAGGTCAGCTATCGATATTGCCTTGGATTTCCAGAAGGTTTCCCCGTTCACGCGGCCGCAACACGAACAAGGGCGAATCACCATGAACCACCCGATCACGGGAGACGAGCATCACAGCCGCCCGACCGGCTCCGGGAACGACCGAGGGGCCGTTTCGGATGTCTCCGAAACGACCCCTGAGCTGCGACTTCGAGAAGCCGGGACCGAACCGCCGCGGCTGCCTCAGACCCCGGCCCGGCGCCTGCCGCGGATGCGGCGCGGGTACGGGAAGAGGCGCGGGGAGCGCTTGGCGGCCACGTCCTCGATCCAGCCGAAGGTCAGCACCAGCAGCCCGATCAGCGGGATCGCCACCAACAGCGGGAACCACTGGCTGGTCAGCAGCCACTGGCAGTTCTCGTAGAAGAAGCCGACGGACCAGAGGGGGTCGATCAGGGGGATGGCGGCCACCAACGCGGCCTCGTGCCAGAGGTAGACGCTGACGGCGCGCGAGTTGAGCAGGCTGATCAGACCGTTCCAGCGTTCCAGCGGTCTGGGCCACTGCTCCCAGGAGGGGCTGACGTGGAGCAGGATGGCGACGAAGCCGAAGGACCACAGGGCCTGGGCTATCGGCCAGCTCTCGATGTCGGTGGGCACGGTCGGATCGACCGGCCGGGTCTGCAGGTACCACCAGCCGGCCACCATGATCAGCGGCGCGACGGACGGCACGACGTACTGCGGGATCTTCTTGAGCAGGCCCTCCTGGTGGGCCATGCCGAGGATCCAGCAGGAGCCGAAGGTGGCGAAGTCGCTGACGGTCTCCCAGACCCGGCTGTAGATGAACTCCTGGTCGATGAAGAACGTGTTCATCACGAACGCCAGCGCGAGCGGTGCGGACAGCGTCACCACCGGCATCCGCCGCAGCGCCCACAGCATCAGCGGGGAGAGCAGGACGTACCAGAGGTACGCGCGGAGGTACCAGAGCGGGACGATGACCTGCACCGCCCAGCCCTGCCCCACGAGATGGTCGAAGCCGCTCAGCGATTCGGCGTACGGCGGAGTGCTCAGCGGCACGAGCCAGAACAGCAGCTTGCCCCACCACCAGTCGGGGTGCCCCTCGGCGTCGGGCCCCCAGCCGTCGACGATCTCGAGGGTGAGCATGACCGCGCCGAACAGCCACATCGGCGGCAGCAGCCGGCGCATTCGGCCCCGGATGACGCCCAGGGCGGGCCGGCTGAGCGAGCGCGCCATCAGCGACCCCGCCAGCGCGAACATCACGCCCATCGACGGGAAGACGATGGGCAGCCAGAACCAGCCGAAGTTGTGGTAAAGCACCACGCGCACCAGCGCCAGCGCGCGCAGCATGTCGAGGTAGCGGTCCCGGCCGCCCTTGCGCGGGGGCGGTGCCGACGGTTCCGGCTCCGGTTCCTGTCGCAGAACGGCGGGGACGCGCAGCTGCATGGTGTCGTGGGTGCCCCCGAACCCGAAGGATGCGGTCATGGTCAGGCCTCCACGGGTGCGGCGGCGACCTCGCCGGTGCGCCGGAGCTTCTGCCAGCGCAGTCGGCCACCGGTCAGCGCCGTGATCGCGGACTGCAACAGGACGATGTACATCAGCTGCCGATAGACCACCTGCTGGATCGGCAGGCTGATCAGGTGCAGGGGCTTCTCGCCGTCGAGCCGGAAGGCGTACCAGGACAGCGCGGCCTGGAGCAGGATGAAGCCGCCCCAGCTGGCGAGGGTGATCGGGGCGTCCGCGAACAGCACCCCGTACAGCAGGAACATGTCGACCAGCGGCGCGAGCAGCGGGGCGACCACGCCGAACAGCACGACGAGCGGCAGCCCGATCCGGCCGAAGCGCCCGGCCGGTCCGCGGGAGATCACGGCGCGCCGGTGCTTCCACATCGCCTGCATGCTGCCGTAGCTCCAGCGGTACCGCTGGGACCAGAGCTGCTGGATGCTGGCGGGGGCCTCGGTCCAGGCGCGGGCGCGCTCGGCGTAGACGATCCGCCAGCCGTCGCAGAGCACCGCCATGGTGATGTCGGTGTCCTCGGCGAGGGTGTCGTCGCTCATCCCGCCGACCCGCCGCAGGGCGTCCTTGCGGAAGGCGCCGACCGCGCCGGGGATGGTCGGGATGACGTTGAGCATGTCGTACATCCGGCGGTCCAGGTTGTGGCCGAGGACGTACTCGATGTGCTGCCAGGCGCCGATCAGGCTCTCGCGGTTGCCGACCTTGGCGTTGCCCGCGACCGCGCCGATCCCCCGGTCGCCGAACGGCTGGACCAGCTCGCGCACGGTGGACGGCTCGAAGACGGTGTCGCCGTCCATCATCACGATGATGTCGTGCGACGCGGCCGCGATGCCGGTGTTGAGCGCGCTGGACTTGCCGCCGTTGACCTTGCGGATCAGCCGGACGAACGGCAGGTTCATCGCCTCGACGATGTCCGCGGTGCCGTCCGTGGAGCCGTCGTCGATGACGATCACTTCGATCGGATGGTCACTGGCGATCAGGGAGTTGAGGGTGTTCGCGATGCACTCGCGCTCGTTGTAGGCCGGGACGAGGACGGTGACCGGCTCGGTGACGGGTGCTCCCCACGCGTTCCGCCGCCGGGAGCGCCGGGCGTGGAGCGGCGCGAGGACGAGCATCAGCGCGAACCGGCCGAAGTTGAGGAAGCCGACGACGGCGAGGAGGGCGACCAGCACCGGCAGGGTGAGCACGGCGGCCTGGCTGGCCCAGATGAAGCACTTGCCCGCCCACAGCTGGTAGCCGTGCACCGGCACGGTGGCGTTGGTGGCGCCGAGCGCCTCGGAGATGGTGGTGAAGCGGTACCCCTCGCCCTGCAGCTTCTCGATGATCTGCTCGAGCGCGGCGATGGTCTCGGCACGGTCGCCACCCGCGTCGTGCAGCAGGATCAGCTCGCCCGCGCCGGGCCTGCGCGGCATCGCCGCCTTGACGATCTCGTCGACGCCCGGACGCTTCCAGTCGTCGGTGTCGCGGTCGATGAACGCGGTGAGGTAGCCGTGGGAGCCCACGTACTTGATCACCGGGTAGTTCCAGTCGTCGAGCGCCGAGGCGTCGGAGGAGTACGGCGGGCGGAACAGCGCGCTGTGGACGCCCGCGACGCCGGCCAGGGCCAGCTGCGTCTGCGCCAGCTCCCAGCTGATCCGGGTGTGGGACTGGTAGGCCAGGTCGGGGTGGGTGAAGGAGTGCACGCCGATCTCGTGGCCGCCCGCCACGATCTGCCGGATCAGTTCCGGGTGGCGGGTGGTCATCGCGCCGGTCACGAAGAAGTCCGCGCGGATGTCGTGGTCCGCGAGCAGCTTCAGGATCTTCGGGGTCCACTCCGGCGAGGGGCCGTCGTCGAAGCTGAGGACCACGGTGTGGTCGGGGATCCGATAGCTCACCGGGTGCTCGTTCTTGTCGCCGCGCGCGTCGATGACCGGACCGCCCTTGAGCAGGTTCTCCGGCACTGTCGTCTTGTCGACCGAGGTCGCGATCCGGGTGTCGTGGAACGCCTCGTTGGTGGCGAGGCCGCGCAGGACGAGGAGGGCGAGCAAGCAGGCCAGCAGGGACAGCGGCATGAAGAAGCGCAGCGGCGGCGCAGCCAGTCGGCGCGGTCTCAGCAGGGACTGCCGACGACGCTGGTGGCGGGACAAGGGCGCTCCTGGAGATGGGTGGTGCGGACGATCGGACACGCCCGGCCGGCCCGCAGGCGTTGCTCCGGGCGGCACGAGGGTCGCGGTGTGCCGTGGGATGTCACGACGTTCGGCGTGAGGGCCGGACTCTTCGGGTGGGACGTCGCGGAACGAGCCCTCTGGGCTCAGGAGGGCGACAAGGGTCCCCTGAGGGGCAGGTACGAGGGTTTCGGCGGTATCTCCATCGCGGGGGCGTCCGACTGCATGCCGATCAGGCTGCCGCCCATGGCGGCCGCCAGGATCGCGCCGACCACGGAGACCGGCCAGCCGAAGCGCCGGAAGAGACGGCTGCGCAGACCCGACTGGTCGACGAACACCGGTGCCGGAGCAGGCTCCTCGAAGCGCGTTTCGGACATGCCGGGCTGTGCCGGATATACCGATCCGCGTTCGAAGGGCGTGGCGACTTGGCGCATCTTGTGTGGCCTTTTTGTGCAGGGACGTAGACCGCCGAAGCGTAGAGCGGACCGTAGCGCACGGCCTGGATCGATTGGGGTGCGATGTGCGCTTTTGACATGATCCGCTCGAATCTCGTAACCGGATCGGTATGTCGGCGGGGGCGTTCCCGCCCTCGGGCGGCCGGGGCCCGCACACGCGAGGGGATGGCTTGAAGCCTTCGCTAGGATGACCCCTCGATTCGTGTGATCAGCGATTGATCCCCGTGCAACGGGCGCGTCCGAATACCGCCTCTACGCCCCAAGGAGCCCGTGTGAGCCAGCCCCGCCGCACCCCCCGTCGCCGCGCGTGGACCGTGCTCACGCTGCCCGCCCTCCTGTGCGTGCTCGCCGCGTGTTCCGCCGGCGCCGCGTCCGGCGGGGGCGCCGACGCCGCCCCGCCCGCACAGGAGGCCTCGCCGACCCCGACCGGACCGCCGGGGACCCTGTTCGACGACTTCCACTACAGCGGCGCCGACGACCCCTCGCTCGCCGCCCACGGCTGGGAGATCCGTACCGGCGGGGGCGGCCCGGGGATCCAGGACACCTGGTCCGCCGACGGTGCCGGCTTCGTCTCCGACCCCACCGCCCAGGGGGGCAGGGTCCTGCGCCTGCGGTCCTCCACCGACGGCACCGCACAGGGCACCCGGCAGGTCGAGGTGCAGACCACCGGCAAGAACTTCTTCACGGGGACCTTCGCCGCCCGGGTCCACTTCAGCGACAAGCCCACGAGCGGTCGCAACGGCGACCACGTCGTCCAGACCTTCTTCCCGATCTCCCCCGCGGACTCCTCCGAGAACTACAGCGAGCTCGACTTCGAGTACCTGCCGAACGGCGGCTGGGGCTCGGTGGGTCCGCGGCTCGACAACGTCAGCTGGTACAAGGCCGATCCGCCGGACCGGGTCAGCCACACGCTCGACCGGCGGCTCGGGGGCTGGCACACCGTGATGATCACCGCCATGGACGGAAAGGTCGTCTACTCCCTGGACGGCAAGGAGCTGTTCACCAGCTCGGGCAAGTACGTCCCGCGCGAGAAGATGGACATCCACTTCAGCAACTGGTTCGTCGACCTTCCCTTCACCGGTGGGCCGCGCACCTGGGACGTGAAGGTCAACTGGGTCTACTACAAGGCCGACGAGGCCGTCTCCCCGGCGGACGTCCAGAAGACCGTGGACGGCTTCTACGACGCCGGCACCGACCACGTCAACACCGTCCCGCAGTCCTGACCCCGGCGGGAGAACACGTCTTCGACGTCCCCTTGTCAGCGGGTTCGCCTCCTCCCTACCTTTGTGCAGCGAGTTCCCGGCTCAGCGGGCCCACCGGCCCGCCTGGGCCGTTTTCCTGCTCCTCAGCGCACGACAGACCATGGAGGCGTCACATGCCCGTAGCCGTGCCGGAACTTCTGGAAGTCGACGGAATCCGCGACGCGGGTCCGCTGGAGATCGACGACGAGGCGATCGCGTTCGAGGACGACGACCGCAGCGACCGCGAACACATGGCGTGTCTCGCCGACCCCTGGGTGACCGCCACCACCCGCTTCGCCTGTGACCTGAACTCGTAGCGGTGGCCGTCTCCATCGCCGGCCGAAGCGGTTGGTCCGACGACACCTGGTCGTATCTGAACGATCCGCGGATGCCGGCGATGGAACACGGCTGGAAACTGCACGTCTCGGCACGTCCCGGCGAACTCGACGCCGTGACCCGGCTCGTCCTGCCGGTGCTGTCGCGGCACGTCTGCCACGCGAAGTTCGCCCGTGACCCGGAGACGCTGCGGCGCCTCAACTCCGGGGTGGTGAGCGCCGGAGCCGTCGGCAAGGCGATCACCGTCTATCCCGTGGCCGACGCCGTGGTCGAGGTCGCCCGGGAGCTCGCCGCCGTCCTGCGCGACCGGGAGGGCCCGCGGATCGTCAGCGACCGGCGGGTCGACCCGAGGGCCCCCGTCTACTACCGCTACGGCCCCTTCACGGGCGACTACCGGACCGGCCGCAGCGGACGGCTCGAATCCATCATGACCGGCCCGGACGGCCGGATCTTCGACGGCCTGGCCGTGGGCCGCTACCGGTGCCCGCCCTGGGCCGAGGACCCCTTCACGACCGGCTCCGGCCCCGGTGACGAACCCTCCGCGACCCGCTCCGGCCCCGGTGACGAACCCTCCGCGACCGGCTTCGGCGGCGGACGCTACAAGGTCACCGCCGGCATCGCGCGCGCCGCCCGGGGCAACGTCTACCGTGCGGTCGACCGCACGCTCGGGCGTCCGGTGGTGGTCAAACAGGCGAGGGCCTTCGTCGGCGAGGACGAATCCGGTACGGACGCCCGCCACCGGCTGCGCAACGAGCACACGGTCCTCACCGCGCTCGACGGCGTCACGGGCGTGCCCCGCGCCCTGGACCACTTCGCCCACCGGTCGGACGAGTACCTGGTGATGAGCGACTGCGGCGACCGGAACTTACGCAGGGAGATCCTGCGCGGCGGCCCCTACCGGGACGACGGCACCCGGCCGGGGCGCTCCCTGTCCGTCCTCGCCTCCCGGCTCCTGCGCGTCCTGGACGCGATCCACGGCCGGAACGTGGTCGTCCGCGACCTCAAGCCCGACAACGTCGTGCTCGACGACTCGGGCCCCGGCCACTGCCACGTCATCGACTTCGGGATCAGCGAGTGGGACGGCACCGGGCCGGGAGGAGCGACCCCCGGATACGGCGAACCGGTTCTGCACGCGAACGGACCGGCCACCCCCGCCGACGACCACTACGCCCTCGGCGCGACCCTCTTCTTCGCCGCCACCGGCATGGACCCGGTGATCGTCGACGCCGACCACCGGGTCAACCGGGACAGGACCCTGGCCTGCCTGGCCTGGGCACTGCCCGGGCGCCCCCACCGGGAGATCCGGGCGACGATCACCGGCCTCCTGAGCTTCGACCCGGCCGTACGGACCGCCGCCGCCGACCGCCTGCGCACCGGCACCCCCGGAACCGCACGCCGGCCCGCGCGCCCCCGGATCGACGACGACCTGCTGGACGAGATCATCGAGCACACGACCGCGTACTGCGTCGGCGAGGCGCACGCGATCGTGGACCCGGTACGGGCCGCCCGGCTGAACGTCCCCACCTCGATCGACGTCTACGGCGGCAGTGCGGGACTGGGCCTCGAGCTCCTCCACCACGCCGACCGGCCCCCCGTGCGCTCCGCCGTCGCCGCCTTGGCGCGCTGGACGGCGCGGCAGTCCAGGAACCTGCCGCCCGGCTTCTACACGGGGCGCACCGGCGTCGAGCTCTTCCTCGCCGAGGCGGGGACGGAAGCGGGTCCGGGGACGGACGCGGACGCACGGCCCGGGCACCCCGTCCTGCCGGAGCGCGCACCGGACGGCGGCCCTCCGGAGGCGGACCTGATCGCGGGCGCCGCCGGAATCGGCCTCGGCCGGCTGCTGCTCGCCCGGCACGCCCTCCGGTCCGGCGACCGGCCCGCCGCGGACCGGCACCTCGCCGTCGCCGCCGACTGCGAGCGGATGCTGGCGTCGGGCACCGCCCGGCTGTCCCCCACCGGTTCGGAGACGGCCGGCGGCGCCGCGCTCCGCGAGGGCGTCGCGCACGGCGAGGCGGGCGTCGCCTGTTTCCTGCTCGAGTACGGCGGCGCGACCGGGGACCCGGACGCGATCGGCCGCTCCGAGAAGGCCGCCGCGCGCCTGGCCGCCGTGACCCCGGACGTCATCGCGGCGGCCGCCGAGCCGGGGGCGGCACGGAGCTACGGCTCGTGGTGCCGGGGCCTGGCCGGCATCGGGTCCGTGCTCGTCCGGGCCGCCGAACTCCTCGACGAACCCGGCCACCTCGACCTCGCCCAGCGGGCCGCCCGCGCCTGCGTCGCACTGGCGCCGCGGATGCCGCTGGTCACGCAGTGCTGCGGACTGGCCGGAGTGGGCGACCTGATGGTGGACGTCGCGGAGGCGTCCGCGTCCGAGGAGTTCCGGGACGCGGCCGAGACCGTCGCCCTGCTCATCCTGAGCCGCAGCGGCGGCACCTGGTCCCGGCCCGTGTTCCCGGACGCCGGTCTCGCCCGGTCGGGCGCCACCTGGGCCGGCGGCTCCGCGGGCGTGCTGGCCTTCTTCCGGCGGCTGCGCGACCGGGGCGGCCCGCGGCTCGGCCTCCTCGTCTGACCGCCGCCGCCGGCCGCGTCCTCACGGCCCCGGCGCGCTCCGCGCACCCGGTCGTCACTGCCCGGTCCCTGACCGGCCGCGGCGCCCGGCCCCGGCAGGTGCTCCGGGCCGGTGACGGACGCCGCTGTCGTGCCGTCAGGAGACGGTGACGAACCGGGCGGTGCTCGGCACCCCTTGGGCGTCCAGGGCGAAGAGCATGTACGTGCCCGGCAGGACCACGCCCTTGTCGGCCGGGATGGACACCGTGTACGCGCCGGTCCCCGCGGCCGTGGACGCCAGCGGGACCCTCCGCTGGTCGTTGTCCGTGGAGTGGGTCGCGGCCGCGGCCCGCATCAGGACGAAGGAGGCCACCGGCCCCGCGGTGGTGACGGTGAGCGAGGTGCCGGCGGCGGCACGCGGCGGCACGCCGCCGGTGATGACGGGACGCGGCTTGGGCGAGCCGTCCGCGTTGAGCAGGTACGGCGGGGTGAACACGGCCCCGTCGGCGTGGTTGGTGGCGCAGTCGCCGCACAGGCCTCCGCCGCCGGAGAAGACCCGGCCGTCGGGCAGCAGGTTCGCCACGCTGTGGTAGTTGCGCGGGATGGCCATGCTGGCGAGCGGGGTGAAGCGTCCGGTCGCCGGGTCCCACAGCTCGGGGGTCAGCACGGACGTGGCGTCGCTGAACGCCACGGGATACGTCTGCCCGCCGAACACGGCGACCTTGCCGTCGGGCAGGACGACGCTGTTGCCGAAGGCGCGGGCGTGGTCCATGTCGCCCGTGCGCGCGGCCTCGACCCGGTCGCCGTCGACGCTCACGGTGTACGCGCGCCGGGTGGCGAGCACGTTGTCGTACGCGGGCGAGCCGCCCAGGGTGAGCAGCTTGCCGACGTCGTACGCGACGGCGTTGCCGGTCATGGCGTCCTGGCTGTCGGCGCGGGTGCCGGCGGAGGTGATGCTCCCGTTCCCGCCGGTCGTGATCCAGTTCATCTGCTTGCTCGGGCCCAGCTGGAGCACCTTGCCGCCCGAGGTGGCGTACAGCCACATGTGGTTGTCCGCGCGGTAGGGGCCCCGGGGGTCGGCCGTCATCGCCGGGGCGGCGGGGACGCCGGGGAGCTTGCGCCAGGTGCGGGTCTCCGGGGACCAGACCTCGCCGGACTTGTCGCCCGTGGCTCCGCTCCAGGATCCGCCGAGGACGAAGGCCTCTCCGGTGGAGAGCAGGGTCATGGCCTGGTAGCCGCGGGCGATGTTCATGTCGGTGGTCGCGGACCAGGTGTCGGTGGCCGGGTCGTAGACGCTCGCCTTCTCCGCGTTGCTGCCGCCGGTGACCAGGACCCGGCCGTCGGCGAGCATCGCTATGCCCGGGCAGAACATGTCGTGGCCGGTGTTGTCGATGCGGCGCTGGGTGACCCGGCCCGTCCTCAGGTCGAGGATGGCGGTCTGGGTGTAGCCGTTGTTGCCGCCGAAGCGGTCGACCGCGTACGCCGACCAGGCCAGGAGCTTGTCGCCCGGCAGGACGGCGGTGGCCACCGGCACCAGGGGGAAGCCGGTGATCCGGCTCCAGGAGCCGTGGACGGCCGGGGCGGCCGGTCCGCTCAGGCGTATCTCGGCGGCGGAGGCCCAGGGCCCGCGGTTGCCGGCCTCGCGGGTCACGGTCAGGCGTACGTAGCGGGCGTTGCCGCCGCGGGTGAAGGTGGCGGTCTTGACGGTGTCGTCGTCGCGCCAGATTCCCGCGGCGACCGGTGCTCCGAAGGTGGTGCCGTCGGTGCTGGTGGTGATGGTGTACGCGCCCACGCGCCCGTTGATGCCGTCCTTGCGGGGCTGGTAGACCAGGGCGGAGACGGCCGTCGTGCGGTGCATGTCGACGGTGATGCTGTGCGGCAGCGGGGCCGGGGTCCCGGACCACCTGCTGTGCCAGAAGGTGGTGGCGTCGCCGTCGAGGACGTTGGCCGCGCGGCCGTTCTCCCCGGCGGTCTCCTCGTCGCTCGCCGTGGCCGTCCAGCCGGTCCGGGGCAGGTCGACGGTGGCCGCCGGGGTTCCGGGGTCGCCGAGGAGGTCGAGCTCCGCGGCGGAGCTCCACGGGCCGCGGTCACCGGCCTCGGTGACCGCGGTGAGCCGGACGAACCGCGCGCCCTGCGGGGCGAATCCGAGGGTCTTGGTGGTGGCGTCGTCCGCGAGGGTGCCGGTGGCGACCGGACTGCCCCAGTTCTGGCCGTCGGTGCTCACGCTGATGCTGTACTCACCGACGCGCCCGTTGACGCCGGTGGCGCGGGGCCGGTAGACGAGCGCCGAGACCACCACCGTGCGGTGCATGTCGACGGTGATGCTGTGCGGCAGCGGGGCGGGGGTGCCCGTCCACTTGCTGTGCCAGAGGGTGGCCGCGTCGCCGTCGAGGACGTTGGCCGCGCGGCCGTTCACGCCGGCGGTCTCCTCGTCGCTCGCCGTGGCGGTCCATCCGGTCCGGTCGAGCACGGGGGCCATCGGCTCCATGGCGTTCGCCGGGGCCACCGCGTGGTGCGGCGGCGGCTTCACCGTCGGCGGGCCGGCGACCCACCGCGTCGGCCGGGGCGTCGGACCGACACCGGCCGCCCCGGCGCTCGCCACTCCCAGCCAGGGGATGAACCCGACGAGCAGCGAGCCGAGGGCGAAGGCGATGAGCAGGGGGGAGCGGCGTATCGCTCCGGCAAGGGCGCGGACGCGTCTGGGCTGCAATCGGACCTCCTGGGCGAACCATGAACCGCTGGGGGCCCCTAGAACATAGGGCAGATCGGATCAACTCGACTGTCGAACAGTCGAGTTCGTGGAGGACGAGGACGGGCGCCCTGCCCCACGGGGACGGACGGCTCGTGTCCGCGCATCGGACGTCCGGCTCCGGTGCGCCCGGTGACCGGTCGGTGCGGGGCGGTCCCCGACCGGCCCCGCGAACGACTCGGAGGCCGTTTCGGATTGCTCGGGAACGGCCTCCGGCCTGCGACTCCTCCGCCGCCCGGTTCCGCGGCCGCGCCCCCTGGCCCCGCACCTCGCCGAGTACGACGAGCAGGAACTGCTCGCGGGCCTCGACGGCCTGCTCAGCCGCATGCCCGAGCCGCCCCTTGACGCCTTCTACGGCGGAAGCGCACGCTGAGAAGACGAGGTACACCTCGGACATATCCGTACGTGACCGCGTACGTGTCCATGTGCCGTCGTCCCCGCGAGCGTTCGTCGCGCCGTCCCGCCCGGCCCCGGCCCTTCGATGCCGGCCCCGGCTTCCGCTCCGCGACGGAGGCCGACGGCGCCCGAAGGAGGCCCCGTCATGTCCGACGACCACACGATCTTGCGCGCCCGGGTCACCGCCAGGGACGCCGACACCCTGCGCGCCCTCCTGCGCGATGCCCGCCCCGACGTCGGTGGGCGCGTCCGCCAGGCCGAGGACGGTAGCTGCACCATCGACGCCTACGTCACCCCCGACGAGGCCGACGCCCTCGACCGCGAGGGCGTGACCGTCACCATCGTCGAAGACGCCACCGCCGTCGGACGGGCCCGTCAGGCCGAGGTCGGCGAGGGCGACCGCTTCGCCGCCGAGGACGCCCTTCCCCAGGGACTCGCCCTCAAGGTGAAGGACCCCTAGGAAGGACCCAGGAGGGACGCCATGCCGTACCTCAACGTCGTCGAGGTCGAGTCCGGTCTGACCAGCCTGGCCACCGCGTTCCCGGCCGTCACCGACCTCATCGAACTCCCCGAGCCCTCCGTCCAGGGCCGCGCCTGCCACGCCCTGCGCGTCGGCACCCACCGCCTCGCGCCCAAGGACGCCGTCGTCCTCACCGGCGGCGTGCACGCCCGGGAGTGGGGCAGCTGCGAGATCCTCGTCGACCTCGCGGCCGACCTGCTGCACGCGCACGCGGGCGGCGCGGGCCTGGCGTACGGCGGTACGCACTTCACCGCCGCCCAGGTCCGCACGGTCGTCGAGGAACTCGACGTCGTCGTCTTCCCGCTCGTCAACCCCGACGGCCGGCGCCACAGCCAGACCGTCGACCCCGACTGGCGCCGCAACCGCAACCCGGCCCAGTCCGGCGGGGACCCGCAGGCGATCGGCGTCGACATCAACCGCAACTTCGACTTCCTCTTCGACTTCAGAACCGCTTTCCACCCGCTCGCCCCCGTCCGGGTCTCGGACGACCCGGCCGACCCCAACCAGGTGTACCAAGGCCCCGAACCCTTCTCGGAACCGGAGACCCGCAACGTCCGCTGGCTGATCGAGCAGTTCACACGCACCCGCTGGTTCGTCGACGTCCACAGCTACACCCAGAACATGCTCTACGTCTGGGGTGACGACGACAGCCAGTCGGACGACCCGGCCAGGAACTTCCAGAACCCCGCCTTCGACGGCAAGCGCGGTCTGCGGGACGACCTGCTCTACGCGGAGTTCATCCCGAAACCGGACGCCGACGACGCCGCCCTGCTCGCCCAGCAGTTCTGCAAGGCCCTCAAGGGCGTGCGGGGCAAGGTCTACACCCCCAAGCCCGCCTTCGACCTCTACCCGACCTGCGGCACCAGCGACGACTACACGTACGCGCGCCACATCGTCGGGGCGGGCGAGGAAAGGATCCTGGCCTTCACGGTCGAATGGGGCATGGACTTCCACCCGCCGTGGCCGGAGATGAAGAACATCGTCCTCGACGTCGACGCCGGCCTCGTGCAGTTCTGCCTCAGCGCACTCTCCTAGCCCGACGGGCCCGAGGGGAACGACCGGGGGCCGGCCCGACGGAAACGACCGGGGGCGCCCGCCGGCGGCGGACGCCCCCGGTCGTGGCCCGGGTCAGGCGGTCCGGTGGTAGAAGAACGGGTCGATGGACGGTGGTACGAGCGTCAGGTGGTCGAGGTCGAGCAGCTGGTGGCCGGCGAAGTCGGCGTGGCGCTGGTACGTGACCCCCTCGGGGAAGTTGGCCGGGTCGGGCGTGTTGTTGCCCGAGAACACCCCGTAGAAGTCCCGGTCGACCGTGAGCAGCCGCATGTAGTCGCCCAGGTAGGGCAGGCCCCGCCGCACCGGGATGTTCGCCGGTGCCTGGTGCAGCACGTGCCGCTCCGGGGTCGTCTGCCAGTCGTCGCCCGTCAGCTCCAGCACGGTCTTCCAGGTGCCCTCCAGGAACCGCTGACTGGCCAGCCCGAGCAGGGAGTCGGTGTTCACCGCCAGCGCCGGGTTCTTGGCGTTGGTGAGGGTGCGCACGTCGGTGGACCAGGTCTGCCCGTGGTCGGTGGAGTGTCGTACGTGCAGGGTGTAGTCCGTGCCCGTCGGCCCGCCGACCCGGTCGCACCAGGCCACCCAGACGCTCCCGGGCTTCGTCGGGTCCACCGCGATCGACAGGTCGCCGCCGAGACGCTCCTGCCCCATCATCGCGCCGAACTTCACGAAGCGGCGGGTGTCGACGCGCTGGCCCGGGGCGGAGTCCACCGCGTCCTTGAGGTCCTCGAACGGAGTCGTCCCGACGCCACCGTTGTCGTCCCGTGTGACCACGACGTCGAAGAAGACGTTCGGCCCCGACCTCTGCTGCCAGCTCTGGAACACCGCGTAGACGGTGCCGGCGGGATGCAGGGCCACCCGCACCGGCGGCCCGTCCTGGCCCGTGGTCGTGCGCCGTTCGACGGCATGGCGCGTGAAGCCGGCCGGCGGCCCCGCCGTCCGGGCACTGCCCGAGACGTCCACCGTCGCGGTCTGGCCGGTGCCCTGGCCGAAGTCGTTGTTGGCCACGTAGACGCGGTCGCGGACCGTGCCGTTCACGTTCACGCTGCCGGCCACCACCCACGGCTGGTCCTCCTCGTCGCGCGAGACGAGCACCTCCATGGGCGCGGTCGAGGAGATCCCGGGGGAGCGCAGCACCTGCATGCGGAGGATGTTCTCCACGGCTGCCTGGCCGTTGAGGATGCCCGCGTACAGGGTGCCGCCCTGGGACGCGAAACCGACCGAGACGTCTCCGGTGCCCAGGCCCAGGGCGCCGCCCGGCACGATGCTGCGCATCACCCAGGTGTCCCCGCCGTCGGTGGAGACGTAGACCGGGGCGAGCGGGCCGCCCATGGGGTCGGGTGTGAACGCGGTCGCGACCATCTCGTCGGGGTGCTCCGGGTCGACTGCGAGGCTGGGCTCGCCGTCCTGGGTCCGGTCGCCGCTCAGGGCGACGGGCGTGATGTCGACGACCTTCACTGTGGGCATGTCCGCTCACCTCCGTGCGGCCTGCAGCGTGTCGAGCTTCTGCACCGGCTGGTGGTCATCGGGATGGAGGATCTGGAACGGCGCCCACGCGCGCAGCTCGCCCTCGGTGGCATGCAGGATCCACACCCCCTCCTGCGCCGCCTTGGGCTTGGGCACCTTGTACCAGCGGAAGTCCAGGCTGTTGGGGTACAGCACGTCGAGCGGCCCCGGCTCGACCTGCCCCTGCTCGACGGTGGTCACGTCGATCCGGGCGCGCCACCAGTCGGGGTGGTGCTCGGAGGGCTGGTCGGCGGTCATCTGCTCCAGGCCGGTGACCGTGCCGACCACGACGGCGTCGGCCTCGGCGGCATGCGCGATCATGTCCTCGTCCGCGAGGTCGCGCTCGATCGGGGAGAACGGCATCGCGTCGGCGGTCCTGGCCACCATGTCGACGTTCTCCTGGACGTCGTCGGCCGGCAGCCGCCCGACCTCGGTGACGGCGAGGCTGTCGCCGTAGACCATTCCGTCGGTGAAGAACGCCGCCGCCTCACCGACGGCGGGCGGCTCCAGGTCGGCCGACAGCTGCACGGTGACCTCGTTGCCCGCGAGCTTCTGGAACGCCTCGGGCGCGTGCAGCACCGTGTCCACCTGGACGACGGCCGTGCGTTCGTCGACCGGTACGTCCGTCAGCCGCGCGTCACCGAGTCGCGTGACGGTGCCCACGAAACTCAGCGGGGCGCGCCGGACGAGCGTCCGGACGTCCTCGGGACCTTCAGGCATGGCGGAATCCTCCTCCCGCCTCATTCCGGCCGCCTAGCGCGCGGCGTGCGCGCCGGCCGGGTGGGTGCGGCGCCATTCCGTCCTCGCGCCGAGGACGCACAGGACGGTGACCAGGGCCGTGACGGCCACGATGAGCCACTCCAGGGCTCCGCTCCCGGCGTCCGGTTCGACGCCGAAGAGCAGCTCGATCCAGTCGCGCCGGACGAGAGTGATCACGAAGAGCAGCCCGGACAGGGTTCCCAGGACGACCTCCGCCCAGAAGCGGGGACGCAGCCGGCCGGGGGAAGGGTGGTGCGGGGGTCGGAAAGCCATCGCGCGGCCTCCCCTCTGTGACGCGCCGTGCGGGGGCGCGGGGGAAACGCATACACCTACGAGGCACATACTCTGCACACCAGTCTCCGCGCGCCTCCCGCCCCAGGTCAAGAGCCGTCAGAACCCCGTCGGAGCCTCCGTTTCCCCCACGAACTCGTGCTCACCCGGCTGCGAGTCGTCCAGACTCACGCGGCCCTCGCCCGGCACCACGGCGTGAGCCGCACCCAGCCGCGGCGCTCGCCGATCGCCGCTCTTCGTGTCCGGTACTCCGACCCCTGCTGGGACACGCGTCCCCCCGCGGACCTCGTGGAGCTGCTCCGTGCACCTCGTTCACCACCACTCACGGCAAGGCTCGCGGTCCGACCCGCCCGGACCGGTTTGGTCCCCAACCTGGTGCCCCACAACGATTCTGAGGCCGTATCGGATGCTTCCGATACGGCCTCTGACCTGCGTATTCGCAAGTCGGGACGACAGGATTTGAACCTGCGACCCCTTGACCCCCAGTCAAGTGCGCTACCAAGCTGCGCCACGTCCCGATGCGCGTCTCCGCGGGGTTTCTCCCGCGTCGTCGTGCAGGGAAAACATTACCTCACTCCGGCGGGTGGGATGACACACGGGCTGTCACGGCCTCCGGGGTGAGGAGGTCGACGCCGCAGGTGGCGGCCAGGGCGGTGGCTTCGGCGAGGGCTTCGGCGGAGCCGGTGGCGTGCGCGAGGTCCAGGCGGGCGCGGGCTTCCTCGTAGCGGGACGGCGACGCCGCGAGGTGCTCGACGGCCCGCTCCAGGAGGCGGCGGGACTCGGACGGGTCGGCGAAGAGGGCCAGGCAGCGGAGGGCTTCGCCGAGGGCCGTGTGCGTACCGAGGCGCTCCGCGTGGGCGTGGGCCTCGCGGGCTGTCCGGGCCGCGCGGTCCGGGTCGGTGGGCGCGAGGGCGCGGGCGAGGTCGAGCGGCCAGGGGGCCCAGACGATGTGGTGGCGGCCCCGGACGGTCAGGGCCTCGGCGGCGCCTTCCAGGGTGGCCACGGCCTCTTCGACGCGGCCTTCGGCGAGCAGCAGCCGGCCGAGGACGCTGGGGCCGTCCGGCAGCACGATCGCGCCCGGCCAGGGCGGCCCGAAGGAGTACCGGTCGGCGACGGCGCGCGCCTCGGCGGTACGGCCCCGGGCGACGAGGGTGTCGACGAGGAGACAGGCGGTGTCCCAGTGGACGGGGAGGCCGTCGCCGACGCGGTCGGCCAGCCGGAGCCCCTCCTCCAAGTGGTGCTGCGCGCGGGGCAGGTTGCCCCGGCGCCGGTGGACGAGGCCCAGGAGGGTGTGGGCGAAGGCGAGGTGGGCGCCGCTCCAGCCGGAGATCTCGAAGGCCCGGACCGCCTCGGTGAAGAGGGCCTCGGCCCGGTCGGGGCGGTCCGCGAAGGCGTACGCGATGCCGGTGAGGGAGGGGATCTCGAAGCCCCACTCCTGATCGGTCCAGCTGAGGCCCCGGGCGGGCACGCCGTCGACGAGGGCGCGGTCGCAGAGGCGTACGACCTCGGCGGCGGGTTCCCCGCGCATCATCGCGTCGAAGCCGCGGACGGTGATGAGGGCCCGCTCGGAGTTGTCGGCCCCGGTGAAGCCCGCGGTGAGTTCGGCGAGGCGGCGGGAGCGGTCCGGGCCGTCCGCCTCGGCGGCCTGGAACCCCTCGTACATGAAGTGCGCGGCCTGGAGCCGCCGTCGGCCGGTGCCGGGCGGTGTCCGGGCGTGTTCGAGGGCGGCGGCCCGCGCGGCCTCCTGGAGCTGGTTGTTGTGGGCGAGGGCCTGGACGAGCCGGAAGGTCGCGTCGATGCGCAGGTCGTCGTCGAGGCCGGGCAGTTCGAGCGCGGAGCGCAGGTGGCCGACGGTGGCGGCGGGCGCGGTGAGCAGGGAGGAGCAGCCGAGTTCGTACAGGACCCTGGCGTACGTGTCGGGGCCGGGCGGTTCGACGAGGGCCCGCTCCAGACAGCGGCGGGCGGCGTCGGGGGCTCCGACGGCGAGGTGCTCGACGGCGGCGGCCCGCAGCTTGCTCACGACGTCCTGGTCGTCGTCGGGGTGCACTTCGAGGAGGTGGCGGGAGACGGCGGCCGGTCCGTGGCCCGCCTGGGTGAGCACCCAGGCCGCCTGCCCGTGCATGGCGGTCCGCCTCGCCGTGGGCACGGAGCCGTACACGGCGGTCGCGATGAGCGGATGCGTGAACTCCAGCGGGGGGACGGGCGCGAGGGCGAGGCCGTTCCGGCCGGTCGGCGGCGTCGCCACGATCCTGGCGGCCCGGAGGAGTTCGGTGTACTCGGCGACCTGCTTCGCGTCCATGCCGGTGAGGGAGACGAGGAGCTCGGGCGTGCTGTCCGTGCCGAGGACCGCCGTCGCCCAGGCGAGCTGGGTGGGGCCGCTGCCGAGCTCCTCCAGGCGGGCGACGAGTCCGCCGTCGCGGGTCCCGGCGCCGAGGTCGCGCAGGAGGCCGGCGGAGCCTGCGACGGGTTCGAGCATCCGGTCGCGGGCCTTGGCGAGCAACTCGACCGTCTCGTACGGGTTGCCGGAGGTCACCGTCCACAGCTCCCGGCAGAACGGCTCGTCCGCGTGCTCGCCGAGGGCGTCCCGGGCGAGTGCGGCGGTGGCCCCGGAGGTGAGGGCGTGCAGGCCCAGGGTGAGGACGGCGCGGCCCGCGAGCGCGGCGAGCGTCGCGGACGGGCCGGGGCCCTGCGGCTCGCGCACGAAGGGGCGGTGGGCGAGGACGACGAGGGCGGGCAGCCGGCCGTCGTGCCGGGTCCGGGTGAAGGCGTCGAGCCACGCCAGGGATTCGGCGTCGGCCCAGTGCACGTCGTCCACGAGCAGCACCGGGGGCCGGTCCCGCAGCCGGTCCGCGAGGCGGTCCAGGAGCCGGGCGAGGCCGAGGAGCACGCCCTGCGGGTCGGCGGGCGCGTCCGAGGAGGGCGGGGCGATGCCCAGCGCCGGGGCCAGGAGGTCGAAGTGGTCGCCGAAGAGCTGCTGCACCTCGTCGGCGTCGAAGCCGTCCAGGGCGGGCTGGAGCAGCTGGCGGGTGAGGTGGAAGGGGACGGAGGTGAGGGTCTCGCCGCCGCGGGCGGTCAGGACGGTGCACCGGTCCCGGGCCGTGCGGTGTATCTCGGCGAGGAGCGCGGTCTTCCCTATGCCCGCGTCGCCCCGGTAGACGAGGATGCCGCCGCGCCCGGGGCCGCCGGCCCTGGCTCCGGCGACGAGTTCGTCGACGGCGTGGGCGGCCGCGGCGAGCTCCGGGCCGCGTTCGAGCAGACCGCCCCGCTCCGGGTCGGAGACGTCCGGCGCGAACGGCGTTGCGGGCGGCGACTGTTCGGGATCCGTCGGCACCGGTGACTCACTCCCCACACACGAACTGTTGGCATGACGCGTCCGGCACGACCCGCGCGGATCGGAACAGTGCCGGACCGACGAGCCTAGCGCTCGTGATCGTCCAGGGGGCGACAATGGACGGGTGAACCGGACGACGGGTGACCACGAAGGGCACGGCGGGGCCGGCGGCAGGGACCGCGACGAGGCGGGGCGGGCCCGGAGCGCCCGGCCGCGCGACGGGCTCGGCCGTCCACTGCCGTACGGGGCGGAGGGGGTGCCGCGACAGCCCGAGGGGGTCGTGCGCGGCCCCGACGAGACCCTGCGCGAGGCGCAGCGGCTGTTCGACGCCGGGATGCCCTTCCACGCGCACGAGGTCTTCGAGGACGCCTGGAAGTCCGGCCCGGAGGCGGAGCGGGACCTGTGGCAGGGGCTCGCCCAGCTGGCCGTGGGCCTGACGCACGCGGCCCGCGGGAACACGGCGGGCGGCGCCCGGCTGCTGCGCCGGGGCGCCGGCCGGCTGACGGGCGCGGGGCCCGCCCTCGCCGACGCGTACGGGATCGACGCCGCCGGTCTCGTGGCGTGGGCGCGGGAGTTGGCCGCGCGGGCGGAGGGCGGGGGCCGGGCGGTGGACGCGGCGGCGGAGGCGCCCCGGCTGCGGTCCTGATCCGCAGGCTGCGGTCCTGATCCGCCGGACGCGCCCCGGTCCGTCAGCCCGCCAGTTCGCGTCGCAGTACGGAGGTGTGGCTCACGGACGGCTCCTTCGCGGCCGTCAGGAGGGTGACCGTCTCCCGGGCGGCGAGGTCCCGGAGCCGGTCGAGCGCCGCGGCGGCCTCAGGGGCGTCGAGCTCGGCCTCGTAACGCCGGCAGAACTCTTCGTACTCGCCCTCGGGGCCGTGGTACCAGCGGCGGAGTTCGGTGGACGGGGTGAGCGCCTTGGGCCACTCGTCGACGTGGGCGTCCGTCTTCTTGAGTCCGCGCGGCCAGAGCCGGTCGACGAGGACGCGCACCCCGTCGTCGGGTGACGGGTCCTCGTAGACGCGGCGGACGCGGACGGCGGGGGTGTGTGCGGCGGCCATGGCTCCAGGGTGCGGGACGGCGCCGGGCCCCACCGCTCCCGACGCGCGGCGCGGGGGCCGTCTCGTCGCCCGGGGTGCGCGTCGGGAGGACCGGCTCCCCCTTCGGACGCGGGGGCACGGAGCTCGGACGCGGGGCGGGCACGGGACGGCTCGCGCTTCTCGGCGTGCGCGGCGCGGGCGGGGCTCCTCGCCCCGGGTGACGCGCCGGGCCGGCGGTCTCAGCCCTCGACGCGCAGGGCCGGGAGGAGGACGGCGTCGACGAAGGTGCGCATGGTCGAGGCGTCCGCGAACCGCTCCTCGAAGAGCCGCTCGATGCGGAGCATGCCCATGAAGCAGGGGGCGACGAATCCGATCGCCGGGTTGTCGGCGTCGACCTCGCCGCGCTCGACCGCCCGCGCGACGACGGCGTCGATGGCCGCGACCTCGGGGGCGATGACGGTCTCGCGGAGGGCGGCGCGCAGGTCGGGGTACTGGACGTAGGCCTGGGCGACGGCCTCCATCAGCTCGGCGTCCCGCTCGCGCCGGGAGGCGGCGACCCGGGCGGCCTCGCGCAGGTCGCCGGCGAGGGTGCCGGTGTCGATGCCGGCGAAGACGAGGCAGCGGCGCTGGGCGAGGGCGGCGGTCACGAGCCGGGGTTTGGTGCCCCACTGCCGGTAGAGCGTGGCCTTGCCGCACTTGGTGCGGGCGGCGACGCCCTCCATGGTCACCGAGTCGTACCCGCCCTCGCGGAGGAGGCAGAGCACGGCGTCGTAGAGCTCCGTCTCGCGCTCCGGCGTGATCTTGCTGCGCCGGGCTGCGGCGGTCGCGGCCTCTGTGGACATCGATCCTCCCGGACACCTCTGCCTCTGCACATACGAGAGTAGGGGGTGCACAATCGAGACGCAAACGTATCGAGACGCTTGCGTCTCGATGAAAACGGATCTAGGCTCCCTCCGTTTGCTGGCGATTTGACGGATTAGAGGGCCGCGCGATGGCTGTCGGGACGAGCGGGATACGAGGACCACGTCCTGCAGGACCGAGGGTGCTTCCCACCCCCGGCCCCGCCGGGCACGACGGGCAGGACGGGTACGACGGGCAGGAGGGGCGCGAAGGGGACGCGGGAGCCGCTCCCGACCCGGAACAACCGGCCCCCGAACCGGCGCCCGCGTCCGCCCGGCCGCCGCTCCTGCGCGAGCTCCTGCTCGTCACCGCGCTCTTCCTCGTCTACAAGTTCGGCCGGCTCTTCGCCAACGGCCACGAGACCCGCGCCTTCCGGAACGCCGACCACGTCTGGGACGCCGAACGCGCGCTCCACCTCCCCGGCGAGGGAACGATCCAGCAGCTGCTCCTGCACGGCGAACCGCTGATCCGGGCGGCCAACACGTACTACGCGGCCGTGCACTTCCCGGCCACCGTCGCCTTCCTCGCCTGGCTGTACTGGCGCCGCCCCGCCCACTACCTGTGGTCGCGCCGGGTCCTGGCCCTCGTCACCGGCGCCGCGCTCGCGCTCCACCTGCTGCTGCCGCTCGCCCCGCCCCGGATGCTCGCGGCCTCCGGCCTCGTCGACACGGCCCGCGTCTACGGCCCCTCCGTCTACGGGGCGACGCCGGAGACGGACTCGATGGCGAACCAGTTCGCCGCCATGCCGTCCCTGCACTTCGGCTGGGCCCTGATGGTCGCGATCGGCCTGATCGTCGCCACCCGGCCCCGCTGGCGGGTGCTCTGGCTGCTGCACCCGCTGCTCACCCTGCTCGTCATCGTCGGCACCGCCAACCACTACTGGTTCGACGCGCTCGCCGCCGCCGCCCTCCTCGGCCTCGCGCTGCTCGCCGTCCGCGCCCCCGGCCGGCCGACGGCACCCCCACCCGCCCCCCGCCCGCTCGGTGCGGAACCCCTCCCGGCCGGAGCCCTGCGATGAACCCCGCCGCCGGCACCGCCCTCGCGGTGCTCCTCTCCCTCGTCTCCGCCGCCGGGTACGCGCTCGCCGCCGTCGCCCAGGCCCGGCTCGCCGCCGCCTCCCCCGCCGCTCACGACGGGCGCGGTGCCCTGCGCGCCCTGCTCGCGCGCGGGCAGTGGTGGTGGGCGGTCGGCCTCAACGCGGCCGGAGCCCTCGCCCACGTGGCCGCCCTCCACTACGGGCCGCTGACGCTCGTCCAGCCGCTCGGCGCGCTGACGCTCGTCGCGGCGCTGCCGCTGGGGGCGTACTGCGCACGGCGCCGGGTGACCCGTACCGAGTGGCGCGGGGCCCTGTGGACCCTGGGCGGGCTCGTCGGGCTCGTCGCCGTCACCGGGCCCGCGGCCCCCGGCGAGGCGCTCAGCCTGCGGGAGTCCCTGATCGTCGCCGCGGCGACCGCGTTCCTGATCGCCGCGCTGGCCTCCGGGCGGCTGCGCGGGCGCGAGCAGGGCGGGACCGGCGGCCCGGGCGGGCGCGGGCTCGGACACGCCACGGCATCCGGGATCGCCTCGGGCGTCGCCTCGGCGCTCACCCAGACGCTGACGGCCGCACTCGCGCTCGACCTTCCCGGCGCCGAACCGGCCTGGTGGCAGACCGCGCTGCTCGCGGTGCTCATATCCGCCTTCGCCAGCGGGGGCCTGCTGCTCTCCCAGGCGGCCTACCGGGGCGGGCTCGCGGCCCCGCTGGCCGTCGTCAACCTCTCCAACCCGGCGGCGGCCGCGGTGATCGGCGTGGCCCTGCTCGGCGAGACCTTCCGCGCGGGCGCCTGGGGCTGGCTGATCGCGGCCCTCGCCTCGCTGGTCGCGGCGCGGGGCGTGGTCCTGCTGACGAAGGGCGGAGCGGCGACGGCGGAGCCGGCACCGACGACCGGCGCCTCGGGCTCCACGGCGGCGCCTGTCCCGTCGTCCTCGCCGGCCCCACTGGCCCTACCGGTCTCCCCGGCCTCGTCGGCCCCACCGTCTTCGGCGGTCTCCTCAGCCCCACCGGTCTCGCCGACCCTGCCGACCTCGCCGGTCTCGCCGGTCTCGCCGGTCTCGCCGGTCGGGGAAGCGTTGCTCGCGGCCGTGCCGGCGCCGCCCGTCGCCCCGGAGGCCCGGCCGGAACAGGCGCCCCGCGCCACCGGCCTGGGCGCACCGGAGGGGGAGCCGATGCCGGCACCGGTCGCGGGGTGAGGGCGGCGGCCCCGCCGGTCGCGGACCGGCCGCCGTCCGGCCGGACCACGGCACCCACCTGAATGCGTCACCTTGACGACAATTGATCGAACCCCCTATCGTCAGGATGACGACAAGGGGGTTTCCATGGCCGACATCACCCGGCGGGCCGGCTGGCGCCATCTGCGCTCCGCGCCCACCGCCCACATCCGCCACCAGCGTCGTGGCCGGCTCGTCCACGACGGCGAAGGATTGAGCTTCTGGTTCCGGCCGCTCACCGCCGCCCTCTCCGAGGTGCCGGTGAACGACCGCGAGCTCGCGATGGCCTTCCACGCCCGCACGGCGGACTTCCAGGACGTGAGCGTGCAGTCCACCGTCACGTACCGGATCGGCGACCCCGGCGCGGCGGCCACCCGGCTCGACTTCTCCATCGACCCCGACACGGGCGCGTGGCGCGGCACACCGCTGGAGCAGATCGCCACCCTCCTCACCGAGACCGCCCAGCAGCACGCACTCGACGTCCTCGCCCGCACCGCGCTCGCCGCCGCGCTCGTCGACGGCGTGGCGGCCGTACGCGACCGCATCGCGGCCGGACTCGCCGCCGAACCGCGCCTTCCGGACACCGGCATCGAGGTCGTCGCGGTCCGCGTGGTCGCGATCCGCCCCGAGCCCGAGGTCGAGCGAGCCCTGCGCACGCCCGCGCGTGAGCAGATCCAGCAGGAGGCCGACCGGGCCACGTACGAGCGGCGCGCGGTCGCCGTCGAGCGGGAACGCGCCATCGCCGAGAACGAACTCGCCAGCAAGATCGAGCTCGCCCGGCAGGAGGAGCGGCTCGTCGAGCAGCGCGGCACCAACGCGCGCCGCGAGGCCGAGGAGAACGCGGCCGCCGACGCGGTACGGGCCGAGGCCGAGGCCGCGCGGAAGGTCCGGCTCGCCCGGGCCGAGGCGGAGGCGGCACGGGAGGTCGGCGAGGCGCGCGCCGGAGCGCAGTCCGCGTGGCTGAGGGCGCACGCGGAGGCCGACCCGGCGACCCTGCACGCCCTGGCCGTGACCCGGGCGGCGGAGAACCTGCCGCGCATCGAGCACCTGACGCTCTCCCCCGACGTGCTGACCGGACTGCTCGCCAAGCTCGGCGGCGGCGAGGGCGGGGCACGGCCGTGAGCCTCGCGCCGCGCGCGGTGCTCGTGCACCGGACCACGGAGTACGAGGAGCTGCTCGCCCGGCACGGAACGCACGGGCAGGCCGCGTTCTTCCTCTCCGCGCGCGGCCGCTCGGTCGAGGCGGTGCGCGAGCGGCACGAACGCACCCGGCGGGCCCTGGCCGAGGTGGCGGGCGCGGTTCCGCTGACGTGGCGCCAGACCCGGGTGGAGCGTGCCGACCTGGACCGGTTCCTGTTCGGGCCCGAGGACGTCGTCGTGGTGGTCGGACAGGACGGACTGGTCGCCAACGCGGCGAAGTACCTGACGGGTCAGCCGGTCATCGGCATCGACGCCGATCCCGGGCGCAACCCGGGCGTCCTGGTCCGGCACCGCCCGGACCGGGCACGACGGCTGCTGCCGTACGCGGCGGGGGCGGGGGCGGCGGTCGACGAGCTGACGATGGTCGAGGCCGTCACCGACGACGCGCAGCGGCTCCTCGCGCTGAACGAGATCTACGTCGGCCCGCCCGGCCACCAGACCGCGCGCTACACGCTCGGGCTCGACGGTACGGACGTGCCGCCCGAGCCCCAGGCCTCCTCGGGCGTCCTGGTCGGCACCGGCACGGGCGCCACGGGCTGGCTCCGCTCCCTGTGGGAGCAGCGCTCCAGCGCGCTCGCCCTGCCCGCGCCGGCGGACGCGCGGCTCGCCTGGTTCGTCCGCGAGGCCTGGCCGTCGCCGACGACCGGCACCAGCCGCGTCGAAGGCCTCCTGGAGGCGGGGCGGGGCCTGCGGCTCACCGTCGAGTCCGACCGTCTGGTCGCCTTCGGCGACGGCGTGGAGTCGGACGCCCTCGAACTGACCTGGGGCCAGACGGTCCGCCTCGCCGTCGCGCCCTCCCGCCTGCGCCTGGTCCACTGAACCCCGCCGGGGCCTGCGCCCGCCGGTGCGGTGCCCGCCCTCGCTGCGGTCGCCCCCGCTGGGGCGGTGCCCCGGGCCCCGTTGCGGGCTGCGCCCGCTGGGGCTGCGCCCCGCCGCCCCGCCGCCCCCCCGTTGTGGGCAGGCGTTCCGCTGGGGCGGAACGGGTGGGCACAACGGAACGGCGCCCCTTGCCGGCGCCAGAGGCTCCCGCGCCTGAACCCGCACCGGATGCGCGCCGCACAAAGTGGTGCGGGTCCAGGCGCGGAACGCGGAGGCGCCGCGAAGGGCGCCGTCCCGTGTGCCCACCCGTCCCGCCCAGCGGGACGACTGCCCACACGGCGGGGGGCCGGGGCACCGCCCCGGCGGGCGCGGCGCCCACATGGGCGGGTGCGGGAGGGGCGCCGCCCCGCAAGGACGCGGGCCCCACAAAGCGGGTGGGCATCGCCCCGGCAGGCGCGGCCCCCGCGGCGGCCGGAATCGACCGGTGTGGGGGCGCCGCGGCGCTATGCTCGGCGCGCTTTGCCCGGGTTCCGACCGCTCGGGCCCGCCCGGCCGTCGAAGGACACCCCATGACCTCCGTCCCCTCCGGTTCCCTGTCCGTCTCGTCCGCCACCCCGCGGGACTGGGCGCTCGTGCGGTCCTGGGCCGCCGAGGAGGGGTGGAATCCCGGGCTCTCCGACATCCCGGCCTTCTTCGCCCAGGACCCGGGCGGCTTCTTCCTCGGCCGGGTCGACGGGGAGCCCGTCTCCGCCATCTCGGTCGTGGACTACGACGACTCCTACGCCTTCCTCGGGTTCTACCTGGTCCGCCCCGAGCTCCGCGGTCTCGGCTACGGGCTGGCCACCTGGCGGGCCGCGCTCGTCCACGCCGGCGGCCGGACCGTCGGGCTCGACGGGGTGCCGGACCAGCAGGACAACTACCGCCGCTCCGGCTTCACCACGGCGTACCGCACCGCGCGGTACGTGGGCGAGGTCCCGGCCCCCGATCGCCCCGCGGCCGGCCTCGTGGCCGCCGAGCGGATCGATCCGGCCACCCTCGCCGCGTACGACGGCGTCTGCCACCACGCGGACCGGCCCCGGTTCCTGAGCACCTGGCTGACCACCCCCGGCCATCGGGCGCTGGCCCGCGTGACCGACGGCCGGCTGACCGGATACGGCGTGGTCCGTCCCGCCGAGGACGAGGCCCGGGTGGGGCCGCTGTTCGCGGACACCCCGGCGGACGCGGCGGCCCTGCTCGACGGTCTCGCCGCCGAGGCGCGGGAGTTCGGCGCGGCCCGTGTCGCGGTCGACATGCCGGAGGCCAATCCGGCGGCGGCCCGGCTGGCCCAGGACCGCGGTCTGGAGCCGACGTTCGAGACGGCCCGGATGTACACGGGCCCGGTCCGCCCCGTGGCGCGGGAGCGCGTCTTCGGCGTCACCACGCTCGAACTCGGCTGACCCCGCTCCCTCCGCACCGGCGGGGCGGGGCAGGGAAGGAGAGGGGAGGGGAGGAGGGAAGGGATCGGTCCCGGGCCGACGGCCTCCCTGCACCGGCCGACGGCGCCCACGGCCTCCGCGGCCTCCCCGCGGGGCCCCGTCCCCGGCCCCCGCGGCGCCCTCCTCGTCCCCTCCTCGTCCCCTCCCCTCCCCGGACCCCCGCCGCCCCCTGAGGGGTGACAAGGGTTTTCCCCGTATCGGGTTCACCCCCCCGTTCCCTACTGTCCTCCGCACCGGCAGATATCATCCCCCGAGCGCACCATGACAGGTGCATGCGGAGGGTGCTGTCCGCCGGTGGCGGCCTTGACCCGGGCCGTCGCGCCGGTGGCGGCGCACGGGCCCCCCAAGCCCAGGGAACCTCGGAAGCGACCCCACTTCGCCCCGTGCGTCCCCGCGCCGCCGCCACTGCTCCGCAGTTACGTCGTACTCGAAAGGGCCACACCTTGAACGGTTCCAGGCGGAGAGTCATATCCGTGGTCGCGAGCGCCGCGATCCTCGGTGCCGCTGCCATGACTTCCGGGGCGTTCGCCGCCACCCCGGTCGCTGCCACCCCGAAGCCGGTTCCGGCTTCGCAGACGATGCGGGCGCTTCCCAACGCCCCCGTCGAGAAGGTGATCGTCACCTACAAGAGCCGGACCGCCGAGGCCGGTTCCAACACCGCCGCGAAGAGCGACACGGCCGAGAAGGCCGCGAAGACGGGCGAGAAGCTCTCCTTCGAGCGCCGCCTCGCCGGCGGCGCCGCCCTGGTGGACCTGGGCGGCAAGGCGACCAAGCAGGACGTGAACGAGGTCATGGCCGCCTTCCGCGCCGACCCGTCCGTCGCCTCGGTCGAGCCCGACATCCGCGCCTACGCGATGGCGGTCACCCCGGACGACACCGACTACGCCAAGCAGTGGGACCTCTTCGAGCCCACCGGCGGCATGAACGTTCCCACCGCCTGGGACAAGACGACCGGCTCCGGCGTCACCGTCGCCGTCATCGACACCGGCTACGCGGCCCACTCGGACCTGGCGTCCAACGTCATCGCCGGGTACGACTTCATCTCGACCTCCGCCGACGCCCGCGACGGCAACGGCCGCGACGCGGACGCCAAGGACGAGGGCGACTGGAACGCCACCGCCGGCGAGTGCGGCACCGGCTCCACGGCCTCCAACTCCTCCTGGCACGGCACCCACGTGGCCGGCACCATCGCCGCGGTCACGAACAACACCAAGGGCATCGCGGGCATCGCGTACAACGCGAAGATCCAGCCCGTGCGCGTGCTCGGCAAGTGCGGCGGCTCGTCCTCCGACATCGCCGACGCCATCACCTGGGCCTCCGGCGGCACCGTGCCGGGCGTCCCGGCCAACCCGAACCCGGCCAAGGTCATCAACATGAGCCTGGGCGGCGCGAGCTCCACCTGCCCGAGCGTCTACCAGACCGCGATCAACGGCGCCGTCTCGCGCGGCACCACGGTCGTCGTCGCCGCGGGCAACAGCAACGCCAACGCCTCCGGCTTCACCCCCGCGAACTGCTCCGGCGTCATCACCGTCGCCTCGACCAACCGCGCGGGCGCCCGGTCGTACTACTCCAACTACGGCACCATCGTGGACGTGGCCGCACCCGGCGGCGAGACCCGCAACGCCACCGACACGCCCGGCACCGTCACCACCCCCGAGAACGCGATCTACTCCACGCTGAACTCGGGCCTGACGACCCAGTCGACCGAGACGTACAAGCCCTACCAGGGCACCTCGATGGCCGCGCCGCACATCGCCGGTCTGGCCGCCCTGCTGAAGTCGGCCAAGAGCACGCTCACCCCGGCCGACATCGAGTCCGCGATCAAGAACACCGCCCGTCCGCTGCCCGGCACCTGCACCGGCGGCTGCGGCACCGGCATCGCCGACGCCGCGAAGGCCGTGGACTCGGTCCTCAACACCACCCCGCCGACCGGCACCGTCTTCACCAACTCGACGGACGTGGCGATCCCCGACAACACCACCGTGTCGTCCTCGATCGCCGTCACCGGCCGCACCGGCAACGCCCCCGCCACCCTCAAGGTCGGCGTGGACATCAAGCACACCTGGCGCGGTGACCTGGTCGTCGACCTGGTCGCCCCCGACGGCACGGTGCGCAACCTGAAGACCTCGTCCTCCTCGGACAGCGCCGACAACGTCCAGACCACCTACACGGTCGACGCGTCGAGCGAGGTCGCCAACGGCACCTGGAAGCTCCAGGTCCGCGATGTGGCCTCGGGTGACACCGGCTACATCGACTCGTGGAGCCTCACTTTCTGACGCACCGCCCGCACCACCTCTGAACCACCCCCCACATCAGCATCATTGCTGGTCAGCGACGCGCCCGTGGTCTACACCACTGGCGCGTTCTGGCGTTGTGGGAGCGCGGCCACGCCAGGCCCCCTGTCCGTATGCCGGACAAGGGGCCTGGACTGTGCCGGTCCGCTCCGTATCCTCTGCGCACGGGGTCCATGGGCCGGACCCCGAGGGGCCGGAGGTGGTGGACAGTGACGACAGCTCCGCAGAACCCTGCCCCGGTGGGCCGGGAGGAACTCCTCACCCGCCTGGAGCGCGCCCTCCACACCCGGGGCCGCGCCCTGCTCACCGGCCCCGCCGGTGTCGGCAAGACCGAGGTGGCGCTCGCCGAGGCGGCCCGCGCGGAGGCGCGCGGCGAGACCGTGCTGTGGCTCGCGACGCTGCCGTCGGACCGTGAGATACCCGGGGCCGCGGCCGCGGCGCTCGTGGCCTCGGTGGCGGCGACCGTCACCTGGCCGGGGCTCGGCACCAGCCGCCCCGAACCGCCCGGCCCGCACGCCCACGCCACCGAGCCGTACGGTGCCGGAGGGGCCGGCGCGCCCGGAGCCGACCCGGCCGCCGCGGGCGCGCTCGCCGCCGGGCCCCTCTCCCCCGGCACGCTCGCCTCCGGGATCCTCACCTCCGGCGTGCTGAACTCCGGGATCTTCTCCTCCGGCGTCTTCGACCAGCTGCCGGGCCCCCAGCGCACCGCCGTCGCCATGCTCTGCCGCGAGGCGCCGATCGACGCCGGCGGCTGGGACCCGATCGCACTGCGCCTCGGCATCGCCCGGATCCTGCGCGCCCTGACCTGCCGCGGCCCCGTCCTGCTCGTCGTCGACGGGGTGCAGCACATCGACGCGGACAGCGCGGACCTGCTCCGGTTCGCCCTCCACCTGGCGCCGCCCGCACTGCGGGTGGTGGCGGTGGAGACCCCCGAGCCGTACGCCGAGACCCATGAGCCGTACCGCGAGAGCCACCGCCCCGAGGACCCGCACGCCGCGCACCTCTGGGTGCCGTCCGAGGCGGACGTGCTGCGCGTCCCGCCGCTGCAGGCCGACGAGATCGCCGAACTCCTCATCCACCACCGGCTGCCCTCCCGGATGGCCGGCCGCATCCACCGCGCCAGCGGCGGCAATCCGCGCCTCGCGCTCGCCGTCGGCCGCTCCCTCGCCGACGCGCGGACCCCGGTGCACCACGCGGAGGCGCTGACGCTCTCCGGACGCGCCCGCGACCTGGCCCGTCAGCTCCTGGGCGCCGCGCCCCCCGCCGTACGCGAGACCCTGCTGCTCGCGGCGCTCGCGCTGCGCCCCTCCGCCACGCTGGTGCGGCGGGCCGGGCGGCCCAGCGCGGAGGCGGACCTCGCCGCCGCCGAGCGGGCCGACCTGGTGTCGCTGTCCGAGGACGGCTCGGTGACGTTCACCGCCGGACTGCTGCCCTCCACCCTGGTGCACGACGCCTGTTGGTCCGAGCGGAGCGCCGGGCACGCGGCGCTCGCGGAGGTCGTGGACGACCCCGTCGAGGCGGTGCGGCACCGGGCGCTGGCCACCGAGCGGCCGGACGAGGAGCTCGCCGCCGAGGTCGCGGCCGCCGCCGAGGTCGCCCGGCGGCGCGGGAACAGCGCGCTCGCCGCCGAACTGGCGATGCTCGCCGCCGAGTCGACCCCGGGCCGGCACGGGACGCGGCGGATCACGCGGCTCGTCGACGCCGCCGAGGAGGCCGCCCGCGCCGCCCGCGCCGACCTCGCGATGCGGGCCGCCACCGATCTGCTCGCCCGGGACGCGGGGCCGTCCGACCGGGTCAGGGCGCGGCTCGCCGTGCTCGACACGGCCGGTCAGGGGCTCACCGGGCTCGACGAGATGTACGTCCACGCCATGGAGGACTCCGAGGGGGACACCGCCCTGCGGGCCGCCGTGCAGCTGCGGCTCGCCGTCAAGTACGTGCTGGCGGACGGCGATCCGGAGCGCTCGCGGACGGCGGCGGTCGAATCGGCCGCGCTGGCCTCCTCGATGGGCGATCCCCGGCTCGCGGCGCAGGCCCTGACCGTGCAGGCGCGGATGGAGCGGGCCCTCGGGGCCCCGGACGCCGAGGCCGTGCTCGCGCAGGCCCGTGGTCTGGAGCGGGCCGAGCGTCCGCTCGGCATCCGGAACGCCGCCCAGATCCTGACGATCCGTCACGCCCTCTTCGACGACCGGCTGAACGACGCCCGGGACGAGCTGAACGCGCTCCTGCCCCTGGTCCAGCGGCGCGGCTCGGTGGAGGACACGATCGAGCTGTTCTCCACGCTGGCCGCGATCGAGTCCCGCCGGGGCGCCTGCGCGGCCGCGCTCTCGCACGCGGGGCAGTCGCTCGCGCTCACCCTGGAGGCGGGCCTCTCCCCCGGCCCCGCCTGGTACACGCTGGCGCTGGCGGAGACGGCCGGCGGCAGCTTCGCGCGGGCCGCGAGCTATGCCCGCCGCAGCGTGCAGGCCTCGGAGGAGGAGGGCGACCGCGTCTTCCTCTCCCGCAGCCGGTACGCGCTCGGCCGCGTCCAGCTGATCACCGGCGACGTCGCCACCGCCCTGGAGACGCTGCGGCGGGTCCAGGCCGACGAGCGCGCCCAGTCGACGGTGGACCCCTCGATGCTGCGCTGGCACGAGGAGCTGGCCGAGGCGCTGCTCGCCCAGGACGCGGCCGACGAGGCCCTGGCGCTCCTGGCGGAGGTGCGGCCGGTGGCGGAGCGTCTGGGCCGGTCCACGGTCCTGCTGGGCTGCGACCGGGCGTACGCGCTGTGCCTGGCGGCGGAGGGGCGTACGGACGAGGCGGCCGAGCTGCTCACCCGTACGGCCGAGAGCTTCGGCCGGGCCGGGCTGCCGTTGGAGCGGGGGCGCGCGCTGATCGCCCTGGCGCGGGTCGAGCGCCGTCGCCGGCGCCGGTCGGCGGCGCAGACGGCCCTGCACGAGGCGGCCTCGGTGTTCGAGCGGGCCGGGGCGGCTCCGTGGCTGGCCCTGGCGAGCGAGACGCCGGCGGGCGAGGGCGCCGGTCCCGGGGCCGGCGGCGAGGAGTCGGTGCCCGCGCTCTCGTCGCTGACGGAGGCGGAGCTGCGGCTGGCCCGGCTGGTGGGCCAGGGGGCGAGCAACCAGGAGGCGGCGGCGAAGCTGTACCTGAGCGTGAAGACGGTGGAGGCGCGGCTGACCCGCATCTACCAGAAGCTCGACGTCCGCTCCCGCGCGCAGCTGGCGACGGCCCTGCGCCCGTGACGTCTCCGGGCGGTGACGGTACGCCGCCCCCGGCACCCGGCGCCCCACACCCCGCACGACCGGCCCCACCCCCGAGCACCCCCACCCCGCACCCCACCGCGGCCCGCCCCACGACGGGCCCGCGCCGAAGCCCCGGGGCGGGGCCGGGAGACCGGATCCGCCCCCGGCGCCGTCACGTGGTTCAGGCCTTCGCGGCGCCGAACCACTCGCGCAGGCTGCCGCGGAGGTCCTCCTGGTCCTCGCCGACCCACACGACGTGGCCGTCCGGCCGCAGCAGCACGGCGGGGGCGTCCAGTTCCTCGCTGACGTCGACGACGTGGTCGACGCGGTCCGCCCAGCCCTCCGCCGAGAGCCGGCCGGTCTGGTCGAGCAGCAGTCCGCGGCCGCCGTGCGTCAGCTCGTACAGCCGCCCCCGCTTCAGCGCCACGTCCCGCAGCCGCCGGCCGAGGAGTTCATGGCCCTCGCCGAGGTCGTAGCGGACGTCGACGGCGGTGATCATGCCGGTCACGTACCGGTTGACCTCCTCGAAGTCCATCAGCTCCGAGAACAGCTCCCGCAGCGCGGTGGCCCCGGGGTCACTGCCGAGCAGGGTCATCTGAGCGCGGGTGTTCTTCACGACGCGGGCGCCGACGGGGTGCCGTTCGGCCTCGTACGTGTCGAGCAGCCCCTCCGGTGCCCAGCCGGCGACCGCGCCGGCCAGCTTCCAGCCGAGGTTGAAGGCGTCCTGGATGCCGAGGTTCATGCCCTGGCCGCCGGTCGGCGGGTGGATGTGCGCCGCGTCGCCGGCCAGGAACACCCGGCCGACCCGGTAGCGCTCGGCCTGCCGGGTGGCGTCGCCGAAGCGGGACAGCCAGCGGGGCGAGTGCACGCCGAAGTCGGTGCCGGCGAAGGCCCGCAGCCGGGTCTTGAAGTCGTCGAGGGTCGGCGGGGTCGTGCGGTCCTCGGCCACGCCGTCGGCGGGCACGACGACACGGCATGCGCCGTCCCCGAGGGGCTTGAGGCCGAACCGCAGCTGGGTCTTCTGGACCTCCGCGGTGAGGGCGGCGATGGTCTCCGGGTCCGCGGTCACCTCCATGTCGCCGATGAGCGTCTCGACGGTGGCGGGCTCGCCGGGGAAGCCGACGCCGAGCAGCCTGCGCACCGTGCTGCGGCCCCCGTCGCACGCGGCGACGTAGCGGGCGCGCAGGTCGGTTCCGTCCGCGAGCTCGACGGTCACCCCGTCCTCGTCCTGAACGAGGCCGACCACCTCGGTGCCCCGCCGGATCTCCGTGCCGAGTTCGAGCGCGCGCTCGTTCAGCAGCCGCTCGCTGACCGGCTGCGGCGTGGCGAGGCCGTACGGGTGGGCCGTGTCGAGCCGCTCGGGCCACGGCTTGATCACGCCGCCGAAGAGGCCGCCGGCCTGGAACCTCTCGCTGACCGCGGCGAACCGTTCCAAAAGGCCCCGCTGGTCCATCATCTCGACGCTGCGCGCGTGCAGGCCCTGTCCGCGGGACTCCCGGGTCGGCTCGGCCAGCTTCTCCAGGACGACCACCCGCACGTCGTGCAGCCGCAGTTCGCTCGCCAGCATCAGACCGGTCGGTCCACCGCCGACCACGATCACGTCGATCATCGGTCATCCCCGTTTCCACAGTCGCTTGCTCGGAACGGAGATTCTGCGGCACGACGGGGGCCTTGCCGCAAGGCCCCCTGTGCGCTATACCTTGAGAGTGGCAAGGAGAGGGCGTCCCTCCTTGCCTTTCTGCGTTTTCCGGCCCTTCGCCGCCCGGCCGCTCAGACCGTGAAGGGGCGCTGGTTCAGGAAGTCCGGGTCCGGCGTGCCGGTCAGATGGAGGTTCGGGCTCTGGGTCGGGGGCAGCCGGCGCTGGATGTGCCGGTGGAAGGTGCGGTAGTCGCCCCGGAAGGCGCCTCCGTCCCACACCTGGAGCAGGGCCTCGGTGAAGGCGCCGTTGACGTCGCCGTCGGCGGCGACCTGGTTGTCCTGGCAGGCCGAGACGAGAAGGGCGTCGTGGCCCGTCCCCTCGGCGGAGGCGTCCTTCGCCAGGGTCCGCTGGAGCTCTTCGAGGTAGGACCGGTCGCGCTCGTAGAGCTGCCGCTGGCGCGGCTCCGGCATGTAGCGGCCCGTGCTGTCGTCCGGTCCGCCGCCGGGGAGTTCGATGCTGCTGCCGCTGTGGCAGCAGTCGAGGAGGGCGACGATCCGTACGTCGTCGGCGAAGGCGCGGAAGGCCTGCGCGACCTCGTCGTCGAGGAACTGGCGGTCGTAGAACACGAGGGTCTCGTCGAGGGCGTCGGGCTCGTCGTCGGGGCCCGTGACGTCGGGGACCTGGCCGCCGTGGCCCGAGTAGGTGAAGAGCAGGATGTCGCCGGGGACCAGCCGGGCGGCGGCGTCGCGGAGCACGGAGGTGACGTTGGCGACCGTGCCGTCCGGGGTGAGCAGGGTGGTGGTCTCGAAGCCGGCGGTCCTGGCCAGCCGTGCCATGTCGCGGGCGTCGTTCTCGCAGGCGACCAGGGTGCCGTCCCAGCCCTCGTATCGGGCGGGGTCGACGCGGTTCAGTCCGACGTGCAGGGAGAGTCCGGTGGCCATGGGGTGCCTCCTCGTGCGGAGCGGGGGGTCGCCGGGGCGGGAGAGCCGGGGCGGGGAGTGCGGGGGAACCAGGAGCTCGGGGAACCGGGAACGCGGGGGCGGGGAACGCCGGGGCCGAGGGGGACGCCGGGGGCGGGGCCTCCGGGCGGGCCGGGGAGCCGGGGATGCCGGAGGCCCGGTGCCGCCGGGGCGGCTGATCGAGTGGCCTGTGGCCCTGCGCCGAGGACGACCCCTCCACGCGGTACTTACATCGTATGAACCCTTCCGACCCTCCGCCCCCTCCCGCTTCGCCCGTCGTCGCCGGAGCCGACGCCCGCCGCGCCGCCCTCGCCGGCCGGACCGGCTACGACGAGACCTTCCTCGGCCCCGTCGTCCCGCTGGCGCTCCCGGTCCGGGACACGGTCGAGACGGTGATCCTGCCGTACACCCACTTCACCGTGGTCTTCCGGCCCGACCGGCGGCTCGCGGCCTCGACCGCGGTCTGCATCGAGGGCGGGAGCCTCCTGGAGGACGTGCCCCGGGAGGACGTCTGGGAGTTCGACCCCCGGCTGCCGGAGGAGCAGCAGGCCGGCAACGAGATCTACCGGAACAACAGCCTCGACCGGGGCCATCTGGTCCGCCGGCTCGATCCGGTCTGGGGCGCCCCCGCCGTGGCGGCCCTGGCCAACACGGACACCTTCCACTTCACCAACGCCGCTCCCCAGGCGGACGTCTTCAACCAGGGCAAGGAGCTCTGGCAGGGCCTGGAGAACTACCTGCTCGACCACGCCGCCGAGTACGACCGGAAGCTGACGGTCCTCACCGGCCCGGTGCTCCAGGACTCCGACCCGCCGTACCGGGGCCTGCAGGTGCCGCTGCGGTTCTGGAAGGTGGCCGCGTTCATGCAGGACGGGGCGCTCGCCGCCGCCGCGTACGTCCTCGACCAGAGCCCCGACCTCAGCCGGGACGCGGAGCGGGCCCTGGCGGGGGCGACGGCCGGCGCGCCGCCGCCGCTGGGCCCGTTCCGCACGTACCAGGTGCCCGTCTCGGACGTCGCGGAGATCACCGAGCTGGAGTTCGGGCCGCTGCCGGACGTGGACGTGATGCCGGTCTTCCGCGCCCCGGAGGAGCGCTGGCGGCGCCTGGAGTCGTACGGGGACATGGTGCTGCACCCCTGACTCCGGCGGGGCCGCGAGCAGCGATTGCGGCCCTTCCCGCCCGGTGAAACGATGAGAGGGATCAGCCAGTTCGTCTGGCCTCGACCGGTCACGACCGGTCACGACCGATCTCGTCAGGTCCGGCGCCGGAGCGACCGGCGCTGCGCTGAGAGCGCCGGGCAGGTGCGGTATGCCGCTCACGGAGACCGAGTGGGGGCTCGTCGCCGGCTGGGTACGGGACCATCTCCTCGACACCCCCGAGCCACGGGGCCGGCTGCTGCGCGCGGGCCTTCCGGCCGACTTCGTCGAGGACCTGCCGCTCACCCCGGACCCCGGCCGGAACGCCCTGCTCGTGGTCGCGGCGGCCCGCCGGGACATCGCCCACCAGCGCCGGCTGCTCTCCGTGCTCGCGGGTCTCGACGCGCTGGCCGCGATCGACGATCCGCACGGCTTCGAGCAGGGCGCCGAGGCCCGGAACCTGCTGACCCGGCTGCGGGAGGACGAGCGGCTGCGCCGTTCCCCCCGGGACCCCTTCCACAGCACGCTCCTGAAGCACGGCACCGAGGTGTTCCTGGACCGGGGCGAGCTGCGCGAGAAGCTCCGGGCCTTCCTGGCCGACCCGGAGCAGACGGTGTTCGTCGTCGACGGGCCCCCGGACAGCGGCCGCTCCTACACGTACGAGCTGATCCGCCACCTCGGCCAGCACTGCGACTTCCGTCCGGTCCGGGTCACGCTCTCCCGGACGTCCACGGCGGCGCGGCTGATGGAGCGGCTCTCGGCCTTCGTGGCGGGCCCGCAGGGCGACCGGGTCCCGCTGGACCCCACACGGTTGAACGATCCACTGCCCTGCTTCGAGGACGCCGCGCACCGGATCGTCGCCCGGGCGACCGCCGCCGAGGAGGGCTTCTGGCTGGTCCTCGACGACTGCGACCGGCTCGACCCGCACTCGGACGTGTGGGACTGCATCGGCGTCCTCGCGCGGGCGATCTACGAGCACACCCCGGTCCGTGCCGAGACCGTGCCCCGCCTCGTCCTGCTCGGGTACGCGCCGACCATGCGCCAGCTCCCGTACGAGGTCCGCAAGAACGAGTGCCGGGACACGACGCGCCTCGCCGACGAGAACGATCTGCGGTCGTTCTTCCGTGAGTTCTTCGCCGACGCCGCCCCCGCCGGACAGGAGGAGACCGTCCACGAGCTCACGGAGACGGCCGTGGCCGAGGTGCTGCGGGCCGTCGAGTCGCCCTCGACGGAAGACAGCTACATGCGGCGGCTGTGCACGGCCGTGGAGGACGTCGTACGGCTCCACCGGGCGCTCCCGCCGACGTCACCGCCGCCGGGCGAGGCCGGTCACGTGCTGCGGGACGCGCTGCGCACCGGTCTCGCCGCCCCCGCCGCCGCACTGCCCGGTCTGCGCAGCTCCTACCGCGAGGCCGCCTGCCTGCTCCAGGAGTTCGACCCCGCGCGGCTCCGGCTCGCCGGCGAGGAGCGGGCCACGGGGCGGGCCGCCCTGGAGCTCGTCGACGACTGCACGGCCCTGCCGGCGGCCGGCGCCACCGCGTGGACGCTCAAGCCCGAGATCCGCGACGCGGCGCTGGCCGGCCTCGCGGGCCCCGGCGCCGCCCTGCGCGCCCTGCGGGCCAACATCGGCCTCCGGCCCGAGGGCCCCGGCCCGGAGCGGACGGCCCTCGCCCTGCTGACGGGCGCGGGCCTGCCGCCCGCGGGGACGGAGCCGGCCGGGACGGAGCCTGCGGACCCGGGCACCGACTCCCACGACGAGGTCGAGGTGCTCTCCGACGCGCTGCAGGCCACGCTCTGGCTGAGCCGGGTCCCGGGCGTGACCGGACTGCCCGAGGTCGACGAGGTGCAGCACCGCCTGGAGCGGGCCCGGCTCCTCCAGCCGATGCGCCGTCTCGTGCGGGGGACCTTCCACGGTCGCACCGCCGAACTCGACGCCCTGCACGCCTATCTCGCGCTGCCCGAGGAGCCGGCGGAGCCCCCCGTCCTCCTGCACGGCGTCGGCGGCATCGGCAAGAGCACCCTGCTCGCCAAGTTCCTGATCGACGCGCTCGCCGCCGCGGGCCCCGCCGGATTCCCCTTCGCCCACATCGACTTCGCGCGCCCGACGCTCTCCATCCACGAACCCGCCACCGTGCTCGCCGAGATGGCCCGGCAGCTGGGCGTCCACCATCCGGCCCACCGCGCGGCCTTCGAGGAGCTCGCCGACGAGTGCGAGCGGACGGCGTCGCTCCAGCGCGGCGAGCGCAACGAGCTCGACGAGCTCCACCGGCTGGCCGGCACCCGGGCGACGCTCGGCCGCGACTACTCGTCCGACTTCCACGCCCGGGCCAGCGCCCGCGAGCAGGAGCTCGCCCACCGGGTCGCGTCCCTGGTCGCCGAGGCCGTCCGGCCCGAGCCGGGCGAGGCGCCGCCGCCGCTGGTCGTGGTCGTCGACTCCTTCGAGGAGGCCCAGTACCGGGGCTCGCCCGTCATCGCCCGCATGTGGGCCGTCTGGACGGCCCTGCGGGCGGCCTACTCCCGGCTCCGGTTCATCGTCTCCGGGCGCGCGCCGATCGACCATCCGGCCCGGGTCCTGACCCCGCGCACGATGGAGCTGACCGAGCTGGACCGCGAGGCCTCCGTGGACCTGCTGATGTCCTCCGGGGTGACCGACGAGCCGCTCGCCGAGGACCTCGCCGACCGCATCGGCGGCCATCCGCTGAGCCTCAAGCTCGCGGCGCGGACGGCGGTCGCCCTGGGCGTGGACTCCCCCGCGCTCGGCGAACTGCTGCGCGGGCTGCCCTCCCGACGCCGCTACTTCGACCGCCAGGTCGACCAGATGCTCATCCAGGGCACGCTGTACGACCGGCTGCTCAAGCACATCGCGGAGGACGACGTCCGGGTCCTCGTGCAGGCGGGACTCGCCCTCCGCTTCATCACCCCCGACCTGATCCGGGAGGTGCTGGCGAAGCCGGCGGGGCTCGTGGTGGAGAGCGGCGGGGAGGCCCGCAGGCTCTACGGGCTGCTCACCTCCCGGGTGGACCTGATGGAGTCGGCGGGACCGGAGGCCATCCGGCACCGGACCGATCTGCGGGCGATCATGCTGCGCCTGTCGGACAAGGCGCGGACCGATCTGATGCGGGCGGTGGACCGGAGGGCCGTCGCGTACTACGCGGCCCGCGAGGGGTCCCGGGAGCGCGCCGAGGAGATCTACCACCGGCTCCGGCTCGGCGAGAACCCCCGCACGGTGGAGGACCGTTGGGAGCCGGGCGTCGCGCCCTACCTGGGCGGCTCGACGTACCGGGAGATGGCGCACCGCTCGGCGGCGTTCCTCCTCGGCCGGATCGGCGGCCACGTGCCCGACCAGATCATGACCGAGGCCGACCAGGAGGACTGGGAGCGGATCGCGGCGCGCGAGGTCGAGGACCTGCTCACCCAGGGGTACGTGGAGGCCGCCGAACAACGGCTCTCGGAGCGGCGGCCGTGGACGCCGTGCAGCAGGCTGCACGCGCTGCTCGCCGAGACGCTCGCCCGCTCGGGGCGGACGGCGGAGGCCCGCGAGGGCGCCGAGCGGGCCGTGGACCGGGCGGAGGAGGCCGGGTGCGCGGAGACCCAGCTCGAACTGCTCCAGCTGTCGGCCCGGCTCGCCCAGGACTCGGGCGACTTCGCGGAGGCGGACCGTGACCTCCAGGAGGCGGAGGAGGTCGCCGCGGGTCTCGGGCTGCGCTACGAGTCGCTGGGGGTGCTGGTGGCCCGGTCGCGCCTCGCGGCGCTCGCGGACGTGGACGCCGCCCCGGCGGAGGAGCGCCTGGCCCGGACGCTGCGCGGGATGCCGGACGCGGACCTGGCCCGGCAGCCCTCCCTGGCCCGTACGGCCGCGGCCGCGGCGTACCGGGCGGACCCCCGGCTCCTGGAGCACACGCTGCGGCTGGTGGGGCTCCCGGCCGACGAGGAGGCGGTGGTGACCGAGCTGGCCCGCTGGATCGACGCCACCCTCACCGACGAGCCCGGCCTGCGCGGACCGCTGACCCGCGTCCTGGAGTCCGCCGCCGGCTCCGAGACCTTCCTCGACGAGGACCGCCCGGACCTGGAGGGCATCGAGCGGGCCCTGCGGGAGGCGCGGGGGCGCGGCACCCTGGACAGCGTCGCCCGGCAGGTGCTCACGCTCCGGGACGACAGCGGATCCCTGCTCTTCGGGGTGGCCTCGGCGATGGACGCGGGCCCGGCCCCGGGCGGCGCCGGCGCTCCCCTGCCGCCCCCGCCCGGAGCGGCCGTCGACGGACACGGCGCCGAGCGGGGCACCGGAGCGCGCCTCCTGCCGGGGCACACCGGTCCGCGCCCCGGCCAGGGAGGCACGGGCCTGTGGACCCGGCCGCCGCCGAACGCCGCCGGGGCCGCGCTCCGGAAGGTGCCGTTCCTGCCGCAGGCGGAGCTGGTCCGGGTCCGCAACGCCGCCCTGGAGGCGGGGCTCGCCGACCGGGCCCTGCGCCCGACGCTGCTCAAGGGCATCCCGGGCTACTTCACGGCCACGCTCGAACCGCTGGAGGACCCCCGGGAGCAGACGCACGCCGACCTCGACGCGATGAACCAGGTGGAGCGGCTCCTCGACGGTCTGGTGCCGCTGGAGATCTGGCTGCACAACGCGGTCGAGCAGACCCACGAGCCGGGCCCGCGCGCCGTGCTCCAGGGCGCCCTGGACGCCGTGGCCCACGCGATCACCGGCGAGGCGGAGCTCCCGGCGGAGATGATGCCCGGGGAGATGAAGGAGGAGATCGTCCTCCAGGACGACACGGTGCCGTACGGGTTCCTGCACGGCGGCATCCGGGCCGGCTCCTCCGTCGCGCTGCTGCGGATCCCGCCGTACGAGTCGGGCGCGCCGCTCCTCCCCTCGTACCCGCACGGCGGCACCGGCTGGATGATCGCCCCCGGGCTGCTGATCACCAACCACCACGTGGTGATGGCCCGTTCGTGGGAGTCGGGCGTCCGGCCGTACGTGAGCGACGAGGACCTGCGGCTCCAGGCGCTGATGTCGCGCTCCCGCTTCGACTTCGTCGAGGACGCGGCGGGCGCGCCGGAGGCGACGGCCGGCGAGCTCGAGGCCTGGGACGAGGCGCTCGACTACGCGATCGTGCGGCTCTCCGGCGGCCAGGAGGAGCGGCCGACGCTCCGGATCGCCACCCGGCCGCTGCTCGTCCGGGAGCGGCAGCGCGTCCCGGTCAACATCATCCAGCACCCGGGCGGTCTCCCGAAGCGGGTCGCGCTGCGCAACAACCTGGTCTACCGGGCGGACGAGCAGGACCTCCTGTACTTCACCGACACCCGGGGCGGTTCCTCCGGCTCCCCGGTCTGCCTCGACGACTGGACGGTCGTGGGGCTGCACCGGGGGACGCGGAAGGTGGACGAGGTCGAGTTCCAGGGCGCCCGGACGCGGTTCGTGAACGTGGGCACCCAGATGAGCGGCATCCTGGCCCATCTGCGGGATGTCCGGCCCGAGTTGCACGAGGAGATCATGGCGGCCCAGTCGGGGCGGCCCGTCCGGGGGGAAGCGAACGCGAAGCCGAGGTGAGCGACCATGCCGAACGGACCACGAAGCGTGTCGCCGGTGGCGACCGGTGCCGAGCGGATCTTCGGTGATCTGCGGGAGGTGGCCGCGCGGGTGCGCGCGGAGCTGGAGGCGGAGATCGCCGAGTCCGCGCTCGAACTGCCCGCCGACGCCGCGCCGGCGGCCGAGATCTCCCGCTTCGCCCGTGACGAGCGGGCCCGCGTCCTGGAGGCGGGGGTCAGCGGTCTGGAGAAGCTGGCCGGGCACCGCGAGGACGAGCTCGACGAGAGCGAGGTCTTCGGGGTGGAGGCGATCGTCCTCCTGGAGGGCCGCCCCGCGATCCTGGTCCAGCGCCAGGACTTCGCCCCGCAGCACGACGAGTGGTCGGTGCTCGAACCGCAGCGGCCCGCGATCCGGGAGTCGCTCGCGCGGGTCGGCCGGGTCGAGGTCACCGGGCATCCCAGCCTGGACTGGATCGGCACGGCGTTCCTGGTCGGTCCGCGCACGGTGATGACGAACCGCCACGTGGCGGCGGAGTTCAGCCGCCTGGAGGACGAACGCTGGACGCTGGAGTTCGGCATGTCGGCGCGGGTCGACCCGGGGGAGGAGCTGCCCGTCGAGGGCGAGCCGCCCGGGCCCTCGGTGCCGTACGAGATCACCGACGTCATCGGCATCCACCCCGACGTCGACATGGCCCTGCTCCGCGTCGAGCCCGCGACCGAGGACGGCCTGCCGACACCGCTGGCGGTCGCGGCGGACGCGCCGGCGAGCCTGCCGGGCCGCCCGGTGTACGTGGTCGGCTACCCGGCCTGGGACGGCCGGCGCAACGAGCCCGAGTCGATGCGCCGGATCTTCATGGACGTCTACAACGTGAAGCGGCTCCAGCCGGGCGCGGCCACCGAGTTCACGCCGGGCGGCCTGGTGATGAAGCACGACTGCTCGACGCTCGGCGGCAACAGCGGCTCCCCGGTGTTCGACCTCGCCGACCACCGGGTCCTCGGGCTGCACTTCGGCGGCCGCTACCGCACGGGCAACTTCGCCGTGCCGCTCTGGGAGCTGGTGGAGGACCCGCTGCTCGAGAAGGCGGAGGTCAACTGGGTCTGAACCGGCCCTACCCGGCGAGCGCGACGGCGTACGTGCCGCGGGCGGCGGTCCCGTCGGGAAGGCGCCACTCGGCCGTGACCCGGCCCCGGGCCGGGGCGCCGTCCGCGCCGGGGCGCAGGACGCGCCGGAGCCGGAGCGTCAGCGGCGCGGCCGTGTCGGTCTCCCGCACCTCCACGTCGGTGTGGTCGGGGCCTTCCGTGACCCGTACGAGCTCCGCGCCGGTGCCGGCGGGGGCGAGCGAGGCGGCGACGGTGGGGTCGACCGTGTCGTCGACGGACTGGTGCTGCGCCTCGGCCCGGCCGGCGAGCAGGGCGTACAACTGGGCGACGAGCACCGGGTCGTGGGCGCCGTCGTAGATCCAGCGCGTGCCGAGGACGCCGTGTTCGGAGGTGCCGATGAGGGCGTGCCCGGCGCCCTCCAGGGGCGCGCCCCGGTAGGTCATCGGGACCAGGTAGGCGACCGCGTCCGGCCCGGTGCCGTCGGTGACGGCCATGAACTCGATGCCCACCTCGCCGGCGGGGTCGTCCAGCCGGAAGCCGCCCGCCTTGGCCGGGCGCGGCTCCCCGGCCGCACCGGCGTACCAGGCGCGGGTGGGCAGCCAGGAGGCGAGCAGTTCCAGCTTGGTGGGCTGCATCGTGGTGTGGTGGATGACGGCCATCGTGCGCATCTCCCTCTGGGCCCGGGGCGGAGGACCCCGGGGCGTAGAAGCCTGGTGGCAAAGAACCGCAACCTAACAGACGGGAACGGGCCGCGATGCGGGCGTGTCCACGCCGTCCTAGCCTGGAGGTGGAGTGTTGTCCCCGGCCGGCAGGAGGCCCTCCGTGAGGTGCTCGCCCACTCGAATCCGGCGCGTCTGCGTGACGTTCGCGGCCCTGGGGATCCTCGTCGTCCCCGTCGGCGCGGGCGCGGCCTTCGCCGAGGAACCGCCCGGCCCCGCCGCCCTCGTGGCGGCGGCCCCCTCCCCCTCGGCGGACGCGGGCTTCCCGCAGCTCACCCCGGCCGTCGCCGCCCGCCTGGACCGGGCGGTCCAGGACGTGATGAAGGAGACGGGCGTCCCGGGCGTCACCGTCGGCCTCTCGGCGCCCGGCAAGGGCACGTACATCCGCTCCTTCGGGACCGCCGACAAGGCCACCGGGCAGCCCATGAACCCCGGGCTCTACATGCGGATCGGCAGCGAGACCAAGACGTTCACCGTGACCGCCCTGCTCGAACTGGTCGACCAGGGCAAGGTGAGCGTGGACGACCCGATCTCGAAGTACGTGGACGGGGTGCCGAACGGCGACAGGATCACCCTGCGCAACCTCGCCTCCATGCGCAGCGGCCTCTTCAACTACTCGGCGGACGAGGGCTTCTACAAGGCGCTCACGTCCGATCCCTACCGCCCCTTCACCCCGCAGGAGCTGCTCTCCTACTCCTTCAAGCACCCGGTCCAGTTCCAGCCGGGCGCCGAGTTCGACTACTGCAACACGAACCTGATCCTGCTGGGGCTCGTGGTGGAGAAGGTCAGCGGGACGCCCCTGCACGAGTTCGTCCAGAAGAACGTGGTCGAGCCGGCGGGGCTGCGCCACACGGTCTTCCCGACGGACGCCGCGTTCCCGAGCCCGCACGCCCACGGCTACACCGTGCAGACCGCCTCGGGGAAGCTGGAGGACTCCACCGACTGGAACCCCTCCTGGGGCTGGGCGGCCGGTGCGATGATCTCCGACCTCCAGGACCTGCGCACCTGGGCCCGGGTGGTCGCGACCGGGACCCTGCTGACGCCGAGGACACAGGCCGAGCGGCTGAAGACGTACCCCTCGGGCGTCCCCGGCGCCGGTTACGGCCTCGGCATCTTCGACGTCCAGGGCTGGATCGGCCACAACGGCTCCCTGCCGGGCTACGAATCGCTCACGATCTACCTTCCGGAGGCCAAGGCCACGCTGGTCGTCCTCCTCAACACCGACGTCCTGCACGACAACAACGAGCCCAGCACGCTCTTCGGCCAGGCCATCACCCGGATCGTGACCCCGGACCACGTCTTCGACATCCCGGCCACGGAAGCCAAGCCGAGTCCGAGCGGAAGCTGACGCGCGTCCCCCCGTCCCGCGACCACCCGCCTGTTAACCTCCTCTTCGTCCTGAATGATCCCTCGGCGGTCGTCCGTGCCGCCGCAGAGTCGGGAGCAGCAATGACCGGTGGACCCGAGCCCATCAGCGCCGTCGCCCGCGAGGAGCTCGAACGCGAGCTCGCCCAGCTGCGCACCGAGCGCGAGGCCGTCGCCGCCACCCTGCGGGACGGCGGTGGCGACGAGGTCGGCGACCGGGCCGACCAGGCCGACGAACTGCAGCGCGCCGACGACCTCGACCGACTGGACGGCGACATCCGGGAGATCGAGGGGCGGCTCCGGGAGGGGTCCGTCGCGGCGCCCCCGTCCTCCGAGGCGGTCGGGGTGGGCAGCAGCGTGACCTTGCGGTTCGAGGACGGCACCGAGTCGACGGTACAGATCGGCGAGCTCGCGAACGCCCTGGACGCGAACCTGGTCACCGCCGACAGCCCGCTCGGCCGGGCCCTGCTCGGCCACGGCGCCGGCGACACCGTCACGTACGAGACGCCCGAGGGCCGGACGACCGCGGTCGTGCTCTCGCTCGGCTGACGGCGCCGCGCGAGCCGTGGCGGCGTCGCCGACGGCCGCGCCGGTCAGCCCGTGACGATCCCGGTGACGAGGTTGATGGTGGTGGCCAGGATGCTCGCCCCGAAGACGTACGACAGCAGACAGTGCCGCAGGACGACCGACCGGACCGTGGGGCTGGAGACGTTCGTGTCGGAGACCTGGTAGGTCATGCCGAGGTTGAAGCTGAAGTACAGGAAGTCGCTGTACTTCGGCGGGGCCGGGGAGTTGAAGTCGATCCCGCCGCCGGGCTTCAGGGCGTAGTAGAGGTACGCGTACCGGGTGGCGTACGTCAGGTGGAGCGCCGCCCAGGCCATGAAGACGCCGCAGAGCGCGGTCGCGGCGGCCGCGTGGCTCAGGGCCGTGTGGCCGACCAGGAGCAGCACGACGATGGCGACGAGTCCGGCCAGGGAGGTCGCGACGACGAGGAGTTCCTCGACGACGGGCCGGAACTCCTCGCGCCGGACGTTCCGGTGGGTCGTGGCGGCGTCCATGGGCCACAGGGAGATCCAGCCGCTGACGACGAAGAGGGTCTCGGCCGTGGCGATGCCGGCGAGGACGCCCAGCGGCGTGTCGGTCACGGCGACGGCCGCGCCGGCCGCCGCCCCGGCGAGCGCCGAGACGGCGAGCCGGGGCACGGCGCCGAGGAGGCGCGGGTCCATCGGCTCAGGACTCCAGGACGACGACGGCCTCGTCCGTGTAGACCAGGAAGGTCAGCGTCTCCTGGAGGTACAGCTCCACGCCGGCCGCGTCGTGCGCGGTGTAGCCGATCGCCACGTCCTGGCCGATGCGCAGTTCGAAGTCGCCGCCCCGGGTGGAGAGGACGAGGCCGCCGTCGAGGGCGGGCGCCCAGATCGGGGAGCCGTCGAGCATCCGGGCGAGGTGGGCCGCGATCGGGTAGCCGTGGTCGGAGGTCTCGCTGACCGCCCGGTACTGGTCGGCGCCGAGCAGCAGGGCGTACGGTCCGTCGACGCCGGCGAGCCGCAGGGCGGTGAGGGCCCGGCTGACCGCGTCGGGGTAGTCGCGCGCTTCGGTCGGCAGCCGCAGCACCGGGTTGGAGCTGCGGCCGCGCAGCCCTTCGACCCCGGCGGCCTCGTACCCCTCGAAGACCGTGCGGTCCTCGATGAGCGCCAGGGCGCGGGCCGCGTCCTTGACGGGCTGCCAGTCGGAGTCCTTGGAGCCGCGCTCGACGTCGTCGACGGCGGCCCGGTCGACGGTGAACGGCACCCGGACCTCGACGAGGGGCCGCGCCTCGCGCAGCCGTGCCGTGACGCCGGGCGCGGGCGCCGCCAGGTCGGAGAGGTGGCCCGTGCCGACGGCCGAGAGCTCCGGTCCGGCCGGGTCGGGGACGTCGACGACGCGGCGGCCCGCGACGTTGCGGCGGAAGGTGCGGCGGGCCTCCTCCTCGATCTCGGCCCAGGCGGCCGCGGTGATCGGGGCGAGTTCGCGGTGGAGGTTGCTGGTGGACTCGGGGGACGTCATGGGGCGAGGGCTCCTTTCAGGCTGCCGATGCCCAGGGTCTCCCCCGGGGCTGCGGCGGCCGGCGGGGCGGGGAGGTCGTCGAGGAGGTCGGCGCTCGGCACGAAGAAGAGGCCGCCGGTCACGGCCCGGGAGAAGTCGAGGATGCGGTCCGTGGTGCCGGGGGGATCGCCGAGGAACATGTTGCGCAGCATCCGCTCGGTCACGGCGGGCGTCCGCGCGTAGCCGATGAAGTAGGTGCCGAACTCGCCGGTGCCGACCTGGCCGAACGGCATGTTGGCGCGGAAGATCTGCTGCTGGACGCCGTCCTCGTCGGTGATCGTGTTCAGCGTGACGTGCGAGTCGGCGGGCTTGGCGTCGTCGGACAGCTCGATGTTGGAGCCCTTGGCGCGTCCGATGACGTGCTCCTGCTGCTCGACGGTGAGCGCGTCCCAGGCCGCCATGTCGTGCACGTACTTCTGGACCATCACGTAGCTGCCGCCCCGGAAGTCCGGGTCCTCGTCGCCGATGTGGACCGCGTCGGCGGCCGTCGTGCCCTCGGGGTTCTCGCTGCCGTCGACGAAGCCGAGCAGGTCGCGGTCGTCGAAGTACGCGAAGCCGTGCACCTCGTCGACGACGGTCACGGCGGCGCCCAGGGCGGCCACGATGTGCCTGGCCAGTTCGAAGCAGAGGTCCAGGCGCCGGGCTCGCAGGTGGAAGAGCAGGTCGCCGGGGGTGGCCGGGGCGCGGTGGCGGGGGCCCCGGAGCGCCGGAAAGGGATGCAGCTCGCGCGGGCGGGGGCCCCCGACGAGCCGGTCCCATCCCTCGGATCCGATGCCGGCGACGCAGGTGAGGTACGAGTCGGGGGCGCGGAACGCCACCGAACGGGTCAGTCCCGTCAGGTCCCGGAGCGCCTCCCGCACCGCGGTCTCACCGCCCGGGTTGACGGTGGCCACCAGGAAGACGGCCGCCTGCGAGGGCGGGGCGACGACGGACTGGGGTACGACCATGGCGCTCCCACGAGAGGTCGGCGAAAAGCGGAGGAAAGGGACAGCGTCAGCCTAGGGGCGCATGATCCGGTACGCAGCCCGGACACCCCTTCGGGCGTGGGGTGGCAGGCGCCTGGTGGCGGCCTTAGCCTGCCCGAAGGGGTCCTTTTGTTCCATCATGCCCATGCGACCGCAGGGCGAGAGGGTGAAGCACCTTGAGCACCGACCAGGACGAGAGCCCCACCCGGGACGAGAACACCGCCCCGGACGAGCGAGCACCCCTGGAGCACCGGGTGGGCCCGGAGCCCGACGGCGAGCCCGCGTTCCGTCCGTACCACCACCCGGCCGCCGGCTGGGGTGCCGCGAAGAGCGTGACCCGGTTCATGGTGCGCGAGGGCGCCCTCCCGGTGGACGGCCCGCGCGCGATCATGAAGATGAACCACGAGAACACGGGCTTCGACTGCCCCGGGTGCGCCTGGCCGGACGACACCAAGGGCCTGCACCTGGACATCTGCGAGAACGGCATCAAGCACGTCACCTGGGAGATGACCCGCAGACGGGTCGGGCGCGAGTTCTTCGCCGCCCACTCCGTGACCGAGCTGGCGAAATGGACGGACTACGACCTGGAGAACGAGGGCCGGCTGACCGAGCCGATGGTCTACGACCCCGGGTCGGACCACTACGTCCCCATCAGCTGGAAGGACGCCTTCGAACTCGTCGGCCGCACCCTGCGCGAGCTGGAGGATCCGAACCAGGCCTCGTTCTACACCTCGGGCCGGCTCGGCAACGAGGCCACCTTCCTCTACCAGCTGATGGCCCGCGAGCTGGGGACGAACAACCTTCCCGACTGTTCCAACATGTGCCACGAGGCCAGCGGCAGGGCCCTGCAGGCGTCGCTCGGCACCGGCAAGGGCACCGTCGACCTGGCCGACTGGGAGACCGCCGACGCGCTGTTCATCATGGGGGTCAACGCCGCCTCCAACGCCCCCCGCATGCTCACCGCCCTCACCGAGGCCCACGCCCGGGGCGCGCGGATCGTGCACGTCAACCCGCTCGTCGAGGCCGCCGCCAGACGGGCGATCATCCCGCACGACTTCAAGGACATGGCGACCTTCCACGCCACGAAGACGTCCACGCTCAACCTCCAGGTGCGCGTCGGCGGCGACATGGCGCTCGTCCGCGGGATGGCCAAGGCGATCCTGGAGCAGTCGGCCACCGACCCCAAGGCCCTGGACCAGGAGTTCGTCGAACGGCACACGACCGGCTTCGAGGAGTACAGGGCGGCGTGCGAGGCGACCTCGTGGGAGGAGATCGAGGCGCAGTCCGGCCTGAGCCGCGCGGACGTCCTCGAGGCCACGCGGGTCTACCGCGAGGCCGACCGTTCGATCATCAGCTGGTGCCTGGGCATCACCCAGCACGAGCACGGCGTCGACACCGTGCGGGAGATCGTCAACCTGCTGCTGCTCCGCGGCAATCTGGGCCGGGAGGGCGCGGGCCCCTCCCCCGTGCGCGGCCACAGCAACGTCCAGGGCAACCGCACCTGCGGCATCGACCACCGCCCCGGCGAGGAGTTCCTCGACCGGCTCGCCGAGGTCTGCGCGATCGAGCCGCCCCGGGCGCACGGTCTGGACACCGTCGGCACCATCAAGGCGATGCACGACGGCGACGTGAAGGTGTTCGTCGGCATGGGCGGCAACTTCGCGCTCGCCGCCCCCGACACCCCGTACACCTACGAGGCGCTGCGCAGGTGCGAGCTCACCGTCCAGGTCAGCACCAAGCTGAACCGCAGCCACGTCGTGCACGGCCGCCGGGCCCTCATCCTGCCCTGCCTCGGCCGGACCGAGAAGGACCACCAGCGCAAGGGGATCCAGAGCACCTCGGTCGAGGACTCGATGAGCATGGTCCACATGTCGATCGGCATGAAGCGGCCCGCCTCGCCGCACCTGCTCTCCGAACCGGCGATCATCGCGGGCATGGCGAGGGCCGCGCTGCCCGACAGCGCCACGCCCTGGGAGTGGTACGTCGAGGACTACGACCGCATCCGGGACACCATGGCGAAGGCCCTCGACGGCTTCGAGGACTTCAACCGGCGCGTACGGCTGCCCCTCGGCTTCCGCATCAAGCAGCCCGCCCGCGAGCTGGTCTTCCTCACACCGTCCGGCAAGGCCGAGTTCGCGAGCCCGCCCCTGCCGGACGTCCTTCCGGAACCCGGCGTCCTGGCCCTGGGCACCATGCGCTCCCACGACCAGTGGAACACCACGATCTACTCCGACAACGACCGCTACCGGGGCATCAGGAACCTCCGCACGCTGGTCTTCATGAACCGGGCGGACATGCGCGAGCGCGGGATCGCCGACATGGCCCCCGTCGACATCACGAGCACCGCCAAGGACGGCAGCCGACGGCATCTGAACGGCTACCTCGCCGTCCCGTACGACATCCCGCGCGGCTGCGCGGCCGGCTACATGCCGGAGATGAACGTGCTGTGCGCCCTGGGCGACTACAGCACCCAGAGCGACCAGCCGATCATGAAGCACGTCAAGGTGACGATCGAGCCGGCCTCCTGACGACCGGTCACCCCCGGCGGGCCAGCCGGCCCAGGAGGAGGTACGCGCGCCGCTCGGCGGCGGCGAGCTCGGTGGGGTCGATCTCGGCCGGCCACAGCTCGCCCGCCGCGGCGTCGTCGGCCTCCCGCAGCTCCACCGCGGCCGCCGCGAGCCGCGTCTGCACGAGCGGGAACGACCGCACGGCCCCTTCCCCCAGGGCCCGTTCGGCCCGCTCCGACGCCGCCGTGCAGGCGGCGAGCGCGCGCTCCGCCCGTACCGCCGCCCGGTCGTGGACCACGATCAGCGCGCAGCCGAGCGCGATGCCGATCCCGAGCACGCTGCTCAGCGCCCGGTCCTGCACGAGGGCCCCGGGCGGGGCGGGCGCGGCCAGATCGGTCAGGAGCAGCGCCAGCGGGGTGAGGAAGACGACGCCGAGGCCGTAGTTGCGGGCGACGACGTACTCCAGGAGGAACTCCAGGAGCACGATCACGAGGACGAGCGCCACGGGCCCGGGCCCCAGGGCGAGGACGCCGAGGGCGAGCAGCAGGCCCGCGATCGTGCCGAGGGTGCGCTGGACGGCCCGCTGGGCCGCCGTCCGCACGTTGACCGAGTGGAGGACGGCGGCGGCGGAGATCGCCGCCCAGTAGCCGTGCCCGAGTCCCAGGAGGAGGGCCGCCCCGCCCGCGAGGCCGGTGCCGAGGACCATCCGCAGGGCCGGCACGAGGAGGACCGCCGCGCGGCCGTGCGCCGGCCCCGCCACCAGGGCGGCGGCGCGGAGTTCGGCGGCGCGCAGGGTGGTCGGACCGGCCGGCACCGGTCCGGGCCTCGGGCCCGGTCCGGGCCCGGAGGCGGCAGCGGGCCCGGGGGCGGCAGCGGGTCCAGGGGCGGCAGCGGGTCCGGATGCGAGGCCTAGTCGAGGGGCGGGGCCGGATCCGGCCCCCTGAGCGGGTCCAGGGGCGGGCGTCCCGGTTCCGGACGGCTCGCCGCCCGGGCCGGGCCGGGCGGGCGGGCCGGCCCGGGCGATCAGGAGGGGGAGCGTCAACTCGGGCAGGAGCCGTGGGGCCCGCCGACGGCGGCCGGCGAGCAGTCCGGCCTGGCGGCGCAGGGCGCGGGCCAGGCCGGCCGGGTCGTTCGGCGGCCGACGGGCGGAGCCGACGAGCAGCGACCAGGACAGATCGGCGAGGCGTACGCAGAGGTCGCCCCGGCCGCGCCGTTCGGCGCCCGACGGGGGCAGGACGCCGAGCGTGCGGTACGCCTGGAGGACGGCGGCGGTCGCCCGGTGCCGCACGGCCCCGGTCTCGCCGCCCGCCTCCCACAGGTCCGCGAGCTCGCGGAGGGCGGCGGCGACGGCGAGCCGCCGCGGACGGTCCGGGTGCACGAGGAAACCCGCCACGGCGAGGGTCCAGGCGACGGCCGCTCCGCACGCGGCCAGGCCGGCCCGGGGCAGGACGTCGGCGGGGGACGAGGCGCCGTTGGCGGCGACCGCGAAGGAGAACAGCAGCAGCACCGCGCCGAGACCGCTCAGCCGGGCCGCGTCGCAGGCGAACTTCGCCAGACCGGCGACCAGGGCCGTGGCCGCGACCGTCACCGCGGCGCCCGCTCCCCCGTCCCGGGGACGGGCCCAGGCCGCGAGCGCCGCCCCGCAGCCGACGCACGCGGTCATCGCCACGGCGACGACGGCGAGCACACGGGCGCGGCGCGCGTAGGGCAGGTCGCGGCCGAAGGTGGTGGTGAAGGATCCCAGCATCGCGTAGACGGCCTGGTCGGCCCGCCCCGCGAGCGCCATCGGCAGGGCGGGCAGCGCCATGGCGAGCGCGGCGCGCAGGGCGAAGGACAGGGAGCCGTCCACGCTCTGCAGGGCGAGCGCGCCCCTCGGGGAGAGCGCGCTCCCCAGACGGGCGACGGCGCGCCGCGGTCCGTCCGACGGGCGCCGGCGACAGGAATTCATGACCCGATCACCCTCGGCGAATTCCCTTCGCAAGTCAAAGAGGCATTTCCGATGACGTCATCCACATCCCCTGTCCGCGCTGGTCCGAGCCGCTCCGAGGCAAGAAAGGACAAGCGATAGGCCGCACCTGTCGGCTCATCGAAAACTTCTCTTTGACTTCGCTCGGGGACGGGCCGAATCTGCTCTGCGGCCAGAAATCCGGTATTCGCGAGGAAATGAGGCGGGCCAGAGCATGAGCGGCATCGAGGACCCGGTCGACGACCTGAAGGTCACCCCGCCGAAGACCTGGGCGACGGGGCTGCCCGCGGTGGCTCACGCGCTGGAGTACTCCCTGGGCCAGACGTCCCCGCGGCGCACCGCGCTGACGCTGCTGAACATCAACCAGCCGAAGGGCATCGACTGCCCGGGCTGCGCCTGGCCGGAGCCGGCGCCGGGCGAGCGGCACCGGAACGAGTACTGCGAGAACGGCGCCAAGCACATCAACGACGAGGCCGCCTCGCGGCGCGTCACGCGGGACTTCTTCCGCGAGCACTCGATCGCGGAGCTCGACGGCATGTCCGACTACTGGCTGAACCAGCAGGGCCGGCTCACCGAGCCGATGGTGAAGCGGCCCGGTGCGACGCACTACGAGCCGATCGGCTGGGACGAGGCGCTCGGGCTGCTCGCCGACGCACTCACGGCGCTCGACTCCCCCGACGAGGCCCTCTTCTACGTCTCCGGCCGGCCGCTCTTCGCCCATGTGCGGACCGGCCGGTGGGCCGGCATCGTGCCGCACACCTGGCTGCACGTCTTCGGGGTGCCGCACGGCATGCGGGCGGTGCCGATGACGGAGCCGGCGCGTTCGGTGCCGGTCGGCCTGGTGACGGTCGTCCGGGAGCCGGAGTCCGTGATGGCCCGCGCGCTCAGGGAGGTCGCGGGCCGCACCGATGTCGCCGGCACGCTGGACCGCCTCCCGGGGGACTCCGTACCGAGGTGAGACGGGGGCACGGGGCCGCTCGGGACGGCCCCGTGCCCGGCTCTCGCGCGGTGGCCGTCAGGCCACGGCGGTGCTCCCCGCCTCCTCGTGCTTGCGGACCGTGCAGTGCAGCGAGTCGTCGACGACGTCCGCGACGATCGTGTCGCCGGGCTCCGCCTCGCCGCCGAGGAGGAGGGTGGCGATCCTGTTGTCGAGCTCCGCCTGGATCGTGCGGCGCAGCGGCCGGGCGCCGAAGGCCGGCTGGTAGCCGTGGGCGACGAGCAGCTTCTTCGCCGCCTCGGTGACCTCCAGCGTCATGCCCTGGGCGTGGACGCGGCGCTTGCTCCGGTCGAGGAGGTGGTCGACGATCTCCGACAGGTCCTTCTCGGTGAGGCTGTGGAAGACGATGATGTCGTCGATGCGGTTGAGGAACTCGGGCAGGAAGCGGGCCCGCAGGTCCTCCATCAGCTCGTCCTTGAGCTCGGCGGCGTCGCCCTCGTGGGCGAGGATGCGGTGGGCGCCGATGTTGGACGTCATGATGACGACGCAGTGGCGGAAGTCGACCGTGCGGCCCTGTCCGTCCGTGAGGCGCCCGTCGTCGAGGATCTGGAGCAGCGTGTTGAAGACGTCGGGGTGCCCCTTCTCGACCTCGTCGAAGAGCACGACGCTGTACGGCTGGCGGCGCACCTTCTCGGTGAGCTGGCCGGCCTCCTCGTAGCCGACGTATCCGGGGGGCGCGCCGACGAGCCGGGCGACCGTGTGCTTCTCCTGGAATTCGCTCATGTCGAATCGGATCATGCGGTCCTCGGCGCCGAAGAGCAGCTCGGCGAGGGTCTTGGCGAGTTCGGTCTTGCCGACGCCCGTGGGGCCGAGGAAGAGGAAGGAGCCGACGGGCCGGTTCGGGTCGCCCATGCCGGCCCGGTTGCGGCGCACGGCCTCGGAGACGGCGGTGACCGCCTCGTCCTGGCCGACGATCCGGGCGTGCATCTCCTCCTCCAGCCGGAGGAGCTTCTCCTTCTCGCTGGCGGTGAGCTGCGAGACGGGGATGCCGGTGCGGCGGGAGACGATGTCGGCGATGTCGGAGGCCGTGACCGAGACGACGCCCTCGCGGCGCTCCTCGATCCCGGCGAGCTCGCCCTCGATCTCGGCCATCTGCTCCTTGAGCTCCTTGGCCTTCTCGAAGTCCTCGCGGGCGACGGCCTGGTCCTTCTCGCGCCCCAGCCTGGCGAGCCTGTCCTGGCGGCTGACGACCTCGGTGGAGCGGCCGCCGCTGCGGAGCCGTACCCTCGCACCGGCCTGGTCCATCAGGTCGATGGCCTTGTCGGGCAGGAAGCGGTCGCTGATGTAGCGGTCGGAGAGCTCGGCCGCCGCGGCGAGGGCGCCGTCGGCGAAGCGGACCTGGTGGTGGGCCTCGTAGGCGTCCCGCAGTCCTTCGAGGATCTGCACGGTCTCCTCGACGGTGGGTTCCGGGATCAGGACGGGCTGGAAGCGGCGTTCGAGGGCGGCGTCCTTCTCGATGTGCTTGCGGTACTCGTCGATGGTGGTGGCGCCCACGACGTGCAGTTCGCCGCGCGCGAGGGCGGGCTTGAGCATGTTGCCCGCGTCCATCGAGCCCTCGCCGGTGGCGCCGGCGCCGACGACGGTGTGCAGTTCGTCGATGAAGAGGATGATGTCGCCGCTCGCCTCCTGGACGTCCTCGATGACCTTCTTGAGGCGTTCCTCGAACTGTCCCCGGTACTGCGCCCCGGCCACCATGCCGGACAGGTCCAGGGAGACGACCCGCTTGCCCTTCAGGGTGTCGGGGACCTCGTCCGCGACGATGCGCTGGGCGAGGCCCTCCACGATCGCGGTCTTGCCGACGCCGGGCTCGCCGATGAGCACGGGGTTGTTCTTGGAGCGGCGGGAGAGGATCTCGACGGTCTGCTCGATCTCGTCGGCCCGGCCGACGACGGGGTCGAGCTTCCCCGCCCTGGCCTCCTCCGTCAGGTCCCGGCCGTACTCGTCGAGGGTCGTGGCCGGCTGCTTCGCGGCGGCGGGGGCGGCGCCCTGCTCGGGGCGGGCCGCCTGGTCGGTGAGGCCGCGCAGCTTCTTCACGTCCAGGTCCTCGGCCCGCAGGAAGCGGGAGGCGCCGGAGCCGGCGTCGCCGAGGAGTGCGCTGAGGATGTGCTCGGGGCCGATGTACGAGACGCCGGACGCCTGCGAGGTGGCGTGGGCGAGGGCGAGGGTCCGCTTGGCGGCCGGGGTGAGGCCGGGCTCGGCGGACGGTTCGGCGGACTCCCGGGGAAGGACCTGGGCGAGCTGCTCGGCGAGCTGGTCGGGGTTCACCCCGCCTTCGGAGAGGAGCCGGCGGGTCGGCTCGATCTGGGTCGCCGCCCACAGGAGGTGTTCGGTGTCGAGGTCGGAGCTGCCGTCCTCGTCGGCCTTGCGCGCGGCCGTGTTCAGCAGTTCGTGGGAGGACTCGGTCAGCAACCGCCCGATGGGCACGCGCTGCACTGCCGGGGGCGACGAGGCCGGCGACATGCCGAAGAACCGGTTGAACAGGTCGCTGAACGGATCCGACGAACCGAAGGGTGAACCGAACGCCATCGACATGGCTGCTCCTGAGGAGGCGAAAGAGGGGCCTCCCCACTCAAACCCGACGCCGACCGCTCCGCAATCGGAGCGGTCGGCGGCATGCCGACACTCCCGCCCCGTACGGAAGCCGGCCCGCCACCCCGTGCGGAGCCGACACGCCCCCCCGTACGGACGCCCGAAATGCCCCGATCGCGGCTCTGTCCGCCGACGATGGCCCCATGACCTCCGCGCTCCCCCCGAATCCTCCGGACCCGGCCCCCGGACCGGACCCGGCCCCCGGGCCCCAGGTCCGCGCCTCCGCGCTCGTGCGGAACGCCAGGCTGTGGCTCGTGCCGACCGTCCTGTGCGCCCTGGTGTCGCTGCTGCTGTCGCTCCTCTACATGGGCGGCATCCTCAGCCCGAGCGACCACCTGGACCGGCTGCCCATCGCCCTGGTCGACGAGGACGAGGGCCGCCCGCTGCCGGGGCAGCGGGAGAACCTGGGGAAGCAGATCACCGACTCGGTCGCCGCGGTGGGCTCCTCGAAGACCACCATCGACTGGCGCCGCCTCGGCAGCGCCGCCGCCCAGGACGCGCTGGCCTCCGGCAAGGTCTTCGGCGCCCTGGTCGTCCCGGCGGACTTCACCGCGTCCGTCGCGGCCCTGACCACGAACCGGGCGACGACCCGTCCGACGCTGACCGTGCTCACCAACCCCGGCCTCGGCAGCCTGGGCTCGTCCCTGGCGTCCCAGATCAACCAGAGCGCGGCCCACCAGGCCTCGCTGACCATCGGCAAGCGGCTCGCGGCCACCTCCGCCGTGCCGACCACGCGGGTGCTCCTGTCCGACCCCGTCGCGGTCGTCACCCGCGTCGGCCATCCGATCGGCCGGCACAGCGGCCTGGGCCTGACCGCCTTCTACTACACGCTGCTGCTCGTCCTGGGCGGCTTCATCGGAGGCAACCTCGTCAACAGCGGCGTCGACACCGCGCTCGGCTACGCCGACAGCGAGATCGGCCCCTGGCACACCCGCCGTCCCACCGTTCCCGTCAGCCGCACCCAGACGCTCGTCCTGAAGATGCTGATGACCGCCGGGATCTCGCTCCTGACCACCACGCTCGTCATGGTCGCCACCATCGGGATCCTGGACATGGACGCCGACCACCTGCCGATGCTGTGGCTCTTCTCCTACTGCGCGACGGTCGCCGTCGGCCTGGGCGTCCAGGCCATCAACGCGGCCTTCGGCGGCATCGGCCAGCTCGTGTCCATGTTCGTCTTCATCGCGCTGGCCCTCCCCTCCTCCGGGGCGACCGTCCCCCTGGAGGCCACCCCCGCCTTCTACCGGTTCCTGGGGATCTTCGAGCCGATGCACCAGCTCAGCTCGGGCGTCCGGTCCATCCTGTACTTCGACGCCCAGGCCGACGCGGGGCTCGCCCGCGGCTGGATCATGATCGCGGTCGGCACGGCGGGGGCCCTGGCGTTCGGCTTCGCCATGACCCACTACTACGACCGCAGGGGGCTGCGGCGCCTCACGCCGCAGCCCGAGTGAGCGAGCACCAGGAGGCGCCGAACCGGACGGACCGGTTGTCGTTCCGGGTGTTCAGGTGTTCACCGGCGTGGAGACGCCGGACCGGCTGCCGACGTGGTCGCAGGCGCCCTCGTAGCCGGCGCCGTGGTACACGTCGGCGGAGCAGCCGTCGTACCAGTCGTAGGCGGAGGCCGCGTTGTCGCCGGCGACCTGGCCGCTGCCCGAGCCGGTGTCGGGGCGGAAGCTGGTGTCTCCATACGGCCTCCGGCGCGCGGGACGCCCCGGGCTACTCGTCCTCGTCCCACGGCGGTTCGAGCTCGTCCTCGTCCCACGGCGGCTCCTCGTCGTAGGAGGGCGGAAGGTCCGGCTCCGCCCTGCGCGCCGACGGCACGGAGGCGGCCGGGGCCGTGGCACCGGAGACTGCCCCGGCGGCGGGCGCGGACGCGGCCGGACCGGCGGACGCGGAGGAGGCGGTGGCATCACCGGGACCCGCGCCGTCCGTCCCCGCGCCCCCGGACTGCGCCAGGGTGGCGAGGACGCCCTCGGCGTACTTGGCGAGCTTGGCCTCGCCGACGCCGCCGATGGTGCCGAGCTCCTCGACGCCGGCGGGCATGCGGGTCGCGATCTCGCGGAGGGTCGCGTCGTGGAAGACGACGTACGCCGGCACGCCCTGCTCGCGCGCCGTCGCGGCCCGCCAGGCGCGGAGGGCCTCGAAGACCGGCACGGCGGCCGCGGGCAGATCGACCGGCACGCGCGCGCCCTTGCCGGAGCGGGCCCCGGGCTCCTTGCGGGCGGGGGCGGGGGCCTTCTCCTTGCGCATCGGGACCTGGCGGCGTCCGCCGAGGACCTCGCCGCTGTCCTCGGTGAGCACGAGCGTGCCGTAGTCGCCCTCCACCGCGAGCAGCCGCTGCGCGAGGAGCTGGCGGACGACCCCGCGCCACTCGGCGGTGCCCAGCTCCGACCCGACGCCGAAGACGGACAGCTGGTCGTGGTCGAACTGGATGACCTTGGCCGTCCTCTTGCCCTGGAGGATGTCGATGATCTGACCGGCGCCGAACTTCTGCCGCCGTTCCTTCGCCAGCCGCCACACGGTGGACAGCAGCTTCTGCGCGGCGACGGTCCCGTCCCAGGACTCCCCCGGCGTCAGGCAGGTGTCGCAGTTGCCGCAGGGCTTGCCGGTCTGCCCGAAGTACTCCAGGAGCCGCACGCGGCGGCAGTCGACCGTCTCGCAGAGGGCGAGCATGGCGTCCAGGTGCATGGCCAGGGAGCGGCGGTGCGTCTCGTCGCCCTCGGAGCCGTCGATGAGCTTGCGCTGCTGGACGACGTCCTGGAGGCCGTACGCCAGCCATGCCGTGGCCGGCTCCCCGTCGCGGCCCGCGCGGCCGGTCTCCTGGTAGTAGCCCTCGACCGACTTGGGCAGGTCGAGGTGGGCCACGAAGCGCACGTCCGGCTTGTCGATGCCCATGCCGAAGGCGATGGTCGCCACCACGACGACCCCGTCCTCCCGCAGGAAGCGGGCCTGGTTCTCCGCGCGCGTCCGGGCGTCCATGCCCGCGTGGTACGGCACGGCGTCGATGCCGTGCTCCACGAGGGCGGCGGCCGTCTTCTCCACCGAGGCCCGCGAGAGGCAGTAGACGACGCCCGCGTCCCCGTCGTGCTCGGTCCTGATCAGCTCCAGGAGCTGCTTGAGGGGGTTGTTCTTCGGGACGATGCGGTACTGGATGTTCGGCCGGTCGAAGCCGGCGACGAAGTGCCGGGCGTCCTCCAGGCCCAGCCGCTTCGCGATCTCGGCGTGGGTGGCCTCGGTGGCGGTCGCCGTCAGGGCGATCCGCGGCACCTTCGGCCACCGCTCGTGGAGCATGGAGAGGGCGAGGTAGTCGGGCCGGAAGTCGTGGCCCCACTGGGCGACGCAGTGTGCCTCGTCGATCGCGAAGAGCGACACCGTGCCCCGGTCGAGGAGCCGCTGGGTGCCCTCGGTGCGGAGCCGCTCGGGGGCGAGGTAGAGCAGGTCCAGCTCGTCCGCGAGGAACGCCTGCTCGACGGCCTGCCGCTCGTACGGGTCCTGCGTCGAGTTCAGGAAGCCGGCCCGCACCCCGAGCGCTCTGAGCGCGTCCACCTGGTCCTGCATCAGGGCGATGAGGGGCGAGATCACGACGCCCGTGCCCGCTCTGACGAGGGCCGGGATCTGGTAGCAGAGCGACTTGCCGCCGCCCGTCGGCATCAGGACGAGCGCGTCGCCACCGCCGACGACCTGCTCGATGATCTCCTGCTGCTCCCCGCGGAAGGAGCTGTAGCCGAAGACGCGGTGCAGCACCCGGGCGGCGTCGGAGGTCTCGGCGGAGGCGTCGGGGGCGGCGGGAGCGTCAGGAGCGGCAGAGGCGTCGGGAAGGACCATTTCTGAAGCCTATCCGTCCGCGCCGACACCCCGGCCCGGCCCGGAGCAACCTGTGGAAAACCCCCGAGGGGCCGGCGTCAGCGCACGCCGGCCCCCGCGGGGGCGTCGTCGATGAAGCCGCCCGACTGGTGCTGCCACAGCTTCGCGTAGGCGCCCTCGGCGGTGAGCAGCTCCTGGTGCGTGCCCTGCTCGACGATCCGTCCGCGGTCGAGGACGACGAGCCGGTCCATCGTGGCCACCGTGCTCAGCCGGTGGGCGACCACGAGCGCCGTCCGTCCCTCCATGAGCCGCCACAGCGCGTCCTGCACGAGCATCTCGCTCTCGGAGTCCAGGGCGCTGGTCGCCTCGTCGAGCAGCAGGATCGGGGCGTCGCGCAGGATCGCCCGGGCGAGGGCGACCCGCTGGCGCTGGCCGCCGGACAGCTTCACGCCCCGCTCGCCGACCATGGTGTCGAAGCCCTCGGGGAGGGCGTCCGCGAACTCCGTGACGTGTGCCGCCTCGGCCGCGCGCCGGATCTCGGCCTCGGTGGCCTCCGGCCGGGCGAAGGCGATGTTGTCCCGCAGGGTGCGGTGGAACATGGCGGGGTCCTGCGGCACGTACGCGATCATGCCGCGCAGTTCGGCCTGCCGGAGCCGGCTGATGTCCTGGCCGCCGATGGTGATCCGGCCGCCGTCGATGTCCGTCATCCGCAGGAGCAGCCGGGTGAGGGTGGTCTTGCCGCCTCCGGACCGGCCGACGAATCCGATCTTCGCGCCGCTGGGCACGTCCAGGTCGAGGTCCTCGAAGAGCGGCTCGGCTCCCGCGTGGGCGAAGGTGACCTTCTCGAACCGGACCTCGGCGTCCGCGGGCCGGAGGGGTTCCGGGGTCTCCGGGTCGAGGACGGTCGGCTCGTCGAGGAGGAGTTCGGTGAACTGCGCGGCCTCCGTCATCGAACTCTCCAGGCGCCGGTAGATCTGGTTGAACTCGAACATGATCCGGGTGGCGTTGGCGTAGTACGTGAAGGCGACGATGACGGCCTCCACGCCGTGGTCTCCCCCGCCGAGGGCGACGGCGAGGACGAGTCCGAGGACGTTGGTCAGGACGGACATCGGCGCGACGAGCGTGTCGATGCGCAGGTTGCCGTAGTCCCAGGAGCGCAGGGTGAGCTTCCGCGACTCCGCGACGCGGGAGCGGTGCTCGGCGGCCTCGCGGCGCTCGGCGCCGAAGGACCGGACCGTGTCCATGTTGGTCAGGCTGTCGGCGACGTGGCCCGAGACCCGGGCGATCGCCTGTTCGCGCCGGGCGACGAGCGCCTGCCGACGGCGGACCAGCGGCACCACGCCCACGCCGGTGACCGCGATGAGGAGCAGCAGTCCGACGACGAGCAGCGGGTCGTACCGCCAGAGCACCACCGAGGCGAAGACGAGCGGCACGAAGCTGCCCATGACCGAGAAGGTCAGGGTGTCGACGCACTCCTCGAAGCGGGAGGCGAAGCTGAGGACGCGCTTGGTGAGCGATCCGGCGAAGTTGTCGTGGAAGAACGCGGCGTCCTTGGCGAAGAGTTCGTCCATGCCGATGACGTACAGGTTCTCGATGCCGTGGGCGTCGACGCGGTTCAGGCAGTGCAGCCCGACGCGCCACAGGGCCTCTCCGAGCAGCAGGACGCCGGCGAAGCCGAGGACGTACGGGAGCAGCGGGCCGAGGCCGCCGGTGCCGCCGTCGGCGAGATGGCCGACGAGCTTGGCGACGATCAGAGGGGCGATGTAGTTGATGGCGATGTTGCCGAGTGCCGGTAGGAGGAGGGCGGGAGCGGCCAGCCGTCGGAGGCGGGCCAGTTCCCGTGCGTAGAAGCGGACCGCGAGGAGTACCGAGCCTTTGTTCGGTAGACCTTCGTGCGATTCAGGTGATCCCATACCCAACCCTGTGCTGTCGTACCGAAGGTGAGCAAAAGGAGTCTCCCGTGCGGGCGCCCTCGCGGTCCAAGCATTTTCGTCCGACCGTCCGGTCGGGGCACACGGCCCGTCAGGACCCCTTGGGTTCGGTGGCGTTGACGGCGTCGAAGACCATGAGGCCCGCCGCGGCATCCAGGTGGAACTCGCCGCTGTACACGTTCCGGGTGACCTCGGAGGTGAACTCCTCGCTCGTCCGCCACTTCGCGCCCTCCGGCACCCTGGGCGCGATGCCTCCCAGGACGGTCGGCGGTTCTTCGGCGGGCACCCAGCGGTACTCCTTCAGGAGCCGCTCCACGTCCGCCTTCGCGAGGGTCGCCACACCGGAGAGCCGGACGTCGGTGGGGCCGGGCACGCGGGAATCCGCATGACCGAGGGGCGCTGCCGCCCACTCGACGCCGGTGAACCTCCCGAACTGCGGGAACCGCCTCTCGACCGGTTCCCGGTCCGTCCTGACCTCCGCCTCCGGAGGCCGCTGCGAGGCCGAACGGGCCTGTGGTCCGGTCGCGCCGCCGCAGCCGCCGACCAGACTCAGCGCCATCAGGACCCCGACCGCCGTTCGGCGCGGACCACTCGGACCCATCGGCCACCCCCGTTGTCATGTGCCGACGCACGGAAGCACCACGTGGTGGCCGGGATTCCCGACCACCACGTGGTGCTTCTCTTGTGTCCGAGGGGGGACTTGAACCCCCACGCCCGATAAAGGGCACTAGCACCTCAAGCTAGCGCGTCTGCCATTCCGCCACCCGGACGGGTGATTGTCGCTCCGGGGCTTCCCCCGCGGCGACAGAGAACAATCTACCAGGCCTTCGGGGTGCTCTTCACCCACGTTTCCGGTGGTCAGCGGGGCGGGGCGGGTGTCAGGGGGAGACCGTGGCGGGCGGCGGGGTCCAGCGGTGGGTGCGCGGCGGTCCCGTCGGGAGGCCGTAGTCCTTCTTGAGGTGCTCGGGGATGGCGTAGTGCATGACGCGGCCGCGGGTGAGGGAGGACAGTTCGAGGACGGTGGTGAGGTGGCCGAGGCGGTCCAGGGCCCAGGCACCGAGCGGGGAGCGGTCCTCGATGGTCTCCAGGACGCCGAGGAGGTGGGGGACGGACTTGACGACGGTGTCCCAGGGCGTGCGGGGGACCTCCAGCCAGTCGCCGCAGGTGTCGCCGACGAGGTAGCGGATGAGCGCGGAGACGATCGGGTCGAAGAAGGTGCCGGGGACGACCTCCTCGTAGAGGTCGATGAGCTGCCGGGTCAGGTGGACGCCCTCGGGGGACGGCCCCATGTGGCGGATCATGTACAGGTCGAGGAAGCGGCGGGCCTCTTCGAGGGTCTTGGGGACGGCGTCCTGGTCGACGCCCAGCATCGCGCCGACCACGCGCCAGGCGTAGTAGTAGGCGTCGGCGCCCTCGGAGGACAGGTGGATGCCGAGGCGGTGCAGGCTGTCGAGGACGAGCATCGAGAAGAACATCTGCCCGCCGATCATGTCCTCCTGACAGATCGGCACCCCCGAGGCCTCGACGTCCCAGCGGTTCTCGCGCCGGAGGTGGTGCCGGATGGAGGCGTGCAGCAGCCGGACCTTCTGCGCGGCCGGGACGAAACGGCCACCGGCCTCGAAGGCGTCGGGCCGCATGAGGTAGACGGTGAACTGGCCGGTCTCCGCCATCCGCTTGGAGGGGTACTTCAGACCGTGCGTCGCCGACAGCAGCCTCGCCACGTGCGGGACGAGGTAGCAGGCGGGCATGGAGGCGAAGGAGAGCGCGGTGGAGATGTGCACGTTGTTGTCGACGAAGAACAGCCGGGCCTTCTCCATCTCCCCCCAGTCCACCCAGGACGGCGGGGTGCTCGTGGCGTGGAGGTACTCCCGGGCGACCTCGGGCAGCCCGTCCGGCAGGGGGGAGCCGGCGGTGGAGACGTACCGCATGAGGGTGTTGAACGTGCCGACCTCCCCCCGCTCGAAGAGGGTGGCGACCGTGGCGTCGGCGAGTTCGTCGCCGGTGTGCCGCAGGGCGTCCATGGACGCCTCGGTGGGGGTCATGGGCAGGGCTCCTTGTTCTGCGTCAGGAACGGCGGACCGTGGCCGAGTGCGCCAGGGCGGTGAGCGCGGCGGCGGGGGCCGCGGGCAGGTTCAGCTCGTCGAGGACGCGGAGGGCCTCCCCGACCCGCTCGGCGATCATGGCCTCGACCCGGTCGGGCGCCTTCAGCCGCCGCATCACCTCGCGTACGGCCTCCAGGGCGTCCCCGTCGGGTTCGCGCCGGCCGAGCAGCTCGCGCAGCCGTCCGCGTTCCCCGTCGTCGGCGAGCCGCCAGGTCTCGGCGAGCAGGGTCGTGGGCCGGTGTCCGCGCACGTCGTCGGCGTCGGCCTTGCCGGTGGCGCCGGGATCCCCGAACAGGCCGAGCAGGTCGTCCCTCAGCTGGAACGCCTCGCCCAGCGGCACCCCGTACGCGGAGCAGCCCTCGCGCAGGCGCCCGCCCGCCCCGGCCAGGGCGCCGCCGATCAGCAGGGGCTGCTCGACGGTGTACTTGGCGGTCTTGTAGCGGATCACCTTCAGCGAGGCCGTCGTGTCGGGGGCGGCGCCCGTCCGCAGGATCTCCAGGGACTCCCCCGCGACGAGGTCCCGGGCGAGCGCCGCCCAGAGCGGTCGGGCCCGGCCGAGATAGGCGGCGGGCAGGCCGCTGGTGACGAAGAGCTGCCCGGCGAGCGACATGAGCAGGTCGCCGACCAGCATCGCGAGCGACCTGGCTCCCGCGGCGGGCCGCGGGTGGTGTTCCACCGCGCCGCGCAGGGCCACGTGCGCGGTGGGCCGGCCGTGCCGCAGCGGGCTGTCGTCGATCAGGTCGTCGTGCACGACGGCGGCCGCGTGCACGAGCTCCATGGACGCCGCCGCCCGCACCAGCGCGTCGCTGTCGGGCTGCCCGGCCGCGCGCCAGCCCCAGTAGCAGAACGCGGCCCGCAGCCGTTTGCCGTCCGCGACCGCCGCCTCCAGCTGGTCCGCCACCGGGCTCAGGGCCGGGTCGACCGCCGTGAGCTCCTCTGCCTCCAGGGCGACGTGGCTCCGCAGCACCTCGTCGACGCGCGCCTTGAACGCGGCCGGGTCCCAGCGCTCAGCCGCCATCGCCGGCCCGCCGCGCCAGCACGTGCCGGGCGAGAACCTCCAGGTGCGCCAGCGGTGGGGACACGTACCGGTCGAGCACGAGACGGCCGCGCGCCTCCAGGTCCCGCTCGGCCTCGGCCGCCATCTCGGCGGCGTCCGACCGCCTCAGCAGCCCCCGCACGAGCCCGAGCCCCGAGCCGAGGGTGCTCACCGCCAGATCCGCGAGCCCCGCCGCCAGTAACACCGCCCGCTCGTCCAGACCCCCACGGGCTCCCGATCCTCGCGTCACGTCCACTCCCCGGTCCCCTGTCACCCTTCGCGCCCAGCGTGACGGCCGGGCGGCGGGCGGAGCGGCGGAACTCACCAACGAGTGATCCACTCGTCGATACGTACGAGTCGGGCGGGAGTCCCGCGCGGCCGGCCGCGCGAGGCGTGAAGCGGGCCGTGGCGGGCAGGTGCCGGACGTACGAGGAGGCTTGTGATGACAGTCCGTGACGATCCGTACGTCATCCGTGTGATCGGCGACATGGACCTCAACAGTGCGGAGGAGCTGCGCGCCGCGCTCCTGAAGGCCGTCGAAGGGACACCCCCCGGTTCCGAGGTCGTCGTCGACCTGCGGAACTCGTCGTTCTGCGACTCCGCGGGGCTCAACGCGCTGCTGGCCGCCAGGGAGCGGGCGTGGGTCTCGGGGCACACGCTCAGGCTCGCGGCGCCCAGCCATCAGATGGTGCGGCTGCTGGAGCTCACGGGCACGGAGGGCCTCTTCGTCCTCGGCCCGGCCGTGCCGGGCTGAGACGGTCCGCCTCTTCGTGTCATCGCGTCACCGCGCCGGGCCACCGGCTCCGTACCACCGGCCCCGCCCGTGCCCACCGGCCCCGCGCCGGTGGGCACGGGCGGGGCCGCCGCGTGGTGCGTGCGGCGGCCGTGGCGGGTGCCGGTGGCCGGTCGTCCCCGCGGACGACGAGCCGCTCCGGGGCGGGGCGAGTAGGCCCGCTCGCCCCGGGTAGCCGCCGCAGCGACATCGCCGAGCTCCCGGGCCGGGGGAGCGTCCCTCGTCCCGGACGGACGGGAAGGTGGCCGCCATGAAGGCCGTCACGTGGCAGGGCCGACGGAAGGTCTCGGTGGAGCAGGTGCCGGACCCCGTGCTGCGGAAGCCCACGGACGTGATCGTTCGGATCACGTCGAGCGGGCTGTGCGGTTCCGACCTGCATCTGTACGAGGTCCTCGGACCGTTCCTCGACGCCGGCGACGTCCTCGGGCACGAGCCGATGGGCGTGGTGGAGGAGGTGGGCGCGGACGTGCGGCGGCTGCGGCCGGGCACGCGGGTCGTGGTGCCGTTCAACGTGTCCTGCGGCACCTGCGCGATGTGCTCGCGGGGGCTGCACTCCCAGTGCGAGACCACGCAGGTGCACGCGTACGACACGGGCGCCGCCCTGTTCGGCTACACGAAGCTGTACGGGCAGGTGCCGGGCGCCCAGGCCGAGTACCTGCGCGTGCCGTTCGGGGACACCCTGCCGATCCAGGTGCCGGACGGACCGCCGGACGACCGCTTCGTCTATCTCTCGGACGTGCTGCCGACGGCCTGGCAGGCCGTCGAGTACGCCGAGATCCCGCCGGGCGGTTCGGTCGCGGTCCTGGGCCTCGGTCCGATCGGCGACATGGCGTCGCGGATCGCCCTGCTGCGGGGCGCCGGCCTCGTCGTCGGCATCGACCCCGTGCCCGGTCGGCGGGACCGCGCGGCGGCCCGCGGGGTGCGGGCCCTGGACCTGTCCGACGAGCTGATCGACCGGGTGCGGGACCTCACGGACGGGCGGGGCCCCGACGCGGTGATCGACGCGGTCGGCATGGAGGCGCACGGCGCCCCGGTGGCCAAGGGGCTGCACACGATGGTCGCCCTGCTTCCGGACGGGCTCGCCGGGCGCATGATGCGGCGCTTCGGCGTGGACCGGTTGTCCGCGCTCCACCTGGCGGTGGAGCTGGTGAGGCGCGGCGGGACCGTGTCGCTCTCCGGGGTGTACGGGGGCGCCGCGGACCCGATGCCGTTGTTCGCCATGTTCGACAAGCAGATCCGGCTCCACATGGGGCAGGCCAACGTGCTGCGGTGGGTCGACGACCTGCTTCCCCTGCTCACCGACGACGATCCCCTGGGCGTGGAGGGCTTCGCCACGCACCGGCTGCCGTTGGACGCGGCGCCCGAGGCCTACGACATGTTCCAGGCCAAGCGCGACGGCGCCGTGAAGATCCTCTTCTCCCCCGGCGCGCACCTGTCGGGCGGCGGGACTCCCGCCGAGGGGCCGCCGGCCGCCTGATCGCCGCGACGCCCCCGGGGCCGCTTCGGACCGTTCCGAAGCGGCCCTGACGCGTTTCGGCTCAACCCTGGCCGTGGTCTTGCCAGTTGGGGTTCCTCCTTCAAAGAATGTGCATGACAACCGAAGGATCTTCGGTTGCACAGCCATCAGAGGGGAACCCCCACATGAAGAAGCCTCTCGCCGGCGCCCTGCTCGCCCTGCTCCTGGCAGGCGCGACAGCGGTCCCGGCCGCGGCCTCCGCACCCCGGGAGACGGTCGCACAGGCCCCGGCCCCGGCCTCCGCACCCCAGGCGCAGGCCGTGACCGCCGTCGACTTCGCGGGAACGGTCGCGCTCAGCAACTGTTCCGGCTCCGTCGTCCGCACCCCGAGCTCCCTGCCGAGCGACCCCGCGCTCGTCCTCTCCAACGGCCACTGCCTGGAGACCGGCATGCCGGGGCCCGGCCAGGTCGTCAAGGACCGGCGCTCCAGCCGCTCGTTCACCCTGCTCAACTCGGCCGGCACCGGCGTCGGCACCCTGCGCGCGAGCAAGATCGCGTACGGCACGATGACCGACACGGACATCTCGATCTACCAGCTGACCAAGACGTACGCGCAGATCCAGAGCACGTACGGCATCAGCGCCCTGACCCTCAACGACGCCCACCCGGTCCAGGGTTCGTCGATCAAGGTCGTCTCCGGCTACTGGAAGCGGATCTACAGCTGCAACGTCGACGGCTTCGTGTACCGCATGAAGGAGGGCGACTGGACCTGGAAGGACTCGGTCCGCTACACCTCGGCGTGCAACACGATCGGCGGCACCTCCGGCTCGCCCGTCATCGACACCACCACCGGCAAGGTCGTCGCCGTCAACAACACGGGCAACGAGAGCGGTGAGAGCTGCACCGTGAACAACCCGTGCGAGATCGACGAGAGCGGCGCCGTCACGGTCCGCCAGGGCATCAACTACGCCCAGGAGACGTACACGATCGTCCCCTGCATCGGCGCCGGCAACGTGATCGACCTCAACCGCCCGGGCTGCACCCTGCCCAAGCCGTAACGCCCCGGCCGTCTCCGCCGGCCGCCCCTGTCCGGGCGGCCGGCGGAGGCGCCGTCCCACTCACGGCCGATTGAGTACGCGTACTCATCACGGAGACCTCGGACTCGCCGAGACTGTGTCCACCAGCGAGAGAGGCCCGTGACCGTGACCACGCAGCAGACCCGACGACCCCGTCCACGCCCCCGCACGACCGGCGGGGCGTTCGCCCGTCGTTCCCTCCCCGGCCTCGTCGCCGCGGGCCTGACCTCGGCCCTCCTCCTGACGGGCTGCGGGTTCCAGATCCACGACCGGGTCTGCAGCCCCGGCCAGTACCCGGTCAAGGCCGTCGGCAACGCCACCGGCGGCGACTGCGTGGCGGACGGCCAGGAGCCGCCCGAGGGCTGGGTCCGCTACCCGGCGGGCCAGGTGCCCGAGTGGGTCGACGACGAGTGGGACCGCCACTGGTCCACGACCGTCTTCGACGCCGAGGGCCGGGTGGTGCGGGACTGACCGGCCGTCAGGGCGCCATCTCGTAGGAGCCCGACAGCGCCTCGACGCGCTGCCACACGCGCTCCGACCGCGCCTCGTCGACGACGGGGCGCCGGACGGCACCGAGCGCCCAGAGCTGCTGCTGCTCGGTCGCGGAGTCCTTGCCGTGCAGCTCGACCGCGTGCGCGGAGAAGTCCCGGACGAGGACGGCGAACAGCTCGTCGAGCACGTCCTCGTCGAGGCCGGTCAGGGCGGCCTGCTCCAGGACCAGCTGACCGTGGACGACGAGCGCGAAGAGCTGGCCGACGGCCAGGAGCAGGTCGAGGTCACGGCTCTGCTCCTCGTCGGGCGCGGCCTTGAGCACGAACTCGCAGAGCGCGTCGGCCTGTTCGCGGAAGCGGGCCACGTTGGACACATGGGCGTACGCCTCGTAGGCCGGCCGCCAGTCGTGGAAGCGGACCGAGCCGAGCCCCCGCGCCGGGCCCTGCCGGAAGAGGAACGCGTCGTCGGCCGCGTCCAGACGGGTCGGGACGGGCTCGTACGCGACCGGGTCGAGCAGGTGGTTGCGCATGAACTTCAGGATCAGCGCCAGATTGACGTGGACCGTGCCCTCCAGCTTCGGCAGACCGCGGATCTCCACGGCGGCCTCCGCGAAGTAGTTGTCCTTCTCGAAGCCCTTGGCGGCGATCACGTCCCACATCAGGTCGATGACCTTCTCGCCCTCCGTGGTCACCTTCATCTTCGTCATCGGGTTGAAGAGGAGGTAGCGGCGGTCCTCGGGACCGGCGGTGCGGAAGTAGTCGACGGCGCGGTCGCTGAAGAGCTTCATGCCGACGAGCCGGACGTAGGCGTCGGTCAGCTCGCGCCGCACGTGCGGGAAGGCCGTGACCGGGCGGCCGTAGAGGACGCGGTTCTGCGCGTGCGTGACGGCCTCGTACATCGCGTGCTCGCAGATGCCGATGGAGGCGGTGCAGAGGTTGAACTTGCCGACGTTGACGGTGTTGAGGGCGGCGTCGAAGGCGGCGCGCCCGGTGTGCAGGACGTCCTCGGCGGCGACGGGGTAGTCCTCCAGGCGGAACTCGCTGACGAACTTCGACGAGTCGACGACGTTCTTGACGAGGTGGTACGCCGGGTGGCGGCTGTCGGCGGCGAAGAAGACGTAGCCGTCGGGGCCCTCGACGTCGGTGCGGCGGCCGAAGACGGAGACGAGCCCGGCGGCGTTGCCGTTGCCGATGTAGTACTTGGAGCCGGTGGCGCGGAAGCCGCCCTCGTCGTCGGGTTCCAGGAGCATGTCGGTGGAGTAGATGTCGGCGCCGTGGGACTTCTCGGAGAGGCCGAAGGCGAACACCTCCCCCTGCGCGAGGAGTTCGGCGGCGCGGGCGCGGGCGGCGGCGTTGTCGCTCTGCCAGACCGGGCCGAGGCCGAGGATGGTGACCTGCCAGGCGTACCAGTAGTCGAGGCCGTAGAAACCGAGGATCTCGTTGAGGGCGGCGATGCGGGCGGTGTCCCAGCGCTTGTCGCCCTCGTCCTCGCCCGCGGCGGAGGACGGCGTCAGGAAGGTCGCGAAGAGCCCTTCCTCCGCGGCGAAGGCGAGGAAGTCGCCGAGCCAGGCCCGGGTCCGGTAGTCCTCGATGATCCGTCGCTTGCCGCGCGCCTCGAACCAGTCCACGGTGGCGCGCAGCAGCCGGCGGGTCTCCGGGTCGAAGTGGGCGGGATCGTAGGTGTGCGGGTTGAACAGCAGCGGGTCGGCCATGACGTCCGCCTTTCCGGCTCGGGACGAGGGGTGGGTGGTACGGGCTCGGGAGTGGGTGGTGCGGCCCGGTTCAGCGCTCGGCTTCGAACCGGGCGAGCGTGGCGAGGACGTCGTCGAGCCAGGCGATCATCATCCGCTCGTACGCGATGCCGCCGCGCAGCACGGCGTGCTGGAGCTCCCGCTCGGCGTCGAGCGGGCCGTCGGCGCCGGACGCCGGGAAGTCCCGGGACTCGCCCGCGAGATAGTGCTCCAGGCGGTCGGTGTGCGCCCGCCTGTGCCGCTCGACCTCGCCGATCAGCGCGGCCGGATCGTCGAAGGCGGCGCCCCGGATCTTCACCGCGAGGTCGTGCCGCACGCTCTCGGGCTCGATCGGTGCGGCCAGCCACGCGGAGAGCGCGTCCCGGCCGGGGCCGGCGACGGAGTACTCCTTCTTGTCCGGGCGCCCCTGCTGGGGGACGTCCCGGACGTCCACCCAGCCGTCGCTCTCCATGCGCTTGAGCACGCGGTAGATCTGCTGGTGGGTGGCGGTCCAGAAGTATCCGATGGACCGCTCGAAGCGCCGGGCCAGCTCGTAGCCGGATCCGGGCTTCTCCAGCAGGGACACGAGGATCGCGTGGTCGAGCGCCATGCGCCCGATCTTGCTATGCAACGAGTTGCATAGCAAGACGGAGCGGGCCGGTGAGACACGGCTCACGGGCGTTGTCAGTGGTGGGCGATAGCTTCGAGATCGTTCGGAAGACGGCACGACAGGGGGAATTCATGGGTGTCGAGCGTGTGTTGAAGGTCGTTCTCGTCGACGTCAACGACGAGGTGGTGGCGGCCTGGAAGTCCGCGTTCGCGGACACGCCCGGGGTCGAGATCCGGCGGGGCTCCCTCCTCGACGTGGACGTCGACGCGTGGGTCTCCCCCACGAACGCGAAGGGCCGGATGGACGGAGGGGTCGACGCCGTCGTCAAGCGGCACCTCGGTGCCGGTGTCCAGGTGCGGGTGCAGCGGGCGATCCGCGAGCGGTTCGGCGGGAGCCTGCCGGTGGGCAGCGCGGTCTGCGTCCCCTCGGGGGCGTCCGTGCCGCGCTATCTGATCTCGACGCCGACGATGCGGCAGTCCTCGCAGAACGTCAGCGACACGATGAACGTGGCGCTGGCGTGCGCGGCGGCGTTCCAGGCGGTGCACCTGCAGAACCTGGCGAAGCCCGGCAGCATCCGGTCGGTGGCGCTCGTCGGGATGGGCGCGCGGACGGGCCGGGTGCCGGCGCAGGTGTGCGCCAATCTGATGTGGACGGGGTACACGCTGTTCCACGACCACGGGTTCACGGACTACGACGAGCTGCGGGCCGCGGTGCTCGGACAGCTCGCCGACATCGAGGGCGCGGGCCCGGCGCAGCGGGTGCGGATCAAGGTGCCGGCCCCGACGCCCTCCCCCGCGCCCTCGGACGACCCCCTGGGTCTCGCCGAGCTGTTCGAGGGCGGTGGCGAGCCGTGGCTGCCGCTGCTCGGCCCGGTGATCGAGGCGCAGCCGGGGGCCGCCTCCTTCATCGGCCCGAAGCGGAGCCCGGAGGTGGTTCCGGTGCGGGAGCTGACCTTCCAGGCGCTGAAGCCGCATCCGCCGCACAAGTGGAAGGTGGTCGCCTTCGGGCAGAACCCGTATCCGCGGGCGGAGAGCGCGACCGGCATCGCGATGTTCGACAACACCTTCCACGACTGGAAGGACAGCCAGTTCGGCCGGGTGGTCAGCATCCGCTGCCTCATCAAGGCGGCCGCGATGTGGAAGTACGGCATCGCCAAGAAGACGCCGATCGCCGACGTCCGGGCGTTGCTGAAGAAGGAGGACACGGTCCAGCCGCCGGAGTGGTTCCAGGCGATGCTCACCCAGGGCGTGCTCCTGCTGAACGCCTCGCTCACGGCGAGCGCGGACGGGGCGGTGCCGACCGAGCAGCACACGTCCTTCTGGCGGCCCGTGGCCGAGCAGATCGTCGAGGAGATCCTCCGGGCGAAGCAGGACGCCGAGGAGGAGGACCGCGGGGTGGTGTTCGCCTGGTGGGGCGCGCACGCCCGGAGCCTGAAGCGGGTCGTCCAGCGGCTGGAGAAGAAGTACCCGGGGGTGGAGGTCCGGCACCTGGACCACGCGAACCCGGCGGCGCAGGGGGACCTCTTCTGCGAGGGGGACCACTTCGCCCGGGTGAACGACGCCCTGGCGGCGGTGGGAGCGGAGCCGGTCGACTGGCTGCCGAGCAAGGGCTGGGACCAGCACACGACCGACGCCGCCGGCTCGGAGCGCATGGGGGCGTTCATCGCGTCGACGATGGAGCTGCACCAGCTCTATCTGGAGCGGCTCACGAGCGTCAAGGACGAGGGGCTCGTCCTGCCGCCGATCACCGGGGTGTTCGACACGCCGCTGATGGACTTCCGGAAGGCCGTGGAGCCGGTGACGCGGGTGCTGGCGAACCTGGACGGGTACGTCGAGCGGTCGACCCGGTTCGCGGAGACGAAGACGGCGCAGCCGGAGGCCGCGGGCGGCCTGTCCGCCGACGCGATCTCGGCGCTGTACCTGTACACGTGCGAGTCGGCGTTCTACCGCGAGATCAACGCGGTGCTGCGGTCCCCGGACCGGGAGCGGCTCGTGCCGTACCTGCCGTACCTGCGCCTGCTGTTCTCGGCCGTCGCCGAGCTGCCGCCGCAGACGCGGCCGCTGTGGCGCGGTGTGGCGCTCGACCTGCGGTCCCAGTATCCGCTGGGGCGCACGGTGACGTGGTGGGGCGTCTCGTCGTGCACGTCCGAGCCGAGCGTGGCCCGGGCCTTCCTCGGGAGCCGCGGCCGGCGGACCCTGTTCGAGGTGACGCCGGCGCGCGCGGTGGGGATCCGCCGGTTCTCCGCGTTCACGGGCGAGGAGGAGTACATCCTGACCCCGGGCACCCAGCTGAAGGTGACGGACGTGAGGACCGAGCGCGGCGGACTGTGCACCGTGCGCCTCACCGAACTGGAGGAGCAGGGGATGGTTTCCTAGGCTCCGTCTTCCGCCGCATGGGGGGAGGGCCGTCCTCCGTGGAGGAGGACGGCCCTCCGTCCGCGCCCCTCAGAGCGCGCCGACGATGTCCTCGACCCGGTCCTTCGCGTCGCCGAAGAGCATCGAGGTGTTCTCGCGGAAGAACAGCGGGTTCTGCACGCCCGCGTAGCCGGAGGCCATCGAGCGCTTGAAGACGATGACCTTGTTCGCCTCCCAGACGGTGAGGACCGGCATGCCGGCGATCGGGCTGCCGGGGTCCTCGGCGCCGGCCGGGTTGACCGTGTCGTTGGCGCCGATCACGAGGACGACGTCGGTGTCGGCGAAGTCCTCGTTGATCTCGTCCATCTCCAGCACGATGTCGTACGGCACCTTGGCCTCGGCGAGGAGCACGTTCATGTGGCCGGGCAGGCGGCCGGCGACCGGGTGGATGCCGAACCGCACGTCGACGCCCTTCGCCCGCAGCTTCGAGGTGAGCTCCGCGACCGGGTACTGCGCCTGCGCCACGGCCATGCCGTAGCCGGGCGTGATGACCACCGAGCGGGCCGCGCCGAGGAGTTCGGCGGCGGCCTGGGCGGTGATCTCGTGGTGCTCGCCGTAGTCGACGTCCGAGGCCGAGGGCGCCTCGATGCCGAAGCCGCCGGCGATGACGGAGAGGAACGAGCGGTTCATCGCCTTGCACATGATGTAGGACAGGTAGGCACCCGAGGAGCCGACCAGCGCGCCGGTGATGATCAGCAGGTCGTTGCCGAGCAGGAAGCCGGAGGCCGCCGCGGCCCAGCCGGAGTAGCTGTTGAGCATCGAGACCACGACCGGCATGTCGCCGCCGCCGATCGAGGCCACCAGGTGCCAGCCGAGGGCGAGCGCCAGGACCGTCACGGTGATCAGCAGCCACAGCTGCGGCGTGATCACGAACCACACGGTCAGGACGAGGAACAGACCGAGGGCACCGAGGTTCAGCGCGTTCTTGCCCGGCAGCACGAGCGGCTTGGAGTCGATCTTCGCCGAGAGCTTCAGGTAGGCGACGATGGAGCCGGTGAAGGTCACCGCTCCGATGAACAGCCCGATGAAGACCTCGGCGTGGTGGATGCCCAGCGTGCCGAGGGCGTCCAGGGCCGCGGCCTCGTGGCCGTCGGGCTCGTGCTCGACGTTCAGGAAGCCGTTCCAGCTGACCAGCACGGCCGCGAGGCCGACGAAGGAGTGCAGCAGCGCGATCAGTTCGGGCATGCCGGTCATCTCGACGCCACGGGCGCGCTGCAGACCGATCAGCGCGCCGATCAGCATGGCCACGGCCATCAGCCCGAGGCCGGCGGTGCTGATGTCGCCGTCGATCGCGAGCACGATCGTCGCGACGAGCGCGACGCCCATGCCGAGCATGCCGAAGGCGTTGCCGAGCCGGGCGGACTCGTGCTTGGAGAGTCCTGCCAGCGCGAGGATGAACAGCAGCGCGGCAACGAGGTAGGCCGCCTGTGCGGCGATGGTCGCAGACATGTCAGCTCCGGTTGAACATGGCGAGCATGCGACGCGTCACCGCGAAGCCGCCGAAGACATTGATACTGGCCAGGAGGATCGCCACGGACGACAGCACCGTGACCGCGGTGCTCGAGTGCCCGATCTGCAGCAGCGCGCCGACGACGATGATTCCGGAGATCGCGTTGGTCACCGACATGAGCGGCGTGTGCAGGGCGTGGTGCACATGGCCGATCACGTAGTAGCCGATCACGATGGCGAGCACGAAGACGGTCACGTGGGGCAGCAGGGCCGCCGGGGCGAACCCGGCGGCGAGGAACAGCGCCAGCGCGGCGACGGCCACCCCGCCGAAGCGCCGGGCCGGCGTCATCGGCTCCTTCTTCGGCGACGGCTTCGTCTCCGCCGCCGCGGGCGCGGGGGCCGGGGCGGCCGAGACCTGGACCGGCGGGGGCGGCCAGGCCGACTCGCCCTCGCGGACGACGGTGATCGAGCGCTGCACCGGGTCGTCCCAGTCGAGGACGAGCCGCCCGTCCTTGTCGGGCGTCATCAGCTTCAGCAGGTTCACCAGGTTCGTGCCGTACAGCTGGGAGGCCTGGGCCGGCAGCCGGCCCGCCAGGTCGGTGTAGCCGATGATCGTCACGCCGTTCTCCGTGACGACCTTCTCTCCCTTCACGGTGCCCACGACGTTGCCGCCGTTGGCGGCCGCCATGTCGACGATCACGGAGCCCGGCTTCATGCTCGCCACCATCTCCGCGGTGATCAGCGTCGGCGCGGGACGGCCGGGGATCAGCGCGGTGGTGATGACGATGTCGGCCTCGCGGCACTGCGCGGCGTAGAGCTCGGCCTCGCGCGCCTTGTAGTCGTCGCCCATCTCCTTGGCGTAGCCCGTCTTCGAGACCTCGACCTCCGGGGACTCGATCGACAGGTACTCGCCGCCCAGCGACCGCACCTGGTCGGCCACTTCGGGCCGGGGGTCGGTCGCCCGTACGATCGCGCCGAGCGAGCCCGCCGCGCCGATCGCGGCCAGGCCCGCGACGCCCGTGCCCGCCACGAGCACCTTCGCCGGCGGCACCTTGCCCGCCGCCGTCACCTGGCCGGTGAAGAACCGGCCGAAGGTGTGCGCCGCCTCGACCACGGCCCGGTAGCCGGCGATGTTCGCCATCGACGACAGCACGTCCATCGACTGCGCCCGGCTGATGCGCGGCACGGCGTCCATCGACAGCGCCGTGAACGGCCTGCGGCCCAGCTCCTCGACCATCGCGGGGTCGAACGCCGGGGCGAACAGGGCGATCACCGTCGCCTCCGGCCGTACCCCGTCCAGCTGAGCGGGGCTGGGGGCGTTGACCCCGAGGACCACGTCGGCGGCCGTCGCGTCGCCGATGCGCGCGCCGGCGGCCTCGTAGGCGCCGTCGGTGAAGCCCGCCGCGACACCCGCGCCGGAGTCGACGACCACGTCGTACCCCAGTTTGCGGATCGGTTCGATCGTGGCGGGTGTGGCCGAGACGCGGTTCTCACCTGCCCGCGCCTCCTTGAGGACTCCGACAATCACGAGTGTTCTCCGTTCGCTGCAGTTGCCGTCGACGACTGTTCTCTACTTCGACTCAGATCCGGGTTTGGTCCCCATCGGAATCGGGCCGCTCCCACCTCGACCGGAAGCGTTCCGGCGGTGCTCCATGCCACACCACTCCACCTACCCATCGCGAGCGACCGCTCCGCGGGCGTGGCGGACTCGCCGGAGCCCTCTGGTCGAGGACGGGCTCACGTTAGGGGTCTGCGGTCCCCTCACGACACCGGCGGTCCGAAGGGGATAGCTCATATTGACGCGCGACTCGTCGCGCTCCTACGCTCCTCCCCCGCCAGGCGCCGCCGACGGCCGCGACGCGCTCCTCGGCGCGGGGAACCTGACCTTCTTCGCCCCTTGGTTCACGCTCATGCGCACGCCCCGCAGCTCGTACCCCTCCCGGCACGGCATCGGGATCGGCATCGGGATCGGCATCGGGCTGAGCGTGAGGTGGCCGTGCGCGACGGTGGTGCCGAGGGGCCCCGGGCCGCCTTCTCCAGCTCGGCGACGCCGTCGAGCGTTCCCGGGGCGGTCACGCGGGGTCTCCGTCCGGGGTGGGGCGCAGCCCCGGGACGAGCGCGGCGAGGGCCGCGCGGGTGGAGGGGGCGTCGACGTGCAGGTGGGCCCGCATCCCGACGGCTCGCGCGCCGAGCACGTTGGGCTCGGCGTCGTCGACGAAGACCGCGCTCCCGGCGGCGACGCCGAGGCGCGCGAGGGTCAGCTCGTAGATCGGGGCCTCCGGCTTGCGCAGGCCGACCTCGCCGGAGATGACGACGGGGTCGAGCAGCCCGTCGATCCGCTCGCGCGGATAGGTGTTGCCCCAGCTGTTGGACAGGAGGGCGACCCGGACGCCGAGCGCGCGAAGCTCCTCGACGAGCGCGAACATCGCCGGGTCGGGCCGCATCCCGGCGAAGAGCCGGGAGAGCACCCCGACCGGGTCGACCGGCCGGCCGTCGACGGTGGTGAGCTCCGCGGCGAGGAGGGCGTCGAACTCCGCGACGGTCAGCTCGCCGGTCTCCAGGCGGTGGACCGGGGTGCCGGCGGGCGCGTCGCGGGACATCCAGGTTTTGAGGGCCCGGGAGAACGACCCCGGCTCGATGCCGTCGGCCTCGGTCCAGGCCGCGATCGACTCCCTCACGGGCACGGTGAGCACACCGCCGTAGTCGAGGACGACGGCCTCGACCGGTGCGGTCGTCGGGGCGCCGGTCACTCGGCTGCTCCGACGCGCGTGACGCCCCCGTCGACGACGACGGTCTGGCCGGTGAGCCAGGCGGCGTCCTCGGAGAGCAGGAACGCGACGACGCCGCCGATGTCCTCGGGCTCGCCCAGCCGCTTGAGCGGGTAGCGGGACGCGAGCGCCTCCTCGCGGCCCTCGTACAGGGCGGTGGCGAACTTCGTCTTGACGACGGCCGGCGCGATGGCGTTGACCCGGATGTCCGGGCCCAGCTCGACGGCCAGGAGCTCGGTCATCGAGATCAGCATCGCCTTGCTGGCGCCGTACATGCCGATCATGGGCGCCGGCTGGACGCCGGAGACCGAGGAGACGTTGACGACGGCGCCGCCGTGCTCCTTCATCCACGCGCCGTGGACCGCCTGGGTCCAGGAGAGCGCGGCGAGGCAGTTGGTCTCCACGATCTTGCGCGCGGCCGCCAGGTCGAGCTCGATCATCGGGCCGTACACCGGGTTGATGCCGGTGTTGTTCACCAGCAGGTCCACGCTCCCGAACGCCTCGATCGCCCGGCGGACGGTGTCGGTCTGGTGCGCGGGGTCGTCGGCCTTGCCGGCGACGCCGAGCGCGTGCACGGGGCCGCCCAGGGCGGCGACCGCCTGGTCGAGCGTGTCCTTGGTGCGGCCGGTGACGACGACCCGGGCCCCCTCGGCGACGAGCCGCTCGGCGACGGCCAGGCCGATCCCTCGGCTGGCGCCGGTGACGATCGCGGTCTTTCCCTCGAAACGCTTCATGTTCTCCGTACTCCTTCTCGACTCGGACGTGATCGCTCGGACGTGATCGTTCGGACGTGATCGCTCGGCCGTGCTCAGCTCAGGCGCTCGATGACCATGGCCATGCCCATGCCGCCGCCGACGCACATGGACTCGACGCCGAACTGCTTGTCGTGCCACTGGAGCGAGTTGACGAGGGTGGCGGTGATGCGGGCGCCGGTCATGCCGAAGGGGTGGCCGACGGCGATGGCGCCGCCGTTGACGTTGAGCTTCTCCAGCGGGATGCCGAGCTGCTGGGCGGAGCCGAGCGACTGCACGGCGAACGCCTCGTTGATCTCGTAGAGGTCGATGTCGTCGAGGCCGAGGCCGGCGCTCCTCAGCGCGGCCGGGATCGCCTCGACCGGACCGAGGCCCATGATCTCCGGGGAGAGGCCGGTGACGGCCGTGGAGACGATCCGGGCGAGCGGGGTGAGGCCCAGCTCCCTGGCCCGGACGTCGCTCATGATCACCAGGGCGGCGGCGCCGTCGTTGAGCGGGCAGGCGTTGCCGGCGGTCACGGTGCCGTCGGGGCGGAAGACCGGCTTGAGCCCGCTGACGCCTTCGAGCGTGGTGCCGGGGCGGGGGCCGTCGTCGGCGGTGACGACGCTGCCGTCGGGGCGCGTGACCGGGGTGATCTCGCGGGCCCAGAAGCCCTCCTCGATACGCTGGACGGCGAGGTTCTGGCTGCGGACGGCGAAGGCGTCCTGCTCCTCGCGCGACATGCCGAGGACCTGCTGCACGTTCTCGGCGGTCTGGCCCATGGACATGTAGACGTCCGGCAGCGCGCCGCTCTCGCGGGGGTCGGTCCACGCGGGCCCGCCGCCCTGCGTGCGCTCGTGGGTGCGCTTGCCGGCGTCGCCGAAGGCCGGGTTGAGGATGTCGTGGCCCGGGACGTGGTCGCTGGTGCCGTTGTCGAAGTGGCTGACCGACTCCACGCCGGCGGAGACGTACGCGTGGCCCTCGCCGGCCTTGATCGCGTGGAACGCCATCCGGGTGGTCTGCAGCGAGGACGAGCAGTACCGGGTGATCGTCGTGCCGGGGAGGTGGTCGTACCCCAGGAGCACGGCGACGTTGCGCCCCATGTTCCAGCCCTGCTCTCCGCCGGGCAGACCGCAGCCGAGCATCAGGTCGGTGATCTCGCGGGGGTCGAGCTCGGGCACCTTCGCCAGGGCCGCCCGGACCATCTGCACGGTCAGCTCGTCGGCGCGCAGGTCCTTCAGGGACCCCTTGCCGGCACGGCCGATCGGGGACCGGGTGATCGAGACGATCACTGCTTCGGGCATGGGGCTCTCCCTTCACATGCTAAGCGGTTGCTTACTCGCGGTGGCCCACTGTGCAACGGGCGGCGGAAGGCCGTCAACAGGCGCCAGGGAGGGGGCGGAATGACTTATGTCATGTCGACAGCGGGGTCGGCGACGCCCCGGTCGTGGTCAGCGGGCCGCGATGCCCGCGATGTCCGCGGGGAAGAGGTCGGCGAACGCGCGGGCGACCTCGTCGGCCGAGGCCCCGCCCTCGGAGCGCCACCCCATCGGAAGGTGGCGGACCGACCCGAAGCAGTAGTCGACGGCCGGCTCGGCGCCGACGTCGTCGCGGAACACGCCCTCGCGCTGCCCCCCGACGACGAGCGCCCGGAAGGTCTCGCGGTAGGGCCCGCGCTCCCGTCGCACCTGTCGCTGGTTCTCCTCGGCGAGCCGGTGCAGCGGCCGGAAGAAGATCGTGGTGCTCCGAAGGTTCTCGAGCGTCGTCCCCACGACGTCCACCACCGCCGCGTGGACGCGCTCCGCCACCGGCAGGTCCGTCGTCACCACGGCGTCGAGGCGCTCGTTCTGCATCCGCAGCACCCGCAGGCAGATCTCGTGGAGCAGGTCGTCCTTGGAGGGGAAGCAGCGGTACACGGCGCCCTTGGTGACCTCCGTGGCGCGCACCACGTCCTGGACCGACGTCCCGTCGAAGCCCTTCTCCGCGAAAACCTCGCGGGCGGCGTCCGGCAACCGCTCGGGGACCGTGCGGCCGTTGGCGGTCGCCGGCGGCCGGCCCCTCAGGCGCCCCTCCGCCGCGGACACGGTCGGTCCCCCAGCGGCGTCGCCCGGCGGCGTACGTCCCGAGGTACGCGGTCATGAGACGGCGCGCCTCCTCGATCGTGTCCTCGTCGCCGGCCCGGGAGTTCTCGAAGGCGAGGCCGAAGATCCGGTCGGCGGCCTCCCGACGGACGGCTCCCCCTCGTCAGGCCACTCGGCGCGGGCGGGACGGGGCTCGGCGGAACGGCGGGCTGCCGTTCGGCGGTGTCGAGCGGTCCGGCTTCGGCCGGGCGCCCGGCCGCCACGGCGTCGACGGGGCCGCGAGGTCGACAGGTCCGCGAACCGGAAGGCCATCCGCATCGCCGGCTGAGCACCGGCCCCCGAGCGGGGGGCCCGCGGCACCGGGAACGGTGGCGCGGGCCCCCGCCGTCTCAGGCGTCAGAAGCCGTGCCGGCTTCCCGGTGCGGCGGGCGACGGCGGGTAGTCGTCGACGGTCACGGAGTCGTGGCGGCGTGCGCTCGTGGCGGCGAGACGGAGCAGGGCGCGGCCGGGGCCCGCGGGCAGGGAGGAGATCAGACGGGCGCCCTGGGCCAGTCCCCGCACCCCGAGACGGGAGGCGGGGACCAGGGTCCTCGCCGCGCTCAGCGCGCCCGCGCGGCTGCCCCTCACGTGCTCCGCCATCGCGCGTTCGTAGGCGGGGAAGGCGCGTTCGTGGTCGCCGCCCGCCCGCGCCAGTTCCCCGGCGAGGACGTACGCGCCGACGACGGCCAGGCTGGTGCTGCCGCCGACGGCCGGTCCGGGGCAGTAGCCCGCGTCGCCGACGAGCGTGACCCTCCCCCGCGACCAGGTGTCCATGCGCAGCTGGGTGATCGAGTCGAAGTAGAACGCCGGGGTGCGGTCGAGCTCGTCCAGCCAGCGGTCCACGTCGGCGTGCATGCCCGCGAACGCGCCGCGCAGCAGCTCCTTCTGCCGCGGCACGTCACGGTGGTGGTCGAGCTCGCGCTCGCTCCGGAACAGGAACAGCACCCGCGCGTCGCCGAGGTGGCGCGCGCCGTACATGCCGGCGGTGCGGCCGACGCCGACGTGCATGCGGAGCTCGCCGTCGAGGCCCGGGACGTTCGGCAGGGTCAGCACCCCGAAATGCGCCCCGATGAAGGCGCTGAAGCGGGACTCCTCGCCGAAGACGAGGCGGCGCACTCGGGAGTGCAGTCCGTCCGCCCCCACGACGAGGTCGAAGCGGCGCGGCGCTGCGTCCTCGAACCGCACCTCGCCGTCGGGCGAGACCTCGGTGATCGAGTCGCCGAAGAGGTACTCGACGCCGTCGCGAGCGGCGTCGTGGTAGATCTCGCTCAGGTCGTCGCGCATGATCTCGACGTGCCGGTCCGAGGTGGCGTCGAAGATCCTGGCGAGGTCCACCCGGACGGGACGCCGTGAGCCCTCCTGATGGACGGTCATCCGGCGCGTGCCGGTGGCCCGCTCCTCGATGCGCGGGAGCACGCCCATCTTCTCGGAGATGTTCATCGCGGGCCGGAAGAGGTCGACCGCGTGGCCGCCGGTCGTGCGCGGGGCCGGGGCGCGCTCGACGACGGTGACGGAGAAGCCGTGCCTGGTGAGCCAGTGGGCCAGGACCGGACCGGCGATGCCGGCGCCGGAGACGAGGATCCGCATGGCACCCCTCCTTTCCCTCAGTCCGCCCGTACGGCGTGGATCGTGGTGAAGGCCAGCAGCCGGGCGGCGGTCCGCGGCGGGTCCTCCAGCAGGGGCGAGTGTCCGAGGCCGGGCAGCAGCTCGACCTCCGCGCCCGGGACGACGCGGTAGTCGGAGGCGGACGAGGAGCGCCACCTGCGGTCGTCCTCGCCGAAGAGCACGAGCAGCGGCTTGTCCAGGACCGCCAGCCGGTCCGGCAGCGTCCGCTGCTCCAGGTAGGAACGCGTGGCCAGCGTCGCCGCGGTGAACGCGTGAGGGGTCATGGCGCGTACGTCGTCCAGGAGTTCATCCGGGAGCCGGTAGCCGACGCGGCCGACCGCGCTGCTCGCGAAGTGGCGGAGCTGCTCGTCGCTCGGCGGCCACCCCGAGGGGCCGGTGGCGGCGGGCTGCGGTGCGATGAAGGCGCCCAGGCCGGGGCCGGTGTTGACGAGCGCGAGCGCGGTCACCAGGTCGGGCCGGTGTTCGGCGAGGGCGGTGGCGACGGCGCCGCCGCTGGAATGGCCGACGACCACGGCGTGCTCGGCGCCGAGCCGGTCCAGCGCCTCGCCGACCCGGCGTGCCTGGTCCGGGACCGCGTAACCGCGGTCGGCCGGTTCGGCCGAGCGCCCGTGCCCGGGCAGGTCGATCCGGATGACGCGGTGGGCTCCGGTCAGCAGCGGGACCATCGGGTTCCACGAGCGGGTCGAGGAGGCTGACCCGTGGACGAGCAGGAGGGCGGGGGCGTCGCGGGGGCCGTCCTGGCACACGTACACGTCGCCGTCGTCCAGCGGCAGGAGCGAACCCTCGGTGGCCCCGGCGGCGCCGTTCAGGGACGGGTCCCTGTCGAAAACAGTCATGGACCCACTGTCTCCGCCGGCACGCGCCGGCGTATTGGACGAATGTTCCCCCCGGCCGGCCCGCGTAGCATCATGGGCCCATGCAGACGTTCGTGCACGGTGCGGCCGCGTGGGACGTCGAGTGCCCGCGGCGGCCCAGCCGGGTCGCCGGTGTCACCATGGCCGGCTTCCGCGTCCCTGACCTGGACGCGCTCCGGATGGTCCCGCACCCGGCCGTGACGCTGCTCCTGGACTTCGGCGACGGGACCCCCGTCCTCGACGGTGCCGCGGGGCGGCAGCGGGGAAGCCTCGTCGCGGGCCCCGGGCTCGGGTCCGGAGGGGCGGTCCGGGTGCGGGGGGAGAACGTCGAGTGCGTGCAGGTGCGCCTGTCCCCGGTGATCGCGGGCGCGGTGCTGGGCGCCTCTCCCGCCGACCTCGACGGTGCCGTCGTGCCGCTGGACGGCCTGTGGGGTCGGGAGACGTCCCGGATCCGCGAGCGACTCGCCGAGACCTCCTCGTGGCAGGAGCGCTTCGGGCTGGCGGACCTGCTGCTGGCACGCCGGTACGAGGCGGGGCCGGCGGTCGACCCGGAGGTGGCCTGGGCGTGGCACCGGATCGTCGTCAGCCGTGGCCTGGCACGGATCGACGGGCTCGCGACCGAGGTCGGGTGGAGCCGGAAGCGGCTGTGGTCCCGCTTCCGGTCACAACTCGGCCTGCCGCCCAAGCGCGCCGCGAAGCTGGTCCGTTTCGATCACGCCGCCCACCGCCTGGTGGCGGGCGAGGGCGCGGCCCGGGTCGCGGCCGCCACCGGCTACGCCGACCAGTCCCACCTGCACCGGGACGTCATGGCGCTCACCGGGGCGACCCCCGCGGGCGTGGCCCGCGAGCCGTTCCTCGCCGTCGACGACATCGCCTGGCCCGCCCGCGAGACGGCCGCGACGGCCCACGCCCCCGGAAAGCCCCGGATCGGCCCCCGCCGGGGGGGGATCCGGCCCTGCGGCGAGCGGGCCGGGTGGTCCGGCGGTCAGGGCCGTTCGCGGGCGGGATGCGCGGCGAGCTCGTCGAGGAAGTCCCGGATCAGACGCCGCAGGACGTCGGGGCGTTCCAGGTGCACGTCGTGGCCCGTGCCGGGGACGCTCACGGCCGTCGCCCCCGGGCGCTGTCGGAGCATGGCCTCGGACTCCTGCGGAGGGATGATGCCGGACTGGCCCAGGACGGCCAGGACCGGACACGTGATCCTCGCCCACTCGTCCCAGAAGGAGCGCCGGGCGTTCTCGGCCAGCGAGTCGACCATGACGTCCCGGTCGAAGCGGGGCCACCAGCCGCCCCCGCGTTCCTCCAGGCCCGCGGCCCAGCCCTCGCCGACCGCACCGCCGCCGAGGAAGTCGACGGCGGCCTTCCGCGACGGGAACGGTGCCGGCCATGAGTCGAGCCAACCGCCGATCTCGGCCTGCACGTTCGGGTTCGGCCCGCCCGGACCTGCTTCGACCAGGACGAGAGCGCGTACGAGACGGGGGTGCGCGGCGGCGGTGAGCATGGCGGTGTGGCCGCCCAGGGACTGGCCCACCAGGACGGGTTGCCGGAGACCGAGCTGTTCGATCACGGCGACGGCGTCCGCGACGTACGCGGCACGGCCCACGTCGCGCGGGAGGCGCTCGCTGGCGCCGTGGCCGCGCTGGTCGACGGCGACGACCCGGTGACGGCGGCTCAGGTCTCGGGCGAGGTCGTCCCATTCGCCCGCGTGTCCGGCCAGCCCGTGCAGCAGGACGACGGACGGCCCCGAGCCGCCCCAGTCACGGCAGGACAGACGGACGCCGTCGCGTTCCACGGTGCGTTCGGACCAGGTCATACGGCCTCTTTCCGGGTCGGGAGGATCAGCTGTCGCGACGGGGTGGTCGGCCGTCGGCCCCGGCCCGGTCCCGGGAGGGGCCGTCCGGCGCGGGCCGCAGCCGGACGCAGCACTCGCCGGCGCTCTGGGCGAGGACGGCCTCCAGGAGCAGGTCGGCCGGGGCCGTCTCCGTGCTCTCGCCGCTCTCGTCCCTGGTCACACGGTCACGATAACTCCCAAGGGTGAAGGCCGGCTTCTGTGCGCGGGCCCGTGGCCCGGACGTCTTGGCGGGCGGCCGGAATAAAGAAAAAACTTGTCGGTGAAGAGCGGGGAGGAACCGAGCATGCACAGCGAACAGCTGTTGCAGGCGAAACGGCCGGTCAGTGCCGCGCTCGCGCGCTGGCGGCGGCGACGGCCGGGTTCCTCTGGTCCTGCTCACCGTCCTGGGCGACGGGGGAGGCCGACCCACCTCTCCCCCGCCGTTCCCGTGCTCCCGACCGGCCCGGCGGCCCGCCACCGCGACACGGCGGAGGGGGAGGGGCGCGGCCGACGCCGCACCCCTCCCCCCGATCCGCGCTCAGTCCCCGAACATCCCGGCGAACGGGTCGGGCTCCCCCGTCCACGGGTCGAGGCCCGCCTTGATCCGGCGCTGTTCCTCACGCCGGGTCAGGAAGGTGATCCCGTCCTTTCCCCAGAGGGACAGGTCGCCGAGCGGGCACTCCTCGAAGTCCGCGCGCAGCACCCGTACGAGGAACTCGACCATGCCGCAGTCGTAGCGCCGCCACAGGTTGTCGTCCCGGTTGTGGACCAGGACGGGCCAGGCGTCCGGGTCGTCGCCCGAGGCGTCCCAGCACAGGATGTCCGAGCTGGCGTCCGCGGCCCACGCGATCAGCTCCGGGCGCGCGTCGGCCAGTTCGGCCGACTTGGGCACCTTCGTCCAGACCAGCGTGGCGTTCGCCGTCTCGTGGAGCATGCCGCCGGTCGCCTCCGGTGCGTGCTCTCCCTTCGCTTCCGGGTCCTGGACGACGAGGTAGTTCTCGATCGTCCCGGCCCCGTACGCCGCGATGAACTGCCGGTAGTCCTCGGGGAAGCCGGTTCCCCAGGTCTCGGCCATGCGGGTCCAGTCGACCGAGGTGTCGCTCTCGGTCGTGGGCGGCATGAGCCGGCGCAGCTCCTCCAGTCGGTGCACCTCAGTCATTCCTCTCTCTCCTCCAGGCGGCCGCGTCATGGCATCGAACCGGTGGGCACGGGATTCCCGGTGTTCTGGTCGTTGTACATCCCCAGGTTCTGTCCCTGCAGGGTGTTCGGGATGAACGTGTTGATCTGGATTCCCGGAGTTCCGTCGGGGTTCGTGCCGTACGCCGTCAGGGTGAAGCCCGTCGGCACCGTTCTCGGGCCACTGTAGGTCGGTGTCACCGAGTACAGGACGTCCTGTCCCGCCTGGACGGCGTCGTACACCTGCTGCTCGTAGTTCTGCATGTTGTTGGCCCCCTGGGCGGAGCCCGTCTGCCAGGCGTTGGCCCCGCGGGAGCAGGTGGCCAGGTTCTTCAGGTCGGTGCCCGATCCGGAGAGCTGGTTGCCCAGGAGGTGGCAGGCGTTGATGTTCTCCCGCGGGCTCACGCCCAGGTGACCGGCGACGCGCTGTCCCCAGCGGTATCCGGGAGGCGCGACCGTGGAGGTGTCCGTGGCCGAGCCGCTGTGGGAGTCCAGGTAGTCCTTGGTGAGGCAGGACGTCACGCCCGTGGACCGGTTGCCGTTGTTCGCGTCCAGCTCGCCGTGCTTGACCCAGCCGTCGCCGCATCCCTTCTTGTCGTCGTCGTCATCGTCGCCGTCCGGTGTCGGGAGGGGAAGCGGGATGGGCTTGGGATCGTTGTCCGGCTTCGCCTCCTCGCCCTCGTCGGCGTCCTCGCTGATCTCCTCCGCGACCTTCTCGACGACCGCGGCCACCGCGAGGACGACCACGGCCACGACCAGGACCACGGCGACTACTTCGAGCACGGCCACCGCGGCCGCGATGGGCGCGAGCGCGGCGAGGAAGGCGAAGTGCCCGTCGATCTCGACGTTCGTGACAGGGTTGCCGCCGGTGAAGGCGTAGCGGTTGCCGGTGAAGGGGTCGCTGCCGAGGCCCATGTCGGCGAGGGCGCCGTTGTACATGTCCCGGGTGGTGAAGCGGTTGAGCCCCGGGTCGTAGTCGCGGAAGCCCATGTCGTAGGTGCCGGACTGGGAGTCCCACCGCTTGGCGTTGTAGCGGTAGGAGTTGTACTCCTCCTTGGTGGGGTCGCCGGCGTCGGGCTTGTCGATGCCGGTGAACTCCGACCGGTCCTCGTCGCCGTAGGCCGTGTAGCCGTAGGTGGCCTTGGTGTCACCGTTCTTGTCGGTCAGGGTCTCGACGTCGGTGTGGCTGTTGTAGCCGTAGTACGCGTCCTCGGTCGTCCCGTCGTCGTGGTGCGTGACCTGGGAGAGTCGCTGGCCCCAGGGGCTGTACTGGTACGACTTGGTGAGCTTGCCGGCGACTTCCTCGTTGAGGACCTCCTGGGACAGGCCCAGGTAGGTGTAGTCGGTCGTCTTGCCGTCGGCGGTCCTGGACGTGGTGCGGTCCAGCGGGTCGAACGTGTAGGTGGTGGACTTCATCGCGCCGGTGCCGTCGCGCTGCTGCGACTCGACCACGTGGTCGAAGCCGTCGTACACGCTCCGCGACACGATCCGGCCGCCCTTGGTGACGGACTCCTGCCGTCCGAAGGGGTCGTAGTTGAACGAGGACGTGGCGCCCGCCGTCGTCGAGGTCAGGAGCCGGTTGCGGTCGTAGCCGAAGGTCGTGGGGGTGTCGTCGACCGTCTGGCTGACGACGTTGGCGTTGTCGTCGTGGACGTACGTCTCGGTGGTCGCTCCGTTGCCGGTCTTGACCGCCTCGGCGAGCCGGTCCACCGGGTCGTAGCCGAAGTCCGTGGTCGACTCGAGATAGGCCGCGTGGTCGTCGGCGTTCATCTTCTTCGACACGTCCTGCGCCTTGTTGCCGTTGGCGTCGTAGGCGTAGGCGTGCGAGGCGACGAGGGCGCCGTCCGGCTTCTTCTCGGTGGTGCCGCTGACCGAACCGTCGAGGTAGTAGGCGGTGTCGACGGTGTTGCCGTTGTCCTTGGTCTCCCGCAGCACCTTGCCGCGGTCGGTGTAGGTGTAGGACGAGACCTTGGGGTCGGGGTCCGTGGGCGAGGTGCCGACGGAGACCGTCTTGACCAGTTCGCGCAGGTCGTAGGTGTACCGGGAGAACTGGTCCGGGTGCGTGACCGTCTCCGCCTGGCTGTTGGCGTCGTAGGTGTAGGCGGTGGTCCTCTTCTCCTGGCCGGCCAGCGCCTCGGTGACCTTGGCGACCTGGTTCAGATCCGTGTACGCGATGCTGTACGCGTCGACCTTCGCGCCGGACGAGGTGTCGTCGATCGACGTGAGGTTGCCGTTGAGGTCGTAGCCGTAACGGAAGTGGTGCTTCTCCGTGTCGGTCTCGCCCGCCGTGTCGCGCACCAGCTTCACGCCGTCGGCCACGACCGCGCCGCCGCTGTTCTGGAACAGCTCCAGCCTGGCCGTGTTGCCCTGGGTGAAGTCGTAGGAGCCCAGACTGGTCCAGGCGCCGGCCCCGCTCGACTGGTCGACGGTCTTCTCGGTCGTTCCGCCGGAGTGCGTGACCTTGTACTTCGCGGTCGTCGCGGCGCCGGAGACCTGGGGGAACCTGACGTAGGCGGTGTACGTGCCGTTCCTGGGGATGTTCAGTGTCCAGGCGAACGCGTCCGTTCCGGCGCCGGCGGCGTGGACCTGGTGGTCGTAGCCCTGCTGTCCGGCGAGGGAACCCTTGGTCCAGGTGCCGGTGGAACCGGTGTTCTGGACGTCGGAGTTGTCGACGAGCGGGACGGCGGTGCCGACGGGGACGCCGTCGTCCGTCTTCTCCTTGAGCTTGCCGTTGGGGTGGTACGACCAGCCCATCGTGCGGCTGACGGACCCGCCCGCCGAGGTGAGCGTCCGGGAGGTCTGCTGCCCGAGGTCGTTGTAGTCGTAGGTGGTGACGATGTCCCACGGGTCGGTGGACGACTTGGCCCAGCCGTTGTCGAAGTAGGTGACCGTGGTGTCGTTGCGGACCGTCTGGCCCTCCGACGGGGGCAGCGAGGTCTTGACGACCCTGCCGAGCTCGTCGTAGGTCGTCCGGGTGTAGACGTTCGGGCTGTTGTAGCGGCCGTCCGCCGGGTCGTACGGCTGGAACTGCTTGACGGGCCGGTTCAGCGCGTCGTACTCGGTCCGCGAGGCGAAGTCGTCGGGGGCGGCGGTGGCCGTACCCCGCGGAGTGACGACCCGGGTGGTGTTGCCCACCTGGTCGTACTCGTACGTGGTCGTCCGGTAGGTGAGGTCCCCACCGGTGCCCTTGTGCGGGACCTTGACCTCGGTCTGCTTGCCCCGCTCGTCGTAGCTGATCAGGGTCTCGTTGCCCTCGGCGTCCTTGGTGGCGACGGGGAGCGAGTCCTTGTCGTACGTGCGGGACGTGCTCTTGCCGAGGGCGTCGGTGGCCCGGGTGATGCGGTGATTCAGGTCGTAGGTGTTCTCGGCGGAGAAGTCGTCGGGGTCGGCGGTCGCGTTCTTCTTCGGGTCGACGACCTTGACCGGATTGCCGACGACGTCGTACTCGTAGGAGATCCGGTCGCCCAGCGCGTTGACCACGGAGGTCAGCTGGTAGATCTGGTTGTAGTGGTTGGTGGTGACGAAGTCGTCCGGGTTCGCCGTGGTCGCGGTGCCCTTCGGCTCCGTCGTCCTGACGACGTGGCCGGCCTTGTCGTACGTGTACGTCGTCGTGCGCGCGGCCGCGGTGTCGGAGTCCCTGGGCGCGGTCGCCGAGACGATCTGGTCCGCGGCGTCGTACACGGCCGTGGACACCGCGCCGTTGGGGGCCGTGGCCTTGGTGACGTTGTCGTTGGCGTCGAAGACCGGCGCCGGGGTGGTGATCAGGACGCCCTTGGCCTGGTCCTTGGGGACGGTGTTGACCAGCGGACGCCCGTAGACGTCGTACGTCTGCGTGGTCCTCTTGCCGAGCGCGTCGGTGACCTGGGTGACCTGGCCGCGCTCGTCGTAGGTGTACGACGTGGTGGCGCCCAGGGCGTCCGTGGTCTTCGCCGGGTATCCGGTCGGCCCGAACTCGCTGTGGGTGGTGGGGTTGCCGTTGGCGTCCGTCACCTTGGTGAGCAGACCGTGGGAGTCGTACTCGTACGAGGTGGTGTAGTCGCCGGCCGCCGGGGAGGCCACGCCCTTGGGGTCCGTGACCGCCTTCAGGTTGCCGAAGGTGTCGTACCCGAAGATCCAGGAGCGGCCCTGGGTGGACGTCTTGCGGGAGAGGTCGGCCGAGTATCCGTCGAGACGCGTCCGGTACTCGTACTTCTGCGCGTTGACGGGATAGACGCCGGGCGCGCAGTCGCTCCGCGGCGGAACGCCGGCCCTGTTGTGCTCGGCGTCGCGCTTCCACTGCGGGTAGCCGGTCTTCGGGTCGTAGCAGTACGCGGTCGTGGCGCCGTTGGCCTCTTCGAGGGAGGTGACGTTGTTGTCGGCGTCCCAGGTGAGGGTCGTCGTCTGCGCCTTGGCGTTGGTGGTCCGCAGCGGACGGCCGAAGTCGTCGGTCACGTAGTCCGTGGAGTGGTTCTCGGCGTCGGTGACCCGGGTGGCGGTGAACTTCGGGTTGGTGGTGTCGGCCTTGTACGCGAAGGTGGTGGCGCCCTGCAGACGGTCGGTGAGCGTCTGGGTCCACCAGTGGTACTTCGGGTCGTCGCCCTCGCGCGGGTAGTGGTAGGCCAGGCCGGTGCTGTTGCCGCGCGGGTCGGTGACCTTGACCAGCTTGACGTTCTTGTTGCCCTGGGTGGCGTCGTACTCGAAGGCGAAGACCTTGGGCTGCGCGGAGCCCGCGCCGTCCGTCAGCTTCGTCAGGAGGCCCTTGTCCGAGTACTGGAAGGCGACCTTGCGTCCGGAGACGTCGGTGATCGACTGGACGTGGTCGACGATCTTCGGGCCGGAGGCCTCGGTCTTGTCGTAGTAGTCGACGGTCAGCGACTGCCGGCCGGCCGGGTCCGTGACGTAGACGAGGAACTTCGTCGGCTTGTTGTTGGACTTGCGTTCCTGGTAGGTGAACGTCTGCGTGTTGCCGTTCCTGTCGACCGTCGACGTCATGTAGCCGTCGCAGCCGAAGAGGAACCGCGTCCCGTCCGGGCGGGTCATCGTCCAGGCGTCGGGAACGGGGTCCTTGGCCGGGGTGCAGTCCAGGCCGGGCTTGGACGTGAGCCTGTAGTGGACGCCCGCGGGGGCCTTCCAGGAGCCGTCGTCCTGTTTGCGGAAGACGTGCGTGGTGCCGTCGCCGTCCGGGAGACGGATCTCGGTCGGGTGCGGGTTGGGACGGAAGTCCAGGGGCGCGCCGAGCCGGACCGGCCCCGCCGCCTGGAACGACCAGCCGGGTCCGGACACCGTGTCGGAGGTGTCGAGGGAGTTGTACGCGAAGCGCGCGAAGGTGGTGAGTCCGCGGCCGGGGTTGCTGAACGCGTTGTAGGACCAGACGCTGTTGCCCGCCGCCGTGTTGTTCATGACGGTCGAGCCGGCGCCGGTGTTCTTGCCGGAGTAGGAGTAGTACTTCTCCAGTCCGAGCTGGTCCGAGGTGGGGTCCTCGACCGCCACGTTCTGCTTCAGGCCGGGTATGCCGCCGGTGGCCGACAGCCAGGTGCCGGCGGTCTTGTCGAGGACGTCCCAGTTCAGCACGTACTCGGTGCGCTTGTTGCCCGAGTCGGAGTTGATCGGGGTCTTGACCTGCGCCTGGAGGGTGACCGAGTCACCGGGCGCGACGTCGTTCGGCAGGGCGGTGCGGACCTGGTTGCCGCCGTTGGTGACGTCCGTGCCGTCGGGCAGCGCCCAGGTGTAGGTGAGGACCCGGTCGGCGGCCTTCCACACCGCGGTGGTGGTGTTGGTGAGGGTGAACTCCACCGTGTGCGTGGAGTCGGGCGTCATCCGGGCGGGCGTCCCGGGCGCGTAGTAGGTCGACTCGGTGGTGGAGTCGATGTAGGTGACGACGATCCTCGGGCGGAGCCGGGTCTCGCCCGCTTCGGAGGAGAGGAAGACCGTGCGCTCCTGCGCGGCGTTCTCGTCGGCCGTCCTGACGACCACGCCCTTCTGCGAGGCGGGGGCGGCCACCCAGGACTGCGCGAGCGAGGTGACGTTCCACTCGCGGCGGGCCGGGTCGTTGCCGATCGCCCCGATGTCCGCGACGGAGGCCCCGGCGTCACCGCCCGGGGCGGTCCAGCCGGTGGTGGCGTCCGCCTTGGTCCACGTCGCCGTGGCCTCGTCGAAGTCCAGGGTCAGTGGCCGCAGTTCGTAGACCGCGCCGGGTGCGTCGCGCGTGGTCGTGCTGCTCCACATCCGCACCTGTGCCTCGACGACGCGAGCCGTGGCGGGGATGCCGAGGGCGGGGAACCTGAGAAGGGTCCGCGCCTTGCCGAGGGTCGGCGAGTTGTTGCCGACGGAGACCCAGTTCTGCGGTCCCCCGTCGTCGAGGGTGTCGTGCGGGGCCGTCGGCTCGGCCGAGGACAGCGTGGTGTCCTGGGCGGCTTCGAGCACCTTGGTGATGCGGCCGGCCTTCGGCAGCCGTACCAGTTGCGTCGGTGCGGCGACGACCTGTCCGTCCTTCGTCTTCACCGCGACCATGTAGTAGTACGCCCGGCCGAGCGGATCGGGGTCGTCCGCCCTGGTCGGCACGGCGGTGCTGTCGGTGAACGCCGTCGTCCCCGGAGCCACCGGGGAGACCAGCGTGGACGCCGACGGGGTGAAGGTCTGGTAGACGGAGCGGTGGACCTGGTACTCGACGAGGTCGTCGCCGGTGGCGACGGGGTCCTTGTCCTGGTAGGCGGACCAGTTCAGCTCCGCGCCGGTGTCGTGGACCGTGGCGGGCGGCGCCAGGTCCACGCCCTGCCGGCCGAAGGTCAGCACCAGGCGCGGGTAGTTGGCGGTCTCGCCCATGTAGGCGTACTCGCTGCCCTCGTACCGCGGGCCGCCCTTGGGGCCGCCGGCCGATTCGTCGCCCGCCTTGATCACGAAGCCGTGGTTGCTGCTGGTGCCGTCCACCCAGGACTGGACGGTCCTGGTCACCGGGAACGAGTGCCAGGCGTTGGCCTCGCCCGGCTTCTTGGTGACCACTCCGCCCTTGGTGAAGCGGACGGAGTCGGCGAGGACCGCGGTGGAGGTGGAGGCGGGACCGTCGCCGAGGACGACCTTGCCCAGGGTTCCCGCCTTGAAGGGGTGGGTGCCCAGCGTCTTCCACACCCCGGCCGAGCCCGCGGCCTGGTTGACCTGGTAGGTCCGGGATCCGCCGTCGAAGGTGACGGTGTACGGGGCCGCGGTGGCGCGGTCCGGGGCCGGCACGTAGTGCGCCTCGACCTGGTAGGTGCCGTCCTCGGGGAGGCTCGGCTGCCAGGTGTAGGTGTCGCCCGAGACCGAGTCCTTGTTGTAGAGGTAGTCCCGGTTGGTCGCGTACTGGGTGTACGCGGTGTTCCCCGAGGCGGGCCAGGAGCCCTTGGCGGCCGTGGTGCCCGCGTCCCCGTCGTCGACCAGGACCGAGGTGCCGGACAGCTCACCGGTGATGCCGTTGGCGCTGTTCCAGGTCGCGGTGGACTCGCTCCACTCCTGCGTGGCCCGGTGCGCCTCCAGCTGCACCTCGGTGTCACCGGTGGTGTGCGTCTGGTCGTAGTACAACCTCAGGTCGGCCGAGTCGACCTTGGTGCCGGCCGGGATTCCGGCCAGCGGGAACCTCAGCAGGGCCCGTGAGGAGCCGGAGGAGGTGTTGCCGACCGACAGGCGCCAGCTCTCGTCGTAGTTCTCCGCGGGTCCGTCCGAGGAGATCATCACGTCCTGGGCCTGGGACGGCGTCGGCGCGATCGTGATCGTCGGGTCGATGGTGACGGGGTAGCGCCGCTCGGGTGCGGCCAGCCACTTCGCGTCGGGGGTGACGGTCAGCTTCCAGGCCTTGCCCGCCTTGACGAGCTTCTGCTCCACGGCGGTGCTGTAGCGGTTCCCGTACGGCGACCGCGCGTCCCGCTCGGCGTCCGTCATGAACGCGGCCGGGATCATGAGCACCGGGTCGGCACCCTCCCCGTAGAACGCGACCGAGCCGTCCTCGCCGGCCTCGGGCCGCAGGCCGCCCGCGTCGAGGGTGAAGGTGAACGACACCGGCCCTTCGGGCCGTTCGGCCAGGACGATGTTCTCCTTCACCCGCCCCGGACCGACCTGGTACGACAGGTCCGCGCCGGATACCGCGTCCTCGTACGTGACGGTGTCGCCCTTCGCCGTCGGCGCGAGCCTTCCGGCGCCCTGGAGGCCGAGGGTGACCGCGTGTCCGCCGCCGGCGTCGAAGCGCATCAGCCGGTCGGCTTCCGAGCCGAACCAACTGCGGGTCGTGTTGGTGGTGTTGGCGAAGTCGAATCCGGCGGTGCGGGCCGGGCGGACCGTCGGATCGATGTCCTTCCACGTCGTGCCCGCGCGGTAGGCGGTGGGCGCGGTCGACAGTTCGGCCTGGACCCGCCCGTCGGAGAGCCGCCAGTACCGGGTGTTCGCCGTGCGCCTGCCGGTCAGCTCCGCGACGCGTCTGCCCTTCGGGGCCGCCTTGCCGGGCGGGACGTCCTCCCGGCTCGGCAGGACCGGGGTTCCGCCGGTCTCGGGTTCGTCGGGCTGCCCGGTCCCGGCCTCGTCGTCCGAGAACCAGCCCTTGACGGTGTCGACGATGCCTTTTCCGTCACCGTCGTCCGATATCGATTGCGGCGTTGATGCGGCGTACGCGAATTGCGGTAATGCGGTGGAGACGATCGCGGAAACCACAAGGCACGCCATTGCCCGCCCTGATCTCGTTTTCAAGCCATTCCCTCCGTCGGCACCCCCGCGCACGCGCGGGGGGCGCACCGGCACGCCGGCGAGGCACCTTCCTCGTCGGTCGCGGCGAATCAGCCCGGCCGGCGCCCCTCAGGCATGCGACAACAGGCCACTCCGCGGACGGGACTGACCTTCCGGAGGTACACCGTTCATGGCGGGGGGTTTCTAGGCCTTATTTCATGATCATGTCAAACAGGGGAATAATTGGGATATTTGACAGGCGGTCCGGACGACGCGGCCCGTGTTGCCGTACGCGGCGATCTGGAGCGCCACTTTCTCACGCATGCCGGGGCGGGGGGCTTCCGACCGGAACGAAGAAGGTGCCCTCCGCTCCTTTTCGCATTCACCCCTTATTCACCCCTCTCGAGCTCGGCCGGCTCGCCCCCCCCACCGCCCTCAGGCAGTCGGCGAAGCGGGGCGGTCTCGGCCCATGGCGAATGGTCGGCCGGAAGGGAGTGGGACGTGAGCAGCACCGAAGGGCAGGTCGTCAAGGTCAGTGACGAGTCCTCGTACGGGAGCGGCTCTTCTCACGCCCCGGCCCGCTCGCCTTCGGCACCCGAGAGGCCGGTGCGCGAATACGACGGTCGGGGTTGCGGCGTCATCAGACGACGACGTGACCTCATCGGCCGGGAGGACGGATCCCGGGCAGGGAGGTCTCCGGGACGGTGATCCCTCGGACATCGCGCTCGCCGCGCGGTCGCGGTCGCCGACCCGACGCAGTGGCCCGTCCCGCCCGGAAGCCGGTCTCCGCCCTCCCCCGCTGGACCGGACGGAGCCCCCCAGGACGAGGAGCGCCCTTGCCCGGCCGCCCGTCCCCGCGGTCCCCCGGGCGCGGAGACCCTGTGAGGCGGCCCCGACGCGTACGGTGAGCACCGGAGGACCAGGCCGCGGCGAGGTGTTACAACTGGGGTTGTGAGCCCGTCTTGTGTCTCGTGTCCGGCGTACCGGTGCGGTCGAGCCTAGGCAGAAGATTCGGAAGCGTCGCCGGGCAGGTCTTCGTCCTTCAGGTGGCGATCGTGGTGCTGCTCGCCGCCGGGGCCCTGCTGGCCCTGGTGTTGCAGTCGCGGCACGACATCGACCGAGAGGCGCGCAACCGGTCGGTCTCCGTGGCCCAGACCTTCGCGAAGTCCCCGGGCCTGCGGGAAACGCTGAAGACGCCGGACCCGTCCTCGGTCCTGCAGCCTCTCGCCGAGGAGACGCGCAAGGCCGCGGGGGTGGACTTCCTCGTGGTGATGGACACCCACGGCATCCGCTACAGCCACCCTCAGCCCGATCTCATCGGCAAGCGGTTCGTCGGCACGATCGGGCCCTCGCTCGCCGGCCAGGTGCACACCGAGAGCGTGCAGGGGCCGCTCGGCAAGGAGATCCAGGCGATCGTGCCGGTCGACTCGCCCGAAGGCGATGTCGTCGCCCTCGTCTCGGCGGGTCTGACGGTGAAGAGCGTGACCGGCATCGCCAACCGACAGCTTCCGGTCATCCTCCTGTCCATCGCCGGCGGCCTGGCGCTGGCCACCGTCGGCACGGCGCTGATCAGCCGAAGACTCCGCCGCCAGACCCACGGGCTCGGCACGCAGGAGATGACCCGCATGTACGAGCACCACGACGCGGTGCTCCACACCGTCCGCGAAGGGGTGCTGATCACCGACGGCGAAGGACGGCTGCTCCTGGCGAACGACGAGGCCGGAAGGCTGCTCGACCTGCCGGACGACGCCGAAGGGCGCCCCGTCGACGAGGTCGGCATGGACCGCCGGATGGCGGACCTGCTGCTGTCCGGCCGGATCGCCACCGACGAGGTGCTGGAGGCCGGGGACCGGCTGCTCGTGGTCAATCAGCGACCCACGCGCCCCGGGGGCCGCCCGCAGGGCTCGGCGGTCACCATCCGTGACTCCACCGAGATGCGGCTCCTGAGCAGCCGAGCGGAAACGGCCCGCAGACGGCTCAAGCTGCTCTACGACGCCGGGGGCGACATCGGCACCACGCTCGACGTGGTGCGGACCGCGGAGGAGCTGGCCGCCGTCGCCGTCCCCCGGTTCGCGGACTTCGTGACGGTCGACCTGGCCGATGCGGTGCTGCACGGCGACGAGCCCGGCCCGGGCGCCGACATGCGGCGCACGGCGGTCAACGGCATCCGCCCCGATCACCCGCTGTACCCGCTCGGCAGTCTGATCGACTTCCTGCCGTCCACGCCGCAGGCCCGCGGTTACGGCACGGGCGCGGCCGAACTCGTACCCGATCTGCGTGACGCGCCGGGCTGGCACGCCCAGGACCCGCGCCGGACATCGGCGATCGTCGACTACGGGATCCACTCGCTCATCGCCGCCCCGCTGAAGGCCAGGGGCGTCGTGCTCGGAGTGGTCAACTTCTGGCGGTCGCAGAAGCCCGAACCGTTCGACGAGGACGACCTGTCCTTGGCGGAGGAGCTCGTCGGCCGCGCCGCGGTCAGCATGGACAACGCCCGCCGCTACACGCGCGAACACCATCTCGCCGTGACGCTCCAGCGCAGCCTGCTGCCACAGGATCTGCCCGAGCAGAGCGCCGTGGATGTCGCGCATTTCTACCAGCCCGCCCAGTCAGGAGTGGGCGGGGACTGGTTCGACGTGATCCCGCTGCCGGGAAGCCGCGTCGGGCTCGTCGTCGGAGACGTCGTCGGGCACGGCCTGCACGCCGCCGCCACCATGGGGCGGCTGCGCACGGCCGTGCACAACTTCTCCTCCCTGGACCTGCCGCCCGACGAACTCCTCGCCCGTCTCGACAACCTCGTCCAGCGCATGGACCAGGAAGGCGACGGCACCGCCCCTGAGGGCGGTGTTCTGGGCGCGACCTGCCTGTATGCCGTCTACGACCCGGTCTCCCGGAACTGCGCCATGGGACGGGCCGGACACATGCCACCGCTCGTGGTCGCCCCGGACGGCACGACGACGATCTCGGAACTGCCGGCCGGTCCCCCGCTGGGGCTGGGAGGCATGCCCTTCGAGACCATGGAACTGCGCCTGGAGGAGGGCAGTCAGCTCGTCCTGTACACCGACGGGCTGGTCGAGGAGCGCAGCCGGGACATCGCAGAGGGCCTGGAAAGGCTGCGCACGGCGCTGAGCCACCCCGGCCGGGACCCGGACGCCAGCCGCCGCGCCGTGCTCGACGCCCTGCTCCCCAGTCAGCCGTCCGACGACATCGCGCTGCTCATCGCGCGGACACGCACCCTGGGGCCCGGCCAGGTCGCCCAGTGGGACGTTCCGTTCGACCCGAGCGAGGTCGGCGCCGTGCGCAGCCGCGCGGCTGCGCAGCTCGAAGAGTGGGGTCTGGAGGAACTCGCCTTCAGCACGGAACTGATCCTCAGCGAGCTCATCACCAACGCCATAAGGTACGGCGCGGCGCCGGTTCGCGTGCGGCTTCTGCGCGATCGCACCCTGACCTGCGAGGTGTGGGACAGCAGCAGTACCGCCCCGCACCTGCGGTACGCGGCCGGCATGGACGAGGGAGGCCGCGGACTGTTCCTGGTGGCGCAGATCAGCGAGCACTGGGGCACTCGGTACACCCCGGAAGGCAAGGTCATCTGGGCCGAACAGGTCCTGCCCGCTGCCGGCCGGCCCCTCTCCTAGGGTGCGCGGCCTCTGCCAGCCGGCCGTCACCCCCAGGAGGGCGATGCGGAGGGGGACCGTGCGGGCCGGCCCGCACGACTGCGACCACCGCGCCCCGGGACGCACGAAAGGCCGCCCTCTCACGGATGAGAGAACGGCCTCCGACCTGCGTTTCCGCACAGTCGGGACGACAGGATTTGAACCTGCGACCCCTTGACCCCCAGTCAAGTGCGCTACCAAGCTGCGCCACGTCCCGATACCCGTCTGACCTGGGGTTTCCCCTGGCCGAACGCGCATGAGAACAATACCGCACTTTCACCGGTGGTCGCGCACGCCTTTCCGGGCGCGCGCTCGGGCGCACGCCGGGCGGGCGGCGCTCACTCTCCGTGACGCCCCTCCACGCCCCCGCGTGCACCCGCGTGCGCGCCCAGGCGCGGCGGAAGGGGGAGACGAGGGTGTGCGGAGGGGCGCCCCTCGGACGGGCGGAGAGGAGGAAGAGGTTCCGGAATGCCTCCCATCTGAGGAGGAAGAAGCTCATATGGTGATCCACTCTGACTTGTCATGCTTGATCGTCATCTTCTTCGCCGTTGGCATGTGGCAAAAAGACGACCCTCGGGAAGGAGGTCCGGATCCGGTCGAGAGGGCCAAGACCACACGAAACACAGTCAGATTCGATCGTCAACCGCTCCGGTTTCGGACAAACTTCATGGCGATATTGATCCGTTCCGGAAAGATCAACACCATGAATGGGTCGGCCTGTTCGGGACGGGACCACTGCCGATGCTCCACCTGTTCGGACAACCCGCCGGACAGGCGTTTCGCAGGTGAGGACTCGGATGGACAGCTACTTCAGCAGCCGACTGCATCATGAGCTCAGGAAGACGGTCCGTGACTTCGCGGAGCGTGAGGTCCGGCCCCGGATAGCCGAGATGGAGGAGTCCCGGACGGTCCACCACGAGCTGTCCCGCAAGATCGCCGAGCAGGGCTGGCTGGGCGCGACAATCAGCCAGGAGTACGGCGGCATGGGCGCCGGTCACCTGGCCAAGACGATCATCATCGAGGAGCTCTCCCGGGTCAGCGGCGCCATGGGCGCCATGGTCCAGGCCTCACAGCTGGGCACCGCCAAGATCGTCCACTTCGGCAGCGACGAGCAGCGCAAGACCTGGCTTCCGGAGATCGCCGCCGGGGCGTGCCTGCCGACCATCGCGGTCACCGAGCCCGAGTCCGGCGGTCACGTCCTCGGCATGACCGCCAGCGCGGTCCGGGACGGCGACGACTACGTCCTCAACGGCAGCAAGGTCTACGTGGGCAACAGCCACGTCGGCGATCTGCACGGCGTCGTGGTCAGGACCGGTCCGGGATCGAAGGGGCTCACCGCCTTCCTGGTCGAATCCGATCGCCCGGGATTCAGGACCGGTCCCCAGCAGGAGGCGATGGGCCTCCACGGCTTCAGCTTCGGTGAGCTGATCTTCGAGGACTGCCGGGTGCCGGCCTCCAACCGGCTCGGCGACGAGGGCGACGGCCTCGCCGTCGCGTACTCCTCCAGCGTGCTGTACGGACGGGCCAACCTCACCGCCGTCTCGCTCGGCATCCACCAGGCGATCCTGGAGGAGACCACGCGGTTCGCCTCCGAGCGCATCCGCTACGGAAAGCCGCTCCACGACCTGCCCACGGTCAAGCTGAAGCTGGGGCAGATGCAGTCCCGGCTGATGACCGCCCGGCTGGCCGCGTACCACGCCGTGCACCTGCTCGACCAGGGACTCTCCTGCGACACCGAGCTGATGAACGCCAAGCTCGTCAACGTCGAGTCGGCCATCGACTCCGGCCGCAACGCCATGGAGATCCACGCCGCCGCAGGCCTCTTCACGGACCGGGCCATCGAGCGCTACCTCCGGGACGCGCACCACATCTTCGCCCCGGCCGGCACCTCCGACATCCAGCTCCTGCGGCTGGCCGAGGTCGCCCTCGGCCAGGACAAGGGCAGCTGGTCGGAGCGCCTGTCCGAGCTGGTCCGCACGCGTGAGCCGGAGCTCCTGCACGTCTGATCCCCACCCCCACGAGCCGGGAGCCCCGGTACGGCCGCTGCCGTACCGGGGCTCCCGGCTGTCGTCGGAGGATGACGGTCAGAACATGCCGTCCTCGCGGCGGTGGATCTGCTCCATGAGCTCCGCCGCCATCGTCTTGATCGTCTCCAGACCGGCGCGCCCCCACGGCCGGACGTCGGTGTCGACCACGCAGATGGTGCCGAGGGCGACGCCGGTGCGGTCGATCAGCGGCGCCCCCATGTAGGAACGGATGCCGATCTCGTCCACGACCGGGTTCCCCGCGAAGCGCGGGTAGTCGCAGACGTCCTCCAGGACGAGCGCCTTGCGCCGCACCACGACGTGCGGGCAGTAGCCGTGGTCGCGGGCCATGAAGCGGCCGACGCCGCCACCGCCCGCGGCGGCCGCGCCCAGGTCGCTGCCGGAGTGGGTCCCCTGGGGGGTGTGCAGCCCCGCGAAGAACTGCCGGTTCTCGTCGATGAAGTTGACCATCGAGAACGGGGCGCCGGTCACCTCGGCGAGCCGGTGGGCGAAGTCGTCGAACGCCGGGTCCGGCCGCTCCCCGAGACCGAGTTCGCGCAGCCGCTGCACGCGGGCGGGCGCCTCCTTGTCGATGGGGGTCAGCAGGAGGTGACCGGTCGGGTCGTAGGTCATGGCGTGGCTCCGTAGCTCGGCACGGTGTCCGGGATGGTGGTGAGCAGATGCTGGACGAGGGTCAGCAGGGTGCGGATGCCGGAGCTGGAGATCCGGGCGTCGCAGGTGACGACCGGCACCTCCGGCTTGAGGTCGAGGGCGGCCCGTACCTCGTCCGGTTCGTAGCGGTAGGCGCCGTCGAACTCGTTGACCGCCACGATGAACTGGATGCCCCGCCGCTCGAAGAAGTCCACGGCGGAGAAGCACTCCTGGAGCCTGCGGGTGTCGGCCAGGACGACCGCCCCGAGCGCCCCCTCGGAGAGCTCGTCCCACATGAACCAGAAGCGCTCCTGGCCGGGGGTGCCGAAGAGGTACAGGACGTGGCGGTCGTCGAGCGTGATGCGGCCGAAGTCCATGGCGACGGTGGTCGTGGTCTTGGACTCCACGCCCTCCAGGCTGTCGGTGGCCGCGCTGACCGAGGTGAGCAGCTCCTCGGTGCTCAGCGGTTCGATCTCGCTGACCGCGCCCACGAGGGTCGTCTTGCCGACGCCGAACCCGCCCGCCACCAGGATCTTCAGCGCGGTGGGGAAGGGGTCGGCCGCGAAGCCGTCGTGGCGCTCAGAGCCGTTGTCGTAGGCCATCGAGCACTGCCTCCAGCAAGGAACGGTCGGTTGGATTGGCGTGGAAGCGGGGCGCCCGGGCGGTCAGCGCCCCGCAGTCCACGAGGTCGGAGAGCAGGACCTTGGTCACGACGGCCGGGAGCCGTAAGTGCGCCGCGATCTCGGCCACCGAGGTGGGCCCGTCGCACAGCCCGAGGGCCAGGCTGTGCTCGGGACCCATGTGAGCCTGGGGGCTCGAACCGGTCGCCATCACCATGGACAGCAGGTCCAGGGCGGTGGTGGGCTTGGTCCGGCCGCCGCTCACGGTGTACGGGCGGATCAGCCGCCCGGCCGCGTCGTCGAGCCAGGGTCCTTCCTGATGGGACGTCACGTCTACTGCCCGCGCCCGCCGACCACGCCGGCGGCCTGCCTGGCGGGGGTGACCAGGTACGGCCGGACGCTCTTGACGAGCATCGCCATCTCGTAGCCGAGGACGGCGGCGTCCGCCTCGCGCCCGGCGAGGACGGCCAGGCACGTGCCGGAGCCCGCGGTGGAGACGAACAGGAGGGTGGAGTCGAGCTCCACGACCACCTGGCGGACCTCGCCGCCGTCGCCGAAGCGGGCGCCCGCGCTGCGGCCGAGCGAGTACAGCCCGGAGGCGAGGGCCGCCATGTGGTCGGCGGCGTCGGGGTCGAGGCCGTGCACGGATTTCACGAGACCGTCGGAGGAGAGCAGGACGGCGTTGCGGGTGTACGGGACCCGCTGGACCAGTCCGCTGAGCAGCCAGTCGAGGTCCGAGGAATGGCCGGTCGGCACATTGCTCGCCATGGTGATCTACTCCTTGTGCGCGTCGCCGGGACGCTGCGATTCGTGGGGGGCGGGCTGGGATTCGGCGAGGCCGATGCCGCGCTGGAAAGCGGCCATCAGGCCCGGGTCGTGCAGGGCGTGCTCCTCGGTCCTGCGGGCCACGGGCTCGTCCCGCAGCTGCGGGACGATGTGCTCCTGTGCGCGCCTCTTGGGGAGCAGGGGCCTGCCGTCCTCCTCGGCACGGGGGGCCGGGGGGAGCGGCGAGAGCAGGTGGTCCGGCGGGCCGGCGGGCCCGGCGCCGACCGGCTGGTCCGGTATCGCGGGGGCGGGTCCGGGGTCTCCGTACCCGCTCGGCCGCTCGCCCGTGCGGAGGTACGGGTGGGAGCCGGGCACGGGGGCCTGCTCGTGGTGGGCGACGGCCCGCTCCGGGGAGGGCGAGGATGCGGGCTGCGGTACGGGAGCGGTGGGGGCCGTCCCGTCCATGCCGGCCGGCGCGGGCGCCTGAGCATGGCCGGGGGCGTGGCCCGTGACCTGTGCCGCGACCGGGGCCGGTGCCTGGTTCGGCACGAAGGCCGGGGCCTGGACCGGAGCCTGGACCGGGGCCTGGTTCGGCGCGGTCGCCGGGGTCTGGACCGGGCCGTGGCCCGGCACGGAGACCGGGGCGTGGCCCGGGGCCTGGGCCGGGGCCGTGACGGCGGCCGCGGGCCGGGCCTGCGGCTGCATCTGCACCTGGTCGGGCGGGATCGCCGCGGAGCCGGCGGTCGCGGCGGTCTGGCGCTCGTGCTGCGCGAGGCCCTCGGGGTCGGAGCCGAGGAGGCCCTGCGGGAGGACGAGGACGGCCTGCACGCCGCCGTAGATGTTGGACTGCAGGCGCACGGCGATGCCGTGCCGGCGGGCGAGCGCCGAGACGACGAAGAGTCCGATGCGGCCGTCCTGGAGCAGATGCGCGACGTTGACCTGGTCGGGGTCGGCGAGCAGGGCGTTCATCTTGTTCTGCTCGGTGACGGGCATGCCCAGGCCCCGGTCCTCGACCTCGATCGCGAGGCCCGCCGTGACGTACTGGGCGCGCAGCAGCACCGTGGTGTGCGGCGCGGAGAACAGCGTCGCGTTCTCGACGAGTTCGGCGAGGAGGTGGATGACGTCGGCCACGGCATGGCCCCGGAGCGTGCCGTCGATCGGGGGCACGAGCTTCACCCGCGGGTACTGCTCGACCTCGGCGATCGAGGAGCGCAGCACCTCGGTCATCGTGACCGGGTTCGACCACTGGCGGCGGGAGATGGCGCCGCCGAGCACGGCGAGGTTCTCGGCGTGGCGGCGGATGCGGGTGGCCAGGTGGTCGACGTGGAACAGGCCCTTGAGCAGCTCCGGGTCCTCGACCTCGTTCTCCAGCTCGTCGAGGAGCTGGATCTCGCGGTGGACCAGGGACTGCAGGCGCCGGGCGAGGTTGACGAAGACCTCGACCTTCTGTTCGTTCCCGACGCTGCTGGAGAGCCGGGAGGCCTCCACGACGGCCGCCACGGCGGCCTCGTGGGAGCGGGACAACTCCTGCGACAGGAGGTCGAACTCATCGCTGGAGGCGGGGGTGGTCGGCTGCGCCGGCCGTGTCGGCGGAGCCTCTCCCCTGCGCAGCTGTTCGACGACCGCCCGGAGTTCGCCCTGGCTCCGGGCGCTGGTGCGGCGCAGGGAGTTGCAGCGGTCGAGGACGGCCTTGGCCGCCCGGTCGGCGCCGAGCGCGGCGGCCGTCACCGAGGCGATGGTGAGGGCGGCGGCGCCGGTGAGCGCGGCCCAGAGGCCGGGGCTCGGGCTGGCTCCCGTGGAGCGGATGGTGAAGAGGACGGCCGCCGCGCCGCCCAGGGCCACCGCGACGGCGGGGAGCACGGAGGTGCGCAGGAGTTGGGGGCGTATGCGGGCTTCGGCGGGAAGCGGTGCGGAGGTCTGCCCCGGGGGGTTGCTGTGGGTGCCGGTGGCGGAGCGGGCGCCTGGCCGGCCGTGCCGTCCGCCCTCGCGTCGATCGGGCCGCGAGGCGGGTGCGCGAAGTTGAGACATGAGTGTCCTTGGTACGTGCCCAGGAATCGGCGTACTGCGGGGTGTTCTGCAGGGGGTGTACGGGGGAGGTGTTCTACAGACGTTCGATGAGCCTACCGATGATCATCAGCCACACACTGTAGTCGTCAACCGTTCATGTGCGGTGCGCAGTTGACAAACTTACCCGTAGACCGGGGCGCTCTGGTATCGACCCTGGGGCGACCGGCCGAGAATGATCGGCCGAAAGTCGACGCATTGGCTGGACGGAGGCACCGGGGAGCGGGAACGGAAGGGTCCGAAGGTGCCCCCACACCACCGCTCTCGGCGGAAATCACCCCTTACCGGAATCCCCCGGAGGAGACGTGACTCCTCGGCCGGTACTCGCCCCCTTCCCGAGGCGAGCGCGCCCCCGGTCCGCCCCGCCCCCGCCTCCGCCGGGTTCCCCGGCAGCCCCTCCGATCCCCGGATCGCCGACGTCGCCGCCCTCCGGATCCGTGCGGGCGGTGACGGTCGGTGAGAGCCGGAGCCCGGCGGGGCTCCGGCGTGGCCGCGGTCGTGGCGGGGCGGGGCGGGTCTCCCACGGGCCGGCGGTGACGGCCCGTCGGTCACCTTCCGCTGCCGCGGTAGGCCGCCACGGTCCGCTCGATCGCCTCCTCGACGGGGGTGGCGACGGCTCCCAGCCGGTCCCCGATGAGGGAGGAGTCGACGACGAAGGGTTCGGCGAACTCGTACCGCATCTCGATGAGTTCGCGGACGGTGCGGTTCACGGTGCCCATGGCGTAGAGGGCGAGGGTCGGCAGGCGGCGCAGCCGGGCGGTGCCGGGGCGGCCGGTGGCGCGGTGGGCCAGCTCGACGAGCTCGCGGGTGGTGCGGGTGCGGGGGTCGTTGGGGAGGTGCCAGATGCGGCCCGGGGCGTCGGGGTGGCGGCCGAGGAGGGCGAGCGCCTCCCCGACGTCGGGGATGAAGGTGTACGTGTGCGGCTGGTCCGGATCGCCGAGGACGGTGGCGGTACGGCCGGCCAGGAGGGCCGGGAAGACCAGGTCGCCGAGGTTGGACTGGGCTCCGCCGCGCGGCCCGAAGTAGTCGGAGGCCCGGCCGATCGCCACCTCCACGCGCCCGGCCCCGTGCGCGGCGAGCAGGTCCTGGGCCATCCGGCCCCGGAGCAGGCCCTTGCGGGTGGTGGCGGCGTCGGGGGTCTCCTCGGTGAAGGGGCGGCCCCCGGGCGGCCCGTAGCTGTAGACGTTGTCCATCGAGACCATGCGGGCACCGGCCGCCTCGGCCGCCGCGAGCACGCCGGCCTGGAGGGCGGGGAACTCCTGCCGCCAGCGGTGGTAGGGCGGGTTGAGCGCCTGGTAGACGACGGCGGCGCCGGCCGCGACGGCGGTGGTGAACGCGGGATCGGCCGCGTCGCCGGCGGCCACCTCGACGCCGTCGGGGACGTCCGCGCGGCCGGACCGGTTGACGATCCGGACGGACTCCCCCTGGCGCACCAGCGCCTCGGCGACGGCCGTGCCCACGGCGCCGGAGCCGAAGATCACGTGACGGGGGGTGGTGGTGTGCTTCATGTGCCGACCTCGCGAAGGGGGTTCGAGCCGGTGGCCCGGCCGGGAGCGGTGGGGGGCAGGAGCCTGTGGAGCAGGACGCCGGAGAGGGCGGAGAAGGCGAGGGCGCCGGTGGCGCCGAAGACGGTGAACCGCGCGTCCACCCCGACGCCGGCGAGGGTGGTCACCGTCCAGCCCGCCGCCCACAGGACCGGCATCGCCGCCGCCCAGAGCCACGGCGGGCGGGCGGCGGGCGGCAGGGCGCGGGCCTGTGCCGCGCCGAGCAGGACGCCTGGGACGGCACCCATGAGCGCCAGGGAACCGAGATCGGTCCGGTGGCCGGCCAGGGCGGCACCGAGCAGGAGCCCGAGCCCGCCGCCGGCCGCGGTGGCCGCGGACCAGCGCGGCACGCTCAGCCGGCCGGAGGAGACCAGCGCCTGCCCGGCGCCGATCACCGCTCCCGTCACGACCCCGCCCAGCAGGGCGCTCGTCGCGTCGTCGACCGGACCGGCCGCCGCGCGGCCGGCGAGCCCGGCGACCGGGAACGCCAGGAAACCGGCCGTCCACCGGATCCAGGCGCGCAGGGCGGGGCGCCCGGGGCCCCGGGGGAAGACGCGCATGGGGATCACCTTCCAATTCTGTACGGTGTGCAATTAATGTACGCCGTGCAAAAATGGCGCGTCAAGGTTTCGGGTCGGGACGGACGAGGAGGCGTACGGATGGCACAGGACACGCCACCGGCGAAGCGGGGCCGGAAGCGGGCGGTCCGGGAGGAAGAGGTCGTCGCGGCGGCCGTACGGCTGCTCGGCGCCCGTGGCGCCGACGCGGTGAGCATCCGGGGGATCGCCGCCGAGCTGGGACTCGCGCCGAACGCCGTCTACACGTACTTCCCGGACCGGGCCGCGGTGGTGCGCGCGGTCGTCGAGCACCTGCTCGGCGAGGCCGACCTCCCGGCCCTCACCGACCGCGACACGCCCTGGCGGGACCGCGTCCACGGGCTCGCCGCCGATCTGCGGCGCCGTCTGCTCGCCCATCCGGGAGCGGTCCACCTCCTGCTCTCCGGCCCGATGGACGGCCCCCACGCCCTCGCGCTCGGCGAAGCCCTCCTGACGGCCCTCGCGGACGCCGGCCTCGACCCGACGGAGGCGGCCCGCGCCTCGTACCTGCTGATCGTCCAGGTCCTCGGGGCGATCGCCCTGGAAGCCGCCGAGCTCCCCTCACCCGCCCCGGCCCCGCCGGTCGCCGAGCGGGTCGCGACCCGCCGGGAGCAGCTCCGCGCCGTCCCCGCCGACCGCTACCCGCGCACGGCCGAGGCGGCGGACACGATCGCGGGGTTCGTCTCCGACGAGCAGTACGCGTGGGGGCTCGACCGGGTCCTGGACGGCATCGCGGGGCGGGCGGAGGGCTGAAGCCCCTTCCCGGGGGCGGAGAGCTGAAGCCCCTTCCCGGCGTCGCGGTGCCGGCCCGGCGGGTCCCGCGCCAGCGCCGCAGGCCGTCCCCCGCCGGACTCCCCGTGGGCGAGATCCGCTCGCCTCGGCGGCCGAACCGCCGGGCACACGCATAACCGCGCCGCCCTCACGGTATGTACGCCCTCACATATGCGTACGGAACCACCACGCGTCCTGCCGGCCGGCAGCCCCGTGTGGTGCCGAGCCGAGGAGGACCCCATCGCCGGAACCCCGCCTCAGAGCCCCTCGGCGGATGCTCAGGGAAGCCAGCCCCAGGAAGCCGACCTGCTGCGGACCATGCTGGGGCGACCGGAGTACCGCAAGGCTCTGGTGTTCTCCGGACTGATCGGCGTTCCGGTGGCGCTCGTCGCCTTCTGGTTCCTCGTGACGCTGCACCAGCTGGAGCAGCTCGTCTGGACCGACTGGCCCAAGGACCTGGGCTGGAAACAGGCTCCCTGGTGGTGGGGGCTCGTCCTGCTGCCGGTGGCCGGCCTCGTCGTCGGCCTGGTGGTCGCGCACCTTCCCGGGCGGGGCGGGCACATTCCCGCGGGCGGGCTGCACTCGGGCGGGATCGCGAAGGAGGCGCTGCCCGGTGTCGTCCTCACCGCGGTGGCCGGTCTTCCGCTCGGCGCCGTCCTGGGCCCCGAGGCGCCGTTGATCGCCCTCGGCGGAGGGCTGGCGCTGTTCTTCGCGGGCCTGGCCCGGGCGCCGCAGACCCAGGCGAGCACGGCGCTGCTCGGCGCGGCCGGGGCCGCGGCGGCGATCTCCGCGCTCTTCGGGAACCCGGTGGTCGGTGCCGTGCTGCTGATGGAGGTGGCCGGGGTGGGCGGCCCCCAGCTGTTCGCGGTGATGCTGCCGGCCCTGCTGTCCAGCGGCGTGGGAGCGCTGATCTTCACCGGGTTCGTCCACTGGACGGGACTGGAGACGGGAAGCCTGAACATCGGCCTGCCCGAGCCACCGCCGCTCGACGGCGCGGATGTGCTGTGGGTGCTGGTGCTGGCGCCCGTCGTCGCGTTCGTCGTCCACTGGACCCTGGTGGCCGGCCGATTCGCGGCACGCTTCGTGGTGAGCCGGATCGTACGGAACACCGTTCTCTGCGCGGCGGGCGCGGCGGTCTGCGTCACGCTCTACGCCGTCACCACCGGTCGCTCGCCGGCGGAGGCGGCCCTGTCCGGCGAGGCGACGTTGTCCGACCTGGCGCAGAACCCCCACGCCTGGTCGGTGGGCGCCCTCGTCGCGGTGCTGGTCTTCAAGGGCCTGGCCTACGCGCTGTGTCTGGGCAGCCTGCGCGGCGGCCCCGTCTTCCCCGCCCTGTTCCTGGGCGGGGCGACCGGAGTCCTGCTGGCCCCCCTGCCCGGCCTGGGGCTGGTGCCGGCCATGGCGGTCGGCATGGCGGCCTCGGTGACCGCTGCCCTGCGGCTGCCGGTGAGCAGCGTGATCCTCGTCGTGCTCCTGCTGGGCAACGTGGAGACGGTCGCCCTCGTGGTGCTGGCCGCCGTCCTGTCCTTCGTCGTCACCGAGCTCCTGCCACAGGGCCCGCGCATCCCCGCCTTCGACGAGGGCCCGAGCGGCCGAGCGCACGGCACCCCGCCCCGGCGGCCATGAGCCGCCGGGGCGGGGGTGCGCTCGCGCCGGCGGTCAGGAGCCGAGGATCCTGCTCTTCTGGGCCGCGAACTCCTCCTCGGTCAGCACGCCTTGTTCCTTCAGCTGTCCGAGTTCCTTGAGCTGATCGATCTTGCTGCTCATGTCGTCGGCCGGTGCGGGGGGCGGGGGCGCCGCGGCCTGGGGCGGGGGCGGGGCGTACTGCTCGGCCGCCGCCATGTCCTGCTGGGCCCAACGGCCCGCCTGGCGCCGCGAGACCCTGTTGGAGACGGCGGTCGCCGTCCCGGCCACCACCGCGGTGCGCGCCACGCCTCGAAGAAGTCCTGGCATGTCGGTTCTCCTTGTCCGCTTTCGAGTGGATCGACCTTCTCGGCCGTCGCGAGACCGTCGCCCCGAGACGGCCGTACGGAGACGGTCGCCCGGCGGCAGCCGTCCGGGACGTTCGCCCGGAGGCCGCCGTCCGATGGCCCTCGTCCGCCTGCGTCAGGCGGCGGCGCTGTCCCCGGCCGCCTCCGCGGCCTCCAGCGAGGCCAGCAGGGCCTGCACGGGGATGCGCCCGCCGGCCACGAGCTGGGCGCCGCCGCGACGCAGTTCCCGCGCGAGGGGGGCGGCCCAGAGGTTCTCGTAGACGATGATGCCGGCCGAATTGCCCGGCTCCAGGGCCATTCCCGCCTCGTCGAGGTCGTCCTGCCCGAGGAGCCCGGACGAGGAGCCCTCGAACACGGACAGGTCCAGCTCTCCGTCGGCGTCGAGATCCCGTAGCTCCAGGGCGACGACACTGCCGTCGGCATCCTTCCGGACGAACGTGAGGTCGAGAACGCGGATGATGCCTCTGTCGACCAGATCGAGGAGCAGAGGCAACCCCTTGCCCGTCATGCGGTTGCCGGGAAACTCGATGACCAGGAAGTCCACCGGTCCCATGTCCTCGAATTCATCGCTCATGACCACTCCACACGCCGTTGGAAGGACCTGACCGAACCCGCCCCGTCCGTGCCGCGTCTCGACCGGCGCGACGGACGCAGTCCTGTCCCCATTGCAGCACCCGCCCGAGCGCCTCGCACGTTCACCGGGTGCCCCGGCGGCCTTCCCGCGGGCTCGAACGGATCGCCGGGGTGGGGGGAGCGCGGCGTTCCGGCGGAGCGGGCACGGCCCCGGGCGGAGCAGGCGAACACCCCGGGGGCGACCGGGTCACGGGGCCGGGGGCCGGGGGCCGGACGGCCAGGGGCTACGGGACGTTCGGGGTGGCCTCGCAGCCCGACGTGGCGGTGTCCGTGCCGGACTCGCCGTCGCAGAGGTCGGGGCCGCCGTCGCCACCGTCGAGGTCGTCGCCGGGGCCCGCGCGGAGGGTGTCGGCACCGGCGCCGGCGGCGAGGTCGTCGCGACCGCCGGCCGTGCCGACCGAGCCGGTGATGTCGAAGTCGGTGTCGTCCCCGAAGATCCTGTCGTCTCCGCCGCCGCCCTCGATCCGGTCGCCGCTCGCGGAGCTGAGGTCGGCGTCGACGACCGAGCTCTCGCCGACGAGGATCTCCGAGCCGGAGCCGCCGATGATGCGGTCGCGGCCGGAACCGGTGGCGTAACCGCCGCTCGCGACGCGGATGTTGTGGTCGCCGATCTGGAGGCCTCCGTCGGCGCCGCCGTTCAGGGTGTCGTCGCCGCCGTTGCCGCTCGCGTCGCCGGTGGCGTCGCTGTCGCCGCTCTCGCTCCTGCCGTGCGTGCGCCGTTCCGCCGGCTCTGACGAGCACTCATCGTCGATTTTCCTTTCGATTCATGGACGTGCATCCGCACACGCACACGTAACCGAAAGTGATGCCACACCCCAGAACGGGCACGCTGTGTAGTCGCATGGGGGAAGAACTAGGCCCGCACGGCGGACATGCCGTGCGGGCCGGGCCCGCGCGTGCGGCCTCTCGCTCCTCAGCCCTTCCACCGTCCCGGGGCCATGACGCCGGAAGGACGCGAACCCCTCGTCACCTGTCGCCCGCGAGGTCGAGATCGTCGCTGCGCGTCTCCCCGGTCGCGACCTCGACCCCCCGGGGGATGCGCCACGGGTACGTGATCGGGTGGGAGAGCGCCCGCCACCACGATTCCCCCGGCAGCTTGCCCGCGGGCTCGAACGGCTCGCCGGGGCGGGGGAACGCCACCGCCTGGCCGGCCTCCTCGGCCGCGTCCCGCGTCCACTCCCCCGGCTCCGCCCAGGGGTGCGGGGCGAGGTTGAACGTGCCCCAGTGGATCGGCAGGAGCACCCCGCCCGGAGCGCCGCCCTGGAGGTCCAGGTGGGCCCGCATGCCCTCGGCGGGGGTCATGTGGATGTCGGTCCAGAACTCGGAGTAGGCGCCGATCTGGATCATGGTGGCGTCGAAGGGGCCGTGGGCGGCGCCGATGTCCTTGAAACCGGAGAAGTAGCCGGTGTCCCCGCTGTGGAAGATCCGGTGGGCCGGACCCCGCACCACCCAGGAGGCCCAGAGCGTGTGCTGCTTGTTGCGCAGGCCGCGGCCGCAGAAGTGCCGGGCCGGGGTGGCCGTGAGCCGGAGCTCGCCGACCTCGGTGGACTCGTTCCAGTCCAGCTCGCGCAGGCGGGAGGCGGGCACGCCCCAGCGTTCGAGGTGCGCGCCGACGCCGAGCGGCACCGCGAAGAGCGTGTCCGTGGTGGCCAGGGCCTTGATCGTCGGCAGGTCGAGGTGGTCGTAGTGGTCGTGCGAGATCACGACGACGTCGACCGGGCCGAGCTCGGCGAGCGGCACGGGCACCGGGTGGAGCCGCTTGGGCCCGGCGAAGGGGAACGGGGAGCAGCGGTCGCCCCAGACCGGGTCGAAGAGGACCCGGTGGCCGTCGATCTCCGCGAGGACGCCGGAGTGCCCCATCCAGGTCAGGCGCAGGCCGGTGGCCGGAGGCCTGGCCAGGTCGGCGAGGGTGGTGGGGTGGACGGGGATCGCGCCGGTGGGGGCTCGGCGCGCACGCCCTTCCTTCTCGAAGTAGATCTTGGCGAACTCGACGCCGGAGCCGGAGGGGCCGCGCCGCGCCGGTTCGGGGTTCTGGAAGATCCCGTCGGCGAAGTTCGGCGAGCGGCGGATCCGGGCGAGACGCGCACCCGTGGGTTCCGCGCCGAAGGACTCGGGGCGCAGCTCGCGCAGCCGGGCCCGTGGCGAACGGTCGGAGCCGGTACCGGTCACAGGACCTCCTGATCTCTGGGGGTCGTTCCATTATGGGCGGCCCGCTCCGGAGGCGGCCGGGCCGGTCGGTCATACTGAACGACTATTCAGTACCATCCCGCCCTTCCCCGACCTGGAGACCCCCATGAACACCGCTCCCCTGCTGTCCGTCGGCTGGACCGACCACGTGACCGGCCGCCGGGGCCACCTGGTGGTCGACCGGCTGGTGCGCGGGGTGGCCAGCGGCGGCCTGCGGATGCGGGAGGGGTGCACGGCGGAGGAGGTCGCCGGGCTCGCCCGCGGCATGACCATGAAGGAGACCCTGCACTACGACCCGTCCGCCCGGTACGTGCCGCTGGGCGGCGCCAAGGGCGGCATCGACTGCGACCCGCGCGACCCCGAGGCGTACGGCGTGCTCGTGCGCTACCTGCGCGCGATGCGACCGTACGTCGAGCGCTTCTGGACCACCGGGGAGGACCTCGGGCTCACCCAGGACCTGGTGGACCGGGCGGTGGCCGAGGCCGGGCTCGTCTCCTCCGTGCAGGCCGTGTACCCGCTCCTGGAGGACGAGGCGGAGGCCCGGAAGCGGCTCGCCGACGCGTTCGCCGTCGAGGTGGACGGCATCGGGCTCGACGGACTGGTCGGCGGCCTCGGGGTCGCCGAGTCCGTGCTCGTCGCCCTCGACCGGGCCGGACGGCCGTACGCGGGGACCCGCGTGTCCGTGCAGGGGCTCGGCACGATGGGCGGCGCGACCGCCCGCTTCCTGGCCCGGGCCGGACTGCGCATCGTGGCCGTCGCCGACGTCCGGGGCACGATCGTGAACCCCGACGGCCTCGACGTCGAGGCGCTGCTCGCCGCCCGGGACGCCCACGGCGCCGTCGACCGCTCCGCGCTGCGGCCCGGCGACCGCGAGGAGCCCGGGGACGCCTGGCTCTCCGTCGACGCCGAGGTCCTCGTCCCCGCCGCCGTCTCGTACGCGATCGGCCCCGCCGACCAGGACCGGATCACCGCCCGCTGGATCGCCGAGGCTGCCAACATGCCGGTCCTCCCGGAAGCCGAGGAGGCGCTCGCCGCGCGCGGGGTGACCGTGCTGCCGGACGTGGTCGTGAACTCCTGCACCAACGCCTGGTGGTGGTGGACGCTCTTCGGCGACATCGAGGCCGACGCCGGTCAGGCCTTCGACCGGGTGCGGCGGGCCATGCGGACGCTCGTCGGCGGGATGCTCGACCGGGCGGAGGCGGACGGCACCAGTCCGCGCGCCGCCGCGCACGCGCTGGTGGAGGAGCGGCTGCCGGTGATCGCCGAGCGCTACGGCTGGTACTGAACCGGCCGCGCCCCGAACCGTGGACGATCATGCTCTTGTCACGCGCTGTGTAGGCTGCACGGCGTGGCGAGAGTGCGGTTGAGCGTGGCCGAGCGACGGGACGAACTGCTGAGGGCCGCCGTCGAGCAGATCGAGGCGCGCGGCGTCGCGGCCGTCCGGATCTCCGACGTCGCCGCCGCGCTCGGCGTCAGCAACGCGCTCGTGCTCTACCACTTCTCGTCGAAGGAACAGCTGGTCGCCGCGGCCTTCGCCCACGCCGCCGAGGCCGACCTCGCCCAGCTCCGGCGGCTGCTCGGACGGCGCTCCACGGCGGTGCGACGGCTGCGGGCCGCGGTGCGCTGGTACGCCCCGACCGGCCAGGCCAAGGGCTGGCGGCTGTGGATCGAGAGCTGGGCCGTCTCGCTCCGCGACCCGGAGCTGCGCCGGGTCGCCGCCTCCCTCGACCAGGAGTGGAAGGCGGCGCTGACCCGGGTGATCGAGGAGGGGGTCGCCGCCGGAGAGTTCCGCTGCGCGGACCCGGTGGCGGCGGCCTGGCGGCTCACCGCCTTCCTCGACGGCCTCGCCGTCCAGACGACGGCCTACGCCGGCTCCCTCTCGCGCACCACGATGCTCCGCTGGGCGGACACGGCCCTGGTCCGTGAACTGGACCTCCCGGCCCAGGACATGGCGGCCCCGGACGGGGATGCCGGGACCGAGGCCGGAGCCGGGGAGCAGGCCGGAGCCGGGGCCGAGGCCGGAGCCGGGAGGCAGGCCGGGACCGAGGCCGGAGCCGAGGCAGGGGCCGGGAGGCAGGCCGGGACCGAGGCAGGGGCCGGGGTACAGGTCGCGCCTGGGGGCCAGGCGTAGGCGGGGCCGGAGGCGGGGCGCAGGCCGGGGTGCAAGTCGCGGACGTAGGACGCGGTCGGGGCCCGGCGCGGGGCGCGGCCGGGCGGAGGCCCTGGCGGCCGGACGTCACGGGGCCGGGCCCGGGCAGGAGGCAGGGCCGTGGCCGGCTCCCCGCGGATCCGGCGCTCGGTGCCCCGGAGCCCCGCCCCGGCCGCCCTCCCCCTCAGATCAGCTCGTAGACCGCCGAGACCGTGACCTGCTCCTCGATCTCGCCCGGTGCCAGGGGAACGGTCGGTTCGTCCGCCGAGACCTCGGGGGCCGCGCCGGGGCCGGGCCGCACGGACTCGCCCTCGCTCAGCGAGACGAGCCGGCCGAGTCGGTGACCGCTGAGCCGGGCGTGCTGCACGGCCTTGTCGTACGCGTCCTGGTACGCGGCCTCGCGGGCCTTCGCGCGCAGCGCGGACGGGTCGGCGACGTCGAAGACGACGCCGTTGATCCGGCCCGCGTCCTTCTTGGCCTCGTTGACCGCGCCGATGACCTGGCCGGTCCTGTCGAGGTCGCGGACCTTCACGGAGAAGGACTGGCCCGCCTGATAGCCGGTCACCTTGCTGTCCCCGTCCTTGTTCTGGGTGTAGACCGGGACGAGCGAGAGGCTGTCGGTGCGGATGTCCCGGTCGGCGATCCCCTGTCTGTGCAGCACGTCGAGCACCGTCTCGGCGGCGGTGGTCTGTGCCGCCATCGCCTCCTTCGCCGTCGGGCGGGTGGCCTCGACCCCGACGGACAGGATCGCCAGGTCGGGCGCGGCGGACGCGCGGCCGTTGCCCGTGACGGTGACCGTGGCCGGGGTGGTCTCCCGGGCGGTGGTGCGGAGGGAGGGGCGGTCGGGCACGGCGGCCAGGGCGGGGGCCGCGGTGCCGGCGAGGAGGCCACCGAGCACGGCGGTGGCGGCGAGCAGACGGGCGGTGCGGACGGCGCTGGGCCGGCGGATCGTCACGGGCGGTCCCTTCGGGGGTGGATGCCGGGGCTCCGGCGGGCACATCCCAGCACCCGGCGCCGCCGCCTCCCGCGCGCCACTCCTGACCGGCGGCTCCCTTCACCTCTCCGCACCAACCGTGGCCTGGCCCCGGGCGTGCGCTCAGGTCTGGACGAGCGGCTCGTACTCCTCGGGGCGCAGGCCGAAGGTCCAGGCGACGCCCTCCCGCGCGGTCCGGGTCCTGGGAGGCACCCGCAGCCAGTACGTGCGGTGGGTGCCGTCCGGCTCGGGCGTGGAGTTGACGACCTCGACCATCACGACGTCCTCGTCGTCGGCGAGTTCGATCCGCCAGAGGACGCCCGTCCCGTCGCTGTGCTCGTGCCGGGCGCCGGAGGCGGCGAGGTAGCGGTCGTAGCCGTAGTACTCCAGCATCACGCGCCGCAGTTCGGCGTTCTCCTCCTCGCGTATCCGCTCGGGGGTGAGGTCGGTGAGACCGGCGAGGAACTCGGCGGAGACCCGCATGCCCCGCCAGGCGTGGAGGGCGAACCCGTCCCGGAAGGCGAGCGCGGGACCGTCGCCCCGGTCGAGGCGTCCGGCCTCGTCCCGGTGGAGTTCGACGGGCCGCTCGCAGAGCACGACGGCGTTCTCGTACGGCCACCACCAGCCGGCGTGCTCGGCGACGGCGGCGAGTCCCGCGAGGCGCTCCCCGTGTCCGTCGAAGGCGGCGAGCCAGGCGGCGTCGTGCTGGCCGAGCACCGCGTCGAGCAGCACGAGACGCACGTCGCCCGCCCCGGCCTTCTCCTCCGCCTCCTCGAAGGCCTCCGCCCGCTCGACGTCCTCCGCGGCCTCGCCGGCCTCCGCCTCCTCGAAGGCCTCCGTCGCCGCCGCGCGTATCCGGTCGACGAGGGCCCGCGTGAGGTCCCAGAGCGGCGCCCCGGTCGCCTGCCAGTGGGCCGCCCACCCGGCCGGGCCGAGCGCGTCGTGGAGGCGGCGGCGCTCCTCGGCCCACGGCCGGGTGCGCACCTCGTCCCGTACCGAACGGCCCTTGTCCGTCAGGCCCCCGAGGAGCGTGACGGCCGCGAGCGGCGAGTCCGCCCAGAGGATCCGTTCCGGCTGGGCGAGGCCGGCCGAACGATAGGCGAACCGAACGCCGGCCTCGGCGGCGGCGCGGTCGGCGGGTCCGGTGGCGGCGGCGACGGCCCGCCACCTGTCGACGGCGGTGGTGCCGGTGGTGGTGCCGGTGGTGGTGCCGGTGGTGCGGTTCATCTCGGTGTCCCCCATGTCCTTCCCTGCTTCTCCCGCGGACGTCAGTCAGCGACGATCCGGTACGCGCCGGGCACGTACTCCCGCTGCCGCACCACCCGGTACCAGCCCTTGGGGAGGGGTATCGGCGCGTGCTCCTCGTGCACCACCCGTCCGCCCTCCGGCAGTTCGAGCAGGAGCGGGCCGAGAGGGCCCGCCTCCCGCACGAGCCGGCCGGGGCCGGGGATCGCGTGGGCGTGTCCGGTGACCTCGCCGAGGGCGAGGACCAGGCGGCCCCGGCCGTCCCTCGGCTCCCCCGCCGCCTCCTTCACCCGCTCCGGAACGGCCGCCTCCGCGACGGGCGCGATCAGCACGTCTCCCTGCCGGTACATGGCTCTCCCCTCCCCGTCCGGCGCATGCGGCCGAACACGGGAACGACGCTAGAACCCGGCACTGACAATCGGCCGGGAGGCGACCCGGCGAGGGGCGTTGTCGGTGCCGCTTGGTAGAACTCTCTCCATCAGCCGACCCACTCGACCGTTGTCTGGAGCACCGTCATGACCGTTGGCACCCACCTGCAGGAATTCCACGGCCTGCCCGTGTTCGACTTCCCGGGCGTGGACGCGCAGGTCGAGCTGCCGGCGGCGGACTCGGTCGCCTGGCGGATCTCCGCCCCGACGTACTCGGACCCCGGTGACGAGCTGTGGGGGCCGCAGTTCGAGCGGTTCCTGAAGACGGTCGAGACGGGCCGGGTCCGCGCGCTGGTCGTCGGCGGCTGGGACGAGGCCTACGAGAACTCCTCCGCGGACATCGTCACCGCGCTGATCGGCGCCAACGACCGGCTGACGGCCCTGGAGGCGGTGTTCCTCGGCGACATGACCAGCGAGGACTGCGAGATCTCCTGGATCGTCCAGTCCGACGTGACGCCGCTCCTCGCCGCCTACCCGGCCCTCCGGGAGTTCGGCGTGCGCGGCGGTTCGGAGCTGGCCTTCCCGTCGGTCCGGCACACCGGTCTGGAGACCCTGGTCGTGGAGACCGGCGGCCTGGGCGCCGAGGTGGTGCGGGGGATCGTGGGCAGCGACCTGCCCGCCCTGGAGAACCTGGAACTCTGGCTCGGCACCGACGAGTACGGCGGTGACAGCACCCCCGAGGACCTGGCGCCGCTCCTCGCCGGCACGGCCTTCCCCGCCCTGCGCCGCCTGGGCCTGTGCGACAGCGTGATCCAGGACGCCGTGGCGGCCGCCGTCGCGGGCGCGCCCGTCGTCGCGCGCCTCGAGCGGCTCGACCTGTCCATGGGCGTGCTCACCGACGCGGGTGCGGCGGCCCTTCTCGACGGGCAGCCGCTGACCCATCTCGCCCACCTCGACCTCTCCCACCACTACCTGTCGGAGGCGATGTGCGAGCGGGTCCGCGCCGCGCTCGTCCCGTACGGCGTGACCGTCGACCTCGGTGACGCGCAGGTGGGCGAGGACGACGGCGACGGGGACGTCTGGCGCTACGTCGCGGTCGCCGAATGACCTCCGGCCCGCGCCTCGTGGTCGTCGGCGATCCGGCGGGCCGCCGCGTCGCGTTCTTCCAGGACGCGCTGCGGGCCGCCGGGCTGCCCGAGGCGCGGACGGTGTCCTGGCCGGAGGTGCTCCGGGGCCGGGCGCGGTTCGCCGACGGGGAGACCGTGCGCCTCGACTCGCCGGGCGAGGATCCGGAGGCCGACCGGCTGCTGCGCGGGGTCGACGATCCGGCCCGGGTCGAGGGCACCGGCCGCTGGTACGGACGGTTCACCGCCGCCGTGGCGGACCTCGCCCGCTCCGTCGCGGAGGCGGGCGCCGTCCTCGTCGACGATCCCGCCGAGCTCGCGGTCCTGTTCGACAAGAGGCTGGGCCACGGCCGGCTCCGGGCGGCCGGGGTCCCGGTGCCCGAGTCGCCGACCTCGGGTGCCGACGCCCCGGTGGTGCGCGGCTGGGCGGACGTCAGGGCGCTGACCGCCGGGGCGGGTCTGCGCCGGGTGTTCGTGAAGCTCGCGCACGGCTCCTCCGCCTCGGGGGTGCTCGCGGTGGAGACGAACGGCGCGGGCCGGGTCCAGGCCACCACCTCGGTGGAGCTCGGCGCCGACGGACGGCTCTTCAACTCCCTGCGGGTGCGGCGCTACACGGGCGAGCGCGAGGTCGCCTCGATCGTGGACGCCCTCGCCCCCGACGGTCTGCACGTCGAGCGCTGGCTGCCGAAGGCGACCCAGGACGGCCGGGCGGCCGATCTGCGGGTGGTGGTGGTCGACGGGCGGGCCACCCATGCCGTGCTCCGCACCAGCCGTTCCCCCATGACCAATCTGCACCTGGGCGGTGCCCGGGGCGATCTGGACGCCGCGCGGGCGGCGATCGCCGCGGCCGGTGGCCGGTGGGCGGACGCCCTCGCGGTCTGCGAGCGGGCCGCCGCCGTCTTCCCCGGCACCCGGTGCGTGGGGGTCGACCTGCTGCCCGCGACCGGCTGGCGCCGCTTCGCCGTGGGCGAGGTGAACGCCTTCGGTGATCTGCTCCCCGGTCTCACGGGCCTGCCCGGCAGCGGCGCCGAGGGGCTCGACACGTACGGTGCCCAGGTCGCGGCGCAGTTCGTCGGCCGCCGGGCACCCGACCGTCCCCACGACTCCTCCCGCACCACAGGAACGAGCACCACGTGAACCAGCCCGACATGAACGCGATCGTCGGCAGCCACGATCTGCTCCTGGTCACCCTCGACACCCTCCGGTACGACGTGGCCGCCGAGCTCGCGGCCGAGGGCCGCATCCCGAACCTGGCCCGTCACCTGCCCGGCGGCGTCTGGGAGCGACGGCACGCGCCCGGGAGCTTCACGTACGCCTCCCACCAGGCGATCTTCGCCGGGTTCCTGCCGACCCCCGCGGCCCAGGGCCCCCATCCGCGGCTGTTCGCGGCCCGCTTCGCGGGCAGCGAGTCGACGGCGGACGGCACCTGGGTCCACGACACCCCGGACTTCGTCTCCGCGCTGGCGGGCGAGGGCTACCGGACGGTGTGCGTCGGCGGGGTGGGCTTCTTCAACAAGCAGCCGCCCCTGGGCTCCGTGCTGCCCGGCCTGTTCCGGGAGAGCCACTGGGAGCCCTCCTTCGGCGTCGCCTCCCCGACCTCCTTCGAGTCCCAGGTCGCGTGCGCCGAGGAGGTCGTCGCCGGCCTCCCCCGCGAGGAGCGCCTCTTCCTCTTCGTCAACGTGTCGGCGCTGCACCAGCCCAACTGGTTCCATCTGCCGGGGGCGACCCGGGAGGCGGGCGACTCGCGGGAGACGCACGCGGCCGCCCTGGAGTACGTCGACCGGCACATCGGGCGGCTCTTCGCCGCGATGAGCAGCCGCCGTCCCTGTTTCGCGATCGTCTGCTCCGACCACGGCACCGCGTACGGGGAGGACGGCTTCACCGGGCACCGGCTCGGCCACGAGGTCGTGTGGACCGTGCCGTACGCGCAGTTCGTCCTGGCCGGCCCCGAAGGCGGGGTGGCGGCATGAGCGGCATCCCCCGTCCGTACCGGAGCTACGTCTACGCCTACCCGCACAAGACGGCGTACCGCGCGCTCCCCGAGCGCCCGGAGCTGGCCGCGCTCTGGGCCGGGGAGCCGAAGGACGCGCTCTCCCTGTACGCCCACATACCGTTCTGCGAGGTCCGCTGCGGCTTCTGCAACCTCTTCACCCGGATCGGCGCACCGGACGAGCTGACCACCCGTTACCTCGACGCCCTCGACCGCCAGGCCGCCGCCGTCCGCGAGGCCCTGGGGGACGCGTCGCCGGTGCGGTTCGCCACGGCCGCGTTCGGCGGCGGCACGCCCACCTTCCTCACCGCCGCCGAGCTGGAGCGGCTCTGCGACATCGCCGAGAAGCGGACGGGCGTGGACCTGCGGGCGGTGCCGCTCTCCGTGGAGACCTCGCCGGCGACCGCCACCGCCGACCGGCTCGCGCTGCTCGCGGACCGGGGCGCGACGCGGCTCAGCATCGGCGTGCAGAGCTTCGTGGAGGCCGAGGCGCGGGCGGCGGTCCGGCCGCAGCGCCGCGCGGACGTCGAGGCGGCGCTCGGCCGGATCCGGGACACGGGCGTGCCCGTGCTCAACATCGACCTGATCTACGGGATCGACGGGCAGACGGAGCGGTCCTGGCGGGTCTCGCTCGACGCGGCCCTGGCCTGGCGGCCCGAGGAGCTGTACCTCTACCCGCTGTACGTGCGCCCGCTCACCGGTCTCGGCCGGATCCAGGACCCGGCGGCCGCCGACCGGGAGTGGGACGAGGCGCGGCTGCGCCTGTACCGGTACGGCCGGGACCATCTCCTGGCGCACGGCTACGAGCAGGTGTCGATGCGGATGTTCCGCCGCGCGGACGCGGGCCCCGCCGGCCCGGACGACTACGCCTGCCAGACGGACGGCATGATCGGCCTGGGCTGCGGTGCCCGCTCGTACACCTCGGCCCTGCACTACTCCTTCGACTACGCCGTCGACATGCGGGAGATCCGCTCGATCATCGACGCGTACACGGAGACGGAGGACTTCTCCCGGGCGGAGGTGGGCCGGGCGGTGGACGGGGACGAGGCCCGCCGCCGGCATCTGCTCCAGTCGCTGCTCCAGGCCGAGGGCATGCCGGTCGCCGGGTACGAGGAGCGATTCGGTTCCTCGCCGTTCGAGGATTTCGGCCCGGAGCTCGCCCGGTTCGAGGAGTACGGCTGGATCGCGGACGCCCCGGCGGGGCTGCTGCGGCTGTCACCCGAGGGGCTCGCGCACTCCGACGGGCTCGGTCCCGAGCTCTTCTCCCCCGCCGTACGGGCCGCGATGGCCGCGTACGAGGCGAAGTAGGCGGCGGCCGTGGACCTCACCCTGCTCTATCGGGGCCCGCTCTCCTCCTGCGACTTCGACTGCCCGTACTGTCCCTTCGCCAAGCGCCGGGACAGCCGGGAGCAGTTGCGCGCGGACCGGGCGGCGCTCGAACGGTTCACCGGCTGGGCCGCCGCGCAGACCGGGGACCGGCTGCGGATCCTCTTCACTCCGTGGGGCGAGGGGCTCGTCCGCTCCTGGTACCGGCGGGCGCTGGTCGAGCTGTCCCGGCTGCCGCACGTGGAGCGGGTGGCGATCCAGACCAATCTGAGCTGCCGGACGGAGTGGCTGGCGGAGGCGGACCCGGAGAGCGTGGCCCTGTGGTGCACGTACCACCCGGGGCAGACTCCGTACGAGCGGTTCCTCGCGAAGTGCCACGAGCTGGCGGAGCGGGGGGTGCGGTACAGCGTCGGGGTGGTCGGGCTGCCCGAGCACCGGGAGCACGCCCGGCGGCTGCGGGACGCGCTGCCGCCGCACGTCTACCTCTGGGTGAACGCGGCCGAGGGGCACACGTACACCGACGCGGAGGCCGAGGGCTGGACGGAGCTCGACCCGCTCTTCCCGTACAGCCGGCATCCGCACCGCTCGGCGGGGCTGCCCTGTCGCACCGGGGAGTCGGTGGTCTCGGTGGACGGCGAGGGGACGGTGCGGCGCTGTCACTTCGTCAGGGCCGAGCTGGGGAACCTGTACGACGGTTCGTACCGTGCCGCGCTGCGTCCCCGCGCCTGCCCCCTCGCCGTCTGCGACTGCCACATCGGCTACGTCCACCTGGAGACGCTGCCGCTGTACGACGTGTTCGCCGGCGGGGTCCTGGAGCGGATCCCCGCCGCACCGCGCACTACAGGGGCATGAGGTCGGGGCGCTTCGCCTCGACGTGGTCGCCGGAGCTCTCGCCGCGCAGCCGGCGCCCGATCCAGGGCACCAGGTACTCCCGGGCCCAGTGGATGTCGTCGCGGCGCACTTCGAGCGTGCCGCGGGGCGGCTCCGGCGGCCAGGGCTGGTCCGGGTCGGCGGGCACGGGCAGGCCGAGGACCTGGGCGGCGCGCAGGGCGACGCGGGTGTGTCCCTCGGGCGAGAGGTGCAGCCGGTCGTCGTCCCAGGCGCGCCGGTCCTGGACGGACCTCAGCGACCACAGGTCGAGGACCGGGCAGCCGTAGCGGTCCGCGACGGCCCGGACGTGACCGTTGTAGGTGGCGATCTTGCCGCGCAGGTGCTTGAGGAGGATCACGTCGCGGGTGTCGAAGCCGGTGGTCACCATGACGGTGCCGACGGCGGAGGTCAGGTCGGCGACGGCGCGCTCGAAGCGCTCGGCCACGTCGTCCGGGTCCGTCCCGGGGCGGATGATGTCGTTGCCGCCCGCGCAGAAGGTCACCAGGTCGGGGGCGAGTTCCTTCGCCCGCGGGACCTGTTCCGCCACGATCTGGTCGAGGAGGCGCCCGCGTACGGCCAGGTTGGCGTAGCGGAAGGCGTCGTGCTCCGGCAGCTGGTCGGCGAGCAGGACCGCGAAGCGGTCCGCCCAGCCGACGTACGTCCCGTCGGGGCCGGGGTCGCCGACGCCCTCGGTGAAGCTGTCACCGATCGCCGCGTACGACCCGAATGCGTTCTTTTCTTTTGATCTCGAATCGTCTGCCACGGGAGCACATCTTTCCCTTTGGGATGTGACCTACGCGACCGTAAGGAGGGGTTGACGGCGGGTGACATATGCCACCGATAAAGATTCCGCCAAACCGGAATACGCCGGAGGCCCGGCACGTACGTGCCGGGCCCCGGTGCCGAAGCGGTGTCAGATGCTCACGCCGTGCTGGCGCAGGGCGGCCAGCGGGTCGATGTCGGAGCCGTACTCCGGCCCGGTGCGCATCTCGAAGTGCAGGTGCGGGCCGGTGACGTTGCCGGTCGCGCCGGACAGGCCGATCTGGTCGCCGCCGTTGACGGTCTGGCCGGCGGAGACGGAGATCGAGGAGAGGTGGGCGTACTGCGAGAAGGTGCCGTCGGCGTGCTGGATGACGACCTGGTTGCCGTACGCGCCGCCGTCGCCGGCGGAGTAGACGGTGCCGGGGCCGACCGCGTGGATCGGGGTGCCGGTGGAGGCGATGAAGTCGACACCGGTGTGGTAGCCGGAGGACCACATGGAGCCGGACTGGTGGTAGGGCGTCGACATGCCGGCACCGGCGATCGGGGCGACCCAGCCGGAGGAGGAGGGCGCACCGGCCGGCGAGGGCGCCGCGGAGGCCGGCGCCGGGGCGGTGGTCGCGGCGGCCGGGGCCGAGGAGCGCTCGCCGCCGCGGGAGGCGCGGGGGGCCGCGTCGCCGTTCTTGCCGGAGCTCCGCGCGCCCTGGTGGTCGGCCTTCGGCGCGGCGGCTGCGGCGGTGTTCTTCGCGCCGAGGGTGAGCTTCATGCCGGGCAGGATCAGCGAGGGGTTCTCGCCGATGACCCGGCGGTTGTCCTTGTACAGCTTCTGCCAGCCGCCCGCGAGGTGGTGCTCGGTGGCGATCTTCGAGAGGTAGTCGCCCCGGACGACGGAGTACGTCTTCGGCGCGGTCTTCGCGGTGGCGGGCGCGGCGGCCGCCACGTGGGCGACGGCCTGGGCGGGGGCGGCGGCCGGGGCGGCCTGCTCGGCGGCGTGGGCGCCGGTGGCTCCGAGGAGCGGGAGGGCGACGACGGCGCCCCCGGTGCCGGCGGCGGCGATGCCGCGGGTCAGACGGTTGGACTTGGTGCGGCGGTGCTTACCCTTCGCGGGCATGGCGAATTCCTCTCCGGCGCCTGCGAGGTGAGCTGTCGGGTTCGGACTGGAGATGTCCGGCCGCGTGTCCACGCGACTTCACCCCGAGCCGTCCTTCTTCGAGGGATCGGCGACTTACCTGGGTCCCCCGCTCCTGCCTCGTACGGGTGAGTGCGGATTCCGGTCGGTGGCAGGATTCGGCGGTCCGTCCGGATTGAGCGCGACGCTAGACGAGTGGGGTCGGCGTGAACAAGCCACGGTTTTCGAGCACTCCGGGATTCCTTGACATCCCGCCGGAATTCCGGTCACCCTCCGTGGATGACGGCCCTTCGATCCCCTTTTCCCGGGGGGTATTTGGAAAAGACGATCAGGCACGGTCCGTCACGGTTATGACGCTGCTCACGCACCGATCCCCATCTCCCCTGCAACCGGGGCGGGTTACATCGAACCCCTCAATACGGACAGATCGCCCATTCCCGTCCGAGGGGGTGCGTGCCGGGGTTCCCAGCCGGGATGATTGCCCCAGGAACCGATCAACAGAACAGGAGCAGCCGTGACGCAGCAGCTGCCGCAGGTCCCGCCCGCCGAAGCCGCCGAGCCCGAGCTGACGGAGGTCCGCAACTTCCGGGACGTGGGCGGCCTGCCGACGACGGACGGACGTGCCGTCCGCCCCGGCCGGCTCTTCCGCAGCGGTCACCTCGCCCACGCGACGGAGGACGACGCCGCCTTCCTCGCCTCGCTGGGCCTGCACACCGTCTTCGACTTCCGCAACGAGTCGGACCGGAAGGTCGAGGGAGCGGACGTCGACCTGCCCGGCGTCCGGAATGTGAACATACCCCTCAACGACCCGGCCGACGGCAAGGAGTTCTGGAAGCTGGTGCGCGACGGCGGGATCGCGCAGCTGCGGGAGGTCCTCGGCGACGGCAAGGCGGCCGCCCGCATGTCCGACTCGTACCGGAAGATGGTGGTCGAGCGGACCGTGGAGCACAGCCGGATCCTGCACTCCATGGCGGAGGAGAGCGTCCCGGCGCTCATGCACTGCGCGGCCGGCAAGGACCGGGCCGGGCTCGCCGTCGCGATCACCCTGCTCGCGGTCGGGGTCGAGCGGGAGGCCATCGAGGCCGACTACGTGAAGTCGAACGCCCCGCACCGCCGCTACAAGGTGCGCCGCAGCTCCACCTCCTCGGACGCGATGTCGCCCGAGGTGATGGAGCTGCTGAGCCCGCTCTTCGACGCGCGGGTGGAGTACCTGCGGGCCGCCTTCGAGACGATCGAGGCGACCTGGGGCTCGGTGGACGCCTACCTCGCGGAGGGCCTGAAGCTGGCCCCGGAGACCCGTGAGCGCCTGCGGGAGCGGCTGCTCACGGAGGCCTGAGGCCGCCTACTGGTTCTGCCCGCCCAGCATGAAGAGCAGATAGAGGAAGCCGGCGAAGAGGTGACCCGCGATCAGATAGGCGAAGAGGCGGAGCACGAGCCCCTTGGGGAACTTGCCTTCACCGCGCTCCTCGCCGGTGACCGGTACGGACTTCTCGGACATGTCTTTCCTTTCCTGGATATTCAGGACTCGGAAGGGTGGCGTGGGATCAGCGCCGGTGCGGGGTCCCGTCGCCGAGGCACAGCTCGGCGGCGGGGCTCTGCATCAGGGTGTGGACGAAGAGCAGCTCGGCCCCGCCGGACGTGGCGGCGCCGATCCGGTGCGGGGTCAGCGAGTCGAAGTGCGCGCTGTCCCCGGGGTCGAGCACGTGGACGGCCTCGCCGAGCGCGAGCCGGACCCGCCCCTCCAGGACGTGGATCCACTCCTCGCCGGGGTGGACGCGCACGATGTCGGCCCGGGTGGCGTACGGCACGTGGACCCGCAGGCACTGCAGGGCTCGCCCGGCGCCGCCCGCCTGGCGGTAGATCCAGCCGTCGGCCTCGACGGGTTCGGAGCGGCCGGCCCGGACGACGGGGTCGCGCTCGGGGGGCGCCTCGCCCAGGAGCTCGGAGACCGTCGTACCGTAGATACGGGACAGGGCCAGCAGCATCGGCAGCGAGGGCTGCCGGTTCCCCGTCTCCAGGCGCGAGAGGTGGGCGGGCGAGAGGCCGGCCCGCTGGGCGGCGGCCTCCAGGGTGAGCCCCCGGCGGCGGCGCAGGGCCCGCAGCTGCGGGGCGACGTCGGGCAGGACGTCGGGGGTGGCGGGGGCCGGGGAGGTCTCCCCGGGGACGTGGTCCATGCGTCCATTCCGCCAGGATCGTGCCTCTGAGGCAAATTTATTGCCTCAGAGGCAAAAGCGGCGTCGAGAACCGGTCAGCGCTGCGCGACCGCCTGCTTGACCAGCGTCTTCCCGAAGTCCCACATCAGCCCGCCGCCCCCGTGGGCGTCGTCCATGACCGCGGTGAAGGCGGTCACGAAGCGGTCCACGTCCGCCTCGTCGACCACCAGCGGCGGGATCAGCTTGATCACCTCCAGGTGGTCCCCGGAGACCTGGGTGAGGATCCGGTGCCGCTGGAGCAGCGGGACGACGACCATCTGGGCGAAGAGGCCCTTGCGGGCCGCCTGGAGCATCGTCCAGCGCCCGCGCAGCCCGAGCGAGGACGGCCGCCCGAACTCGATCCCGATCATCAGGCCGCGCCCGCGGATCTCGTGCAGCAGCTCGTACCGCGGCACGAGCTCCCTCAGACGGCCCGAGAGCAGGTCGCCGATCCGGCGGGCGTGCGCGACGGTGCCCTCCTCCTCCATGACCGAGAGGACGGCGAGCCCGGCGGCCATGGCCTGCGCGTTCGCCCCGAAGCTCGCCGAGTGGACCAGGACCCGGTCCATCGACGAGTAGACCTTCTTGAAGATCCAGTCCTTGCCGAGGGTGGCGCCGACCGGGACGTAGCCGCCGGAGAGCGCCTTGGCGACGCAGACCAGGTCCGGTTCGACCCCCTCCTCGTGCTGGTAGGCGTAGAAGTCGCCGGTCCGGCCGAGACCCGTCTGCACCTCGTCCGCGATGAGCAGCGCGCCGTGCCGGCGCAGCAGCTCCTGGGCGTCCCGGAGGAAGCCCGGCGGCGCCGCGTGGACGCCCTTGCCCTGGATGGGCTCCACGACGAAGGCGGCCACGTCGCCCCCGCGCAGCTCCCGCTCCAGGGCGTCGAGGTCGCCGAGGGCGATCGCGGTGTCCGGCAGGAGCGGGTCGAAGCCCTCCCGGAAGCCCTGCTCGCCGTTGACGGAGAGGGAGCCGGTGGTGAGCCCGTGGAAGGCGTGGTGGCAGTAGAGGACCCTCGGCCGCCCGGTGGCGTACCGGGCGAACTTGAGGGCGGTCTCCACGGCCTCGGTGCCGCTGTTGCCGAAGAAGACCCGGTCGAGGTGCGGGCTGTGGGTGAGCAGCTTCTCGGCGAGGAGGCCCGGCAGCGGCTGGCAGTCGAAGCGGGTGAGGTCGGCGAGCTGGGCGTCCAGGACGTCGTGGAGGGCCTTGCGGACGACGGGGTGGTGCCGTCCGAGGCCCATCACGCCGAAGCCGGCGAGCATGTCGAGGTGGTCGACGCCGTCGGCGTCCCAGAAGTGGGCGCCCTCGGCCCGCTCGTAGACCTTGTCGAAGCCGATGGTGTGGAGCATGCGCGGCAGCTGGGGGTTGAGGTACCTGGCGTGCAGCTCGTACCGCTCCGCGCCGCGCTCGGAGAGCAGCGCCCGCAGGTCGAACCCGCCGGTCATGACGTGCTGTTCCCGGAGACCGTCTCACGGATCGCGCGCAGGGACTCCTTGAGGGAGCCCATGGTGGCGAGGACGGCGGTGGGCTCGTAGCCGCAGTGCGCCATGCAGTTGGCGCAGCGCGGGTCCTTGCCGCGGCCGTACTTGTCCCAGTCGGTGTCCTCGACGAGTTCGCGGTACGTGGGGACGTATCCGTCGCTCATCAGATAGCAGGGGCGCTGCCAGCCGAAGAGCGAGTAGTTGGGAATGGCCCAGGCGGTGCAGGGGAAGTCCGCCTTTCCTTCCAGGAAGTCCAGGAAGAGCGGCGAGTGGTTGAGCCGCCAGCGGCGCCGGTTGCCGCCGGCGAAGGCCTTCTTGAAGAGTTCGCGGGTCTGCTCGACGCCGAGGAAGTGCTCCTGGTCGGGGGCCTTCTCGTAGGCGTAGGCGGGAGAGATCATCATTTCGTCGACCTGGAGGTCGTCGTTGAGGAAGTTGAGCACCTCGATGATGGTCTGCGGGGTGTCGGTGTTGAAGAAGGTCGAATTGGTGGTGACCCGGAAGCCGCGCCGCTTGGCCTCCTTGATGGCCGCCACCGCCTCGTCGAACACCCCCTCCTTGGCGACGGACTCGTCGTGGCGCTCACGGAGCCCGTCGATGTGGACGGCGAAGGCGAAGTACGGCGAGGGGGTGAACTTCTCCAGCTTCTTGCGCAGCAGCAGCGCGTTGGTGCAGAGGAAGACGTACTTGCGCCGGTCCACCAACTGGCGGACGATCTCGTCGATCTGAGGGTGCATCAGGGGCTCGCCGCCCGCGATGGACACCATGGGCGCGCCGGACTCCAGGACCGCGCCGACCGCCTGGGCGACCGGCATGCGCTGCTTGAGGACACCCGCCGGGTGCTGGATCTTTCCGCAGCCCTCGCACTTGAGGTTGCAGGCGTAGAGCGGCTCCAGCTCGACGATCAGCGGGAACTTGTCCCGCTTGCGGAGCTTCTGTTCGAAGAGGTAGGTCCCGACCCGGATGGACTGACGGAGCGGCATGGCCATAACTCGTTCACCTCCTGGGGAGCAGCAAAGAACGGTGCCATTCGAAGAACGCGGGAAGGACGGCACGAAGAACACGGAAAGCTGATATTCCCCCGCGTACCGTGCCGATCCGGACCAGTTCATGTTCCGGAGCGTCCACCACCACCCGGACGGCCGCAACCGGGCGGCCGTCCGGCCCCTCCCCGAGCCCTCCGGCGGCCCGGGCGGTACGGAGCGTGGCGGCCGACTCCATGTCGACGGCGATCGCGCCGCCGGCGGCCAGCGCGGCCCGCTCGGGGCCGCGCACCACATGGTCGGAGCCGATCAGCGGCCCGGTGTGGACGGCGCGCCCGGGCACCGCCTTGACCAGGGCCTTCACCAGGAGCTCGGTCCCGGTGCAGAGGGTCGTGCCGTCGGCGCCGCGGGTCTCGTCGGCGACGATCAGGTCCCCCGGGTGCATGCCCGGGGCGAGACCCGCGCAGAAGCCGGAGGCGATCACCGCGGCGTCCCGCCAGGACTCCTCGCCGAGCACCCCGGACACCGCCCGACGCGCCCGGTCCGGCCCCATGCCGGTGCGCAGCACGGTCACCGGGCCGGGTGCGCCGCCCCGCTCCCCGCTGCGCAGGGCGAACTGCTCGATGCCGAGCGCGCAGGCGATCAGCAGCGGAGGTCCGGCGCCCGGGCCGGGCGCGCGGCCCATCAGCCCGCCTTGCGCGGCGAGGGGTCCCCGTGCACGTAGCGCCCGAGCGCCGTGAGCGGGAACACCTGCCGGTAGAGGTGGTAGTTGATGGAGAAGTCCCAGGGGAAGCCGGTGCCGGTGAAGTACGGCTCGTCCCAGGAGCCGTCCTCCCGCTGGGTCTCGGCCAGCCAGGCGACGCCCCGGCGGACGGGCTCGGAGTCGCGCTCGCCGGCTGCCAGGAGGGCGATCAGCGCCCAGGCCGTCTGGGAGGCGGTGGAGGGGCCGCGCCCGACCCATTCCTCCTCCTTGTACGAGCGGAGGTCCTCGCCCCAGCCGCCGTCGTCGTTCTGCACGGTCGCGAGCCAGGCGACGGCCCGGCGGATCGCCGGGTGGGAGCCCGGCAGTCCGGCGGCGGCGAGCGCCGGGAGCACCGAGCCCGTGCCGTACACGTGGTTGACGCCCCAGCGGCCGAACCAGGCTCCGTTGGGCTCCTGTTCGGCGAGCAGCCACTCGATGCCCCGGCGGGCGCGCGGGTCCTCGGTCATCCCCTCGTACGCGAGCATCTCCACCACGTGGGCGGTGACGTCGGCGGAGGGCGGGTCGACGACCTCGCCGAAGTCGCAGAACGGCAGCCTGTTGGGGAAGGCGCTGGTGTTGTCGGCGTCGAAGGCTCCCCAGGCGCCGTTGCGCGACTGCATGCCGAGCGTCCAGCGGGCGCCGCGGGCGATGGCCGCCTCCACCCGGGCGGGGTCGGGGTGCTCGACCCGGCGCAGGGCGAGCAGGACCTCGGCGGTGTCGTCGATGTCGGGGTAGTTGTCGTTGTGGAACTCGAACGCCCAGCCGCCCGGCGGGAGTCCGGGGCGTCGCACCGCCCAGTCGCCGGTCCGGGTGATCTCCTCGTCGAGCATCCAGTCCGCGGCCTTCACGAGCGCCGGGTGGTCGGGGCGGAGTCCCGCGTCGGCGAGGGCGATGGTGGCGAGGCAGGTGTCCCAGACGGGCGACTGGCAGGCCTCGATCATCCGCGAGCCGTCCTCGTGCCAGACGGCGAACCGGTCGAGGGATTCCAGGCCGGCCCGCATGACCGGGTGCCGCAGGTCGTAGCCGAGGAGGTGGAGGGCGATGACCGAGTAGACGGCGGGCGGCTGGATGCCGCCCCAGCAGCCGTCGTTCTCCTGGCGCTCGACGATCCACCGGGCGGCGACGTTCATGGCCGTTCTCCGCAGCCCGCGCGGGGCGAAGCGGTGGTAGACGTGCAGCGCCCTGTCGAGCCGCTGGAAGATCCCGTCCCAGCCGGTGGCCGGGGCGAGCGGCCGGGGCGGGTTCGGCCGGGCGGGGTCGGTGTGGAGCTCGTCCAGGGGGAAGGGCGCGGGCCGGACCGGGCGCTTCGCGGAGACCACGGTGAGCGGCACGATCGTCTGCCGGGCCCAGCAGCCGAAGTCGTAGATGTTGAGCGGGAACCACTTCGGCAGGAAGAGCAGCTCCGGCGGCAGCTCGGGCAGGTCCTCCCAGCGCCACCAGCCGAAGAGGGCCAGCCAGATCCGGGTGAAGACCCGGGCGGCGGCGATCCCGCCCCGGGCGCGGACCCAGGCGGAGGCGCGGGCCATGTGCGGGGCCTCGGGCGGGTCTCCGGCGAGCCGCAGGGCCACATAGGCCTCGACGGTGGCGGAGAGCTCGCCGGGTCCGCCGTAGAAGGTGGCCCAGGCGCCGTCCTCGCCCTGCCGGCGGCGGATGTGGAGGGCGGCGGCGCGGGTGGTGTCGGGGTCGAGGATGCCCAGGAACTGGCGGAGGAGCAGGTCCTCGGCGTCCATGGTGACGTTGGTCTCCAGGTCGCCCTTCCACCAGCCGGCCGGGTCCTGCCGGGCGAGCAGGTGTTCGACGGCCCGTTCGACGGCCCGCGCGGCGGTGCCGTCGAGGCCGGACGCGGAGGCGTCGGCGTCGTTCGTCCTGCTGGCCGCGGCCGCCCGGGGGCCCACGGCCCCGGCGCTTCCGTCGGTCGTCGCTGTCATGGCTTCCCCTTCGTGCAGTCGGTTCCTTCTGCTCCTGCGGGTCTGCCGTCGGCCGGCGCCGGGTGGCACCGGCCGGCGACCGCGAACTCATATCAGGGTGATGGTGATCATCTCTTCCGTACGACCACGAAATCGGCCAGTGCGGTGAGCTGCGCCCGCACGCGGGCGGGCATGTCCACCTCGTTCAGGGCCTCGATCGCGACGGCGTGCTGACGGCGGGCCTCCTGGGAGGTCCACTCGCGTCCTCCGGCCTCCTCGATGAGGGCCGCGCGGGCGGCGAACTCCTCCTCGGAGAAGGTGTCGAAGTCGATGGACTTGGCGTCCGCGGCGAGCAGCTCGCCGAGCCGCTCGGAGGCCGGTCCGCCCGCGGCGAGGGCGGCGACGACCGGGAGGGACTTCTTGCGCTGGCGCAGGTCGCTCCAGGTCTGCTTGCCGGTGGCCTCCGGGTCGCCCCAGATGCCGAGCAGGTCGTCCACGGCCTGGAAGGCGAGGCCGAGGTGGTAGCCGTACTCCTCCAGCTTGTCGGCGGTGCGGTCGTCGGCCCCGCCGAGGACGGCGCCGATGGAGACCGCGCAGGCGAGCAGGGCGCCCGTCTTGTTGCCCTCCATCTCCAGGCACTCCTCGACGGTGACCCGCTCGCGGTGCTCGTAGGAGATGTCCTGGGCCTGGCCGTCGATGAGCTTGCGGCTGGCCGTGGTCAGCCGGCGGGTGGCGCGGCCGGCCTCGACGGTGCCGAGTTCGAGCAGGATCTCGTTGGCCAGCGCGAAGAGGGCGTCGCCGACGAGGATCGCCTGCGCGGGGCCGTGCACCTTCCACACCGTGTCGCGGTGGCGGCGCTGCTCGTCGCCGTCCATCAGGTCGTCGTGGAGCAGCGAGAAGTTGTGCACGAGCTCCACGGCGACGGCGCCGGGGACGCCGACCTCGGGCGCGGCGCCCGCGGCCTCGGCCGACAGCAGGGCGAGCGCCGGGCGGACGGCCTTGCCGCCGTCGCCGTCGGCGGGGTTGCCCTGCGCGTCGATCCAGCCGAAGTGGTAGGCGGCCACGGTGTCCATGGGCGACGCGAGGCGGTCGACGGCCGCCCGCAGTACGGGGGTGGACAGGGTCCGCCCCCGCTCCAGCAGTGCGGACACGTCCGCGGTGTCGACGGCCGGATGTTCCGGCGGCGCTGTCGGCACGGTCTCTCCTCTTGTTCCGGTACTCACACTCATACCGCCTCCTGCAGCGGATGGTCATGGCGGCGGCCGAGGGCGGAGAGCGCGGCGCCCGCGGCGCTGAATCCGCTGCGGACGGCACCCTCCATGGTCGCGGGCCAGCCGGTGGCGGTCCAGGCCCCGGCCAGGTACAACCCCGGGGCCCTGGTGCGGGCGCCGGGCCGGAGCCGGCCGACGCCCGGGGTGGGGGCGAACGTGGCCGTCCGCTCCCTGGTGACGAAGAAGTCGCGGATCCCGGCGCCGCGGGCGGCGGGCAGGAGCCGCTCCAGCTCGGGGAGGTACTTCGCGCGCAGGGCGGCGACGGGTTCGTCGATCTCGTCCCGGGCGGCGGACTGGGAGACGGCGAGGTACTGGCCCACCCGTCGCCCACCGCCACCCTTGTCCGAGGGCCCTTCGGGCCCGCCCCTCAGCAGCCCGGAGGAGTCGGTGCGGTCGAAGACCCACTGCACCGGGGAGCCGAGCGTGGTGAAGAAGGGCCGCTTCAGCACCTTGCGGTCGTAGACGACGTGCAGGTTGAGGATGGGGGCGGTGTCGATGTCGAGGAGCCGGTCGGGGTCGTCGAGGGCGCCTTCGGGGAGCAGGCCGTGGGTCTCCTGCTGCGGGACGGCGAGGACGACGGCGTCGGCCTCGATCCGCTCCCCCGGCACGTCGACGGTCCAACGTCCGTCTTCGGTGCGGGAGATCCGCTCGGCCTTGGTGCGGAGCAGGGTGCGGACGCCGAGGGCGTCGAGCTCCTTCGCGGCCCGGGTGTCGTGGAGTTCGCCGAGCGGGACGTGGGCCCAGCCGATGTCGGCGGCGCCGGGCTCGGAGAGGAGCCCGGTCTTGAAGACCATCGCGGCGAGCCCCATGGAGGCCTGCGGGGCGGGGGCGTTGAGGGTGGGGATGCCGACGAGGTCCCAGAGGGCCTCGACGGCCCGCGGGGACTGTCCGTGCCGGCCGAGCCAGGTGGCGAAGTCGATGCCGTCGAGCGCCGGGTCGGCGGGGTCGAGCTTCTTCAGGGCGAGCGCGGCCCGGCCGACGGAGGCGCGCTCGGCGAGGGAGAGGTGCGGGTACGTGGCGAGGCTGCGCGCGAGGTGCAGCGGTACGGGGAGGTCGTCGCGGCGGATCCGGCCGAGCCGGGGGCCGCGGGGGTGCCCGACGTCGAGGACGGGGACGTCGAGGCGGTCCTGGAGGGGCGCGAGCCGGGCGCCGTCGACCCGGTCGAGGAACCAGCGGTAGGCGGTGCAGCAGCGCAGGTAGACGTGCTGGCCGTTGTCCACGGTCAGGTCGCCCCGGCGGAAGGAGAAGGCGAGGCCGCCGAGCCGGGGCCGGCCTTCGAGCAGCGTGACGTGGACGCCGCCCTCGGCGAGCCGGAGCGCGGTGGTGACGCCGGCGAGCCCACCGCCGACGACGACGGCGCGGGGCCGTGCCCCTCCGCCGGTGCCGGGGCCGGGGCCCGTCCCCCGGCCGCCGCGGGTGACCGCCCCGCCGTCGGCGGGCGCGCCCGGCGGGATGGTCCGCTCGGTTTCCTCGTGGTTCACGCCGCCTCCGTTCGGGTCGTCGTCGCGGTCGGTTTCGGGGGTGTCTGGGGCAGGGACGCCGGGGCGGCGCCCGGGGTTGCCCGGAGGGCGGGGGCGCGGGGGCGCATCAGACGCGTCTCCTGACGGTGCGCCGGGCGATGGTGCGGGTGTCGAGGCCGGAGAGGCCGCGCACCGCGACGTACGCCTTCTCGCGGCCCGGCAGCGAGACGCGGCCGCGCAGGACGGCCTCGGGGTCGCGCTCGATCCGGTCGAGGAGGCGCCGGTAGATGCCGGCCATGGCGGCGACGCAGGCGCCGCTGCGCCGGTCGAGCATCGGGAGGAGCCGGTAGCCCTCGGCGAACAGGGCGCGGGCGCGCCGCACTTCGAAGTGGACGAGGCCGGCGAAGTCCGACCCGGGGGGCGGGGTCTCGCTGCCGAAGCCGTCTCCGCAGCCGAACTTGGCGAGGTCGTCGGCCGGCAGGTAGGTGCGCCCGTTCCCGGCGTCCTCGCGTACGTCCCTGAGGATGTTGGTGAGTTGGAGCGCGAGGCCCAGGGTGTCGGCGTACTCGGGCGCCCGGTCGGCGCCCGGGGCGCCGGGCTGGGTGCCGAAGACGCCGAGGGAGAGCCGGCCGATCGCGCCGGCGACGCAGCGGCAGTAGACCTTGAGGTCGTCCCAGGTCTCGTAGGTCGCGCCGCGCACGTCCATGAGGACGCCGTCGATGAGCTCGTCGAGGCCGTCGAGCGGGATCGGGAAGCGGCGGGCGGAGTCGGCGAGGGCGACGGCGACGGGGTCGGTGTCGTCCTCCTCGACCAGGCCCTTGCGGACGCGGTCGAGGACGTCGCGGGTGGCTTCGAGCCGTTCCCGCTTCTCCCCGGCCGCGAGCGTGCCGTCGCCGATGTCGTCGACGCGCCGCGAGAAGGCGTACAGCGCGGACATCGCCTGTCGCTTCTCGGCCGGGAGCAGCCGGATCCCGTAGGCGAAGTTGCGGGCCTGCTGTCCGGTGACCGCCTCGCAGTAGCTGTAGGCGGCCTGGACCGGTGCGGACGGCTGGTGCTGGGCCTCCACGGTCGTGCTCACCCCTCTCTCCGCGCCCGGAGCAGAACCGCTCCCGCCTGGCGCATCAGGCTCGGCTTGGTGGCCTTCGGTGGGCCGGTCAGCACGTCGTACCCGGCGTCGGTGATCGCGTCGAGCGCCGCGAGTCCCCCGCCGGTGAAGCCGGCGAGGAGGAGGCGGAGCCGTCCGTGGACGCTGCCGACGAGCGGGGCGCCCGCGTGGAGGAGCGCGCGGGCCCGCTCGGCCTCGAAGGCGATCAGGGCCCGCACGGAGGCGCCCGCGGTGGGGGCGGCGAGGTCGCGCTCGGTGACGTGGAAGCGCTTGAGGTCCTCGGCGGGCAGGTAGATCCGGTCGCGGGAGAGGTCCTCGGCGACGTCCTGGAGGTGCTCCACGATCTGCAGGGCGGTGCAGATCTCGTCGGAGCGCCGGATCCGCTCGGGGGTGTCGGTGCCGGTGAGGGCGAGGACGAGCCGGCCGACGGGGTTGGCGGAGAGCTCGCAGTACGCGAGGAGGTCGTCGTACGTCTCGTAGCGGCGGACCAGCTGGTCCTGCCGGTTGGCGGCGATCAGCCCGAGGAAGGGCTCGGGGGTGAGTCCGCGGCGCCGGACGGTCGGCTGGAGGGCGCGCAGCAGGGGGTGGTGCGGGGTGGAGTCGAAGACCCGCCGGAGGTCGGTCTGGAGGGCGTCGAGGAGGACGACCCGGTCGTCCGCGGCCTCGGGGCGGACGCCGAGGTGGCGGGCGTCGGCGCCGCCGGGGGCGAGGTCGCCGTCGCCGATGTCGTCGACGAGCCGGGCGAATCCGTAGACGGCCATGAGGTCGTCGCGCCAGGCGCGGGGCAGGAAGAAGGGGGCCACGGGGAAGTTCTCGTCCGCGGCCTTGCCGAGTGTGGTGCGCGAGGAGGCGTCGGTGCGCGCCTGCCGGGTCTCCGTCACTGGGCGCTTCCTGACGGAGGGACGGCGACACCCTCGTGGAGCTGGAGATTCTGCGTCATGGCCGTCACGTCTCCCGTTCTACACTGCCGATCCAATCCATCCTATTTCGGACACGCCGCCGACCCCTGCCCGTAGGTCCGCCACGCGCGGGCCCGATGGCCGCGGGTATCGCCCTACTTGCCTCGAAACAGACCGGTCCAGCTTACGTTGTACGACGACCTTCGCCATTCCCGGGTGGCGGGCGTCGCGCACCTCACCCGTACGGGGCCCACGCCGCCCGCCAACGCTCCCGTCTCGCAAGGGAGTTCGGGGTCAGCCGGCAGCCGATCCGGAGACCACCATCGCGAGGGTCGCCTCGACGACGACGCCGCGGCCCTGCGCGGAGAGACGGCGAAGGGGCCCGTCGACCAGGAGGAGTGACAGTCCGTGCACGGCCGACCACGCCGCGGCGGCGGTGGCGGGCCGGGTGCCGGGCCGGGCGGCGCCCTGCCGGGCGAGGGCTTCGAGCGCCTCCCTGAGCAGGGCGAACGCGCGGATCTCGGGCTCGGCGGGCGGCCGGGCGGGCACGGGCTCGTCCGCGGCGGCGGGGCGGGGGACGCAGAACGCGGCCCGGTAGAGGCCGGGCTGCTCCACGGCGAAGCCGACGTATCCCCGGCAGAGGGCGGCGACCCGGCGCTCGGCGGCGAGGCCGGGGTCGTCGGCGCCGGGCTCGCGGGCGGCGGCCCGCTCCATGGCGGCGGCGAGCTCCCGCCGGGCGTGGGCCCGTACGGTGCGGAGGAGTTCGCCGCGCCCGTCGAAGTGCCGGTAGGCGGCGGTGGGCGAGACGCCGACCCGGCGGGCCGCCTCGCGCAGGACGACCCGCTCGGGACCGCCTTCGGTGGCGAGGTCGACGGCCGCGCAGATCAGCGCGTTGCGCAGATCGCCGTGGTGGTAGGTCTTTCCCGCCGAGGTCGCTGCCATGGACTCATCCTGCCCGAAGTTAACCGCATGAACATTCCAGGTGGGGGAGCGACGCGCGGAGGAAGGGGCGGGTGCGCGGCACCTTCCGGGAAGGGTGGTGGCGGGAGACGGGGGGACGGAAGAGCTCCTGCCGGACGAATCCGGCAGGAGCTCTCGGGCGGCGGGCCTCAGCGCGCGGTCTCCCGCTCGTACGCCTTGAGGACCTCCTCCGTGGGGCCGTCCATCAGGAGCTGCCCCTTCTCCAGCCAGAGCACCCGGTCGCAGGTGTCCCGGATGGACTTGTTGCTGTGGCTCACCAGGAAGACCGTGCCGGCCTCCTTGCGGAGCTCGCGGATCCGCTCCTCGGAGCGGATCTGGAACTTGCGGTCACCGGTCGCGAGCGCCTCGTCGATGAGGAGGACGTCGTGGTTCTTGGCCGCCGCGATGGCGAAGCGGAGCCGGGCGCCCATGCCGGAGGAGTACGTCCGCATGGGGAGGCTGATGAAGTCGCCCTTCTCGTTGATGCCGGAGAAGTCGACGATGTCCTCGTAGCGGGAGCGCACCTCCTCGCGGCTCATGCCCATGGCGAGGCCGCCCAGGATCACGTTGCGCTCGCCGGTGAGGTCGTTCATGAGGGCCGCGTTGACGCCCAGGAGCGAGGGCTGCCCGTCGGTGTAGACCTTGCCGCTCTCGGTGGGGAGCAGGCCGGCGATGGCGCGCAGGAGCGTGGACTTGCCGGAGCCGTTGGTGCCGATGAGGCCGATGGCCTCGCCCCGGTAGGCGGTGAAGGTGACGCCGCGGACGGCGTGGACCTTGCGGACGCCCCGGGAGACCTCGGCCTTGCCCCGGCCGACGATCCGGCTGAGCGCCGCCGTGGCGCTGCCCTTGCCTCCGCCGCCGGTGTTGACCCGGTAGACGATGTGGACGTCGTCGCAGATGACGGTGGGGACGCGGTCCTGGTTCGTGTCAGCCACGGCCGTACCTCTCCTCGGCCTTCCAGAAGTAGACGAAACCGCCGATGCCGAAGACCAGGGCCCAGGCGAGGGCGGTCATCCAGACGTGCGACGGCAGGTTCTCGGCGCCGTAGCCCTCGATGAGGGAGTAGCGGATCAGGTCCATGTAGACCGCCGCCGGGTTGTACATGAGGACGTCGGCGATCCACGCCGGCTTGTCCGCCAGCATGGCCTGGATCGAGAACATCACGCCGGAGGCGTACATCCACGTGCGCATGACGAACGGCATCAGCTGGGCGAGGTCGGGCGTCTTGGCGCCCATCCTGGCCATGATCAGAGCCAGTCCGATGTTGAACACGAACTGCAGGAGCAGCGCCGGCACCACCAGCAGCCACCGGAGGGAGGGGTAGCTGCCGAAGGAGATCGCGACCACCACGAGCACGATCATCGAGAACAGCAGCTGCTGGAGCTGCTGGAGCGAGAAGGAGATCGGGAGGGTCGCGCGCGGGAAGTGCAGGGCCCTGACCAGACCCAGGTTGCCCGAGATCGCCCGGACGCCCGCCATCACCGAGTTCTGGGTGAAGGTGAACACGAAGATGCCGGTGACCAGGAACGGGACGTAGACGTCCTTGCTCAGGCCCTTACCGGCACCGAGGATCAGCCCGAAGATCAGGTAGTACACCAGGGCGTTCAGCAGGGGGGTCGCCACCTGCCACACCTGGCCCAGCTTCGCCTGGCTGTACTGGGCGGTCAGCTTCGCCGAGGAGAAGGCCAGGATGAAGTGGCGACGACTCCACAGATCGCGGACGTACTCGAACAGGCCGGGCCGGGCGCCGCTGACGGCGAGGCCGTACTTCGCGGCGAGGGCGGCCGGCTCCAGGCCCTCGTCGACGGAGGACGGAGGCGCGCTCGTCGCGACCGCCCCGCCCAGGTGTGTGTCACTCACAGTCGAAACTTTCGTGTTCAAGATGCGCGGCACGTGGAGTACCACGATGTCAGACGACCGGGGGGCGACCCAGCCGGGTCAGGCGCCACACCGTACGCCACCTCATGGGGCGGCGCGGTCCGCAGGGGGTCGTCCAGCCCGCGCGGAAGCCGCCGAGCCACGCCTTCAGCGCGGAGGGCGAGGGCCGCCGGGCCAGGGTGAGCAGGAGCCAGACGCCGAGATAGACCGGCACCAGGGGCGCGGGCAGATTGCGACGTGCCAGCCACACTCGGTTGCGGGCCACGTTGAAGTGGTACGAGGCGTGCCGGGACGGGGCTGTGGTGGGGTGCAGCAGCACCATGTCGGAACGGTAGTCGATCATCCAGTCGGCGTCGAGCGCGCGCCAGGCGAGGTCGGTCTCCTCGTGCGCGTAGAAGAACTCGTCCGGCAGGCCGCCGACTTCGGCGAAGACCTTGGTGCGGACGGCGTTGGCGCCGCCGAGGAAGGTGGTCACCCGCGAGGAGCGCATCGGATCGGCCGAGCGGAGCCGCGGCACGTGCCGGCGCTGGGTGGCCCCGGTCTCCGGATCGGCGATCCGGAAGCTGATGATGCCGAGGCGCGGATCGGCGGTGAAGGCCTGCCGGACCAGCTCCGCGGTGTCCCGGTGGGCGAGCAGCCCGTCGTCGTCGAGGAAGAGCAGGACATCGACGTCGGTGCCGCCGGGGCCGAAGGCCTCGATGCCGACGTTCCGGCCGCCGGGGATCCCGAGGTTCTCGGGCAGGTCGACGGTCCGCACCCAGTCGGGCACCCCGGTGACCGGGGTGCCCTGACCGACGACGACGACCTCGACCGGGTCGCCCTCCTGCGCGGCGACCGAGTCGATGAGCGCGCGCAGGTCGTCGGGGCGGTTGCCCATCGTGATGACGACGGCACCCACCCTGAGCGGCGTACTCACGGCCGGCCTCACTTCAGCCTGCTGGAGACCATGATCGACACGAGGTGCAGCACGGTCTGGAGCAGGGCGATGCCGGCGAGGACGGCGACACCGAGCCGGGAGAAGAAGAGGTCTCCCCTGACGTGGTCCGCGATCGCCAGGACCACGATGAGCAGCGAGGCCTCGATGCCGAGGACGAGCCGGTGGAACTTGAGCGCGGCGGCGGCCCGGCGGGCCAGCGCCATGCCGGAGGAGCGCGGCTCGGACGCCGCCTCCTTGACCGGCGGCAGCCCGCCCTGGTGGCGGGCGACGCCGACGAGGTCGGTCTCGGCCTTGATCAGGATGGCGCCGAGCGCGGCGAGCGTGCCCAGGAAGGCCCACAGCCAGTCGATCCGGCCCGAGCCCCACAGGTCGGCGGCGCGCAGGCCGAAGCCGACGAGGACGGCGGCGTCGCACAGGTAGGCGCCGACCCGGTCCAGGTAGACGCCGGCCAGCGAGTACTGCTTCTTCCAGCGGGCCACCTCGCCGTCGACGCAGTCGAGCAGCAGGTAGAGCTGGACCATGAGCGCGCCGAGCAGCGCCCCCGGGATCCCGGGCACCAGCAGGGCCGGTGCGGCGAGGACGCCCGCGAGGGTCATGACGTACGTCAGCTGGTTCGGCGTGACCCTGGTGCCGACGAGCTGCCGGGTGATCCTGAGCGAGATCTCCCGCATGTAGAGGCGGCCGCCCCAGTGCTCACCGCTCCGCCGGTCCTTCACACCCGGGGGGTGGACGACCGGGCGGAGCTCCGCCACCGAGGGCTTCCGCGGAGGACGGAGCTCAGCTACCGATGGATTTGGCATAGTCGGCGTACGCGTCCCTGATCTCGTCGTCGGACAGGTCGAGGTGTTCGAGGATGGTGTAGCGGCCCGGCCGGGTCTGCGGGGCGAAGGACACCGCCCGGACGAACTCGTCCACGGTGAAGCCCATCTCCTCCGGCAGGACGGGCAGCCCGTGCCGGCGCAGGGTCTCGACCATCACTCCGGAGGCGTCCCGCGCGCCGCGCAGGTGCATCGCGAAGGCCGCGCCGAGGCCGCACTGCTCGCCGTGGCTGGCCGCCCGCGCCGGGAAGAGCAGGTCGAAGGCGTGGCTGATCTCGTGGCAGGCGCCCGAGGAGGGGCGGCTGTCGCCGCTGATGGACATGGCGATGCCGGACATCACCAGGCCCTCGGAGAGGGTGACGAGGAAGTCGTCGTCGCCCACGCCGCCGGGGTGGCGGAGCACGGCCTCGCCGGCGCTGCGGGCCATGGCGGCGGCCAGGCCGTCGACCGGCTCGCCGTTCTCGCGGTGCGAGAGCTCCCAGTCCTCGATGGCGGAGAGGTTGGAGATCGCGTCGCCGATGCCGGAGCGGACGTACCGCACGGGGGCGTCCCGGATCACGTCGAGGTCGACGACCAGCGCGATGGGGGTGGGGACGCCGTACGAGCCGCGGCCGTTGTCGTTGTCCAGGGTGGAGATCGGCGAGCAGATCCCGTCGTGCGACAGGTTGGTGGCGATGGCCACCAGCGGCAGCCCGACCCGGGCCGCCGCGTACTTGGTCACGTCGATGATCTTGCCGCCGCCGAGGGCGACCACGGCGTCGTACCGCTTGCCGCGCATGGCGTCGGCGAGCTTCACGGCCTCGTCGATCGTGCCGCCCGAGACCGGGTACCAGTCGGCGCCGGGCAGCTCGGGGGCGAAGTGGTCACGCAGCTTGAGGCCCGAGCCGCCGCTGATGGCGACGGCGATCTTGCCGTTGCTGGAGATCCGCTGGTCCGCGAGGAGCGCGGACAGGTCGTCCAGCGCTCCCCGGCGGATGTCGACGACGACCGGCGAGGGGATCAGCCGGGTCAGTACTGGCACGCGATCTCACGGCCCTTCGCGAGGTCGTCGTGGTTGTCGATCTCGACCCACTTGACGTCGCCGATGGGGGCCACGTCGACGGTGAAGCCGCGGTTGACGAGCTCCTGGTAGCCGTCCTCGTAGTAGAGGTCGGGGTCGCGCTCGAAGGTGGCCTTGAGGGCGTCGGCGAGCTCCTCGGCGGCCTCGGCCTCGATGAGGGTGACGCCGATGTACTCGCCGGTGGCGGTGGCCGGGTCCATGAGCTTGGTGATGCGCTGGACGCCCTTGCCCTCGGCGGTGATGACCTTCATCTCCTCGTCGGCGAGGTTCTTCACCGTGTCGAGGGCGAGGATGATCTTCTGGCCGTTCCCGCGGGCGGCGAGCAGGGTCTTCTCGACGGAGACCGGGTGGACGGTGTCGCCGTTGGCGAGGATCACACCGCGCTTGAGCACCTCACGGGCGCACCACAGGGAGTAGGCGTTGTTCCACTCCTCGGCCTTGTCGTTGTCGACGAGGGTGATCCGGAGGCCGTACTTGGCCTCCAGGGCGTCCTTGCGGTCGTAGACGGCCTCCTTGCGGTAGCCGACGACGATCGCGACCTCGGTGAGGCCGATCTCGGCGAAGTTCTTCAGCGTGAGGTCGAGGACGGTGGTGTCGCCGTCCACGGGCACGAGGGCCTTCGGAAGGGTGTCGGTGTAGGGGCGCAGACGCCGTCCGGCACCGGCTGCCAGTACGAGGCCGATCATGCTGTTTCTCCTTCGTCGTGAACGGCGGGTGCTCCGGAGGAGACCCAGAAGCGGATGGACTCCACCAGCACCACCAGCGCGACGGCGACCGCGAGCGCGGTCAGTGCCAGGGTGAAGTCGTCGCCGCGGTCCGCCAGCAGGGCGGCGAGAGCGGTCACCAGGAGCGTGCGCCCCTCGTGTCCGCCGGTGACGCGCACCAGCCAGGCGGGCGGCGCGCCGGTGCCTCCGCGGATGCGGTACACCGTGTCGTAGTGATGGTAGGCGACGGCCGCGACCAGCCCGAATGCGGCGGGAAGGGCGTGCGGGGAGTCGGAGCGGGCCGCGAGCACGAGGACGGTGGTGTACTCGGCGGCGCGGAAGAGCGGGGGGACCAGCCAGTCGAGGGCGCCCTTGAGGGGGCGGGCGACGGCGGCGCCGGCGAAGACCGCGTAGAAGACCGCGATGATCACGGTCTGCCGGTCCCCGAAGGGGCGGGCGAGGACCGTGGCGAGCAGCGCTCCGGTGGCGATCAGGGCGAGGACGAAGCCGGGGCCGCGCAGGCCGGTGCGGGCGAGGGCACGGCTCGCGATCCCGGCCAGCGGGCCCGAGTCAGCCAGGTCCGCCAGCGCCTGGGCTGCCCGGTCGGTCCGCTTCGCCCTGCGGGTCAGGGAGCGCAGGACGCGGCCCGCCGTGGTGTAGCAGGCGCCGAAGGCGCAGCCGACGATCAGGGCCCAGAAGACGATCCGGGGGCTGGTGGCGGCGGTGAGGACCGCGATCATCGCCCAGCGCTCGCCGATCGGCAGGATGATCATGCGGCGGGCCCAGACCGTCCAGCCGACGCTGTCGAGCCTGCTGGAGAGGGCGGCGGTCGGGCTGGTGTTGGCGGTGGCGTCGTGGTTGGCCTCGTTGAAGGAGAAGTCCACGACGTGCCGGCAGGTCATGAGGACCATGGCGCCGAGGGCGAGCGCCCACACGTCGTCGCCGTCGCGGGCGGCGCCGAGGGCGAGGCCCGCGTAGAAGGCGTACTCCTTGGCCCGGTCGAAGGTGGCGTCGAGCCAGGCGCCCATCGTCGAGTACTTGAGCGCGTAGCGGGCGAGCTGCCCGTCGGTGCAGTCGAGGACGAAGGAGACGATGAGGAGGACGCCGGCGGCGATGTAGCCGCCGCGGACGCCGGTGGCCGCGCAGCCGGCCGCGATCAGCGCGGTGAGCAGCGAGGCGGTGGTGACCTGGTTCGGGGTGAGGCCGCGGCGCGCGCACCAGCGGGCGATGTAGCGCGAGTACGGGCTGATGAAGAAGGTGGTGAAGAAGCCGTCGTGCGCCTTGACGGCCGAGCGCAGGCGCACGGCCTCGTCGTCGACGGCGTCGACGGCGGCGCGCGCCTCGTGGCGGGCCTCGGCGTCGGTGGGCACGGTGGCGACGAGGGTGCCGAGCTGGGGCCGGTGCACGGCGACGCCGTCGGCGTCGAGGGCCTCGGCGAGCGAGTCGGTGAGGCCGTGGGCGTCGGTGAGCGTGTCGCTGCCGGCGGCCCCGGCGGTCGTGGAGACCGCTTCCAGGGCGCGGGCGAGCGCGGGGCGGGCCTCCCGCTGGGCGGTGAGCGCGCCGGGGGCGGCGGCCGCGGGGAAGCGGGGGTCGGTCAGGGTGAGGCGCAGCGCGTGCAGGTGACCGACGAACCGGGGGTCGACGAGCGCGACGCGCTCGCCCGCCGGGACGGCGGCCAGCAGGGCGCCGGCCTCCTCGGCGCCGGAGGCGATCCGGACGTCGAAGCCGAGCGACCGCAGATCACCGTCGAGCGAGGATCCGGGTGCCGGCGGGCCGGTGAGGATGGCGGTCGACAGACGAACTCACTCCTTGGAGCTGACGGAGGGGCCGGCGGGGCCATGGCGGCCCCGGCGCGGCGGTGCGGCCCGGCACCGGGCGGCGACACGTCGGCTGAGGCTATCGGATGAACGGAGGACGATTTCACCGAGGCTTCGCCGACAGGACTCCCCCGGGACCGTCCGTGTCCGTCCGGGTGCGCCGCGTTCCGCGGAGATCATCGCGGGCGATCGGCGGCCCGCCCCGCGAAGCCCGCCCCGAGAGGCCGGCGGCGCGCGCCCTCGCTCCGACGTCGCCGCAGGTCAGAGCATATGACAACGGTGTTCAGTACCGTGTTGCACATACCCCCCACCCGTAGTTCACTTGCGAATCGGGGCACACATCCGACACGACCGGGAGGCCTTGTCATGGGGGCTGGACACGATCACGGGCACGGCCACGGCGGCCCGCCGCCGACGGGCACGGCGGCCGCCGCGTACAAGAACCGGCTGCGGATCGCGCTCGGCATCACGCTCTCCGTGATGGTGATCGAGATCGTCGGCGGCCTGGTCGCCGACTCCCTCGCCCTGATCGCGGACGCGGCGCACATGGCGACCGACGCGGTCGGCCTCGCGATGGCGCTCCTCGCGATCCACTTCGCGAACCGGCCCCCCTCGGGGAACCGCACGTTCGGGTACGCCCGGGCCGAGATCCTGGCCGCGCTCGCCAACTGTCTGCTGCTGCTCGTGGTCGGCGGATACGTGCTGTACGAGGCGGTCCAGCGGTTCATCGAACCGGCCGACACCAAGGGCGGACCGGCGATCGCGTTCGCGGTGATCGGCCTGGTGGCCAACGTGATCTCGCTGTCGCTGCTCATGCGGGGCCAGAAGGAGAGCCTCAACGTGCGCGGGGCGTACCTGGAGGTGCTCGCGGACGCGCTGGGTTCGGTCACCGTGATCGTCGCGGCGGCGATCATCCTGGCGACGGGCTGGCAGTACGCGGACCCGATCGCCTCGATCGTGATCGGCCTCATGATCGTGCCGCGCACGCTCAAGCTGCTGCGCGAGACCCTGGACGTCCTCCTGGAGGCGGCTCCGAAGGGCGTCGACATGGCGGAGGTGCGGGCGCACATCCTGGCCCTGCCGGGCGTCGAGGACGTGCACGACCTGCACGCCTGGACGATCACCTCGGGGATGCCGGTGCTCTCCGCGCACGTCGTCGTGGACCAGGACGCGCTCGACTCGGTCGGGCACGAGAAGATGCTGCACGCCCTGCAGGGCTGCCTGGGCTCGCACTTCGACGTGGAGCACTGCACCTTCCAGCTGGAGCCCGCCGGGCACGCGGAGCACGAGGCGAAACTCTGCCTCTGAGCGGCCTCCGGCTGTTAGTCTCCTCGCACGAACGCGTGTGGAGAGGAGCTGAGGTTGATGACCGTCGCGATGGAGGCTGCCCCGTGCGGCAGCACCCGGTCGTCCCTCAGCCTCCGGGTCTCCGGCTGACCTGATCCCGGTCCTTCCACCGGTACGTCACGTCGTCGGCCGGGGCCCTTTCACCCCAAGGGTTTCCACGTTGTCCGACAATGCTCTGCACGACTCCTTCTTCGCCCTGCACCACGGCCTGCCGCGGCAGGGCCCCGGCTCCGACGCCACCACCCGCCGGCTCCTCGCGCTCTCGGGCCGCCTCCCGGAGCGGCCGCGCGTGCTCGACCTGGGCTGCGGCCCCGGCCGCTCCGCGCTGCTCCTGGCCGCCGAGGCGGGCGCCGAGGTGACCGCCGTCGACACGCACGAGCCGTTCCTGGCGGAGCTGCGGGAGACCGCCGCCGCCCGCGGGCTCGACGGCGCGATCCGCACCCTGAACGCCGACATGCGCGCCCTGCCGTTCCCCGACGGCTCCTTCGACCTGGTCTGGGCGGAGAGCTCGGTCTTCGTCCTCGGCTTCGACCGGGCGCTGACCGAATGGCGCCGGCTGCTGGCCCCCGGGGGCACGCTGGTGCTCACCGAGTGCGTCTGGACCACCGAGGAGCCGGGCCCGGCGGCCCGCGCCTTCTGGGAGGAGCACTACACCCTGCGTACCGTCGCCGGGAACGCGGCGGCGGCCGTGGCGGCCGGCTACCACGTCCTGGGGACCGTCCCGCAGCCCGAGAGCGACTGGGACGAGTACTACGTCCCGCTCGCCGCGCACGCCGACGCGGCGGACACCACCGTGCCCGGCATGGCCGAGGCGGTGGCGGGGGCCCGCGCCGAGATCGCGCTGCGGCGCGGGCACGGCTCCGACTACGGGTACGCCGGCTTCGTCCTGCGGGCCGCCGATCCGCGCTGGCGCACCCGGCCGGAGACCGAGGCGGACGCGGCGGAGATCCGGCGGGTCGTGGCCGCGGCCTTCGGGTCGGAGGCCGCGCCCTCGGAGACGGAGGCCGATCTGGTCGACGCGCTCCGGCGCGACGACGCCTGGCTGCCGGGCCTGTCGTACGTGGCCGAGGCCCCGGACGGCACGATCGCGGCGCACGCGCTGATCACCCGGTGCCTGGTGGACGGCGTCCCCGCGGCCGCGCTGGCCCCGGTGTCGGTGGCGCCCGCCCACCAGCGGACGGGGGCCGGGCAGGCCGTCGTCCGGGCGGTGCTCGACGCGGCCCGGCTGCGCGGAGAGCCGCTCGTGCTCGTCCTGGGCCATCCGGAGTACTACCCGCGGTTCGGGTTCGTACGGGCGTCCGAGTATGGAATCAAGCCAGGTTTCGAGGTCCCGGACGAGGCGATGATGGCGCTCGTCCTGGACGCTTCCGCGCCCGTGCCGCCGGGCACACTCGCCTATCCGGCACCTTTCGGGGTGTAGTGCCCCTTTGGACCCCTCCCGCTCCCGCCGCACCGCCTGTACTCCGGTGCGGTGGGAGCGGCCACGTCCGGACGCCGAAGTGCGGACAAGCCGGTTTTGTACGGCACACTGTGGGGGCCCCAACGGGCCGAGGACCGATGCGAAGGATGGGTATGCCGACCACACCAGCCACCGCGGCTCAGATCTCGCCGGAGATCACGTCGAACGGTGTCCAGCCGTCCGGAGTCCCGGCGCCGATCATGCTCGAACTGGTCGACGAGGAGGGGAGGACCATCGGCACCGCGGAGAAGCTCGCCGCGCACCAGGCGCCGGGGCAGCTCCACCGCGCCTTCTCCGTCTTCCTCTTCGACGAGTCGGGCCGGCTGCTGCTCCAGCGGCGGGCGCTCGGCAAGTACCACTCCCCCGGCGTCTGGTCGAACACCTGCTGCGGCCACCCCTACCCGGGCGAGGCGCCGTTCGCCGCGGCGGCCCGGCGGACCTTCGAGGAGCTGGGCGTCTCGCCGACGCTGCTCGCGGAGGCCGGCACCGTCCGCTACAACCACCCGGACCCGGCCTCGGGCCTGGTGGAGCAGGAGTTCAACCACCTCTTCGTCGGCCTCGTGCAGGCCGCCCCGCGGCCGGACCCGGAGGAGATCGAGTCCACCGACTTCGTGACCGCCGACGAACTGGCCGAGCGGCACGCCGCCGCGCCCTTCTCCGCCTGGTTCATGACGGTCCTGGACGCGGCGCGGCCGGCGATCAGGGAGCTGACGGGCCCGTCCGGGGGCTGGTGACCCCCGGGAGCGCCTCCCGGCCCCGGTGCCATCGGGGCCGGGGCCTTCCAGCCGTGCGCGCCGGATCCGGGCCCGGCGGGCCCCTCAGGCGGGCCCCTCAGGCGGGCCCCAGGGGCAGCGCCGCCCAGATGATCTTCCCGCCGCTCGCGGTGTGTTCGACGTCGCAGGCGCCGCCGGACTCCTGGGCGATCTCGCGGACCAGGAGGAGCCCCCGGCCGCCGGTCTGGCCCCAGTCCGCCTCCAGGGCCTTGGGACGGTAGGGGTGGTTGTCCTCGACGGACACCCTGACCCACTCGGGGCCGATCGCGACCTCCACCGCTATCTCCGGGGAGAGCAGCGCCGCGTGCCGCACGGCGTTGGTCACCAGCTCGGAGACGATCAGCAGCAGGCCGTCCATGATCTCCTCGCGGACGGGGACGCCCTGGCGGACCAGCAGGTCGCGTACGGCGTGCCGGGCCTGCGGGACGGAGACGTCGACCGCTGCAGCGGTGAAGCGCCAGACTCCTTCGTAGGACGGTTGCCGGGCGGGGACACCCCCGTGGGTGTCCACGGTCCCGTTCCCGCCCTCGTGCTCGATTCTCGCCACGGATCGAGTCTTGGCAATACGCGCGAGCGGACCGGCCTACTGACCAGAAGTCGACACCTATCGGTCACCTTCTGATCGGCTGGGTATGCCAACGTCAGTTGTTCGACTGATCCTGCGCGCTTTCTGAGGATTCCGGAAGCGGTCCCTCCAGCGGCCGCGACGGCGCCGCCGAGGAGCGGCAGCCGGCCGGGGAGCGGCGCCGAGGTTCGGAGCGACCCCTTCCTGATCGTACGTTCGGGCCCGGCGGATAGCATCCGGCCCATGGAGCCGCAGCTGAAGGACAGCGTCACGGACGGGATCGCCACCGTCGTCATCTCCAACCCCGCCAAACGCAACGCCATGAGCGTCGGCATGTGGCGCGCCCTGCCCGCCGTCCTGGAGCGGCTCGCCGCCGACCCGGCCGTCCGGGTGCTGGTCCTCACCGGCGAGGGCGACACCTTCTGCGCCGGGGCGGACATCTCGGCGCTGCGGGAGCCCGGGGACGAGCAGCAGGCCCTCTCGGTGCGGGCCGAGGAGGCGCTCGCGGCCTTCCCCAAGCCGACCGTCGCGGCGGTGCGGGGCTTCTGCGTCGGGGGCGGCAGCCAGCTCGCCGCCGCCTGCGACCTGCGCTTCGCCGAGGAGGGCGCCCGCTTCGGGATCACGCCCTCGAAGCTCGGCATCGTCTACGCCTCCTCCTCGACCCGCAGACTCACCGCCCTGGTCGGCCCCTCGACCGCCAAGTACCTTTTGTTCTCCGGCGAGTTGATGGAGGCGGAGCGGGCCCTGCGGACCGGCTTCGTGGACGAGCTGCACCCGGCGGGCGCGCTGGACAAGCGGGTGGCCGAGTTCGCCCGGCTGCTCGCCTCCCGCTCGCTGCTCACCCAGGCGGCGGCCAAGGAGTTCGCCGACGGCCGTCTGGACCGGGACGCCCACTGGGCGGAGCAGGCACGCGGCAGCGGCGACACCGCCGAGGGCGTCGCCGCCTTCCTGGAGCGCCGCGCGCCCCGCTTCACGTACGTGCTCTGAGTCAGCCCTGCGGCAGCGACTCGACGGGCCGGCCCCGCCAGTGCGCGACGATCGCCGCCGGGGCCTTCTCCGGCGAGCCCGCGTCGTACGGCGGCTGCGGGTCGTACTCGGTGAGGAGCTGGATCGTCTGGGCGGTCTCGTCCCCGGCGATCCGGCCGAGCAGGTGCAGCGCCATGTCGATGCCGGAGGAGACGCCGGCGGCCGTGACGTACTTGCCGTCGAGGACGACCCGCTCGCCGGTGGGCTCGACGCCCAGCGCCCGCAGTTCGTCGAAGGCGAGCCAGTGGGTGGTCGCCCGGCGGCCCTCCAGCAGGCCCGCCGAGGCGAGGATCAGCGAGCCGGTGCAGACGGAGGTGGTCCAGGTGCTGGTGGCGTCGGCGGTACGGAGCCAGTCGAGGATCTCCGGGTCGTCCATGGCGACCCGCGCGTCGGGGCCGCCGGGGACCAGGACGATGTCCGGGCTCGGGACCTCGGCGAGGCTCCGGTCGGCGACGAGCGCGAGGCTGCCCTGGTCGTTGCGGACCGGGCCGGCCTCCTTGGCCACGAAGACCGTCTCGGCACCGGGGAGCCGGGCGAGCAGCTCGTACGGGCCGACGGCGTCGAGGGTGGTGAAGCGGTCGTAGAGCAGGACGGCGATCTGCACGGGGGTTCCTCTCGGTGGGTGGGAACGGTGAGGACGGGACCGCCCGCCCGTGGATGCACGGGCGGAGGGCCGGTCCACGAAGGGACCGCCTCCGGACGGCGCCCGATCGGCCGCGGGGCCGACCGGCGCCGGCAGAAGGCCGACGACGGAACAGGCGGACGGTCAGGACAGGACCGCGTGGAAGCGGCGGCGGTACTCCGCGGGGCCGGTCGCCAGGGCTTTCAGGAAGGCGCGGCGCATGGCCTCGGGCGTGCCGTACCCGGAGGCGCGGGCGACCTCCTCGACCCCGTGCGAGGTCTCCTCCAGGAGGCGGCGGGCGTGTTCGAGCCGGACCCGGTCCACGTAGCGGCCGGGCGGGACGCCGGTCTCCGCGTGGAAGGCGCGGGCGAAGTGACGGGGCGAGAGCCGGGCGCGGGCGGCCAGCGCCTCGACGGAGAGGTCCGCCTCGGGGTGCTCGGTGATCCAGGCCTGGAGGTCCCGAAGCGGCTCCCGGCGGGCGGTCTGGGCGGCCAACTGGGCGCTGAACTGGGCCTGGTTGCCGGGGCGGCGCAGGAAGACGACCAGATGGCGGGCGACGGTGAGGGCGACGTCCCGGCCGAGGTCCTCCTCCACGAGGGCGAGGGCCAGGTCGATGCCGGCGGTGACCCCGGCGGAGGTGGCGAGCCGGCCGTCCCGGACGAAGATGGGGTCCGGGTCCACCTCGACCTCGGGGTGGCGGCGGGCGAGGTGGTCGCAGGCGATCCAGTGGGTCGTGGCCCGGTGTCCGTCGAGGAGTCCGGCCTCGGCGAGGAGCAGGGCGCCGGTGCAGACGGAGACCAGGCGTCCGGCCTTCGGGGCCTGGATGCGCAGCCAGTCGATCAGGGCCGGGTCGGGCGCGCGGGTGCCTTCGCCACCGGGGACGACGAGGGTGTGCGGAGCCCCGTCGGCGACGGCGGCGTCGAGGGAGGTGTCGGGGAGCAGCCGCAGTCCGCTGTGCGTGCGGACCGGTCCGCCGTCCAGGGAGGCCGTGCGGATCGGGTAGGCGGACGGGTCGCCGGCGGCGCGGCCGGCACCGGCGAACACCTCGACGGGGCCGGTGACGTCGAGGCTCTGGACGTCGTCGAAGAGGACGACGAGGACGGGGCGCTGCGTCATGGCTCCATCCTTGGCGGGTGCGGGGGCGTCCGCAACGACGGAGAGCCCACCTTTTCTGCCATCCCGCGCCCGCTCGCCCCCCTCCGGCCGTTTCCGTCGTACCGACCAGTCGGTAACGTTCCGCCCATGACGACTGCTCTTGCCCCGCGCGCGGGCCGCCAGTGCCACAACGCCCTCAATCCGATCCACTCCACGCTGTACTTCTCTCCGGACCTGGACCGGGAGTTCACCGCCCTCGGCTTCACCGACCGGAGCGCGATGCGGCTCGCCGCGCGGAGCGCCGCCCTCGGCGCGGTGGGCGCGGGCACGGTCGCCGCGACCTTCTACAACTACAACCACGCGTTCCTCTCCGGGCACCTCCCGGCCGTCTGGGAGACCGCCTCCCCCGCCGAGGTCCTGGACGCGCGGCTGCGCACCGCCGACGCCACCCTGCGGCGGCTGCTCGGCGACGACGTCGTCGCCTCCCCGGAGATGGCCGAGGCCGCGGAGCTCGCCCTGCGCGCCACCGAGGCCTGCACCCGGCACGCCCGGCCGCTCTACTCGGCCAACGCCGACCTGCCGGTGCCCGAGCAGCCCCACCTCGCCTACTGGTACGCCGCCACCCTGCTCCGCGAGCACCGCGGCGACGGCCACCTCTCGGCCCTGCTCGCCGCCGGCCTCGACCCCGTCGAGGCCCTCGCCTCCCACACCGCCACCGGCAAGGGGATGTCCCCGCGCTGGGTCCTCGGCACGCGCGGCTGGCGGAGCGCCGACTGGGAGGCGGCGAGGGAGCGGCTGCGCGAGCGCGGGCTCCTCGACGCCGAGGGCGAGCTGACGGAGGCGGGGACGGCCCTGCGCGCCGAGCTGGAGGAGCACACCGACCGGCTGGACTCCGCCCCGTACGAGCACCTCGGTGCCGCCGGGGTCGAGCGCCTCACCGAGCTGGGACGCGGCTTCCTGGTCGCGGCGGCCGGCGCGGGCGCCTTCCCGGCGGACCTGCTCGGCAAGGGCTGACCCGGCGGGACGGGGACGCGCGCGGGACGGGTCGGTTGCCGCATACGGGTGACCGACCCGGCAGAATGCACTCGCAAGCTTGAGGCACGAGAAGGCGAGTCGGGACACCGTGACGACGTCCATCGAAGCAAGGATCGCCGAGGAGCTCGGCGTACGCGAGCGACAGGTGAAGGCAGCCGTCGAGCTCCTCGACGGCGGTTCGACCGTGCCGTTCATCGCGCGCTACCGCAAGGAAGCGACCGAGATGCTCGACGATGCGCAGCTGCGCACCCTGGAGGAGCGGCTGCGCTACCTCCGCGAGCTGGAGGACCGCCGGTCGGCGATCCTCGACTCGGTGCGCGAGCAGGGCAAGCTGACGGCCGAGCTGGAGGCGAGCATCCGGGCCGCCGACACCAAGGCGCGCCTGGAGGACATCTACCTGCCCTTCAAGCCGAAGCGGCGGACGAAGGCCCAGATCGCCCGTGAGGCCGGTCTGGAGCCGCTGGCCGAGGGACTGCTCGCCGACCCGTCCGTCGAGCCCGCGGCCGCCGCCGCGGCCTTCGTGGACGGCGACAGGGGCGTCGCGGACGCCGCCGCGGCCCTGGAGGGCGCGCGGGCGATCCTCGCCGAGAAGTTCTCCGAGGACGCCGACCTCATCGGCGAGCTGCGCGAGCGCATGTGGGGCCGCGGACGGCTCGTGGCGAAGGTCCGCGAGGGGCGGGAGGAGGCCGGAGCGAAGTTCGCCGACTACTTCGACTTCGCCGAGCCCTTCACGGCGCTGCCCTCGCACCGGGTGCTCGCCATGCTGCGCGGCGAGAAGGAGGACGCCCTCAGCCTGGAGCTGGAGCCGGAGGAGCCCACGGAGGGACCCTCCTCGTACGAGGGGATCGTCGCGCACCGCTTCGGCGTCGCCGACCGCGGCCGCCCCGGGGACAAGTGGCTCCAGGACACGGTCCGCTGGGCCTGGCGGACCCGGATCCTGGTGCACCTCGGGATCGACCTGCGGCTGCGGCTGCGCACGGCCGCCGAGGACGAGGCGGTCCGGGTCTTCGCGGCGAACCTGCGGGACCTGCTGCTCGCCGCGCCGGCCGGCACCCGGGCGACGCTGGGGCTCGACCCCGGTTTCCGCACGGGCGTGAAGGTCGCCGTCGTCGACGCGACCGGCAAGGTCGTCGCCACCGACACGATCTACCCGCACGTCCCCGCCAACAAGTGGGACCAGGCCCTGGAGAAGCTGGCGCGGCTGGCGAAGGAGCACGCGGTCGAGCTGATCGCGATCGGCAACGGCACGGCCTCCCGCGAGACCGACAAGCTGGCGGCCGAGCTCCTCGCCCAGCACCCCGAGCTGAAGCTGACCAAGGTGATGGTCTCGGAGGCCGGCGCATCGGTCTACTCCGCCTCCGCCTTCGCCTCGCAGGAACTCCCGGGCCTCGACGTGTCGTTGCGCGGCGCCGTCTCCATCGCCCGGCGGCTCCAGGACCCGCTCGCCGAGCTGGTGAAGATCGACCCGAAGTCCATCGGCGTCGGCCAGTACCAGCACGACCTGGCCGAGGTGAAGCTCTCGCGCTCGCTCGACGCGGTGGTCGAGGACTGTGTGAACGGCGTCGGCGTGGACGTCAACACCGCCTCAGCGCCGCTGCTCTCGCGGGTCTCGGGCATCAGCTCCGGCCTCGCGGAGAACATCGTCGCGCACCGCGACGCCAACGGGCCCTTCCGCTCCCGCAAGGCGCTCAAGGACGTGGCCAGGCTCGGCCCGAAGGCGTACGAGCAGTGCGCGGGCTTCCTGCGCATCCGGGGCGGCGACGACCCGCTCGACGCCTCGGCGGTGCACCCGGAGGCGTATCCGGTGGTGCGCCGGATGGTGAAGGCGACCGGCGGGGAGGTCGCGGCGCTGATCGGCGACACGGGCACGCTGCGCTCGCTGCGGGCGGACGACTTCGTGGACGAGACCTTCGGCCTGCCGACGGTGACGGACATCCTGCGCGAGCTGGAGAAGCCGGGCCGTGACCCGCGTCCGGCGTTCCGCACGGCCACCTTCAAGGAGGGCGTCGAGAAGATCGGCGACCTGACGCCGGGGATGGTCCTGGAGGGCGTCGTCACCAACGTGGCCGCGTTCGGCGCGTTCGTGGACGTCGGCGTGCACCAGGACGGCCTGGTGCACGTGTCGGCGATGTCGAAGACCTTCGTCAAGGACCCGCGCGACGTGGTGAAGCCCGGTGACGTGGTCAAGGTGAAGGTCGTGGACGTGGACATCCCGCGCAAGCGGATCTCGCTGACGCTGCGGCTGGACGACGAGGCGGGCGCGGGCGGCCAGGGCGGTGCGCCCCGGCGTGACCGCGGCGAGCGGGGCGAGCGCGGGGACCGGGGCGAGCGTTCCGGCCGGCCGCCGCAGCAGCGTCAGGGCGGCGGCGGTCGCCGGGCCGAGGGCGGAAACCGCGGCGACCGCGGGGAGCGGGGCGGCCGGGACCGTTCGGCGGCGCCCGCGCCCGCGAACAGCGCGATGGCGGACGCCCTCCGCAAGGCCGGTCTGCTCGGCGAGGGCGGCGGCAAGCGCCGATAGACGCGCGGGCCGGACGGGGTGTCCGGCAGGCGGTCCGAGGCCGTTCACGCGCTCCCCGACAGGGGGCGCGCGGACGGCCCGCGTCCACCGGGCATCGGGCATCGGGCATCGGAACGGGGCGGCCCGTTCCGCCCGTGAAGCCCATGAGGCCCGTGCTCGCGAAGCCCGTGATCGCGAAGGCCTCGGGCGTCTCCGCCGCCGCGGTGAACCACGGCCCTGGTCCCGCTCGCCGGCACCTCGTACGCCGCCGGCCGCAGCGGCGCCGGCTGCGACGACCTCGGCCCCGTCTCCCAGGCCTGCGACGGCGACGCCGTCACCGAGGCGTCCGTCTCCGACGGCATCGGCAAGGCCGAGCTGCGCTGGTCGGCCACGTGCCAGGCCGCCTGGGTCCGCGTCAGCGACCCCTACGGCCCCGACAACCGGTGGGACCGCTACGGCCGCATCGAGAAGCACAACGGCCACGCCGGCCCGCTGGTCCGCAGCCCCTCCGTCACGATCCCGGACCCGGCGTCCGACTGGTCCGACGTGCTCGGCGGCAGCGGCTACCACTACCGCGTGTGCCTCAAGGACTCCGGCACGGGCGCCGTGGACCGCGGCGTCTACTGGTAGACCCCGACCTCCGCGACCTCCGCGACCGTACGAGAGGCCACGGCCCCACCGGGCCGTGGCCTCTTCGCGTGCGCCCCGCCTACGGCAGGAAGCGCAGCGCCCAGTCGGCGCGGTTGGCGACGGAGAGGTCGTCGTCCTCCGTCATGGGCTGGAGGAGACGACGGGCCGCCTTCGGGTCCGCCTGGACCAGGTCGACGATCTCGGCGGCCAGGCCGTCCTGGTCGTCCCCGAGGTCGACGGCGGAGGCGCGGACCAGGGCGGGGAGGACGTCCGGGCCGCCGAGGGCGGCGAGGACGCCGCCGAGGAGCTCCCGGGCGTAGGCGTTCCGCTCGGCGAGGGCCCGGTCCAGCTCCGCCTGGAGGCGCGGCAGGAGACCGGCGTCGCCCGAGGCGGCGATCTCGTCGGCGAGGTCGATCGTCTCGTCCACGTCCGCGTCCAGATCGTCCAGCATCTCGGTCAGCCGGGTCAGTAGGTCGGTCATCGTGCCTCCTGGAAAGCGCCGTCCACCAGAACGGGCACGGTCGTCGAGCTGTCGATCTCGGCGGCCACGGCCACGTCCTGCGGAAAGCCGTACTCGTACAGTTCACGGCCCGAGTCGCAGCCGTGCAAGGCGGCGACCGGGTCCTCGGTCGCCGCCCACAGCGTGGCCGCCGCGGTCGCCTCCGGGGTCGTTCGGGTGTGCGGGCCGCCGAAGGCGGAGAGCACCGCTCCCGCCCCCAGCAGGTCTTCGAGCTCCCGCGCGTACGCGGCGGCCGTGGCGTCGCGCCGACGGTACGGAAGGACGGCGGCGCCGCGCTCGACGGCGACGCCCACGGCGGTGGTGAAGGACGGCACGTCGACCACGACCACGCGGGGGCCCGCCGGAGCGAGGGCCCTCGCTCCGGCGGGCCCCCGGCCGAAGGAGACCGTCATCGCGGGGCCGGCCCGGAAAGGAGCGGCATCAGAGTTCGGTCACCTTGCCGGCGGCGACCTCGATGCGGCGGGTGGTGCGGACCGCGTCGAGCATGCGCCGGTCGTGGGTGACGAGCAGCAGCGTGCCGGTGTACGAGTCGAGGGCGGACTCCAGCTGCTCGATGGCCGGCAGGTCCAGGTGGTTGGTCGGCTCGTCGAGGACGAGCAGGTTCACGCCCCGGCCCTGGAGCAGGGCGAGCGCGGCGCGCGTCCGCTCGCCCGGGGAGAGCGTGGTGGCGGGCCGCAGCACGTGGACGGCCTTGAGGCCGAACTTGGCGAGCAGCGTGCGGACCTCGGCGGGCTCGGTGTCGGGCACGGCCGCGCAGAAGGCCTCCAGGAGCGTCTCCGTGCCGTGGAAGAGCTTCCGGGCCTGGTCGACCTCGCCGACGACGACGCCCGAGCCGAGGACCGAGTCGCCGGAGTCCAGCGGGAGACGGCCGAGGAGGGCGGCGAGCAGGGTCGACTTCCCGGCTCCGTTGGCGCCGGTGACGGCGACCCGGTCGGCCCAGTCGATCTGGAGGGTGACGGGGCCGAAGGCGAAGTCGCCGCGGCGCACCTCGGCCTCGCGCAGGGTCGCGACGACCGAGCCGGAGCGGGGCGCGGCGGCGATCTCCATGCGCAGCTCCCACTCCTTGCGGGGCTCGTCGACCACGTCGAGGCGCTCGATCATGCGCTGGGTCTGCCGGGCCTTCGCGGCCTGCTTCTCGCTGGCCTCGCCGCGCAGCTTCCGGCCGATCTTGTCGTTGTCGGAGGCCTTGCGGCGGGCGTTGCGGACGCCCTTGTCCATCCAGTTGCGCTGCATGAGGGCGCGCCCTTCGAGGGCGGCCTTCTTGTCGGCGTACTCCTCGTACTCCTCGCGCGCGTGGCGCCGGGCGGTGTCCCGCTCCTCCAGGTACGCCTCGTAGCCTCCGCCGTACAGGGTGATCTGCTGCTGGGCGAGGTCGAGTTCGAGGACCTTGGTGACGGTGCGGGTGAGGAACTCGCGGTCGTGGCTGACGACGACCGTCCCGGCGCGCAGCCCCTTCACGAAGGACTCCAGGCGCTCCAGGCCTTCGAGGTCGAGGTCGTTGGTGGGCTCGTCGAGCAGGAAGACGTCGTAGCGCGAGAGCAGCAGCGAGGCGAGGCCGGCGCGGGCGGCCTGGCCGCCGGAGAGGGCGGTCATCGGCTGGTCGAGGCCGACGGTGAGGCCGAGGGAGTCGGCGACCTCCTCGGCGCGCTCGTCGAGGTCGGCGCCGCCGAGGTTCAGCCAGCGCTCCAGGGTGACGGCGTACGCGTCGTCCGCGCCGGGCGTGCCGTCGACGAGGCCCTGGGTGGCCTCGTCCATGGCGGTCTGGGCGGCGGCGACGCCGGTGCGGCGGGCGAGGAACTCCCGCACGGTCTCCCCCGTGCGCCGCTCGGGCTCCTGCGGGAGGTGGCCGACGGCGGCGGTGGGCGGGGAGAGCCGCAGCTCGCCCTCCTCCGGGGTGTCGAGCCCGGCGAGCAGCCGCAGCAGGGTCGACTTCCCGGCTCCGTTGACGCCGACGAGGCCGATGACGTCACCGGGGGCGACGACGAGGTCGAGCCCGGCGAAGAGGGTGCGTTCGCCGTGGCCGGCGGCGAGGTCCTTGGCGACGAGGGTTGCAGTCATCAGGGAACGAATCCTAGGCGACGCTGCGACACGCCGGGGATTCGAGGAGCCTGAGCAGGACGGACCGGTAGGTGGCGCCGTGGAAGCGGTACGGCCCGACGCCGGGGTAGCCCTCGCGGACGGGGTCCGCGGCGGTGCCGGTCTGCCAGGCGAAGTCGCGCCAGACGACGTCCCCGCCCTCGCGGGCGACGACGGCGGTGACCGCGCCGCAGCCGGGGTCCTCGCAGTCGGGGCAGGAGTGGATCACCCGGCGGGTGCCGTCGGCCAGGAGGAGGCGGTGGGCGTGCTCGGGGCGGACGGTGGGCGGGAGGTCCGCCGCGAGGGGCGAGACGGAGTCGAAGCCGTCGGTCTCGTCGAGCCGGTGGAGCAGCGGCCTGCCGTCGACGAGGAAGTCGTGGTGGTGGGGGTCGCCGCCCGACGGGGTGGCGGGGACGAGGTCGAAGGACGTGTACGGGACCGGCATGACTCGAGTATTTCCGCCTTCCGTGGCCGCACCGTCCCGGAAATGTCCCGGTCCCGGTACGGTCCCGGGCATGACGAGCGACGTGATCGTGGTGGGGGGCGGGGTCGTCGGCCTGGCGACGGCGACGAGGCTGGCGGAGCGCGGGCTGCGGGTCCGGATCCGGTCCCGGGACGCCGTGACGGGAACGACCTCGGCGGTGGCGGGCGCCCTGTGGTGGCCGTACCGGATCGAGCCTGCGGCCGAGGTCGGGGCCTGGGCGCTCGCCTCCCTGCGGGTGTACGAGGAGCTGGCCGTCGATCCGGAGCGCAGCGGGGTCCGGTGGGTGTCCGGGGTCCACGCGGGCACGGTCCTCGACGGGCTCGGTCCGTGGGCGAAGGAGGTCGAGGGGCTGCGGCAGTTGGCGCCGGAGGAGGTGCCGGGGCCGTACCGGACGGGGCTCGCGGCGCGTCTTCCGCTGATCGACATGCCGGTCCACCTGGCCTTCCTGCGCGGCCGGTTCGAGGCGATGGGCGGGATCTTCGAGGAGCGCCGGGTCGACGGCTTCGAGGAGGCGGCGGCGCTGGCCCCGGTGGTGGTCGACTGCACGGGGCTCGCGGCGCGGGAGCTCGTGCCGGATCCCGGGGTGCGGCCGGTGCGGGGGCAGTTGGTGCTGGTGGAGAACCCGGGGATCGAGGAGTGGTTCACGGCGGCGGACGAGTCGGCGGGCGAGACCACGTACTACTTCCCCCACGCCGACCGGCTGGTGCTCGGCGGGACGGCGGAGGAGGGCGACGAGCGGCTCGCTCCGGATCCGGCGACGGCGGCGGCGATCGTGGCGCGGTGCGCGCGGGTGCGGCCGGAGATAGCGGGGGCCCGGGTCCTGGGGCACCTGGTGGGTCTGCGGCCCGCGCGGACCGGCGGGGTGCGGATCGAGGCGGTGCCGCTGCCGGGCGGCGGGCGGCTCGTCCACCACTACGGCCACGGCGGCGCGGGGGTGACGGTGGCCTGGGGCTGCGCGGAGCGGGCGGCGGAGCTGGCCGTCGGCTGAGGGACGGCGCGGGGTCCGGGCCGGAACGACCGCGGGGCGGTCGCCTCCTTTCGGATGGCGACCGCCCCGCGTCGTGCACTACTTCCAGAGCGGCGGCTTGTTGTTCCGCTCCGCGTCGATGCACTGCTGGGCCCTGCGCTCCAGGGCGTCGGCGCGGGCGAAGGCCCTGCGGGCCTCCTCCCTGGCGCCGAGGCGCTTGAGCTGGTTGCCCCGGTCGCGCTCCTTGTGGGCGTCCGCCCGCAGCTGGGCGACGTTGCAGGTGATGGGCTTGGCGGCGGCCGGCCCGGCGGTCGCCGTCTGTCCGAGCAGCACGCCCCCGGCGAGCAGCGTGGTGGCGAGCAGAGCCGTGAGCGCACGGCGTGCGGGCTTGGTGTGGCGCATGATGGTTCTCCAACTTCAGGGCCGTGGGGCCCTGTTCGAGGCATGGTCAGTACCGACCAGTAACTTTACCTCGGCAAACACCCGGATCGCGCGACGCCGGGCCGGGGTCACCCGATCGTCAACACTCCTCCACAGGACTCCCACTGACGAGGTGATAGGCGGCCCGCGCGTCCAGCAGCAGCGGGACGAGCGCGCGCTGCGACTGGCGCAGCGGCACGAACGCCCCGGCGCCCTCCGCCCGTACGGTCACGCCGTGCAGGGCGAGTTCGTCGCCCGCCTCGGCGTACTGGGCGGCGTCCAGGCGGTAGCCGCAGGGCGGATCGGCGAGGATCTCCTCCGGCTCGGCCGGATCGTTGTCGGCGCCGCCGAGGTAGACCGGACCCCGGTCGGCGAAGCCGGCGCGCCGCGCGAGGGCGGTGGCCGCCGTGAGCGGCCCGCGCCGCTCGTCGAGATAGGCGAAGGCCCCTTCCAGCGCGGCGTGGTGGGTGGCGACGCGGCGCCGGTGGTTGAGGGACGGATCGTCCTTCTCCGCCTGGTCGAGGGCGTCCACCCGGGTCTCGACGAGCAGCCCGGCGGAGTGCTTGACGCCGGCCGTGTTGCGCAGGATCCGCTCCTGGCCGTCACCGGCGACCTGCTTGACCGGCTCGCCGGTGAGGGGGTCGGTCCAGATGCCGTAGATGCCGCTGCTGTGACCGGCGAGCCCGGCGGCGGGCCGGACGTAGGACTCCGAGAGCGTCCGGGACTCGTCGTGGACGTGCGGGTCGGCGTCGAGGCTGCGGGGCCAGAGGGCGAGCAGGTCCTTGTCGTAGTAGCGGGGGGTGGCGCCGTACTCGTGGAGGTCGTACACGAGGGCGGGCTTCCGGTCGCGGACGACGGCGGCGATCGCGCGTGCCTCGGCGGTCCGCAGGGCGAGGTGATCGCGGTTGACGTCGACCCCGTCGCCGTTGCCCCGGGTGTCGGCCTCCCGGCCGTCGGGGTTGGCGGTGGGGACCACCAGGAGGGTGGTGCGGGCGAGGAAGCGCCGGGTCTCCCGGTCCTGCGCGTACGCGAGGTCGCGCACCGTGCTCAGACAGGCCTCCCGGCCCGCCGGCTCGTCGCCGTGCTGGCTGCAGACGAGCAGCACGGTGGTGCCCGCGTGACCCGCGCCGACGGTGGCCAGCCGCAGCGGGCGGCCCTGGCCGGTGGTGCCGATCTCGCGCAGCGACACCCGGTCGCTGCCCCGGTCGACCGCCGCGAGGAACTCGCCCTCCTCGGCCTCGGTCGTCCACCGGGCGCCCAGGCTCTCCTCGAACCCGGTGCGCGGGAGGGGCTTCGCGGGCGCGCTGTCCGCCGCCTTGGCGGGGACGGTGACGAGCGGCAGGGCGAGGACGGCGGCACCCACCACGAGGGCGAACGACCGCCGGGAACTCCGGTACCTGGTCGGGGAATTCATCGGGCCTCCTCCACGCCGGGCAGACGCGGTCCGGTGACGGCCACCGGCGGGACGGAACCGCTCAGGGACGGGCCCGCCGTGGGCCGGGGCACGGCCGGGACCGCTCCCGTCGTCGCCCGCTCGAACGCCCCGGCGCCGCCGACGAGGGGCACCTTCGCCCAGGTGCGGGCGAGGTCGAGGGTGAGGGTCGGGGTGGTCGACGGGGGATCGAGGAGGTCCTTGTCGGTGCCGCCCACGATCAGGGCGAGCCGGTGGCCGGCCGGGACGACGTGGTCGGCCGGGGCGAGGTCGAGGGTGAGGGTGTACGCCCTTCCGGGGGTCAGCGGGCGCTCCCGGCGCGGGTCGGCCCAGGTGCCGAGGTCGGCCCAGCCGCGGCTGACGACCGTGTACGCCACGTCCGCCGTACGGGCCGCGGTCTCATTGAAGCAGGCGCTGTCGCCCGGTGTGCTCGCGCCCCAGCAGGTGCGGTCGGTGAGGGTGGTGATGCCCTCGCCGGCCGCCGCGTAGTCCCGGATGGTGTCGGGGCCGAGGTCGACGAGGACGGCGGAGAGGTGCGCGGTGGAGGTGGTCGGGGTCGCGGTGACCGTCACCTCGGAGGAGCCGGAGATCCGCAGGTCCCGGGAGAGCGGGCGGGTGACGAAGCCGGCCTTCTCGGGGGTCGTGCCGTCGATCCGGGCGGCCCAGTCCAGCTCGCCCAGGCCCGGGTCGTCGGTGAAGGTCGCGGTGGAGCCGGGGGCGGCGGGCGCGCGGCCGAGGACGCCCGGGCCCGAGGCGGGGCCGGGGGCGGGGCGCAGGGTGGTGGTCGTCGCGGCGCGCGCCGGCCACTGCCGGTCGGTGGCCCAGACGTCCGGGGCGCGCTCGACGTCCGCGACCGGCTCGCGGTCGACGCCGTTGTCGTAGCCGAGGAGGTAGTGGTCGAACCAGCGGTGCAGGGTGCGGACCCAGTCGGCGCGCCGGAAGTCGAAGGGGTCGACGTGGCCGGTCTGGGAGAGCCAGATCTTCCGCTCGACGCCGTGGGCGGCGAGCGCGTCCCACCACCGGCCGAAGTGACCGGTGCGGACGTTGAGGTCCTGCTGTCCGTGGACGACGAAGACGCTGGCCCTGACCTTGCCGGCGTCCTTCACGTAGTCGCGCTCGGTCCAGGCCGGGGTCCAGTCGCCGCTGTAGGGGGTGCCCGCGGTGACCCGGTCCTGGACGGCGCCGCAGCGGCCCTGCGCCTCGGGGCTGTTCACGTACTCGGAGAGCCAGCTCGGGTTGGCGTCGTAGAGCGGGGCGCCCTGCGAGTGGAAGTAGTCGTACCAGGAGGAGATCGCGGCGATCGGGACGATCGTTTTCAGCCCTTCCACGCCGGTGGCGGCGACGCCGTTGGCGATGGTGCCGTCCCAGCTCTTGCCGATCATGCCGACGTTCCCGGTGCTCCAGGCGGTGGCGCGGGCCGGGGTCCCGCCGGTGCGGGAGGTGTAGCCGCGGGCGCGGCCGTTCAGCCAGTCGACGACGGCCTTCGCGGACCGGACGTCGGAGCGTCCGCCGACGTCGTCGCAGCCGTCGGAGCGGTTGGTGCCGGCGAGGTCGACGGCGACGAAGGCGTAGCCGCGGGGGACGAAGTAGTTGTCGTAGAAGAGCGGGAGCTGGACGGGGTCGCCGTCGGCGTCGTAGGTCTTCTTCTGGCCCTCGTTGCCGCGTCCGCAGCAGGAGTAGTACGGGCTGGCGTCCATGATGACCGGGACCTTCCGGCCGGCCGCCGCGGGCTCGCGGGGGCGCACGATGTCGACGGCGACCCGGTCGGCGCGTCCGTCGCCGTCGCCGTCGAGGCCGGTGTCGACCCAGACGGACTCGCGGACGGCGTCGGCGTACGAGTGGACGGGCCGGGACTCGCGCGGGAAGGACGACACCGGTTCCGGCCGGGCGCCGGCGGGGGTGACCAGGGTCGCGAACAGGGCGGCCGTGGCCGCGGACACGAGGGTTCCGTACGTCAGTCGGGCTCCGCGGGTTCTCCGCTTTCGCATCGGCATGCGCCGGAACGTACCCCGGTCAACTCCCGGACAAAAGAGTGCCGGAGGCATTCGGGTGCGATTCGGGTGGCGCACGGTACATGTCGGCCGAATGGCGATCGTGTGACAGGGGGTCCTCTGGACGTGACGGTGCGTCGGGGGGCTGAATAAGGTCCGAACTAAGGACCGACGACCACCCGCGCGTCTTACGTTTCTTATGACTTGGGGAGCACCCGTGCACCGCAGACTCATCGTTCCGAGCGCCCTGGCGGCCTCTCTGTTGCTGGCGATCCCGGCATCGGCGGCCTCTTTCACCCCCGGCGCCCCGGGCATCGGCGACTCCTACTACCCCGCCAGCGGCAACGGCGGCTACGACGTCTCCCATTACGACCTGCGCCTGAAGTACCAGCCGGCGACGGACCTCCTGGAGGGCACGGCGACGATCCTCGCCACCACCAGGCAGGACCTGTCCCGCTTCAACCTCGACCTCGGCCTGAAGGTCAGTGAGATCCGGGTGAACGGACGCCCGGCGAAGTTCGCCACCTCGGGCGACCACGAGCTGGAGGTCACCCCGGCGTCCCCGCTGGCGAAGAACACGCCGATCTCGGTGGTCGTCCGCTACGCGGGCAAGCCCTCCGAGTTCAAGATCGACGGCTGGTCGGCCTGGGCCCGCACCCCGGACGGCGGCGTCGCCGCGCAGGAGCCGGACTCGGCGGTCTGGTGGTTCCCGTCCAACGACCACCCGTTGGACAAGGCCACCTTCGACGTCTCGGTGCTCGTGCCGGACGGCCACCAGGCCATCAGCAACGGCGTGCTGCAGTCGCAGTCCTCCCGGCTCGGCTGGACCCGCTTCAACTGGCGCTCCAACAAGCCGCAGGCGACCTACCTGGCGACGCTGGCCGTCGGCAGGTTCGACATCACGACGGACAGGACCGCGAACGGGCTGCCCGTCCTCAACGCGTACAGCAAGGACCTCGGCGACAACGCGGGCGCGGCGCGCGCCTCGATCGAGCGCACGACCGAGGTGGCGGAGTGGCTGGAGTCGGTCTTCGGGCCGTACCCCTTCAACGCCCTGGGCGGCTACGTGCCGAACGTGACCAGCGGTTTCGCCCTGGAGACGCAGACCCGTCCGTTCTACAGCCCGCGCCAGTTCGCCAACGGCGCGAACGTGTCGGTGGTCGTCCACGAGCTGGCGCACCAGTGGTACGGCGACAGCGTGTCCGTCGCCGACTGGAAGGACATCTGGGTCAACGAGGGCTTCGCCCGCTACAGCCAGTGGCTGTGGTCGGAGAAGGAGGGCGAGGGAACGGCCCAGGAGCTGGCGGACTACGTGTACGCCTCCCGGGCGGCCGACGACCCGTTCTGGACGGTGAAGCCGGGTGACCCGGGCGCCGAGAACCAGTTCCACGGCGCCGTGTACGACCGGGGGGCGCTGGCGCTCCAGGCCCTGCGCAACGAGATCGGCGACGAGGACTTCTTCGCGATCCTGAAGGGCTGGCCGCAGGAGCACGCGTACGGCAACGCGCACGTCTCGGACTTCGTCCGGTACGCGGAGCGCGTCTCCGGCAAGCCGCTGGCCGCGCTCTTCGACACCTGGCTCTACCAGCCGTCGAAGCCGGCCGCCACGGCGGCCGCCACGGCCGGCCTGTCCGCCCCCGCGGCGGCGCCGTCGGCCCGCTCCGCCGCGAAGCCGGCGAAGCCCGTGCAGCCGAAGTCGTGGAAGAAGATCGCGGAGACGAACACGATCCACGAGAACGGCGGCCACGGGGGCCACGCGGGTCACTGACCCGGAGCCTGCCGACCGGCTCCGGCGGGCCGGTCGGCGCCCGGGCCGCGCGCTTCGGTCCGGGGGCCTGCGGTGCGCGGGTCTGCGGTGCGCGGGTCTGCGGTGCGCGGGCCGATCCGTGAACCCGCTCCGTGAACCCGATCCGTGAACCCGATCCGCGGGCCCCGGGTCCCTCGGGAGGCCGTCCGTCAGCGCGTCGCGCGGCGGGCGGCCTCTCGGGCCTTCCTGGCCATCGGCAGGTAGCGCAGGCGCTCGGGCAGGGCCGGGACCACGGCCCGGACGACCCGGGCGAACCGGCGCAGGGTGCGCTCCTGCGCGTCCGTCCACTCCAGGCCGATGGCCTCCCGGGCGTCCGGCGGCATCAGCCCGACGGTGAGGAAGGCACGCAGCCGCAGGAAGGGGCGGCGGAGGACGGGCCACAGGAGGCGGAGGGCGAGCCTCAGCGGCAGCGGGCCCCGGTCCGGGGCGGGCAGCGGCAGGTCGGTGTCAAGCAGCTCCCGTACGACGGTGGTGGCCTCGATCTCCTCGGCCAGGACCTTCCGGTAGTACGGCCAGAACGCCTCGATCGTCTGCGGCATGTCCCGGTCGTGGATGCCGAGGACCCGCCCGACCTGGAGCCACTCGGCGTACAGCTGCCGCTCCTGCGCCTCGGTGAGGGGGCGGGCGAGGAGGCGGAGCCCGTGCCGGTAGATCGGGAAGCCGGTCGCGTGCACCCAGGAGTAGTAGGCCGGGGTGAGGGCGTGGTAGCGGCGGCCGTGGGCGTCGGTGCCCTGGATGGTCCGGTGCAGCTCCCGGAGCCGGCGGCCCTCTCCGGCGGCCTCCTCACCGCCGTAGATCCACAGCTGGAGCGAGCGCAGGGAGCGCTCCCCGCGGCCCCAGGGGTCGGTGCGGAAGACGGAGTGGTCGTCGACGCCGGCGCCGATCGCGGGGTGGGCGACCTGGAGGGTGAGGGCGGCGGGCAGCATCAGGAGCGCCCGGACGTCCCCCGCGACGCTCCACAGCACTCCGCCGACGGGCGGCGGCGCGGGGTCGTGACCGGCCGGGGCGCGGTCGAGCGGCTTCACACGTTCCATCGCCTTCTCCTCATGTGTCCAGGCTGCACCCATGACGAAGGGGCCGTCACGCGGGCGCTGCGGCCCTGGTGACGGCCCCTTCCGGGAAGTACGGGGTCAGGCGCGGTCGGCACCGACCGGCTCGCCGACGATGCGGGCGGCGAGGGCGTGGGCCCAGGCGTCGACGTCGGCGTTGAGCTCGCGCTCGGCGGCGGCGCGCTCCTCGGCGATCTTGGCGGCACCGGCGGCGAGGATCGCGTCGCGCTCGGCCTGGCCCTCGGCGCGGGCGGCGGCGATGGCGGCCGAGCCCTCCTCGGTGGCCCGGGAGCGGATGCGCGCGGCCTCGTGGCGGGCCTCGGCGAGCTCCGCCTCGTACTGCTCGCGGATGGCGGTGGCCTCGGCGCGCAGGTCGTCGGCGCGGCCGGTGCCGCCCTCGATGGCGTCGTCACGCTCGTCGAGGGTGCGCTTGATCTTCGGAAGGATGCCCTTCGCCAGGATCAGGAAGGTGAGCCCGAACAACACCAGACCGAGGATGAGCTCGGCCCAGACGGGGTTGAGCGGACCGAGGTCCATCTTGAAGACAGTGGAGTTCGTCGCGAGGGTCATGCGCGCATTCTACCTGCTCCAAAACACGCCAAATCAGGCACCCGGGCGAGAGTTGGCGTGATCTTGCAGGCTCGGCAATATTCCCGGCACCCAGAGGCTACCGGAAGGTAACCACGGCTGATTGTATGTGCGGCGCCAGTCCAACCCCCCACGCAATCATGGGAGTTCACGTGTCGTTCGCCGCGCTCCGCCGCACCCCCGGCGCCGCCCTTTCCCTCGCGCTCGCCGCCGCCACCCTGGTGACGGCCGCCCCGGCCGCGACCGCCGCCTCCACCGGGGCGCCCCGGCTGAAGGTGCTCACGTACAACACGTTCCTGTTCTCCAAGACCCTGTACCCGAACTGGGGACAGGACCACCGGGCCAAGGCGATCCCCGCCGCCCCCTTCTTCCAGGGGCAGGACGTCGTCGTGCTCCAGGAGGCCTTCGACAACTCCGCCTCGGACGCCCTCAAGGCGAACGCCGCCGCGCAGTACCCGTACCAGACCCCCGTCGTCGGCCGCGGCAAGACCGGTTGGGACGCCACCGGAGGGGCCTACTCCTCGACCACGCCGGAGGACGGCGGGGTGACGATCCTCAGCAAGTGGCCGATCGTCCGCAAGGAGCAGTACGTCTACAAGGACGCCTGCGGCGCCGACTGGTACTCGAACAAGGGCTTCGCCTACACGGTGCTCGACGTGAACGGCACCCGCGTGCACGTCGTCGGCACCCACGCGCAGTCCACCGACCCGGGCTGCTCGGCGGGCGAGGCGGCGCAGATGCGCAGCCGGCAGTTCAAGACGATCGACGCCTTCCTCGACGCGAAGAACATCCCGGCGAACGAGCAGGTGATCGTCGCCGGCGACATGAACGTCGACTCGCACACCCCCGAGTACGGCACGATGCTCGCCGACGCGGACCTGGCGCCGGCCGACGCCCGCACCGGCCACCCGTACTCCTTCGACACCCAGCTGAACTCGATCGCGTCCTACCGCTACCCGACCGACCCGCGCGAGGACCTCGACTACGTCCTCTACCGGTCCGGGAACGCCCGGCCCGCCGGCTGGACCAACAACGTGGTCCTGGAGCAGAGCGCGCCGTGGACGGTCTCCAGCTGGGGCACGCAGTACACCTACACCAACCTCTCCGACCACTACCCCGTCACCGGCTTCTGACCGGAGCGGCCCCTCAGTAGCGGTACTGCCCGAAGAGGCCGTACAGCCAGGCGCCGAGCACCGCGACGACGCAGAGCAGGACGAACCAGGAACCGGGGCTGGTGTGCCGCTCCCGACGGGGGCGACGGCCGGGCCGGGCGGCACGAGCCGTCCGGCCCGGCTTCCCCTTCCCCCTCCCCCGCTCCCCCGGCCTTCCGGCGCGGGACGGCCCCGGCGCGGGCTCGGCGGCCGCGGCGACCTCGGCGAGCAGCCGGCGGCAGACGGTCGCGAGCTCCGCCGTCCCGGCCGTCAGGTCGACGACCACCTCCGTACGGGCCGGGGCGGTCGTCCCCCCGTCCAGGATCCGACCGGCCCGCAGCAGGGCCCGGTCCTTCCCCCCGGTCGGGGCGAGGCTGATCCACCGGCGCACGTGCTCGCCCCGGATCACCACACCGCCGCCCCGCTCCCGGTAGACGGTGTGCTCCCGCCACAGGACCCCGGCCAACTCGTCGGCCTTCTCCCTGAGTTGCGCGTACATCTGACTCCCCTGTTCCCGATCCCCCGATTCGAACAGCCGCCGACTCTAGCCCGCCCGCCCGAACACCCCCACGACGCCCCGCCCCGGCGCCCGTTACCCGCCGAAGTCGTACACGGTGACCGGTATCCCCCGGGTCGTCAGCCGCCCCCGGACCAGCGGCTCCACGCGGTCCCAGGTGCCACCGGCGAGTCCGCAGCCGATCCGGGGCATGTGGACCGAGGCCCCCAGCTCGACGGCCTTGTCCGCCAGCAGGCCGAGGGCCGCGTCGATCGCCTCGTACCGCACGGGGACGCCACCGCTCCGGCCGGCGCGGATCCCCCGCTGACCCACCAGGTTCGCCACCCAGAGGTACGGCGAGACCTGGACGAACTGGGCCGCGCCGAGCCCGAAGTCGTTGCCCGCCCGCTCCCGGTGCCAGCGCCGGTAGGCCGCCTCCGGCTCCGGCCAGCGGCGCGAGACGGCGAGCACGAAGCCCTTGCCCCAGCCGCCCAGGTCGTTGCAGACGTGGGCGATGATCCGGACGCCCTTCCCCCGGGGCGCGGTGGCGTCCCCTCGTACGTACTCGATCACGGTCATGGGGTCACCGTAGGAGGCGGCACCGACAACGGGGCGGCCCGCGTGTCAACCATGGTTGACACGCGCCGGGTGTCAACCTACATTGACGGCATGACCGATGCGACCGATCTCGCCGCACGGGCCGGCGACCGCGACCCCCGGGTCGGGCTGCGGGCCGTCTCCGCCCTGCGGCGACTGCTGGAACAGCTGGAGGCCGTCCAGGTGCGCAGCGCGCGCAACCACGGATGGTCGTGGCAGGAGATCGCGACCGAGCTGGGTGTCAGCCGGCAGGCCGTCCACAAGAAGTACGGGAGGCAGTGATGTTCGAACGGTTCACGAAGGCCGCGCGCGCCACGGTGAAGGGGGCGACCGCCCACGCGGAACGCGGCGGCGCGGCCGTCGTCACCCCGGAGCACCTCCTCCTGGCCCTCCTCGACCGCGAGGACACCCGCGCGGCGGCGGTGCTCGGGCGGCTGTGCCCGCCGGAGCGCCGCCCGTCCCTCCTCTCCGCGCTCTCCGACGCGCGGCGCCGGGCCGGACTGTCCCGGGCGGACGCGGAGGCCCTGGCCGGCCTCGGCATCGACGTCGGCGCGATCGTCGAGCGCGTCGAGGAGACCCACGGCGCGGGCGCGCTGTCCGGCGACCGCAAGGACACCGGGTGGTGGTCGGGCCGCCTCACCTTCTCCCGCGAGGCGAAGACCGTCCTGGAGAAGTCGCTCCGCACGGCCCTGGCCCGCAAGGACCGCGAGATCGGCGACGAGCACCTCCTCCTGGCCCTCACCCTCCTCGGCGGCGTCGTCTCCGAGGCGCTGGCCGACCAGGGCGTCACCTTCGCCTCCGTCGACACGGCCCTGTCCTCCCCGGCACCCCTCTGATCCTCCGGCCACGGCGTCCGGCGGGCCGGGATCTTCACGGCCGGCTCCGCAGGGCTTTTACAGCAGTGGTGAGACAGCAATACTGTTGAACCATGGAGGACGCGAGCGACGACGACCTGGTGCCCACCTTCACCGTGGACGAGCTGGCCGCGCGGGCCGGGGTCACGGTGCGGACCGTGCGGTTCTACGGGACCCGGGGGCTGCTGCCGCCGCCCGTCATCGGGGCTCGGCGGGTCGGGCGTTACGGGGCCGACCACCTGTCGCGGCTCGCGCTGATCGAGGAGCTCCAGCGGCAGGGCATGACGCTGGCCGCGATCGAGCGGTATCTCGGACAGTTGCCGGACGACCTGAGCGCGCAGGACCTCGCCATCCACCGGGCCCTCGTGGCCTCGTGGGCGCCGGAGTCCGCCGAGACGATCACCCGGCGCGAGCTGGAGCGGCGGGCCGGGCGGGCGCTGACCGGGCGGGACGTGGACCGGCTGGCCGCGATGGGCGTGCTCGACCGGACCGACGAGGACGACACGTACCGCCTCGACGGGGCGCTGCTGCGGCTCGGGGTCGAGCTGCTCGACGTGCCCATCGAGCACGAGACGATCCTCGCCTCCCGGACCGTGCTCCTGGAGCACGCCCGCGCGGCCGCGCAGGAGCTCTCCCGGCTCTTCCGGGACGAGGTGTGGAGCCCGTACCGGGAGAGCGGAGAGGACCCGGACCACCTGAGCGCGATGAAGTCGCTCTCGGCGCACATGCAGCCGATGGTGGTCCAGGCCCTCCTCACCGCTTTCCAGCGCTCACTGAGCGAGGAGTTGCGGAGCGCCTTCAGGAGTCGGTGAAGGTCTCGCCCCGTTCGGCCTTCTCCACCAGGAGGGCCGGCGGGGCGAAGCGCTCGCCGTACGTCTCCGCCAGCTCGCGCGCGCGGGCTACGAAGCCGGCCACGCCGCCCTCGTAGCCGTTGACGTACTGGAGGATGCCGCCGGTCCAGGCCGGGAAGCCGATGCCCATGATGGAGCCGATGTTGGCGTCGGCGACGGAGGTCAGGACGCCCTCCTCCAGGAGCCGGACGGTGTCCAGGGCCTCGGAGAACAGCATCCGCTCCTGCATGTCGCGGAACGGGATCTCGTACCCGGGCTTGGTGAAGTGCTCGCGCAGCCCCGGCCAGAGCTTGCCGCGCTTGCCGTCCTCGCCGTACTCGTAGAAGCCCGCGCCGCCGCTGCGGCCGGGGCGGCCGAACTCGTCGACCATGCGGTCGATGACGGCCTCGCCCGGGTGCGTGACCCAGGTGCCGCCCTCCTCCTCGACCGCCTTCTTCGTCTCGTTGCGGATCTTGCGCGGGAGGGTGAGGGTCAGCTCGTCCATGAGGGAGAGGACCTTCGCCGGGTAGCCGGCCTGGGCGGCGGCCTGCTCGATCGAGGCGGGCTCGATGCCCTCGCCGACCATGGCGACGCCCTCGTTGATGAAGTGGCCGATCACCCGCGAGGTGAAGAAGCCGCGCGAGTCGTTGACGACGATCGGCGTCTTGTTGATCTGCCGGACCAGGTCGAAGGCGCGGGCCAGTGCCTCGTCGCCGGTCCGCTCGCCCTTGATGATCTCGACGAGCGGCATCTTGTCGACGGGCGAGAAGAAGTGCAGGCCGATGAAGTCGTCCTGCCGCTCGACGCCCTCGGCGAGGACCGAGATGGGCAGGGTGGAGGTGTTGGAGCACAGGAGGGCGTCGGGGGCGACGACGTGCTCGATCTCCTGGAAGACCTTGTGCTTGAGCGCGGTGTCCTCGAAGACCGCCTCGATGACCGCGTCGCAGCCGGCCAGGTCCGCCACGTCGGCGGTGGGCGTGATGCGGGCGAGGAGGGCGTCGGCCTTCTCCTGGGTGGTGCGGCCCCGGGAGACCGCCTTGGCGCAGAGCTTCTCGGAGTAGCCCTTGCCCTTGGCGGCGGACTCGGCGGAGACGTCCTTGAGGACGACCTCGATGCCGGCGCGGGCGCAGGAGTACGCGATGCCGGCGCCCATCATGCCGGCGCCGAGGACGGCGACCTTGCGGACCTGACGCTTCTCCACGTCCTTCGGGCGGCTCGCGCCCGAGTTCACCGCCTGGAGGTCGAAGAAGAACGCCTGGATCATGTTCTTCGCGGTCTGGCCGATGACCAGCTCGGTGAAGTAGCGGCTCTCGATGGTCAGGGCGGTCTCGAAGTCGACCTGGGAGCCCTCGACGGCGGCGGCCATGATGGCCTTCGGCGCCGGGTAGGGAGCGCCGTTCAGCTGCTTGCGCAGGTTGGCCGGGAAGGCCGGCAGGTTGGCGGCGAACTTCGGGTTCGACGGGGTGCCGCCGGGGATGCGGTGGCCCGGGACGTCCCAGGGCTGCTGGGACTCCGGGTGCGTGTCGATGAAGGCGATGGCCTTGGCCATCATCTCCTCGGGGGTGGCGGCGATCTCGTGGACGAGGCCGTTGTCCAGGGCGCGCTTCGGGGCGTACTGGGTGCCCTGGAGCAGCACCTTGAGGAGGGCGTCGGTGATGCCCATGAGGCGCACGGTGCGGGCGACGCCGCCACCGCCCGGGAGCAGGCCGAGGGTGACCTCGGGCAGGCCGATCTTGGAGCCGGGCGCGTCGAGGGCGACGCGGTGGTGGGAGGCGAGGGCGATCTCGTAGCCGCCGCCGAGCGCGGCGCCGTTGATCGCGGCGACGACCGGCTTGCCGAGGGTCTCGATGCGGCGCAGCGCGTTCTTGATCTCGATCGCGCTGTCGAAGATGTCCTGGGCGTGCTCGGGGCCCGCCTGGATCATGTCCTTGAGGTCGCCGCCCGCGAAGAAGGTCTTCTTCGCGGAGGTGTAGATGATGCCGCGGATGGAGTCCTTCTCGGCCTCCACGCGGTCGGCGATCGCCTTGATCGAGGCCCGGAAGGCCTGGTTCATGGTGTTGGCGGACTGGTTGGGGTCGTCGAGGACGAGGGTGACGATCCCGGTCTCGTCCTGCTCCCAGCGGATGGTGGTGCTCTCGCTCATGACTGCTGCTTCTCCGTGAGTAAGGGGTGCGGACGGGACGTCAGACGCGCTCGACGACGGTGGCGATGCCCATGCCGCCGCCCACGCAGAGGGTGGCGAGGCCGTAGCGCTTGTCCTGGCGCTCCAGCTCGTCGACGAGGGTGCCGAGGATCATCGCGCCGGTGGCGCCGAGCGGGTGGCCGAGCGCGATGGCGCCGCCGTTGACGTTGACCTTGTCCAGGGAGACGCCCATGTCCTTGACGAAGCGCAGGACGACGGCCGCGAAGGCCTCGTTGATCTCGATCAGGTCGATGTCGTCGATGGTGAGGCCCGCCTTGGCCAGGGCCTTGCGGGTGGCCGGGGCCGGGCCGGTGAGCATGATGGTCGGCTCGGAGCCGGAGACGGCGGCCGAGACGATCCGGGCGCGCGGCGTCAGGCCGTGCCGCTCGCCGACCTCCTTGGAGCCGATGGCGACGAGCGAGGCGCCGTCGACGATGCCGGAGGAGTTGCCCGCGTGGTGGACGTGGTCGATCTCCTCGACCCAGTGGTACTTCTGCAGGGCGACCGCGTCGAAGCCGCCGAGTTCGCCGATGTCCTTGAAGGAGGGCTTGAGGCGGGCGAGGGAGTCGGCGGTGGTGCCGGGGCGGAGGAACTCGTCGTGGTCGAGGACGGTGAGTCCGGCGCGGTCCTTGACGGGGACGATCGAGCGGGCGAAGCGGCCGTCCTTGACGGCGGCGGCGGCGCGCTCCTGGGAGAGGGCGGCGTACTCGTCGACGTCGCGGCGGGAGAAGCCCTCCAGGGTGGCGATGAGGTCGGCGCCGATGCCCTGGGGGACGAAGTTGGTCGCCAGGTTGGTCATCGGGTCGGCGAACCAGGCACCGCCGTCGGAGGCCATCGGGACGCGGGACATGGACTCCACGCCGCCGGCGAGGACGAGGTCCTCCCAGCCGGAGCGGACCTTCATCGCGGCCATGTTGACCGCTTCGAGGCCGGAGGCACAGAAGCGGTTCTCCTGGACGCCGGCCACGGTGTCGGGCAGGCCGGCGGCGACGGCGGCGATCCGGGCGATGTCGGAGCCCTGGTCGCCGACCGGGCCGACGACGCCGAGGACGATGTCGTCGATGGCGGCCGGGTCGAGTCCGGGGTTGCGGGCCTGGATCTCCCGGATGAGGCCGACGACCAGGTCGATGGGCTTGGTGCCGTGCAGGGAGCCGTTGGCCTTGCCGCGTCCGCGCGGGGTGCGGATCGCGTCGTACACGTACGCTTCGGTGCTCACGGGAAGCCTTTCGCGATGAGGGTTCTTCGAGGGGTGCGGGACGGGGTCAGCCGAGGAGGGAGCGGCCGATGATCTCCTTCATGATCTCCGTCGTACCGCCGTAGATGGTCTGGATCCGGCCGTCGGTGAAGGCGCGTGCGACCGGGAATTCGCTCATGTAGCCGTATCCGCCGTGCAGTTGCAGGCAGCGGTCGGCGACGCGCTTCTGGAGCTCGGTCGCCCACCACTTGGCCATGGAGGCGTTGACGGGGTCGAGCCCGAGGCCGGTCGGATCGGCGTGCTCGGCTATGCAGCGGTCGACGAAGGTGCGGGTGACGGCGCACTCGGTGGCCATCTCCGCGATCTCGAAGCGCACGTGCTGGAGCTTGGCGAGCGGCCGGCCGAAGGCCTCGCGCTCCTTCACGTACCGCGTCGTGAGCTCCAGGAGGTGCTCGGCTCCGGCGATGCCGGCGACGGCGATGGCGAGGCGCTCCTGGGCGAGGTTGGTCATCAGGTGCACGAAGGCGCCGTTGAGCTCGCCGAGCAGGTTCTCCTTGGGGACGCGGACGTCGGTGAAGAAGAGCTCGGCGGTGTCCTGCGACTTCTGGCCGATCTTGTCGAGGTTGCGGCCGCGCTCGAAGCCCTCCATGCCCCGCTCGACGACGAGGAGCGAGAGCCCGTGCGCGCCGCCCTCGGGCGTGGTCCGGGCGACGACGATCACCAGGTCGGCGAGGATGCCGTTGGAGATGAAGGTCTTGGAGCCGTTGAGGATCCAGTGGTCGCCGTGGTCCTCGGCGGTGGTGCGGATGCCCTGGAGGTCGGAGCCGGCGCCGGGTTCGGTCATCGCGATGGCGCTGACGATCTCGCCGGAGCAGAAGCCGGGCAGCCAGCGCCGCTTCTGCTCGTCGGTGGCGAGCTTGGTGAGGTACGGGCCGATGATGTCGTTGTGCAGGCCGATGGCGAGGCCGGGGGCCGCCGCCTTGGTGAACTCCTCGGCGAGGACGGAGGCGTACCGGAAGTCGGGGTTGCCGCCGCCGCCGTACTCCTCCTCGACCGCGAGCCCGAGGAGGCCCTGCCGGCCGGCGGCGAGCCAGGCCTCGCGGGAGACGATGCCGTCCTTCTCCCACTGGGCGTAGTGGGGCAGCACCTCCTTCTCCAGGAAGGTGCGGACGACCGCCCGGAAGGCCTCGTGGTCGGCGGTGTACAGCTGGCGCTTCATGCTTCGGACTCCTGGCTCTTCAGGGCGGGTACGGCCCAGTCGCGGGCGACCTCGGCGGTGTCGGCACCGGGCAGGGCGGGGCCCGTGCGGAGGGTGCCGGGGGTGGCGGAGAAGCGGGGTGCGGGGGCGGGCTGGGGGATGCCGTCCCGCTCGGTGAAGGTGGCGCGGGCCGAGAGGTGCGGGTGGGCGGGTGCCTCGCGGAGGGAGAGGACGGGGGCGACGCAGGCGTCGGAGCCGTCGAAGACGGCGGTCCACTCCTCGCGGGTGCGGCTCCGGAAGCGGTCGGCGACGGCCTTGCGCAGTTCGGGCCAGCGGGCGAGGTCGTGGCGGGCGGAGGCGGCGTCCTCGACGCCGAGGAGGCGGACGAAGTCGGCGTAGAACCGCTCCTCCAGGGCGCCGACCGCCATGTGTCCGCCGTCGGAGGTCTCGTACACGCCGTAGAAGGGGCAGCCGCCGTCGAGCAGGTTCACGCCCCTGCGGTCCTGCCAGCCGCCGGCCGCGAGCATGGCGTGGATCATGGTGGTGAGGTGCGCGGTGCCGTCGACGATGGCGGCGTCGACGACCTGGCCCTCGCCGTGCGTCCGGGCGTGCTGGAGGGCGGCGAGGACGCCGATGACGAGGTAGAGGGAGCCGCCCGCGTAGTCGCCGACGAGGTTGGCGGGGATGGTGGGCGGGCCGTCCGGGTCGGGGCCGAACATGCCGAGGGCGCCGGTGATCGCGATGTATCCGATGTCGTGTCCGGCGGTCGGGGCGAGCGGACCGTCCTGGCCCCAGCCGGTCATCCGGCCGTAGACGAGGCGCGGGTTGCGGGCGAGGCAGGCCCCGGGGCCGACGCCGAGGCGTTCGGCGACGCCGGGGCGGTAGCCCTCGACGAGGATGTCGGCCCGCTCGACGAGGTCGAGCACGGTGGCGGGGCCGTCCTCGGCCTTGAGGTCGACCAGGACGGAGCGCTTGTTGCGGTTGGTGAGGTCGCGGGCGGGGTCGATGCCGATGCCGGCGCCGCCGGGGCGGTCGACGCGGACGACGTCGGCGCCGAGGTCGGCGAGGAGCATGGCGGCGAAGGGGCCGGGCCCGATCCCGGCGAGTTCGACCACGCGCACGCCCGTGAGCGGGCCGTTGCGGGCGGTGTGCGTCGTGCTCATCGAGCCCCCAGGAGTGTGTGACACCAATGATGTAACACCGAAGATGCTAGGAACGCGTTCCACTCGGCACAAGCCCCCGGGCCGAGCAAGCGCTTGGAAATTCCGGAGGCGCGCGGTCCGGGCCCCCTCCTCCGGATCGGCCGGATCCGGCGGCGGGGGCCCGCCCCCGGTTCCGCTATCCTCCGCCGACGACATCCGCGCGCGGCGGCGCGGTACGGCCGAGATGAGGGCTTGATGGAGACAGGGGCGGGCGTGGGGCGCGAGACCGGAACCAGGCCGTACGACGTGGTCCTCTTCGGGGCGACCGGCTTCGTGGGCGAACTCACCGCGGAGTACCTGGCCGAGCACGCCCCCGCGAACTGCCGCTGGGCGCTCGCCGGGCGCAGCCTCGGCAGGCTGGAGGCCCTGCGGGACCGGCTGGCCGCCGGGCGTCCGCGGCTCGCCGCCCTACCGCTGGTCGTCGCCGACTCCGCCGATCCCGGGTCGCTGCGCGAACTCGCCGAGTCCGCGCGGGTGGTGGCGACCACGGTCGGCCCGTACGTCTGGCACGGGGAGGGGCTGGTCGCGGCCTGCGCGGAGGCGGGCACCGACTATCTGGACCTGACGGGCGAGGCCGAGTTCGTGGACCTCATGTTCGTACGGCACGACGCCCGCGCCCGGGAGACCGGCGCCCGCATCGTGCACGCCTGCGGCTTCGACTCCGTCCCGCACGACCTGGGCGTGTACTTCACCGTCCGGCAGCTGCCGGAGGACGTGCCGCTGCGCGTCGACGGCTTCGTCCGGGCGGGGGCCGCCTTCTCCGGCGGCACCTTCGCCTCGGCGCTGACCGCGTTCGGCCGGGGCCGGGAGATCCTGCGGGCCGCGCACGAGCGGCGGCTGCACGAGCCGCGCCTCGTGGGCCGCCGGGCCCGCGCGCCCCTCGGCGGGCCGAGGTTCAGCCGGGAGACGGGCACCTGGGCGCTTCCGCTGCCGACGCTCGACCCGCAGGTGGTGGCCCGCTCGGCCGCCGCCCTCGAACGCTACGGACCGGACTTCCGCTACCGGCACTACGCCTCCGTGAAGACCCTCCCGATGGCCCTGGGCGGCACCGCCGCCATCGGCGCGAGCGTCGCGGCCGCCCAACTGCCGCCGGTCCGCTCCTGGCTGATGGCGCGTTACTCATCGGGACAGGGCCCGTCGCCCGAGCGCCGCGCCCGCAGCTGGTTCTCGGTCCGGTTCGTCGGCGAGGGCGGTGGACGGCGGGTCTTCACCGAGGTCTCGGGCGGCGACCCGGGCTACGACGAGACGGCGAGGATGCTCGCCGAGGCGGCCCTCTGCCTCGCCTTCGACCCCCTGCCGAAGACCGCCGGCCAGGTGACGACGGCGGTGGCGATGGGCGACGCCCTCACCGACCGCCTGCGGGCGGCGGGCATCCGCTTCCGGGTGGCGCACCGCGGTTAGGACGCGCCGCCCGCCCAACGGACGGCGTTACGGCGCCGGCCCCGTCCCGCGGGGCGGGGCCGGCGCCGTGGGGCGGGTCAGTGCCGGACGAGGCGGAAGGGGTGGCCCGCCGGGTCCGCGTAGACGCGCCAGGAGGGCGCATCGCCCCCGTCGAGCGGGGTGGCCCCGAGGGCGAGCACGGCCTCGTGGGCGGCGGCCGGGTCCCCGACCCGTACGTCCAGGTGGAACTGCTGCTCGGGCGCGCCCCAGACGGGCGGACGGTGGTCGGCCACGCTCTGGAAGGCGAGCACCGGGCCGCCCTCGTCGCACAGCACGGCGGAACCCTCGCCGACGGCGAGCGCCGGGTCGGGGCACTCGACCTCTCCGCCCAGCAAACCCTGGTAGAACAGGGCCAGTTCGCGGGCGTCCGGGCAGTCGAGCACGGCGCAGCGCAGGCGTCCGATCATCCGAGCGTCCAGTCCGCGATGACGTACAGGACGGCGCAGGCCCAGGCGAGGGCGGAGACCCCGGCGACGGCGAGGGCGACGGTGAGACCGCGGGGTGCGGGAACGCGAGCTGTCATGGACCCCACTCTGCCGTGGGGGTCCGACAACGGGCATCCGTACGGGTACTCACCCGGGATACTCAGACGGTCCCGAGCGAGTCCTGTGCCTCCTTGAGCGCCTTGCGGCAGAGGGAGTCGGCGTGACGGGTGGTCTCGGGCACGCGGTAGCGCGGGGAGAGGAACAGGGTGTGGGCACAGGCGTTGTCGAGGGAGACGCGGTGGCCCACGGAGACGTAGACGGGTTTGACGCCGGCCTGGGTGCGCAGGGCCCTGCCGACCTCCTCCCCGTCGGCGAGGAGCGGCGCGGAGTCGCCGCGCGCGCCGCCGGGTCGGTCGTACGTGAAGGTGAAGGGGTTCTTGGCGACGCCGATGGACGGCCGCCCGGTGAGCACTCCGAGGTGGCTGGCGAGGCCGAAGCGGCGGGGGTGGGCGAGGCCGTAGCCGTCGCAGACCAGCAGGCCGGGGTCGGCGGTCAGGGCGCCGAGCGCGGCGAGCACGGTCGGGATCTCGCGGAAGGCGAGGAGCCCGGGGACGTACGGGAAGGAGACCCGGCCGACCGCCGTGGCCTCCTCCACCACGTCGAGGGTGCGCGCGTCGAGCACGACGGCCGCGGCGGCGACGAGGTCGCGCTCGTCGTCGTAGGCCACGTCGAGGCCGGTGACGTGCCCCTCCCCCGGCGGCGGCCCGCTCTCCCCCAGCACGAGCCGCCCCCGCAGCTCCCGCTGCACGTCCCGCGCCGCGTCCTCGTCGGCGGGCCAGCCCGCCGGAATCTCGATGATCGTCATGATGGGCCCACCCTAGGCGCCCGGGGGTCGGTGGCCGAGGGCCGCGATGCCCGCCGCCGGGTACGCCTCTCCCGACGGGCCGAACGGTCGCCGGGAGGCACGGGTAGCCTGGCGATCATGTTCATACTCGAATTGACCTACACCGCGCCCGTCGAGCGGGTGGACGCGCTGCTCGACGCGCACGTGGAGTGGCTCGACGCGCAGTACGCCGCCGGCGTGTTCCTGGCGTCGGGACGGAAGAACCCCCGGGACGGCGGGGTGATCCTGGCCGCCGGGGTCGGCCGCGCGGAGATCGAGGAGATCGCGGCGGCCGACCCGTTCAGCGTCGAGGGCGTGTGCGCGTACCGGATCACGGAGTTCTACGCGACCAAGACGGTCGACGGGATCGCCGCGTACCGGGAGGAGCTGCCCGCCTAGGGCCTGTCCTTCCTGACCAGGCGGGCGATGCGGCCCTTCTCGCCGGAGGCCCAGCAGGAGCCGTCCGGGGTGCAGTCGACCGTGTCGTACGAGCCGGTGTCGACCGTGCGCCAGGTGCGGCCCCCGTCGGTGGTGAGGTCGGTGCCGGTCGGGCCGACGGCGAGCGCGGCCGCCTTGCCGTGCGGGAGCCAGGCGACGCCGGAGCGGTAGGCGGGCGGCGGGGTGGCCGAGCCGTGCCAGGTGCGGCCCCCGTCGGTGCTGACCGCGCCGGCCCGCGGCGACGGCTGGTCCTTGCGGTAGTCGCCGCCGACGGCGATGCCGTGCGCGCGGTCGCGGAAGGCGAGCCCGAAGACGCCGCGGGCCGGGTCGCCGGCCGGGATCGGCGTCTCCGTGGCGGTCCAGGTCAGTCCCCGGTCGGCGGAGTGCAGCACGCGCGCGGTGGCGCCGCCGCCCGTCGCGAGCCACACGTCCCGGGGGCCGGCCGACACGAGGCACTGGCCGCTCGCGGCGAAGCCCGCCTCGCCGGGGAGCGCGTCCGGCATCCCGGCGCTCGGCAGGACCTGCCAGGAGCGGCCGCCGTCGCGGGTGGAGAGGATGCGGTACTTCCCGTCGACCGGGTCGCTCATGGCGAGTCCGTGCCGGTGGTCGAAGAAGGTCATGCAGTCGTAGAAGGCCCGCGGGTCGGTGTTCCGGAAGGACTCGGTCCAGGTGGCGCCGCCGTCCTCGGTGCGCAGGACCCGGGAGGCCTCGCCCTCGCCGATGGCGAGGACGACGGCCCGGCGGGCGTCGAAGGCCTCGACGTCGCGGAACTCCAGGTCGCCCGCGCCGGCCGGCGACACGTTTCGCCAGCTCCGGCCGCCGTCGGTGGTGCGCAGCACCGTCCCCTTCGAACCCGCGGCCCACGCGGTCCGGCGGTCGACCGGCGCGAGCCCCCGGAAGCGGGCGTCGGTGCCGGTCGGTGTCAGCTCCCAGCCGGCCGCTGCCGTGGGGGTCTCCCCGGCCCGCGCCGGGGCGGCCAGGGTCAGCGCGAGCGCCGCCCCGATCAGCCCCACCGCCATCGTTCGTCTCGTCTTCCCCATGGACGTCATGGCGCCGGAAACTAGTGCCCCGGGCGGGTCCCCGTCCAGGGTGCGTCCTCGGCCGGGCGTTCCTAGGCTGGGTCGCATGACCGACCGTACGAGCGAGCGGACGGGCGACGAGAAGCCGAGGCTCAAGGAGTACGAGGGCGAGGGCATCACCGTCACCTTCGAACCGCGCCGCTGTCTGCACGCGGCCGAGTGCGTCCACGGCCTGCCGGAGGTCTTCGACCTGTCCCGGCGCCCGTGGGTGCTGCCCGACGCCGCGGACCCCGCCCGGGTCGCGGAGGTCGTCCGGCGCTGCCCCTCCGGCGCGCTCCAGTACCACCACCGCCCCGAGGACGCCGTCGCCGAGCCCCCGGACTCCCCGACCACGGTCCGGCGCACGCCCGCCGGGCAGCTGGTGGTGCGGGGCGACCTCGTCGTGACCGGCACCCACGGCGACCGGCACGAGACGCGGGTGATGCTCTGCGGCTGCGGGGCCTCCGGGAACCAGCCGTACTGCGACCACTCCGGTCCCTGCGCCGAGCCGGACGACGACGCCCCCGAGGAGCGCTGACCGCTCGGTGACGCAGCTCACGTGGGACCCGAGTGCACGTTCCGGCCGTGCCGCTCGTCTTGAAGGGTGTCAGGTGCCCTGGTGTCGGGGAGACGCACAGGATCCGAAGCCCGCGTGAGAGGAGCCGGTCTTGTCCGCCGTCATCGAGCAGGCCGTGCAGGCCCGTCTGGTCGCGTCCGCTCCCCGGATGGAGACCGTCCCCGCCACGCTGCGGTACGACCGGGAGGATCCGTACGCCGTGAGCATGGCCTTCCCGCCGCCGGCGACCCTGGAGGGCGTCGAGGTCTCCTGGGCCTTCGCGCGCGAACTGCTCGTGCAGGGGGTCGAGCGCCCGGCCGGGGTCGGAGACGTGCGGCTGCGGCCGTACGGCTACGACCGCACGGTGGTCGAGTTCCACGCCCCGGAGGGGGTGGCCATGGTCCACGTGCGGACCTCCGAGCTGCGCCTCTTCCTGGAGCGCTCGCAGCACCTGGTGCCGGCGGGGCGCGAGCACCAGTACCTGGACTGGGACCAGGACCTCGCGGAGCTGCTCCGCGAGCATCCCTGAGGACCCGCCCCGTAAATCGTTTGCGGGCCTCCCGGTCCGGGCCGTACGGTCCGTACCGACCTTGTCGTCGCCCGATCGGAGAAGGACGTTGCTCGTCTGAGGTTGCGAGACACCGAGCCGCGCGTGCCCCCTGTGCCGCGTCGTGCCGTTCTCGACCTCGGCGTACGAGCCGTTCTCCACACTGCCCGCGCCCCGGTGTCTCCTCGCGTTGCCCCTTTCCACGCTCGCGCGACCGGGAGGCCTCCATGGCGCATCACCCCACCTTCATCACCTGTTCCGCACTCTCCTTCTCCTGGCCCGACGGCACCGAGGTCCTCGACGACTTCCGGCTCTCGGTCGGCCCCGGCCGCACCGGGCTCGTCGGGCTCAACGGCTCCGGCAAGTCCACGCTCCTGAAGCTGATCGCGGGCGAACTGACGCCCGCGTCCGGCACCGTCCGGGTCACCGGCGAGCTCGGACACCTCCCGCAGAACCTGGTCCTGGACACCTCGCGGCGGGTGGACGAGATCCTCGGCATCGCCGGCAAGCGGGCCGCCCTGCACGCCATCGAGGCGGGCGACGCCGCGGAGGAGCGCTTCACCGCCCTCGGCGACGACTGGGACATCGAGGAGCGGGCCCGGGCCGTCCTCGACCAGCTCGGACTCGACCGGGTCGGCCTGGACCGGACCGTGGGCGAGATCTCGGGCGGCGAGTCCGTGCTGCTGCGCCTCGCCGCGCTGCTGCTCGCCCGGCCCGACGTGCTGCTGCTCGACGAGCCCACCAACAACCTGGACCTGCACGCCCGCGCCCGGCTGTACGAGGCGGTGGAGAAGTGGTCGGGGGTCCTGGTCGTGGTCAGCCACGACCGGGAACTCCTGGAGCGGGTCGACCAGATCGCCGATCTGCGCGACGGCGAGGTCGCCTGGTACGGCGGCAACTGGACCGCGTACGAGACGGCGCTCGCCGCCGAACAGGAGGCGGCGGAGCGGATGGTGCGGGTCGCCGAGGCCGACGTGCAGCGCCAGAAGCGCGAACTCGCCGACAGCCAGGTGAAGTCGGCGCGCCGCAGGCGGTACGGGCAGAAGAGCTTCGAGAACAGGGTCGCCTCCAAGCTCGTGGCCAACAGCAACAAGAGGAACGCCCAGGTCACGGCCGGCAAGCAGCGCACCCTGCACGCCGAGCGCCTCTCGGAGGCGCGGGAGCGGCTCGACGCGGCGGTGGAGGCGGTACGGGACGACGACGAGATCCGTGTCGAGCTGCCCCGCACCTCGGTGCCGCCGGGCCGCGAGGTGCTGCACCTGCGGGACCTGGAGCTGCGCCACGGGGCCCGGGTCGACGGGGCGTTCGAGCTGCGGGGCCCGGAGCGGATCGCCCTGGTCGGCCGGAACGGCGCCGGGAAGACGACGCTGCTCCGGACGATCGCCGGGGAGCTGGAGCCGCTGGCGGGCGAGACGGACGCGCGGGTGCCGCTGCGCTTCCTGCCGCAGCGGCTCGACGTGCTCGACGACGGGCTGAGCGTGGTGGAGAACGTGGCGCGCTTCGCGCCCGAGGCGACGGCGAACACGATCAGGGCGCGCCTCGCCCGGTTCCTGTTCCGCGGGGCGCGGGCGGATCAGCCCGTCGGCACCCTGTCGGGCGGGGAGCGGTTCCGGGCGACGCTCGCCGCGCTGCTCCTCGCGGAGCCGGCTCCGCAGCTGCTGATGCTGGACGAGCCGACGAACAACCTGGACATGGCGTCGGTGCGGAAGCTGACGGCGGCCCTGGAGGCCTACGAGGGGGCGCTGATCGTGGCGAGCCACGACGTGGCGTTCCTCGAGTCGCTGGGGATCACCCGCTGGCTGCTGCTCGACGGCGGGCTGCGGCCGACGACGGCGGAGGAGGTCAGGGGGGCGGCCCCGCAGCCCCTGCTCTGAGCCGTCGGGCGTCTGCGCTGTGTAGTCGGCCGCCGGGTCCCCGGCGGCCGACCGGCACGTGACCTGCGTCTCCGGCGCCCCGCCGGAGCTGCGCGCATAACGGAACGTAACCGGACATCGCCGGGACGGGCTTGGCCGACGCCTTACGGAGGCTTAACCTACGGTCTCGTAACCTACGAATCCGTAGGTATACCCGTATGCCCTCCCCGTCCCCCATCCCAGGAGTTCCCGTGACGCTCACCTCCCCCTCTCTCGGCAGCTCGGCGGAGTGGACCGACGCACGGTTGCTCTACGCGCTGGAAGAGGTCGTGGAGAAGGAGCTCAACCGGCACCTGAAGGTCACCAAGGACTGGATGCCGCACGAGTACGTTCCGTGGTCCGACGCCCGGAACTTCCCCGGCTTCTTCGAGGACGGCGAGGCCTGGGAGCCGTCGCAGTCCAAGGTCACCGAGATCGGCAAGATCGCGCTCGTCGTCAACCTGCTCACCGAGGACAACCTCCCGAGCTACCACCACGAGATCGCCAGCCTCTTCGGCCGCGACGGCGCCTGGGGCACCTGGGTGCACCGCTGGACCGCCGAGGAGGGCCGGCACGGCATCGTGATGCGCGACTACCTGCTCGCCTCCCGCGCCGTCGACCCGGACAAGCTGGAGCAGTTCCGGATGGCGCACATGAGCGAGGGCTTCGAGTCCGACAACCGGCACTCGATGCTGCACTCCGTCGCGTACGTGGCCTTCCAGGAGCTCGCCACGCGCATCTCGCACCGCAACACCGGCCACCAGTCCGGCGACCCGGTCTGCGACCGGATGCTCGCCCGCATCGCCACCGACGAGAACCTGCACATGGTCTTCTACCGCAACCTGCTGGGCGCGGCCTTCGAGCTCGCCCCCGACCTGACCATGCAGGCCGTGCGGGACGTCGTGGTCAACTTCCGGATGCCCGGACACGGCATGCCGGGCTTCGAGCGGGCGGCCGCGCAGATGGCGATCGGCGAGATCTACAACATGCGCATCCACCACGACGACGTCCTCCAGCCCGTCCTGCGCTTCCTCAAGGTCCTCCAGATCGAGGGCCTCGGCCCGGACGGCCTGCGCGCCCAGGAGGAGCTGGGGCTCTACATGAACGGGCTGGACAGCGAGGCGAGCAAGTTCGACGAGAAGCTCGCGGCCCGCAAGGCCCGGATGGCCGCGCGCGCGGCCGGCTGAGCCCGGCGGCTCAGCGGCTCCGTCGCTTGAGCCGCCCGCGCTCCTTCTCGGAGAGCCCGCCCCACACCCCGAACCGCTCGTCGTGGGTGAGGGCGTACTCCAGGCACGCCAGGCGCCCCTCGCACGCCCCGCACAGCTGCTTCGCCTCGCGCGTCGAGGAGCCGGGGGCCGGGAAGAAGAACTCCGGGCCGGCCTGGGCGCACAGGGCGTTCTCGCGCCAGGAGAGGTCGGGGGCGGTGAGCACGTCGGTATCCGTCTGCATGACCGACAGCTTGCCCAAGGGCCGTAAACGCGCCATCAACGTTCGATCAATGGCGTATACCCAGCGCCGGAAGCACCGTCTCGGCCACCCGGTACGCCTCCTCCAGGAGCGGGTTCCCGGACAGGATGAAGGTGTCCACTCCCAGGTCCTGGTACTCCTTGAGCCGCTCCACGACCTGGGCCGTGGAGCCGACGACGGCCGTGCCGGGGCCGGGGCGGAAGAGGCTCATGCCGGGCCAGAGATTCGGGTGGGTCTCCAGTTCGCGCGCCCGGGCGGGCACCTTGCCGCCGTGCTGGCGGAACTGGCGCTGCCAGCCGACGCCGTCCTCGCCCGCGCGGTCGCCGAGCTGCCGGGCGTAGGTCGCCTCGCTGGTGACGTCCAGGAGCCGGTCGGCCGCGGCCCAGGCCTCGTCCTCGGTGTCCCGGACGATCAGGTGGAGCCGCAGGCCGATGCGGAGGGTGCGGCCGTGGGCGGCGGCCCGGGCCCGGACGTGGTCGAGCTTCTCCTTCAGCAGGTGCGGGGGCTCGCCCCAGGTGAGGTAGACGTCGACGTGCTCGGCGGCCATCTCGATGCCGGGCGCCGAGGAACCGCCGAACCAGAGCGGCACGTGCGGCGCCTGGACGGGGCGCAGGTCACGGAAGGACGCGCCGGCGTTCCTGAGGTCGTAGAAGCGGCCCTTGTGGTCGAAGACCTCGCCGGCCGTGAGGCGCTTGACGATCGACCAGTACTCGGCGCTCAGTTCGTACCGCTCGTCGTGCTCGACGTGCAGGCCGTACTCCCGCAGGGAGTTCGTCGATCCGTTGACGACGTTGAACCGGAGCCTGCCGCCGAAGAGGTTGTCGAAGCTCAGCGCCATCTTGGCCAGCAGGGTCGGGGAGATCAGGCCCGGGTGGACGGCGAGCAGCGGCTTGAAGCGGGTGCTGGTGGAGGACGCGAGCGCGGAGCCGAGCGGCCACACGTCGTACAGGTCGGTGGCGAGCAGCGCGCCGGTGAAGCCGAGGCGTTCGACCGTGCCGGCGAGCTGGGTGAGATAGCCGAGGTCGACGGAGCGGCGGCCCTCCGGCTCCCACGGATAGGCGCCTTCGCGCGGGATGACGTACCAGAGGACTTCGGGTGCGGGGTGCGTCATCGGGTCAGGCCTTTCGGGGCAGGGCGTCGGCGACGGTGATCGCGCGGTCGACGAATCCGGTGCGGTGGAAGATGTCGGCGGCCTGCTGCTGCTCGGCGATGAACTCCTCCGTGACCTCCTCGACGGTCCAGGGCAGGGCCTTCAGCGCGGTCTCCCAGTCCTCGACCGTGCCGCCCTGGTCGGCGGCGGCGAGCTCGGCGGCCTCGCGCGGGTGCGCTGCGGCCCACGCGTCGGCGCGCCGCAGCGCCCGGATGAGCGCCTCGACGAGCTCGGGCCGCTGCTCGGCCAGGTCGCGGCGGGTGAAGAAGACGGACCGGTCGCTGATGACCTCGCCGGTACGGATCAGGGTCCGCAGGCCACCGGTGCGGCGGGCGGCGGCGAGCTCGGCCCCCTGGGCGACCCAGGCGGTGACCTCCCCGGCGCGCAGCTTCGCCTCGCTGTCCCCGTCCGCGCGGACGGGGGTGATGTCGGTGGCGTACGAGAGTCCGGCGTCGTCCAGGGCCTTGGCGACGAGGTGCGTCTGCCAGGAGCCGACGGCGAGGTGGACGGTGCCGCCCTTGAGGTCGGCGACGGTGCGGACCGGGCTGTCCTCGGTGACGAGGAGGGCGCCGTGGTCGGGGCGGGGCGCGGAGACGGCCGTGTAGACGATGTCGTGGCCCGCGGCCTGCGCGGTGACCGGCGGGGTGGAGCCGGTGCCGCCGAAGTCGATGGTGCCCTCGGCGAGGTGGGCGCCGGTGCGGACCCCGTCCGTGTACGGGTGCCAGGTCACGGTCTCGCCGAGGGCGGCGAGCTCCTCCTCCGCGTAGCCGAGGCGGGAGAGGTGGTAGAGGGAGGGGTTGCTGCGGTGGACACCGATGACGACGGTCATGCGGAGACTCCTTCGAGGGACGGGGCGGTGGTGGACGGTTCCTCGGGGGCGTGGACGCCGAGGTCGGCGAGGAGGCGGCGGCGCAGGGCCACGAAGGCCGGGTCGCCGGGGTCGCGGGGGCGGGGCACGGTCACGGTTTCGTCGGTGACGAGTCGCCCGTCGCGCAGGACGGCCACCCGGTCGGCGAGGCGTACGGCCTCGTCGACGTCGTGGGTGACGAGCAGGACGGCCGGCCGGTGGATCCGGCGCAGTTCGCCGACCAGGTCCTGCATGCGGAGCCGGGTCAGCGCGTCGAGCGCGGCGAACGGCTCGTCGAGCAGAAGGAGTTCGGGCTCGCGGACCAGGGCCCTCGCCAGGGCCGCGCGCTGGGCCTCGCCGCCGGAGAGGGTCGCCGGCCAGGCCTCGGCGTGCCGCTCCAGGCCGACCTCGGCGAGCGCCCGCAGACCGGTCTCCCGGGTCTCCGCGCCGCGCGGCAGTCCGACGGTGACGTTCGCTAGGACCTTCTTGGAGGGGATGAGCCGGGGTTCCTGGAAGACGATGGTGCGGACGGCGGGGACCAGGGCCTCTCCCCCGTCGGCTCCGTCGAGGGCGCCGAGGATGCGCAGCAGGGTGGTCTTGCCGCTGCCGCTGGCACCGAGGAGGGCGACGAACTCGCCGCGTCCGATGGTGAGGTCGAGACCGTCGAGGACGGCGCGGTCGCCGAAGACCCGGCGCAGTCCCCGTACGCGTACGGCGGTCATGTGGTCCCTCCCGGTCCGGCGGTGCGCCAGGGCATGAGGATCCGCTCCAGGCCGCGGACGAACACGTCGGCGGTGAGGCCGAGGAGTCCGTAGACGAGGATGCAGACGGCGAGGATGTCGGTGCGGGCGTAGCTCTGGGCCTGGGACATCAGATAGCCGATGCCCTCGGTGGCGTTGATCTCCTCGGCGGCGATCAGCGCGATGACGCTGAGCGTCATGGACAGCCGCAGTCCGGCGAGGAGCGAGGGCAGCGCGCCGGGCAGGACGACCTGGTGGACGATCGCGAGCCGGCCGAGGCCGAAGCTGCGCATGGCCTCGACGAGCTTGCGGTCGGTGTCGCGGACGCCACCGGTGGTGGAGACGTACATGGGGAAGGTGGTGGCGACGGCGATGAGCAGGATCTTCGCCGTCTCGTTGATCCCGAACCAGACCATGAAGAGGGGGACGAGGGAGAGGAAGGGGATGGTGCGGAGGGTCTGGAGTGAGGAGTCGAGGAGTTCGTCGCCGAGGCGGGTGAAGCCGGTGGTGATGCCGAGGACCAGTCCGGCGGCGAGACCGATGACGAGGCCGAGGCCGGAGCGGGTGAGGGAGGTGGCGAGCGCGTCGGGCAGCTGCCCGTTGCCCCACAGCTCCCCTACGGCGTCGAGGACCTGCGGGGGCGAGGCGAGGACGTCGGGGGTCAGGAGGCCGGTGGCGGAGGAGGCCCACCAGAGGGCGAGCAGGGCGACGGGGCCGAGGGCGCGGACGGTGACGACGTAGGTGCGGGGGCGGGCGCGGCGGACGGGTGGGCGCGGGGTGACCAGTCCGTCCGTGCGCTCCCCTTCGTCGGTGGCGGCCGTCATGACAGCTTCTCGACGTCGAGGAGGTGGGCGGCGATGTCGACCTTGCCCGGGGTGACCTTCTGGTCGGCGTAGAACCGGGCCACGGTCTCGAAGCGCTTGACGTCCTCGGGGCCGATGGGGTCGACCGTCCCGCCCTTGGCGGTGAAGGCGATCTGGACGTCCTTGGCCTTGCCGTCGAGGGCGGTGGGGCCGGCGTCGGTGAAGACATTGAGGTAGGCGGCCGGGTCCTTCTTCTCCTCGGCGCTGTGCTCGTGGAGGTAGGCGTAGAGCGCCTTGACGATCTCGGGGTGCTCCTTGGCGAAGCCCGTACGGACGGCGTTGAGGCTGTAGTTGTCGGAGCCGATGGCGGTGCCGTCGGCGACGAACCGGGCCTTGCCGGTGCCGATCTCGGCGACGGCGTACGTGGACCAGACGGCCCAGGCGTCGACCTGTCCGGCGTTGAAGACGGCGGCGGTCTGGTCGGGGCGCAGATAGACGCGCTCGACCTTGTCGGCGGGGATCCCGGCCTTGGCGAGCGCCTTGAGGAGCAGGTACTCGCCGGTGCCGCCCTTGTTCACGGCGACCTTGCGGCCGACGAGGTCCTGGACGGAGGTGATGTCCGAGCCCTCGCGGACGAGGATGCCCTCGCCGACGGGGTCGGGGTCGGTGGCGGTGAAGAAGACGAAGCCGGGGCTCTGGGAGAGGGAGGTGATGCCGGAGGTGATGGAGCCGGTCGCGATGTCGAGCTGATCGGCGTTCATCGCCTGGGCGGCCGGGGCGAAGGGCCCGGCGCTGCCGGTCCAGGCGACCTTGGCACCGACGGCGGCGAGGGCCTTGTCGAGGCTGCCGTCCTTCTTGCCCCGGGCGAGGACGCCCGCGTTGCCGGGGTCGGGGATGCGAACGGTGACCGTTCCCTCCCCGCTCTTCCTCCCCTTCGCTTCGCCGCCGTCGGCCGCGCCGCCGCAGGCGGTGAGGGTGGTGAGGGCGGCGAGGGCCGCCAGAGCGGCGAGCGGGGTGGTCAGTGGGCGCATGGCGGTCGTCCTCCGGGGATCGAGGGGCGTGCGGGGCGGGTGGTGTTACGGGACGGGCTGCGCGGACGGTTCCGGCGCGGGCGGTTCCGGCGCGGGCGCCGTCGGTGCGGCGGCGGCCGCGATCAGGCGGGCGCGGCGCAGGGGCTCCTGGTCGGCCCAGGCCCGTACGTCCACGGCCTCGGGCAGGAAGCCGTGGGCGCGCAGGGCCTCCTCCTGCCGGGCGAGCAGGTCGAGGCGGGTGCCGGACAGGTCCGGGTGGAGGGTGCGGTGGGTGCCGGGCCGGTAGGCGCCGGCGACGCCCTCGGCGCCCGCGCCGGTCTCGGCGCCGAGGATCCGGGCCACCTCGGCGGGCTCGCCGGCGGCCCAGTCGGCGGCGCGGAGCAGTACGGAGAGGAAGCGCGCGACGAGCTCGGGGTGTGCGTCCAGGAGGTCCTGGTGGACGGTGAGGGGGCGCGGGGTGCCGTTGTTGACGCGGTGCGCGGGGTCGGGCAGGTCGTCCAGCTCGACGGCCACCTCGGCACCGGCACGCCGCGCCGCCTCGACGGCGAGGGCCCCCTTCACGTAGACGGCGTCGACCGCGCCCCGGCGCAGGGCGTCGAGCCCGGCAGCCCACTGCCCCTGATGACCGTCGGCCGGTACGTCGACGAGGACGGCGTCGTCGAGGCCGTACCCCGCCGAGGCGAGGGCGCCCTCGAAGCCGCGCAGGGCCATCGCCCGCCAGAAGTCGATGGGCACGGAGTGGCGGGGCACGGCGAGCCGGAGTCCGCGCAGGGCGGCGGCCCCGCGCACCGGGGAGCCGGGGGCGACGAGCACCACCTGGCGCTCCTCGATCCAGGTGAGCCCGACGAGCCGGGTCCGCTCGCCGCGCGAACGGGCCCACAGCGCGGGCACGTTGCCGCCCTCGCGGAAGAGCCCGGGCAGGGCGTGGGTGAAGTGGGTGGCGCGGTCGGCGCCGGGGTCGGAGTCCTGGAGCGAGCGGACGGCGATGCCGTCCGGGGCGAACTCCTCGGCCAGCCAGCCCCGGTCGGCGGCGACGCCGGTGGCGGTGGGGACGGGGCAGCGGGTGAACCAGAGCGCGTCGGGAACGCGGGCGTACGTCATGGAGGGCATCCCGGGGTGTGGTGGGTCGGGAGACGGCGGCGGGGCGCGGCCGGAAGCGAAAGGGGCAGAAGGAGGAGGAGAGGGGCAGGCCTGCGGACCGGTGGAGGACCGGCGGGCGTGGGCGTGCGGCGCTCTCGGCGCATGAGGTGCGTGTGGCGCCGACGGCGTGGCGCGAAAGCTACGGCACGGCGCGTCGGCGGAGGCCCGGGGTCAGCGACAGCCGGTGCCGGTGACGCGTGCCAGGTCGATGTGGCGGCGCCGGGTGAGGGCGAGCGGTACGTGTCGTGCGTTCATCGCCTGCCGGCTCCTTCCGGGTCGCTGCCGCTGGGCTGTCCTGGCCGGAACCTTGCCACGGCCGCTCCGTCGCCCACAACTCGGCTCCCATGATGTGGGATTGCGCATGAACGGAGTGTTTCCGACCCCGCCCGGGGCCCGATTCGGCTCCCGCCATGTGGGAGCGTGGGAGCCCGATCACCCACGGGGAGCGAACCCTATGACGAGCCCTATGACGACCGAGGCCGGCATCGTCCGACCCCCGGCGGGCGCCCAGGCGGTCCGCCGCGCACTGGACGTGCTGCACTGTTTCCACGACAACGGACCCGACCTGAGCGCCTCCGACCTCGCGCGCAGGCTCGGGCTCTCCACCTCGACGGCGCACCGGCTGGCCCGCACCCTGCTCGGCGCGGGCTTCCTGGAGCAGGACGCCCGGACCGCGCGCTACCGGCTCGGTCCGGCGATGACGGAGCTGGGCCGGCTCTCGTACCACCAGCGGGGGCTGCACCTGGCGGCTCCCGAGCTGTCCGATCTGGCCGAACGGACCGGCGCGACGGCCGACCTGGCGCTGCGCAGCGGCCCGCACGCGGTGATCGTGGCGGGCGGGTCGGTGACCCCGAAGGTGGGACTGCGCCGGCCGCTGCACTCGACGGCGCTCGGGAAGGTGCTGCTCGCATGGCCCCGGGCGGGCGAGGCGGGCCCGCACTCCCTGCCCCCGCTGTACGCGTTCACGGAGCGGACCATCGTCGAACCGCCCGCCCTGGCAGCCGAGCTGGCGCGCGTACGGGAGGCGGGGTACGCGCTGAACGACGGCGAGTCGGCTCTCGGGGTGCGGACCGTGGCCGTACCGGTCCTGGAGCGCACGGGGTACGCGCGGTTCGCGCTCGCGGTGCGGGGGACCCCCGAGCTGATCACCGACGCGCGCCTCGACTGGTACCTGGCGCAGGCGCGGGCCTGCGCGCGGGCCCTGGAGGTGCTGTTGCTCGCCCCGGCGGAGCGGCGGCAGCCGGGAGAGCGGGTCGGGTAGTGCCCGGTGCCGCGCGAAAGTATCCGCACGGTCGTGCGTTCAGTACGATGGGGTGATGAGCGGAAGCGGCACCGGGACCAAGACGGACGGGCGCGTCGAGCGGGGCAACCAGACGCGGCGCCTCGTCCTCGGCCGGACGATGGACATCGCCTCGGTCGAGGGGCTCGAAGGCCTGTCCCTGGGACGGATCGCGACCGAGCTGGAGCTGAGCAAGAGCGGTGTCTTCGCCCTCTTCGGCTCCAAGGAGGAGCTCCAGCTCGCCACCGTCAGGGCCGCCGTCGCCGTCTTCGCCGACCGCGTGGTCGCCCCGCTGAAGGAGCTTCCGCCGGGCGCGCGGCGGGTGCGCGAGCTGTGCCGGAACTGGCTCGCGTACTCCGCGGAGCGGGTCTTCGCGGGCGGCTGCTTCTTCTACGCGGTCTCGGCCGAGTTCGACGCCCGCACGGGTCCCGTGCACGACGCCGTCGCCGGTGCCCGCCGCGACTGGACCGCGTACGTGGAAGGGGCCCTGACGGAGGCGCGCGCCGCCGGGGAGTTCGTCGAGGACCTGGACGTGGAACAGCTGGCCTTCGAGGTGATCGCCCTCATGGAGGCGGCCAACGCCCGGTCCGTGCTGTTCGGCGACCCCGGCTCGTACGCCCGCGCCGAGCGGGGCATCACGGCCCGCCTGCTCGCCTCGGCCACGGACAGGGGCCGGGCGGCGCTCGCCGACCCGGCCTGACCGGACCCGGCCCGACCGACCGACCGGACCCACCGGCCTGATCGAACCGACCCGGACCGACCGGACCGATCCGGACCGAGCGCCCCGGCCCGACCGGACGCCCCGACGGCCCTCGGCGGGCGCCCCCTCCCCCTACGCCGTCGAGGCGACGCCCTCGCGCGTGCCGGCCGTCCGTGCCGTGGCGGAGCCCGCCGTCGCGAACCCCACCGCCTCGGCCACGACCCCGGGGTCCGCGAGGATGCGGCGGTGGCCGAGGCCCCGGGTGACGACGAGCCGGGCCCGCTCGCCGTGGACCCCGGCGAGGAACCGCGCCTGGGCCAGGGGCACCATGTCGTCGCCCTCGTCGTGGAACAGCAGGACGGGCGCGCCGAGTTCGTCCGGGGCGTGGTCGGCGCCGAAGCGCTCCCAGAGACCGGGCTCGCCGGGGACGAGCCGTCGCTCGACGTACGCGCGCATGGCCCGCATCACCCGCTCGTCCAGGCCGAGCCCCGCCCGGAAGCCCTCCAGGACCATGTCGAAGGAGCCGACGCCGCCGAGGCCCACGAAGCGGGAGGTGCGGACGCCGTCGCGGAGGGCGAAGAGGGAGGCGAGGACGCCGAACGAGTGGGCGACGACGGCCTCGAAGTCGCCGTGCCGGGCGTGCAGCTCCCGGATGATCTCCCGGTATTCGACGATGTTGCTCGCCCTGCCGGAGGAGTCGCCGTGGCCGGGCGCGTCGAAGGCGACCGGGCTGTATCCCCGCGCGAGGAGCTCCTCGGCGAAGGCGCCGAGCCGCGAGGCGCGGGAGGACCAGCCGTGGACGAGCAGGACGGGCCGCCGGCCGTCGCCCCAGGCGTACGTGACGACCTCCTTGCCGCGGACGCGGAGGCGGTCGGTGCGCGCGCCCGCGAGGAGCGCGGCCTCGCCGGGCCGGAGCCGGGCCCTGCCGAGCGGCCGGACGAAGAGGTGGAAGGCCCAGCGGCCGGCCGGGCCCGGCGCGAGGCGCGCGGTGGTGTTCAGGGCGGTGCGGATGAGCGGAGCCATCGGGTACATGCCGGATCTCCTCGGTCGTCCTGGAGGAAAAAATATTAGCACGACCGTTCGTGTTGTTTCGAAACGGAGCCAGAGGGCCGGTGACGCCCGCCCGGGAGCGTCCCGGCCCTCCGCCCCTACCCCTCCTCGGCCCCCTTCTTCGCCCGGCTCGGCTGCACCCGCCTGGGCTCGCCCGGCATCTTCGGGTACTCCGGCGGATACGGCAGGTCGCCCAGGCCGCGTTCCGCCTCGTCCCGCCGGGCCAGTTCGAGCAGCGACTCCAGGCCGAACCGCTCCTCGTCCATGTCGGCGTGGACGTCGCCGACCTCCGCGTACCGGGCCGGCATCGTCCTGATGTCGAAGTCCCGCGGCACGGCCTCGCCGATCTCCTCCCACCTCAGCGGCGCCGAGACGGGGGCGTTCGACCGGGGGCGCACGGAGTAGGCGGAGGCCATCGTGCGGTCCCGGGCCATCTGGTTGTAGTCGACGAAGATCCGCTCACCGCGCTCCTCCTTCCACCACCTCGTCGTGACCCGGTCCGGCATCCGCCGCTCCAGCTCCCGGCCGCAGGCGATCGCCGCCCGCCTGACCTGGGTGAACGTCCACTCGGGAAGGATGGGGACGAAGACGTGGAGGCCCCGGCCGCCGGAGGTCTTCGGCCAGCCGCGCAGTCCGTGCTCGTCGAGGACCGCGCGCAGCTCGTGGGCGGCGCGGACGGCGTCGGCGTAGTCCGTGCCCGGCTGGGGGTCGAGGTCGATGCGGAGCTCGTCGGGACGGTCGGTGTCGTCCCGGCGCACCGGCCAGGGGTGGAAGGTGACGGCGCCGAGGTTGGCCGCCCAGAGCACGGCCGCCGGCTCGGTGGGGCACACCTCGTCGGCCGTCCGGCCGCTGGGGAAGGTGATGCGGGCCGTCGGGATCCAGTCCGGGAGGTTCTTCGGGGCGTGCTTCTGGAAGAAGGACTCGCCGGCCACCCCGTCGGGCCAGCGCTCCAGGGTGGTGGGGCGGTTCCGCAGGGCGCGGGTGATGCCGTCGCCCACGGCCAGGTAGTACCGGACCAGGTCCAGCTTGGTGTAGCCGGACTCCGGGAAGTACACCTTGTCGGGGCTGGAGACCCGTACGGTCCGGTCGCCGACTTCCAGTTCCACCGCTGCCGCCTTGCCTGCCATGCCGGTCAGCCTAGGGCTCGCCGACAAGTGCCGCATACCAGACAATCTCCCCATGGATCTTCCGGTGATGCCGCCCGTGAAACCGATGCTGGCCAAGCCCGTGAAGCGGATCCCGCCCGGGATGCAGTACGAGGCCAAGTGGGACGGCTTCCGCGCGATCGTGCACCGGGACGGGCCGGAGCTCGTCATCGGCAGCCGGACGGGCAAGCCGCTCACCCGCTACTTCCCCGAGCTGGTCGAGGCGTTGACGGCCCGGCTGCCGGAGCGCTGCGTCGTCGACGGGGAGATCGTCGTCGAGCACGACGGCCGCCTCGACTTCGACCGGCTCGCGGAGCGGATCCATCCGGCGGCCTCCCGGGTCCGCCTGCTCGCCGAGACCGCCCCGGCCCGGTTCATCGCCTTCGACCTGCTCGCCCTCGGGGACGACTCGCTGCTCGACACCCCGCTGAGCGAGCGCCGGGCGGCCCTGGAGCGGGCCCTCGCCGGAGCCGACGCGCCCGTCCACCTGGCCCCCGCGACCCGGGATCCCGAGCTCGCGGCGCGCTGGTTCGAGCAGTACGAGGGCGCCGGCCTCGACGGGGTGATCGCCAAGCCGCTCGACCTGGCGTACCGACCGGACGCCCGCCTCATGTACAAGGTCAAGCACGAGCGGACGGCCGACGTCGTCGTGGCCGGATACCGCTTCCACAAGAACGGGCCCGTCGTCGGCTCGCTGCTGCTCGGCCTGTACGACGAGCAGGGCGCCCTCCAGCACGTGGGGGTGTGCGCGGCCTTCACCGCCGCCCGCCGCGCCGAGCTCGTGGAGGAGCTGGAGCCGCTCCGGACGGACCCCTCCGACGGGCACCCGTGGGCGGCGTGGACGGACGAGGCCGCGCACGAGGAGGCCCGGCTTCCGGGCGCTCCCAGCCGCTGGTCGGGCGGGAGGGACCTCTCGTGGGTGGCCCTGCGGCCGGAGCGGGTCTGCGAGGTCGGCTACGACCACATGGAGGGGGACCGCTTCCGCCACACCGCCCAGTTCAAACGGTGGCGCCCGGACCGGACGCCGGAGTCCTGCGGCTACGGACAGCTGAGGGAACCCGTCTCGTACGACCTGGCGGAGATCTTCGCGTAGGCGCCCCCCTTCCGGAGACCCGGCCGGGCGCAACGTGAGATGCCACACATTCGGCATGCCCCGACCGCCCGCGCCCGTCCCGGGTCTCCGGGCGGCGCGCGGAGACGGCGCGCGACACGGCGGCCGCCGCCCGGCCCCGTACCTGCGGGAACGCCCCGGCCGTCGGCCACCGGCGCCGCACCGCTCGACCCGCCCGCTCCCCCGGTGGCCCGTTCCGCCGTCGCCCGGCCGTGACACCACCGTGCCGGAACCCGTACGGCCATCCGGTACGTATGGAGGGGAGACCCTTCCGTACCCTCCCCGGACCGACTAGGACTGACCCGTGATCACCTCGCCCTCGCGCCTCGTTCCCGTCCCGATCCCCGACAGCGTGGCCGCGATGATCGGCGCCTGCCTGCCGCTGCACGTCCTCCAGGCCGAGGTCGACGCGGACTGCGCGGCGCGCGAGGTGTACCGCTTCCGGGGACCGCTGTGCGCGGAGGACCGGGCGGACCGCGAGCACGCGCTCGCCGCCCTGGCGCGGGCCAACAAGATCCTCGCCAAGCACCACCCCCGACTGCCCGTCACCCCCTGACGGCCGCGCCCTTCCGGCCCTGACGGGTACACCCCTCCGGCCGTCCCCCGCATGCGTGAGGACGGCGGCGGTGTGACGCTGCGAGGGTGACCACGACCAGCGACGCAGCGCCCGCGCCCCCGGCCGCCACCGAGCCGCCCGTGCTCGACAGCCGCCGCCGCAACATCGTCTTCGGCACGATCATGCTGGGTGTCCTCCTCGCCGCCCTCGACCAGACGATCGTCGGCACAGCCCTGCCCACGATCGTCTCGGACCTCGGCGGCGCCGCCCACATGTCCTGGGTGGTCACCTCGTACCTGCTGGCGGAGACGGTCGCGACCGTCCTCGTCGGCAAGTTCGGCGACCTCTTCGGCCGCAAGGTGATCTTCCAGATCTCCGCGGTCGTCTTCATCACCGGCTCGTTCCTCTGCGGACTCGCCACCAACATGACGCTGCTGATCGTCTGGCGCGGCCTCCAGGGCGTCGGCGCCGGCGGCCTGATGGTCACCTCGATGGCGCTCATCGCCGATGTGATCCCCCTGCGCGACCGCGGCAAGTACCAGGGCGCGATCGGGGCGGTCTTCGGCGTCTCGACCGTCATCGGCCCGCTCCTCGGCGGTCTGTTCACCGACCACCTCAGCTGGCGCTGGGCCTTCTACGTCAACGTCCCCATCGCGGTCCTCGTCGTCATCGCCGCCGCCCGCTCGATCCCCTCGGTGCGCTCCGCGACCCGGCCGGTCATCGACTACGCGGGCATCGCGTTCGTCGCCGTCGGCTCCAGCGCCCTGATCCTGGCGACCAGTTGGGGCGGCAACGAGTACGCCTGGGGCTCCCCCGTCATCATCGGGCTCTTCGCGGGCGGTCTCGTCGCCCTGGCCCTGTTCTGCTGGGTCGAGACCCGGGCGGTCCAGCCCATGCTGCCCATGCGGCTGTTCCGGAACCCGGTCTTCACCGTCTGCTCCGTGCTCAGCTTCGTGGTCGGCTTCGCCATGCTCGGCGCGATGACCTTCCTGCCCACCTATCTGCAGTACGTCGACGGGGAGTCGGCGACCATGTCCGGCATCCGCACCCTGCCCATGGTCATCGGCCTGCTCATCGCCTCGATCTTCAGCGGCAACGTCGTCAGCAAGACCGGCCGGTACCGGATCTTCCCCATCGTCGGGTGTCTGGTGATGGGCGTCGGCCTCTTCCTGCTCTCCCTCATGGGGCCGGACACCGGCACCTGGCTGGAATCGCTGTACATGTTCGTCCTCGGCACCGGCATCGGCCTGTGCATGCAGGTCCTGACCATCGCCGTGCAGAACACCGTCGACTACGCCGACCTCGGCACCGCCACCTCCGGCGTCACCTTCTTCCGCACCCTCGGCAGCTCCTTCGGCACGGCCGTCTTCGGCACGATCTACGCCAACTCCCTCCGGCCCAACCTCACCAGCGGGGTCGTCGAGTCCGCCGCCGTCGCCAGGCGCCTCGGCGTGAACCCGGCCGGGATCGCGCAGGCCGCGCAGAGCCCGGCCGGCCTGCACGCCCTCCCGGACCGGATCGCCGAGCCGATCGTCCGGGCGTACGCGGACACCCTCCAGACCGTCTTCCTCTGGACGGTGCCGGTCGCGGCCGTCGGCTTCGTCGTCGCCCTCTTCCTCAAGCAGGTGGAGCTGCGCGACTCGGCCCGCTCCGCCGCCCCCGACATGGGCGAGGGCTTCGGCTCCCCCACCATGTCCGGCGACTCGGAGAAGCTCCTCGAACTGGTCGTCGGCCGGATCCTGCGGCGCACCGACTACGAGACGGCCCGCAGGATCGTCGCCGCGTCCGACACCCGGCTCGACACGGCCGGGGCCTGGGCGGTGATGCAGGTCGAACTCTTCACGCGGACGGTCGGGCACGCGAGCCTCGGCCTGATCTCGGCCGGCCGGCGGGTGCCGCCCGAGGTGCTGCTGCCGGTCTTCGACCGGATGGTCGACGAGGGCTTCCTCACCCGCGACGGCAATCTGCTCTCCCACACGCCGGCGGGCAGGCGCGAGGCGGACGTCATCACCCACGCCTGGGGCGAGTGGCTCTCCGACGTCGTCGCGCAGGAGCGCGGCCGGCCCAGCGGGCCCGAGCTGCGGGTGGCGACGGACGCCATCGCCAAGCGGATCGTCGCCGAGGACCTCGCGAGCGGGCTCCCGAGGGAACGGGTGCCGGCGGGCGCGGGCGCGCGCTGAGCCACCGCCCGCCCACGCGTCAGCCGTTGTCGAAGGGCGTGCAGATCGTCACGGGGAACCTGGCCGACCACTTTCCCGTGGTCTGGTCGTATCCGCGCGCGTACCCGTTGCTCGCGCCGGCGCAGGGAGCGTGGAGTCGTGTATTGACGTTGACCCATCCTCCGGCGAGGAAGGGATGGTCACGTGCCGTCACCCACCTCTTGAAGTACAGCGTTCCGTTGTTGAGCTTCACCATGACGTAGACCCGACCGCCGATGGTGAAACAGCCGCCCTGGAGCTTCAGGTCACCGTCGAAGGCGTAGGTCGACACCCATGGCGGGGTGGGCGCGCAATTCGCCGCGGAGACCAGCGTGTGAGCGCCCGCGGGTGTCGCGTGCGCCGATGCCGCACCAGGAACGGCGAGGCCGATCGCGGCTGCCATGAAGGTCGCCGCAGCGGCGGTCGCGGGCCGCCGGCGGCGCGGATGCGAGAGAGCGAGGATACCCATGTGCGTTCCTCGTGGATCGATGGAGTCGGTGGTGCACCGAGTCCGGACATGAGGGCGTCAGAAGAGGGGACGCCGAACCCGTTTTTGCGGCCCTTGTGAACTCGGGGCTCGCCACGGCGGACCGGGGGACCGGGGACCATCGAGTGGCGGGGGGTCCAGCCGGAGCCTCACATTCCCTCGATCAGTCTAATGACGGCCCCGGAAGAGCGGCAAATCGTGCGGCTTCCCCGGTCGGGCGCACGGCGGCGGGGCCCTCCTCAGGTGAGACGCGCAGGAACGGCCGGGCACGTCCTAGTCGAGGAAGTCTCCGTCCACGTACACCCACGCGCCCTCGTGGCGGGCGAAACGGCTCCGCTCGTGGAGGGAACCGGCCTCGCCGCCGTGGACGTAGCGGGCCGTGAAGGTGACGGTGCCGTGCTGGTGGAAGGCGGTGCCGTCGGTGGTCCCCTCGATCTCCAGGCCGGCCCAGCGCGTCCCGGGGTCGAAGTCGACCTCGCCCGGCCGGGTCTCCGGCGCCCAGGTGCGCAGCAGATAGGCCTCGTCGCGGACGACGAAGGCGCAGTAGCGGGAGCGCATGAGGAGCTCGGCGGTGGGCGCCGTACCGCCGGTGCCCGAGTGGAACCGGCCGCAGCACGCGCCGTACACGGCGTCGAGCCCGCAGGGGCAGGGCGAGTCCGCGGTCACGGCGGGCGCGGGGGCGGCCGCAGCCGTACGGGGGGCCGGGGAGGTGCGGGGGCGGGTCTTGCGTCGGGACATGGAGCCATTGTCCCCCACCCCTCGCGCGGGACGGCCGCCCGGCATGTGGACGTCCTCGTGGACGAAGGCCTCGAATCCCGCTGCTCAGAAGGCTCGTCCGAGTAGCGTACGACCATGAAACTGACGATTCTCGGAGGCGGCGGATTCCGGGTGCCGCTGGTGTACGGCGCCCTGCTCGGCGACCACGCCGAGGGGCGGGTCACCCACGTCACCCTGCACGACCTCGACGAGGCGCGGCTCTCGGCCATCGCGCGGGTCCTCGCGGACCAGGCGGAGGGGGTGCCGGGCGCGCCGGCGGTGACGGCGACGACGGACCTGGACGAGGCGCTGCGCGGCGCGGACTTCGTGTTCTCGGCGATCCGGGTCGGCGGTCTGGAGGGGCGGGCCGCCGACGAGCGGATCGCGCTCGCCGAGGACGTGCTCGGCCAGGAGACGGTGGGGGCGGGCGGCATCGCGTACGGGCTGCGGACCGTGCCCGTGGCGGTACGGATCGCCCGGAGGATCGCCGAACTCGCCCCCGACGCCTGGGTCATCAACTTCACCAACCCGGCCGGGCTGGTCACGGAGGCGATGTCCCGGGTGCTCGGCGACCGGGTCGTCGGCATCTGCGACTCCCCCGTGGGCCTCGGCCGCCGGGTCGCCCGCGTCCTGGGCGCGAACCCGGACGAGGCCTGGATCGACTACGTGGGCCTCAACCACCTGGGCTGGCTGCGGGGACTGCGGGTCGGCGGCCGGGACGTGCTGCCGCGGCTGCTCGCCGACGAGGAGGCGCTCGGCTCCTTCGAGGAGGGGCGGCTCTTCGGCCCGGAGTGGCTGCGCTCGCTCGGCGCCGTCCCCAACGAGTACCTGCACTACTACTACTTCAACCGGGAGGCGGTCCAGGCCTACCGGGCGGCCGAGCGGACGCGCGGCGCCTATCTGCGCGACCAGCAGGGCGCGTTCTACCAGGAGATGGGAAAGCCCGACACCCCCGCGCTCGACGCCTGGCACCGCACGCTCGCCGACCGCGAGGCCACCTACATGGCGGCCAACCGGGAGGCAGCCGGGATCGGGGAGCGCGACGAGGAGGACCTGGAGTCGGGCGGCTACGAGAAGGTGGCGCTCGCGCTCATGCGGGCGATCGCCCGGGACGAGCGGACCACGCTGATCCTCAACGTGCGCAACGGCTCGACGCTCTCGGTGCTCGACGCGGACGCGGTGATCGAGGTGCCGTGCGTCGTGGACGCGAACGGCGCCCACCCGGTGTCGGTGGACCCGCTGCCGTACCACGCCGTCGGTCTGGTGACCGCCGTGAAGGCGGTGGAGCGCGAGGTCCTCGCCGCCGTGGAGAGCGGCTCGCGGGCGACGGCCGTCAAGGCCTTCGCGCTGCACCCGCTGGTGGACTCGGTGGCGGTGGCCCGCCGTCTCGTGGAGGGCTACACGGCGGAGCACCCGGGACTGGCCTGGCTGCGAAACTGAGATGGCCGGCCGACGAACGGACGGCTGACGAACGCCTTTACGAGGCAGGGGGCGCGGCCTAGGCTCGCGCCCCATGACCTCACAGCGCAAGGGAGTTCGGCGTGCCGTGGCCCGGCTCGCCGCGGTCTGTCTGCTGGCCGCCGGCCTGGTGGGAACCACGCAGGCGGCGGCCGGGACGCCCACGTCCGGCGAGGGGCCGGTCGTCGTCCCCGTGCAGACCACCGGGCCCGCCGACAAGCGGTTCAACCTGGTCTTCATGGGCGACGGCTACACCGCGGCGGAGATGCCGGCCTTCCGGGCGGACCTGGAGCGGCACCTCAACACCCTGTGGTCCATCGAGCCCTTCGCCTCGTACCGCTCGTACGTCAACGTGTGGGCGGTGGAGGTCCCCTCGGCGGAGTCCGGCGTGGACTGCGACCCGGGTCTCACCGCCCCCGCCCGTGACACGGCGCTCGACATGGGCTTCTGGGGCGGCTGCGACCCGGACAGCGTGCAGCGGCTGCTCACCGTCGACGGCCGGAAGGCCGCCGCGCTCGCCGACCTCGTCCCCGGCACCGGCCGCGCCAACCGGCAGATCGTCGCCCTCGCCCACAGCGACACCTACGGCGGCGCGGGCGGCGGCTACGCCACGGCCTCCGGCGGCAACGCGCTCTCCTCGCTCATCACCCCGCACGAGATAGGGCATTCGCTCGGCGGCCTCCAGGACGAGTACGACTACTACGCGCGCGGGGTCCCGGGCGGGACCTACGAGGGACCCGAGCCGTCCTCCGCCCACCACACGCTCCTGACGGAGGAGCAGATGCGGGAGCGGCGGGCCAAGTGGTGGCGCTGGCTCGGCGAGGAGAGCGAGTCCGGCGGGGTCATCGGCCGCCACGAGGGCGGGATGTACAGCACGAAGGGCGTCTGGCGCCCGAGCCGGCACTCCCTCATGAAGACCCTCGGCTACGCCTTCGACCAGGTGGAGCGCGAGGTGATGGTCCGGGCGATCTCGGCGAAGGTGAACCTGGTCCAGGACCACACCCCGGACACGGCGCCGATCGGGGCGGACCGCACGGTGTGGGTGGACACCCTGCACCCGGTGGGCGGCGCGCTCGCCGTGACCTGGAAGCTGGACGGGCGGAGCCTCGACACCCGCGGCGCCCGCACCGTCGACCTGCGGAGGCTGCAGGTCTCCCCCGGGACGCACACCCTGACGGCGACGGTCACCGACCCGACGCCCTTCGTCCGCGACCCGGCGGTCCGCGCCTCGGCGGCGCTCACCCGGAGCGTCAGCTGGACGGTGGACCCGTCGCTGACGACCGTACGGGGCCCGGGGGTTCCCGGCTTCACCGGCCACACCCCGACCGGGTCCCCCGTCGGCGCCCGGAGCGTCGTCCACGCGGAGACCACCCACGCGGTGGACGGCACCCCCGCCGTGCGCTGGCGGCTGGACGGGCGGCCGGTCGCGACGGCCGACCGCGACGACCGTGACCTGGACCTGCGTCGGCTGCGGATCGCGCCCGGGACGCACACCCTCACGGCCCGTCTCGCGGGCACGGACGAGGAGTTGAGCTGGACGGTGGACGCCCGCCCGGCCGCGTCCGCGTACGAACTGTCCGAGCCGCTGCGGACGGTACGGCGTCCCGGGCGGCCGGTGGAGTACGTCTACGACGGGCCGTTCACGATGCGGCTGACCGCGCGGGACGACCAGGAGGGTGCGGTGGTGAGCCAGTTCCGGGTCGACGGCGACGGCTGGTACACGTACTACGGCTGGCCGACGGACGCCTCCGCGCCCTTCCGCTTCTCGCCGGGCGGCACGGTGATCGACGACCTGGTGTACGGGAAGCTGGGCCGGAGCCGGGCGGTGCCGTGGGACGACGCGACCCCGGACCACGGCACGCACACCGTCGAGCACCGGACGATCGACGCGGCCGGGAACATCGGCCCGGCGCGGAGCTTCCTGGTGACGCTGGTGAAGCCGTAGCAGGACGGAAGGGGGCCCGCCGGCATCGCCGGCGGGCCCCCTTCGCGTACGGACCGGGTCAGGGCTTGCGGGCCACCGCGGCCCACCCCGGGATGGGGTCGTCGCCCTGGACCGGGACGGGCTCGCCCAGCTCCGGGTGCCACTCGGCGGTGAGCGAGACCCCGGGCTCGACGAACTCGAGGCCGTCGAAGAACGCGGCCAGCTCGTCGCGCGAGCGGGGCCGCAGGGTCAGCCCGCGCGCCTTGTACATGGCGGCGGCCTGCGCCGCGCCCTCGGGGTTGAAGTCCCCGGTGACGTGCGAGAGCACCAGGTAGCTGCCCGGCGCGAGCTTCTCGACGATCTTGGAGACCAGTTCGTACGCGCCGTCCTCGTCCCCCACGAAGTGCAGCAGGGCGAGCATCGACAGCGCGATGGGCTGGTCGAAATCAAGGACCTTTCCGGCCCTTTCGAGGATGACCTCGGGCTCGCGGGCGTCCGCCTGGATGTACTCGGTGGCCCCCTCCGGGGTCGAGCGCAGCAGGGCGGCCGCGTGCGCGAGCACGATCGGGTCGTTGTCGCAGTAGACGATGCGGGACTCCGGCGCGGCCTCCTGCGCGATCTGGTGCAGGTTGGGCTCGGTCGGGATGCCCGTGCCGACGTCCAGGTACTGACGGACGCCGTGGGCGCTGAGCCAGCGGATGGCGCGGTGCATGAAGGCCCGGTTGACGCGGGCCATGTCCCGGCCCCGGGCGTCGACGGTGAGCAGCTGGCGCGCCATCGCCTCGTCGACCGGGTAGTTGTCCTTGCCGCCCAGGAACCAGTCGTACATGCGCGCCGGATGCGGCTTGCTGGTGTCGATCCGTACGGCTGCGGGTTCCTGGGTCATCGGCTCTCCTGGTCGGGATGAACGGGTGGCGCTGCTACAAGAGTTACGCGATGGTAGGGCTGGGACGGAAGGTTCAGGTGAGCAGAAAGTCAGCCTGACCGGATTTGGCGCCCTGGATGAAAGCGGCGATCTCCCCGTGGGTGTAGATGAGCGCTGGTCCTTCAGGGTCTGCGGACTGTCGCACGGCGACTCTGCCGTCGGCCAGCTTCATGGCCTCCACGCAGTTGCCCCCGTTCCCGCCGCTCCAGGGCTTGTGCCAACCCTCGGCACCGAGCTCCGCGGCGGGCATGCCGTTGTATATGCGATCCATTCACAGCTCCTTGCGGAGATCCCGGAGGATCTCCTTCGTGCGTTGTGCAGTCGCGGCCTGCGCCGCCATGCGGTCCATGACCTCCAGGTGGGATGCCACCTCGGGACGCGCGTCGAGATAGACCGCGCCGGTCAGGTACTCGCTGTAGACCATGTCCGGGAGTTCCGGCATGGCGAAGCGGAAGAGGACGAACGGTCCGTAGGTGCCGGGGTGGTGGCCGGACGCGAACTCCGCGATCTGCAGGGTGACGTTCGGCAGCTCGGACGCTTCGAGCAGCCGGTCGAGCTGGTCGCGCATCACTTCGGGCCCGCCGCCGACCGGTCGGCGGAAGACCGTCTCGTCCATGATCACCCAGAGCTTCGGGGCGTCGTCCCTGGTCAGCAGGGACTGGCGCTCCATCCGGAGGGCTACATGGCGCTCGGTGTCCTCGTCCTTGCCGGCATCGCTGCCGCCGCCGACCGCCCCGCTGCGCAGAATGGCGCGGGCGTACTCCTCGGTCTGGAGCAGACCGGGGACGAACTGGGGTTCATAGGCCCGGATGAGGCTGGCCGCCCCCTCCAGGCTGACGTACATGGAGAACCAGCCGGGCAGCACGTCGTGGAACCGCTGCCACCAGCCGGGGAGGTTGGCCTCCTCCGCGAGGGCGACGAAGCCCTCCGCCTCGGAGTCCGTGATCCCGTACTCCTTCAACAGGAGCTGCACGTACGGGATCTTCAGCGCGACCTCGGCGGTCTCCATCCGCCGGACGGTGGCCGGGGCCACTCGGAGGATCTTCGCGGCCTCTTCCCGCTTCATGCCGGCCCGCTCGCGCAGGTCCTGCAGACGCTTTCCGAGGACGACCTGTCCCACCGTGGGGGCGGACCGCGGCTCGCTCACTCTCAGACCTCCCCGACGCGCTGTTTCGACGAGTGTGCCACGAAGCCGGGCCAGAGAGAACACAGCACTCTGCAATTTTCAGAGTGCCACTTGCCAAGTGTCCGACTCAGGAGGACAGTGTTCCGGTGAACCAGTACACGCTGCCGCCGCGCGCCACCGCGCCCCGGCGACAGCGCCGTACGGCAGTCCTGCCCACTGTTGTGAGGAACCGGTCGTGGCTTCTGGTAACGCGCAGCCCTCAGGTCTCATGAGCCTTCGAGCCCCTCGGGTCATGGCCCAGCGCCCGCACCACACCGATCCCGTCCGCCGCTTCGCCTTCGAGCTCCCGGCCCTCACCGGCTCCGTCGCCCGGGCCCGCCGGCTCGCGGAGGAGCGGCTCATCCTCTGGGGCTGCGGCCCCGACATACGCGACACGGTCGCCCTCGTCGTCTCCGAACTCGTCACCAACGCCGTCCTGCACACGGCGAGCGACCGCGTCGTCTGCGAGCTCCGCGAGGGCGAGGACACCCTGCGGATAGCCGTCCGGGACGAGGGCGGCCCCGCCGGGCCCCGGATGCGCGACTGCGGCGAGGACGAACGCGGCCGCGGACTCCTCATCGTCGACGCGCTCTGCACCGCCTGGGGCGCCGACCGCACCGGTCTCGGCACGGCGCAGATCGTCTGGGCGGAACTCGCCCACGGCATGGGGGAACCGTGCTGAGGTCGATGGCGATCCGCATGCTCCCGCGGTCCCTCAGGGCCCCCGAGGCCACCTCCGTACCGGTCCCGCGCCGCTCGCCGGAACCCCTCCTCGGCCCCGGCGACCGCCTCCGGGGCGCGCGCGAGCTCGGCGCCACCCGCCTCTCCGTGCCCGCCGGACTCCACACCGGGCTCGGCTGCGACGCCGTCGGCGTCCCCGCCCGCTTCGGCTTCAAGATCCTCTCCCGGCTGCCCGCCAAGGGCTGCGTCTACGCCGACTCCGACTGGTGGTGGTGGCTCGTCCCCGCCGGCTCCGACCACGACCTCACCTGGCCGCTGCCCGCCTGCTACGCGCCCGGCGCCGAGATCCCGGACCGCGGCCCGCGTCTCATCCACCACCCCGACGGCACCTCCCCCTACACCCCGCCGATCCCCCTCTACCTCCTCGTCTGCCAGCTGACGGGAACCGCCCCGTCCTGGCCGGCGCCCCCGGTGGGCAGCGCGCTCTGACCCACAGGGGGTGTCTTCCGGAGGAGCCCGGGACGATCGGCGAGCCACCCCCTAGGCTCGGTGCATGTTCACCCCGCAGGGCCCCAGCCTCCGCGAGCTGGCCGTCCAGGCCCTCTCCTCGGTCGAGCACGGCTACGACCTGCTCGCGGGCAAGTTCGACGCCACCCCCTTCCGCACCTCCGACCGTCTCCTCGACGCGGTCGCCGAGACCCTGGAGACCCTCGGCCCCTTCGGCTCGGGCCTCGACGTCTGCTGCGGCACCGGCGCCGGTCTCGGCGTGCTCCGCTCGGTCTGCGCGGGCCGGATCACGGGCGTCGACTTCAGTACGGGCATGCTGACCCGGGCCCGGGACGCCCATCCGGACGCCGACCTGGTCCGCGCCGACGCCCTGGCCCTCCCCTTCGCCCCGGCCTTCGACCTGGCGGTCAGCTTCGGCGCCTTCGGCCACTTCCTCCCGGCCGCCCAGAGCGCCCTCTTCGCCCAGGTCCACGCGGCCCTGCGCCCCGGCGGCACCTTCGCCTTCCCGCTTCCCGCGCCGCCGCCGGTCGGATCCCGCCTCTACTGGACCCTGTGGGGCTTCGACGCGGCGATGCGCGTCAGGAACGCCCTCCGGCGGCCGCCGTTCGTCATGTACTACCGGACCTTCCGCCTCGCGGACGTCCGCACCCGGCTGGAGGAGGCGGGCTTCGAGGTCGCCCTCGTCCCGATCGACTCCCTGGGCCACCGGGAGGACGGCAGCCCCCGGTGCAGGCTGGTGGTGGCGCGGAAGGCGTAGGCCCGCGGCGGGCGCCCGCCGTTCCGTCGACGGGAAAACGGAAAGTGCCGGTCGACACGAGATCGACCGGCACTTTCCCTGTGGTGTCCGAGGGGGGACTTGAACCCCCACGCCCGATAAAGGGCACTAGCACCTCAAGCTAGCGCGTCTGCCATTCCGCCACCCGGACCGGGTGATCGTCGTCCCGGGGTTTCCCCCGCGGCGACAGAGATAACTCTACCAGGGGTTCGCGGTGCCTTTCACCAGCGTTTCCCGTGGTCAGCCGCTACCGGGTGGGAGCCCGGCGCCCCCCGACGCCGGCTCCGTGGAGGCCACACTGACGACCGCGACGCGGTCCAGGCCAATCCTTCGGCGGGAGTCCGTCAGGTCGATTGACCTGGAAGAGGTCAGCGCACCTCGACCAGGCGGGCCGAGACCACCACGTTGCCCGCGTAGCCGCTCTCCTCGGTGAAGGTGCCGCCGCAGGTGATCAGCCGCAGTTCGGGGACGCCCGCGTCCCCGTAGACCCGCTCGGCGGGGAAGCCCTCCTTGGGGACGAGCTCCACCCCATACACGGCGAAGACGGCGGTCCTGCCGTCACGCCGGACGACCTCCACCCGGTGGCCCTTGCCGAGGGCGCCGAGGTCGTAGAAGACGGCCCGGCCGTTCGGGGTGTCGACATGGCCGACGACGACGGCGGTACCGCGCTCGCCGGGGGTGACCGCCCCGGTGAACCACCCCGCCAGCCGGTCGTCCTCGGGCGGCGGCGCCTCGATCCAGCCGTCGGCGTCGAGCCCGACCGCGGCGACGGGGGCGTCGACGCGGACGGCGGGGACACGGACCCGCACGGGGGGCGAGGCGGGCAGCGGGGCCGGGACGGACGCGGGCACGAGGGCGGCGAGGCCGGCCCGTGTCCCGTCGGGCGCGGCCGCGGCGAGGGGCTGCGGCGGGCCGAGGGGCGCGGACTCCCCCGTGCCGCCGCGCACGAGATGCACCCCGACGAGGAGGACGACGGCGACGACGCCCCAGGCGCCGCGCCCTCCCGTACCGTCCGAACGGCCCACTTCCGCCCTCCTCCGCCCTTCCGCACGTGCTGGCGCCCCTCCGTCCCGGACCTCGTCACACCGGGGCGGAGGGGCCGTTTCGGGTCCCCCGGGTCCGGGCCGTCAGGCGCGGCCGCCGGCGTGGCGGCGGGTCAGCACGACGGCGGCACCGAGCGCTCCGGCGATGAGCAGGACGCCGGTGACCAGTTCGGTGGCGCCGAGCCCGTCGGCGTCCGCGCCGGAGGCCGCGGTGCCGTAGCCGGCCTTCACGCCCTTGTGGGCCCCGGTGGGGGTGCCGGTGTCGTGCCCGGTGTCCCCACCGGTGCTCCCGCCGGTGTCGCCCTGGGCGATGGTGAGCCGGGTGGTGCCCCGCTCGCCCTTGCAGTCGAAGGTGATCTCGTACTGGGTGCCGACCTTGGCGTCGAGGTCCACGGTCGCGGTGCCCGGACGGCCCTCGGCGAGGGTCACGGTCTCGAACACGGTGGAGGTGACGGTCACGGAGGGCACTTCGCAGCCGTCGGACGTGAGGGTGACGGTGCCGCCGGGGGCGATCGTGGCGGGGGTGACGGAGAAGCCGAACGACGTGATGTCCTGGTCGCCCTCGTCGGCCGTCGCCAGGGGCGCGACCGTCACGACGGCGACGGCGCCGAGCAGGGCGGCGGAAGCGGCACGTATCACGCGCATGGCGGTCCTCCAGATCACGGGAGGGCCCGGAGGCGGATCGATTCCGCGGCCGGAAGGAGACGACCCTCACCGCGATCGAAGCTAGGTCCGCCCCCGGCGCGCCGCCACCGGGCTCCGCCGAACGGGGCACGGCGGCCGGGAGGACCCGGAGGTCCTACGGGACGCGGACGACCTGTCCGGCGTAGGAGAGGTTGCCGCCGAAGCCGAAGAGGAGCACCCTCCCGCCGGAGGGGAGCTCGCCGCGCTCGACCAGCTTGGCGAGGGCGAGCGGGATGGAGGCGGCCGAGGTGTTGCCGGAGTCGACGACGTCACGGGCGACGACGGCGTTGACGGCGCCGATCTTCGCGGCGAGCGGCTCGATGATCCGCAGGTTGGCCTGGTGCAGGACGACGCCCGCGAGCTCCTCGGGGGCGATGCCGGAGCGCTCGCAGGTCTGCCGGGCGAGGGCGGGCAGCTGCTGGGTGGCCCAGCGGTAGACGGACTGGCCCTCCTGGGCGAAGCGGGGCGGGGTGCCCTCGATGCGGACGGCGTGTCCCATCTCCGGGACCGAGCCCCACAGGACCGGGCCGATGGCGCCGGTGTCGGTCTCGGTGGCCTCGACGATCGCGGCTCCCGCGCCGTCGCCGGTGAGGACGCAGGTGGTGCGGTCGGTCCAGTCGGTGATCTCGGTCATCTTGTCGGCGCCGATGACGAGGGCGCGGCGGGCCGCACCGGCCCGCACCGCGTGGTCGGCGGTGGCGAGCGCGTGGGTGAAGCCGGCGCAGACCACGTTGAGGTCCATGGTGGCGGGCGAGCCCATGCCGAGGCGGGCGGCGACGCGGGCGGCCGTGTTGGGCGAGCGGTCGATCGCGGTGGAGGTGGCGACGAGGACGAGGTCGACGTCGCCGGCGGAGAGGCCGGCGGCGGCGAGGGCCTTGCCGGCCGCGTGGGCGGCGAGCTCGTCGACGGGCTCGTCGGGGCCCGCGACGTGCCGGGTGCGGATGCCGACCCGGCTGAGGATCCATTCGTCGCTCGTGTCGACCAGCTCGGCGAGGTCGTGGTTGGTCAGCACCCTGGCGGGCTGGTAGTGCCCGAGCGCGGCAATGCGAGTGCCCGTCATACTCGGGACCCCCTAGGTGGTTCGTTCGTGCGGCAGGATCCCCCAGTCTTGCCAGCGACTGATCAGTAACAGGTGACGTAAACCACCAACATTCCCCCGTACCGCTTGGCCGACCGTGACAAGGCCCCGCGCCCCGCACGGCTCCCCGCCCCGGCTCCGGACGTGCGTTCGGCGGAGGAGTGTGGCGGAGAATGGGGGCCGTCAGGGCCTTCCGGCCTTCCCGCGGAGAGAATCGAGTGCGTCACGATGGGACGGGTCACCGAGCGACGGCGTGTCCTGCGGATCCGGGGCGGTGCGGTCAACACGCGGCCCGACACCCTGGTGGCGGAAGAGCCGCTGGAGATCCGGCTGAACGGACGCCCGATCGCGATCACCATGCGCACGCCGGGCGACGACTTCGCGCTCGCGGCCGGCTTCCTGGTGAGCGAGGGGGTCCTGGCGGCGGCGTCGGACGTGCGGAACATCGTGTACTGCGCGGGCGCCACGGAGGACGGCCGGAACACGTACAACGTGGTGGACGTGCAGCTCGCCCCCGGCGTGGCGGTCCCGGACATCTCGCTGGAGCGGAACGTCTACACGACGTCCTCGTGCGGACTGTGCGGCAAGGCGAGCCTGGACGCGGTCCGCACCACGGCCCGCTTCCCGATCGCCGACGCTCCCCCGCTCCGGATCGCGCCGGAGCTGCTGTCCCTGCTCCCGGAGCGGCTGCGGGCGGCGCAGCGGGTCTTCGACTCGACCGGCGGGCTGCACGCGGCGGCGCTGTTCGCGGAGGACGGCGAGCTGCTCGACGTACGGGAGGACGTGGGCCGGCACAACGCCGTGGACAAGCTGGTCGGGCGGGCGCTGCGGGAGGGGCTGCTGCCGCTGGAGCGGGCCGTGCTGCTGGTGTCGGGGCGGGCCTCGTTCGAGCTGGCCCAGAAGGCCGTGATGGCGGGGATCCCGGTGCTCGCCGCAGTGTCCGCGCCGTCCTCGCTCGCCGTGGACCTGGCCGCCGAGACGGGCCTGACCCTGGTCGGCTTCCTGCGCGGACCGGACATGAACGTGTACGCGGGCGAGCACCGGATCGTGCTCTGAGGGTCCCGTCAGTTCTTCGGCGGGTCGATCATCTGGAGGACGAGGGTGGCCGGGGGCGGGGCGATGCCGGGGCCGCCGGCGGCCGTCCAAGCGAGGATGTCGTCGAGGCAGTCCTCGTCCAGGGTGAAGCCGACCCAGGCCGCCCGTCCGCCGCGCCGCCGGCCCTCGGTGGAGGGCTGGACCACGACGACGTTCGCCTGGGCGCAGGGTCCGAGGCAGTCGCTGGTACGGACGGCGAGCCGGCCGCCGGAGGCCGCTGCGGCCTCGCGGAGGCGGGCGAGCTGCCCGGCGTGGTCGGTGCCGGGGTTCTTGCGGGCGTCGCCGCAGCAGCAGCCGCGGCAGACGACCAGGGAGCAGGGGCGCGCGCCGTACCGTATCGGGACCGGGGTCACTCGGGGCCGTCCAGGGTGATCGCGGAGACCGGGGCGACCGTGCCGAGGCGCGGGAAGTCGAGGTCGACGGAGGCGCGGTGCTCGTCGGCGGTGAGGGCGGCCATGGCGTCCTCCGCGAAGACGAGCTCGTAGCCCAGGTCGCAGGCGGCGCGGGCGGTGGACTCGACGCCGAGGTTGGTGGCGATGCCGCCGAGGACCAGGGTGGTGGCGCCGAATCCGGCGAGCAGCTCGTGGAGTCCGGTGTCCTGGAAGCCGCCGATGGTGCGCTTGACGACGACGGGGTCGCCGTCCCGGACGAGGTCGGGGACGAGCTCGCTGCCGGGCGGCTGGGCGTCGACGTTCGGCCGCTCGACGCGGATGTGGACGACGGGCGCGCCGACGGCCCGGAAGGCGTCGGCGAGCCGGGCGGAGGCGGCGAGGACGTCGGTGCCGGGGCGGGGGGCGAGGGGCAGCGCGACGATGCGTTCCATCAGGTCGACGAGGACGAGCGCGGTGCTGCCGGGATCGAGTGCGGGCATGGGAGCACCGTAGCGGCCCGGATGATCATCCCGGGCGGCCGTGGGTGTGATCCGGCCGACGGAGGGGGCGTACGGGATCGGGTGACGGCCGCCGGGGGCGTACGGGATCGGGGGACGGCCGCCGGAGGGGGCGTACGAGGTCAGGCGCCGCCCGTCGGGACCTCCCGCGCGGCGGGTACGGGTGCGGGGACGGTCCCGGCCCCCTCGGTGGCCTCGGGGTCCGCCGAACGGCGCTTCGCGATGACCGCGCAGACCATCAGCTGCATCTGGTGGAAGAGCATCAGCGGCAGCACGGCGAGGGAGGCCTGCGGGCCGAAGAGGACGCTCGCCATCGGCAGCCCGGCCGCCAGGCTCTTCTTGGAGCCGGCGAACTGGATCGCGATCCGGTCGGCCCGGCCGAAGCCGAGGCGCCCGGCCCCGTACCAGGTCACGGTCAGCATCAGCGCGAGGAGCGCGGCCTCGACGGCGAGCAGCAGCCCCAGCCGGGCGGGGGTCACCAGGTGCCAGATGCCGGCGACCATGCCCTGGCTGAAGGCGGTGTACACGACGAGGAGGATCGAGCCCCGGTCGACGCGTCCGAGGACCTTCTTGTGGCGGACGAGGAAGGCTCCCACCCAGCGGCGCAGGAGCTGCCCGGCCAGGAAGGGCGCGAGGAGCTGGAGCACGATCTTCAGGAGCGCGTCGGCGGAGAGCCCGCCCGCGCCCTCGCCGAGGAGCAGCGCCGCGAGCAGCGGGGTGAGGACGATGCCGGCGAGCGAGGAGAACGAGCCGGCGCAGATCGCGGCGGGCACGTTGCCCCGGGCGATCGAGGTGAACGCGATGGAGGACTGGATGGTGGACGGCACCAGGCAGAGGAAGAGGAAGCCGCCGTAGAGCTGCGGGGTGAGGACCCCGGGGACGAGGCCGCGCGCGGCGAGGCCGAGGAGCGGGAAGAGCAGGAAGGTGGAGCCGAGGACGGTGAGGTGGAGCCGCCAGTGCTTGAGGCCGTCGAGGGCCTCGCGGGTGGAGAGCCGGGCCCCGTAGAGGAAGAAGAGCAGGGCGACGGCGCCGGTCGACGTGCCCTTCATGACGCTCGCGGTGGCGCCCGAGGCGGGGAGGAGCACGGCGAGGACGACCGTGCCGAGCAGCGCGAGGACGTACCCGTCGACGGGCAGCCAGGACGGCGGGCGGAGGGGACGGCGTGCGGTACGGGCGGACGTGCGGGGGGTCATGGGCTCCACTGCTCTGTGCACTGCTGGGGCGGGTCGCGCCCGTCCATCCTGCTCCACGGCCCGGTGATCGGGAATCCCGTACAGCGCTCTGACTGTCATCACGGTTCGCGATAGCGTCGTGGGATGTACGAGCCCACCCAGCTGCGCACCTTCCTCGCCGTGGCCCAGACGCTGAGCTTCACGCGGGCCGCGGACCGGCTGGGGCTGCGGCAGTCGACCGTCAGTCAGCACGTACGGCGCCTGGAGGACGCGACGGGGCGTCCGCTGTTCGCCAGGGACACGCATCGCGTGGAGCTGACGGAGGACGGCGAGGCGATGCTCGGTTTCGCGCGCACGATCCTCCAGGCCCACGAGCGGGCGGCGGCCTTCTTCGGCGGGACGCGGCTGCGCGGGCGGCTGCGGTTCGGCGCCTCGGAGGACTTCGTGACGACCCGGCTGCCGGAGATCCTGGAGTCCTTCCGGCGCGAGCACCCCGAGGTCGACCTGGAGCTGACGGTCGAACTGTCCGGGACGCTCCAGGCCCGGCTCGCGGCCGGCCGGCTGGACCTGATCCTGGCCAAGCGGCGCGGGGCCGAGAGCGAGGGCCGGCTCGTCTGGGAGGACACGCTCGTCTGGATCGGGGCGCCGGGGCTGCGGCTGGATCCGGACCGTCCGGTGCCGCTGATCCTGTACCCGCCGCCGGGGATCACCCGGGCCCGGGCGCTGGAGGCACTGGAGGCACAGGGCCGGGCGTGGCGGATCGCGTGCACGAGCTCCAGCCTGAGCGCGAACGTGGCGGCGGCCCGCGCGGGGCTGGGGGTGATGGCGCACACGCGGGGCCTGGTGCCGCCGGGGCTCGTCCCGGTGCCGGCCCGGGCGGGGCTCCCGGAGCTCGGGGACGTGGGCTTCGTCCTGCGCAAGGGGCGCCGGGGCGGGGAGACGCAGGAAGCGGCGGACGCCCTCGCGGAGGCGATCCTGGCGGGCGGCGACCGTCTGCACCGGCCGCGCTGAGCGGGGGCGCCCCACCGCGGCCGGCTCGCCGGGGGGGCTGTCGCTCGACGCGTCCGGGCCGGCCGGCGGGCGCCGATCGACGCGTCCGGGCCGGCCGGCGGGTGTCGCTCGACGCGTCCGGTGGACGGCGAGAAGGCGCCACGGGGGCGCTTCGGGGGCGGGGGCGTGAGCGGCCGGTACAGATTCCGTGGAGATTCGCCCCCGGAGGGCGTACCGTCTGGTCGGTAACCGCCCCGGGCCTCCCGCGACTTGGCCGCCTCACCTGCCCTGACCTGTGAGAACCCGGAATGTTCCGGCTTGGTGAAGCTCCTCCCTCCGGCCGGGCGGGTGGGGTACCGTCACCCGCGCCGTACGGAGCGCGACAACGGGCTTTTCCAGCCACCGAGCCGTCGAGGAGCAGGTCAGTGCGCGAGTTCACCGTGCCGCCCGTCGAGGCGGCGCCTCAGGTCGGCGGTCTGGCGGACGCCGTGTTCGACCACGCCCTCGCCGACCCCCACCGGATCGCCTTCGGCCGGAAGGGCCCGGACGGGGCGTGGCACGACGTGACCGCCGCGCGGTTCCGCGACGAGGTCACGGGCCTCGCGAAAGGGCTGATCGCGGAGGGCGTGCGATTCGGCGACCGGGTCGCGATCATGGCCCGGACCCGGTACGAGTGGACGCTCTTCGACTTCGCGCTGTGGGCGGTCGGCGCGCAGCCCGTGCCGGTCTATCCGACCTCCTCCGCCGAGCAGGTCTTCTGGATGCTGCACGACGCCGAGGTCACGGCCTGCGTGGTGGAGCACGAGGACCACGCGATGACGATCGGTTCGGTGATCGACCGGCTGCCCCGGCTCCGGCGGCTGTGGCAGCTGGACGCGGACGCGGTGGGCGAGCTGACGGCGGCGGGCGCGGACATCGACGAGGAGGTCGTGCACCGGCACCGGCGGGCGGTGACCCCGGAGACGATCGCGACCGTCATCTACACCTCGGGGACGACCGGCCGCCCCAAGGGGTGCGTGATCACCCACGCGAACCTGATGTTCGAGACGGACATGGTGATGGGCCGCTGGGAGCCGGTGTTCCGCTCCCGGCCCGACGAGCAGGCCTCGACGCTGCTGTTCCTGCCGCTCGCGCACGTCTTCGGGCGGATGGTGGAGGTCGCGGCGGTCCGCGGCGGGGTGAAGCTCGGACACCAGCCGGTGATGGCGGCGGCCGAGCTGCTCCCCGACCTGGTCGCGTTCCGGCCGAGCTTCGTCCTGGCCGTGCCGTACGTCTTCGAGAAGGTCTTCCGCGCGGCCCGCCGCAAGGCGGAGGCCGAGGGGAAGGCCGGGCCCTTCGACAAGGCCGTGGAGGTGGCCGTCGCGTACGCGGAGGCGCTGGAGCAGAAGGCCTTCGGGACCGGTCCGGGGCCGTCGGCGGCGCTGCGCGTGCAGCACCAGTTCTTCGAGAAGACGGTGTACGTCAAGGTGCGCGCGGCCCTGGGCGGGCGGGTGCGGCACGCGATGTCGGGCGGTTCGGCGATGGACCGCAGGCAGGGGCTGTTCTTCGCGGGCGCGGGGATCACGGTCTTCGAGGGGTACGGCCTCACCGAATCCTCGGCCGCCGCCACGGCGAACCCTCCCGGGCGGACCAAGTACGGGACCGTGGGCCAGCCGGTCCCGGGGACGACGGTCCACATCGCGGAGGACGGCGAGGTGTGGCTGCACGGCGGCCAGGTCTTCTCCGGCTATCTGAACGCCCCGGAGGCGACGGCCGCCGTCCTCAACGACGGCTGGCTGGCCACCGGCGACATCGGGGCGCTCGACGCGGACGGCTATCTGACGATCACCGGGCGGAAGAAGGAGATCCTGGTGACCTCGGGCGGCAAGAGCGTCTCCCCCACCGCCCTGGAGGAGCGGGTGCGGGCGCATCCGCTGATCGCCCAGTGCATCGTGGTCGGCAACGACCGGCCGTACATCGCCGCGCTCGTGACGGTCGATCAGGAGGCGGTGGACCACTGGCTCGCGATGCAGGGGCGGGCGCCGCTCTCCCCGGCCGAGCTGGTGCGCGATCCGGCCCTGGAGACGGAGATCCGGCGCGGGGTGGTGGCGGCGAACACGCTGGTCTCGCAGGCGGAGTCGATCCGGACGTTCAGGATCCTGGCGCATCCGTTCAGCGAGGAGCACGGGCTGCTCACGCCCTCGCTGAAGCTGAAGCGGAAGGCGATCGAGCGGGCGTACGCGGCGGAGGTCGCCGCGCTGTACGGCTGAGGACGCAGGCCGCCGACGACCGCCGGGACCGGCCGCCGACCGGACCGGCGTGTGCCCGGTCCGGTCGGAGCAGGTCCGCGAGCGGCTCCGCCGTCTCCCACCGGCCCGCCGGTTGAGGTACCCGGCGGCACCGCGCGGGTCGGAGTTCCGGTTCTTGACCCGACGGGTGCGCTCCGGCACCGCGCCCCGCCGGGCGAACCGGTTCGCCCGGCGGGGCGGACCGGCCCCCTCTGGAATGCGTACGGCCGCTCGCCCGTTGACCATGGGAGTACGACCACGACGACGTAAGGATCCATCCCACGTGAGCAAGGACAGCAACGTTCCCTCCGTCACCCTGAACAACGGCGTAGAGATGCCGCAGCTGGGCTTCGGCGTCTGGCAGGTGCCGGACGACGAGGCGACGGCCGCCGTGGCGACGGCCCTGGAGGCCGGGTACCGCTCCATCGACACCGCCGCGATCTACGACAACGAGCGGGGCACCGGCCGTGCCGTCGCCGAGTCGGGGATCCCCCGCGAGGAGCTGTTCGTCACCACGAAGCTGTGGAACAGCGAGCAGGGCTACGACTCGACGTTGCGCGCCTTCGACGCCTCGCTCGACAAGCTCGGGCTCGACTACGTCGACCTCTACCTGATCCACTGGCCGGTGCCCGCGAAGGACGCGTACGTCGACACGTACCGGGCGTTCGAGAAGATCTACGCGGACGGGCGCGCGAAGGCGATCGGCGTCTCGAACTTCCTGCCGGAGCACCTGGAGCGGCTGATCGGCGAGACCGACGTCGTGCCCGCCCTCAACCAGATCGAACTGCACCCGCAGCTCGCCCAGCAGGAGTCGCGCGACGTGCACGCGCGGCACGGCATCGCGACCGAGGCCTGGTCGCCGCTCGGCTCCGGCAAGGGCCTCCTGGAGGTCCCGGCGATCGTGGCGATCGGCCGCAAGCACGGGCGGACGCCGGCGCAGGTGGTGCTGCGCTGGCACCTCCAGCTGGGGAACGTGGTGATCCCGAAGTCGGTCACCCCCTCGCGCATCCGCGAGAACATCGACGTCTTCGGCTTCGAGCTGGACGCCGAGGACCTGGCGGCGATCGCCGCCCTCGACGAGAGCCGTCGACTCGGCCCGGACCCGGCGGAGTTCAACGTCGGCGCCTGAAGGAGACGGAAGGGCTGGAGGCGGCGCGCCGCGTCGGTGGCGCGCCGCCTCCGTGACCGCGCGCCGCGCCGCCTCGGCTCTCCGCCTCAGTAGCCGTCCACGCCGAGCTCGGTGATCGAGGCGAAGAGGTGCTCCCACACCTCGGCGCCGGGCGCGCCGTCGGCCAGCGCCCCGGCGTCCACCTCCGCCATCGCCCGGAGGAAGCCCTTCACGCCGTCCTCCCCGGGGTACGGGTCCCAGCAGGCGCCCATGTGACGGCGGACGCCCTCCAGGAACCGGACGAAGGAGTCCAGGTCGCGGACGAGCGGGAAGACGGCCTCGCCGCCGGGCCCGTGGCTGCCGTCCGGCCGGCGCAGGCCGACGGCGCCGGTCGCGGGGTGGACGAAGACCTCCCCCGGGTCGCAGTACCCGAGGTCGAACTCCCCGACGCTCAGCAGTCCTTCGGGGCCCGGGGCCAGCAGCTCCTCCGCGAGGGCGAAGGACGTGACGCCGGCCGCCCAGTGGCGGGGCAGTCCGGCCTCGGCGAGCAGCGTCCGGGTCGGGGCGTGCGCGAGGGCGGCGGGGAGGTCGGCCGGCGGGACGCGGACGACCCCGGAGGGGCCGAAGACCCCGTCGAGCCGGGCGGCGGTGAGCGGACCGCCGGCGTCCCTCGTGCCGGGCCGGAACCACGGCCCGCCGTCCACCGGCGTCGGAGGGGAGGAATCGGCCCCGCCCGTCGGCCAGTCGGCGAGGGCGGTGCCGTTCTGCTCCACGACGGCCACCCCGCGCGCGTCGTGGAAGACGTGGCGGCCGCCGTCCAGCGGGATCGGCTCCTCCCAGGAGTCGGGGTGGCGCAGCGCCCAGGACCCGTCGTCGCCGTCGAACAGCCGGGGCCCGTCCGGTTCGGTCTCCTCGTACGGTTCGGCCGTGCCCTCGGCGGGCGCCGGCCGGGGGCTGCCGGTGGCCAGGTCGAACCAGGTGTCCTCGCACCACAGGGCCCGGACCCTCAGGAGCGGGGTGCCGTCGGCCTCGTACACCTCGGCGGAGCGGTCGCCGCTGAGGTTCGGCGCGGCCTCGTGGGCGCCGACCGGCCGCCACCAGGTCCACACCGTCCGCCACGGCAGCCCGGGTTCGGCGGCCGCCACGCGCTCGGCGTACTCCCGGTGGCCGAGGACGGTCGCCGCGAAGTGCAGCCAGGAGGCGAACTCGGCGGGCGTCACGGGGGCGCCCCCGAAGACCGCCTCGGCCTGGGTGAACACCTCGCGGCCGACGCCGCCGTGCTCCTCCGGCAGGGCGGCGAGACGGGCACGGAGAACGGCGCGGTCGTGGCGCAGGACCCGGACGGGGTCGTCGAGCAGGGCGGGGAGATCGGGATCGGTCACCGGCACATCGTGCCGCACGCACCGGCGGGCGGGCGGCGGCCGGGTCGTTGTCACACCCGGGACGTAGGGTCGGAGACGGCCCCGAGGGGTGCGCGCGGCGCTGTCGGCCGCGTGGTCCAACTGCCTGGCGAGAAGAAGGAGTCGGTACGGTGAGCGGTGTCCCGGCGCCCGTCGTGGAGGGCCTCTACCGGGTGCGGAACGTGGCCAGCGGGCTGCTCCTGGAGGTGTACCAGGGGTCGGGCCGCAGCGGCGCGAAGGTGCAGCAGGGCACCGGGAACGGAACTCCCGGACAGCACTGGCACATCAGACCCGTGCCGAACGGCGGCGGGCTCTACCACCTGGTCAACGCGGCCAGCGGCAAACGGCTCGACGTCACGAACGCGTCCACGGAGAACGGCGCCCTCGTCCAGCAGTGGAGGGCCAACAACTTCGGCGCGCAGGAGTGGGTCATCGAGCAGGACCTCCAGTCTCCGGGGACGGTGGCCCTGGTGAGCTTCGTCAGCGGCCTGTTCCTGGAGGTCGCCGACGGGTCGGAGGAGGACGGGGGGAACGTCCGGCAGTGGGAGGACACCGACTCGCCGTTCCAGTGGTGGCGGCTGGAGCCGGTGTCCTGACCCGGGCCCGGTGCGGGCTCAGCCCTTGCGGGCGGTGTGCACGGTGTGGGCGGTGAGGTGGAACAGGTCCGCGCGGTGGTGCAGGGACAGCGCGTCGGCCGGGTCGAGCAGCCGGTCGAGCGTCTCCTTGTCGTCGGCGTCGAGCCGGGCGGCCAGGCCGTCCCGGAGGCGCTCGTAGTGGGCGAGGACCAGCTCCCGGACGGCCGGGGAGACGGGCGCGGGGACGTCGACGAGGAACGTGCGGGTGCCGGCCGGGGTGAGGCCGGCGCCGGAGAGCAGCGCCCGCCAGTCGTCCGGCTCGTCCTTGGAGCCGGGGAGCTCGGCGCGCATCTCGCCGAACCACTCGGTGTGGACGGCGTCGAGCCGGGCCTCCAGGCCGGGCCTGCCGATCCCGATGTTCTGGGGCAGGTGCCGCCGGGGCAGGCCGCCCTCGACGAGGACGACGAGGCCGCCGGGGTTCAGGATGCCGGCGAACTCGGCGAGCGCGGCGCCCTGGTCGCCCATGTGGTGCAGGGAGTTGCCCGCCCAGACGAGGTCGGCCCGCCCCAGGGCCGCGATCCCCTCGGGGAGTTCGGCGTGGCGGGTGGAGACCCGGGCGCCGAGACCGCGCGCCTCGGCGCGGGCCCTGGCCCGGGTGAGGAGTTCGGGGGCTCCGTCGACGGCGACCGCCTCGGCGGCCGGGAAGGCCTCGGCGAGCAGGCTGGTCACCACGCCGGGGCCGCTGCCGACGTCGAGGATCCGGCGGACGCCCTGCACCGGCGCGAGGGTGCCCAGCCAGGCGGCGGCTTCCGCGTACGCGGGGCTCGCGATCTCGGCCTGCCGCTCCAGGAGCGACGCCATCTCGCTCCAGTCGAGGTGGGTGGTGTCGTGGTGGCCGTGGCCGTGGCCGTGCTGGTGGCCGGGGTGGGGCGCGCGATGCTGGCTCATGGCTCCAGGGTGCCGCGGGAGGGCCGCGGGTGCGAGAAATGTTGCCGGTCCGGCAACAGGGATCCTGTCGCTGCCGGGCCGGTCAGCCGCGGCCCCGGTGCTCCTGCGGGCTGATGCCCCGTACGCGCTTGAAGGCGGCGCTCAGGGCGAACGCGCCGCTGTAGCCGACCTGCCGGGCGACGGACTCGACCGTGGCGTCCGTCTCGCGGAGCAGGTCGGCGGCGAGCGCGAGCCGCCAGTCGGTGAGGTACGCCATCGGGGGCTCCCCGACGAGCTCGGTGAACCGGCGGGCGAGCGCGGCCCGGGACACGCCCGACTTCGCGGCGAGCGAGGCGACGGTCCACGGGTGGGCGGGGTCGTTCTGGAGCAGCCGGAGCGCGCGGCCGACCACCGGGTCGGCCATCGCGCGGTACCAGGCGGGGGCCTCGGCTCCCGGCCGGGAGAACCAGGCGCGGACGGCGGCGATGAGCAGCAGGTCGAGGAGCCGGTCGAGGACGACGCTCTGGCCGGGTTCGTCGCGGGAGATCTCCTCGTCGAGGAAGGGCATGAGGGGGCAGTTCCACACGTCGGCGGGCAGGTGCGCCAGGCCGGGCAGGGCGTCGAGGAGCCGGCGGCCGACCTCGCCGTCCATCAGGTAGGTGCCGACGAGGACGGTGGTGCCGCCGTCCGGGGCGTTGCCCCAGGTGCGGACGCCGAGGCGCATGGACTGGGCGAGCGGCTCCCCGGAGAGGGTGGTGCAGCCGCCGTCGGGGCCGATCCTGGCGTGGGGCGGGGCGTCGGGGGCGTGGGCGACGGTGTACGGCTCGGGGCCGCGGGCGATGGCGATGTCCCCCGGGCGCAGCAGGACGGCGTTACCGGCGTCGGGGACGATCCAGGCCTCGCCCTCGGTGACGCACATGAGGCAGATCGGGGCCTCGTCCTCGATGCGCACGGACCACGGCGGCTCCATGATCATGCGCAGCAGGAAGGCGCCCTTGGCGCGTGGCCCGTCGAGGAGTCCGGCGAGTGCGTCCATGGGGCGCAAGCGTAGGCCGTCGGCGGGAGGTTCCCGAGACGGACGCGTAGGCGGGTGAGACGGCGCAGCATGGGCGGGCGGGGCCCGGGGCGGGAGTCTTGAGCCATGACGACGCAGACGGACAACACGCAGAACACGCAGAACTCGACGGTCCTGGTGACGAGCGCCACCGGCAAGACGGGGCGGCGGGTGGCCGAGCGGCTGACCGCCCGCGGGGTGACGGTCCGGGCGGGCTCCCGGAGCGGGGCGACGGTCTTCGACTGGGAGGCCCCGGAGACCTGGGCGCCCGCGCTGCGGGGCGCGGACGCCGCGTACGTGGCCTACTACCCGGACCTGGCCGCTCCCGGGGCGGTCGGGGCGATGGAGACCTTCGGCCGGCTGGCCGTGGAGAACGGCGTACGGCGGCTCACCCTCCTCTCCGGGCGCGGGGAGCCGGAGGCGGTCCTGGCGGAGGAGGCCCTGCGGACGGCGGCGGTCGGGGTGGAGCTGACCGTCGTCCGGGCCTCGTTCTTCGCGCAGAACTTCTCCGAGGGGCTGCTCGCGGAGGGGGTCGCCGAGGGGGCGGTGGTCTTCCCCGCCGGGGACACGGCCGAGCCGTTCATCGACGCCGACGACCTCGCGGACGTCGTCGTGGAGACGCTGACGGCGGACGGGCACGCGGGGCGGGTGCACGAGGTGACGGGCCCCCGGCCGGTGGGCTTCGCGGAGGTGGCGGCGGAGATCTCCCGCGCCTCGGGCCGGCCGGTGGCGTACGAGGCGGTGTCGGAGGCCGAGTACGCGGGCCTGCTCGCGGGGTTCGGGCTGCCGGCCCCGGAGGCGGAGTGGCTCGCGGCGCTGTTCGCGACGCTCCTCGACGGACACAACGCCGCGGCGACGGACGGGGTGAAGCGGGTCCTGGGCCGCGAGCCGCGCTCCTTCGCCGGGTTCGCGGCGGAGACCTGGGGCGGACGGCGGTCCTGAGGTTCAGGCGTACCGCGCGGCCAGGGTCCGTACGGTCGCGGCGATGCGGTCGCGGAGGTCCTCGGGGGCGAGGACCTCCACCTCCGCGCCGAGGCCGAGGAAGGTGTCGTGGGCGTGTTCGGGCGATTCGACGGGCAGGGTGGCGCGCGTCCAGCCGTCGGGTTCGGGGGTGCCGGTGGCGGCGAGGGCCCGTGCGGCGGCGCCGGTGAGGCGGGCGGCGCCGCGCGGGGAGATCCGTACGAGGGCCTCGCCCTGGTGGAGCCGCCGGTGGAAGTCGGTCCGGCTGGCCCGCCAGTGCGCGGCGAGGTCGAAGTCCTCGGGGATCACGGCCTCTTCGTCGGTGGCGGTGAGGGCGAGGATCTGGTCGACGCGGTAGGTGCGCGGTCCGGGTCCGGCGACCAGGTACCAGCGGCCGGCCTTGAGGACGAGGCCGTACGGTTCGAGGCGCCGGTCGACGTCGGTGGGTTCCTTCCAGCGCCGGTAGCGGACCTCCAGGACGCGTCCGGTGCGGACCGCGTCGGCGACCTCGGGCAGGAACGGGGTCTCGTCGCCCTCGTCGTACCAGCCGGGGGCGTCGATGTGGAAGCGGGCCGCGAGGCGGTCGACGTGCTCGCGGAGGGCGGCCGGGAGGGCGGCGCGCAGCTTCAGCCGCGCGTCGGCGAAGTGCGGGCCGAGCCCGAGTCCTTCGGCGGCCCCCGGCATGCCGGCGAGGACCAGCGCCTCGGCCTCCTGGGCGAAGAGGCCGGTCAGGCGGGTGCGGCCGCCGGGCAGGAGCCGGTAGCCGCCGCGGTGTCCGGCCTCGCCGTAGAGGGGCACCCCGGCGGCGTGCAGCGCCTCGACGTCGCGGTAGACGGTGCGGACGGAGACGCCGAGCTCCTCGGCGAGCCGGCCGGCGGTCGTCGGGCCGCCGGTCTGGAGCAGCAGGAGGATCGAGAGGAGACGGCTGGACTTCACTGACACAAGGTGTCAGTGAAGGGTTCGTACCGTCCAGCCATGGCTTTCGCGGAGAAGAACATCCTCGCGCTGCCGCCGGTCGAGACCGCCGGACGGCACCTCAAGCGCTACCACGTCACCTCGGACCCCGCCGGCATCGAACCGGAGGTGGAGAAGGCGGCGTACGCACTCCTTCCGGAGCTGTTGCCGGAGCCGGACGGCACCCCGGCGGCGGGCTTCGTGGTGCTGCACCGGGGCGGTGACAGCGGCGCGTACCTCAACGCGTACAGCTGGGTGTGGGACAACGTGCTCCACTTCGGCGGAGGGGCCGCCGGGCAGCCCGCCCTGGACTGCCCCGACACCGATCCGACGCACTTCGTCCGGGTCCACCGCTCCTGGATCGGCTGCGTGTGGGAGCTGCCGCCGCTCGGACACGAACGGGAGGCCTGGGTACGGCACGTGCTGACGCCGGAGACGCCGGACCTGGCGGGCTACCTCGCGGACGCGCTGCCCTCGGGCACGACGGGAGGCCGCGCGTGACCGCCGACGGCTTCTCCTTCCTCGACGGCCGCTGGCGGGTCCGCAACCGCCGACTCGCCGACTTCCTCGACCCGGAGAGCGGGTGGAAGGAGTTCGACGGACACACGACCGGCACGCTGTTCCGGGACGGCCGGGCGCACGTGGACGAGGTCGTCTTCCCCTCCGAGGGGTTCAGCGGGCTGACGCTGCGGCTGTACGAGCCGGAGACCGGCGAGTGGACGCTGAACTGGTCCGACAGCCGTACGGGAAGGCTGGACCCGCCGGTCAGGGGCCGCTTCTCCGAGGACGGGACGGGCACCTTCCACGGCGTCGACGGCTACGCGGGGCGCCCGGTGCGGGTGCGGTTCCACTGGTCCGGGATCGGTCCTGACACGGCGCGCTGGGAGCAGGCGTTCGCGCCCGGGGGCACCGACGCGTGGGTGACGAACTGGGTGATGGAGTTCAGCCGCGCCTGACGAAGCTCGCGAGCCGGTAACGGGGGTCGGCTCGGGGGCGGTCCTGGTCCGGGAGCGCGGTCAGGGCGGCGGTGAGCGTGTCGACGGTCGCCGGGTCGCCGTCGAACCAGGAGGCGAAGTGGCCGGCGCGCAGCTTCCGGGCGGTGTCGCGCGGGGTGCGGCCCTGGCCGTGGCCGGTGAAGCGGGTGCCGGGGGCGGGGTCGAGGCCGTGGGCGGCCGCGCACGCGGTGATCAGGTCGGCGCGGTCGGAGGCCGCTTCGGCGGACCGGTGGGGCCGGAGGACCGCGTCGATGTCGCTGCCGACGTCGTGGGCCGCGTCCTTGTCGACGGTGGCGACGAGGACGCCGCCGGGGCGCAGCACCCGGGCCGCCTCGGCGACGACGTCGGCCGCGAAGGGGATCAGGTGCAGCAGCCAGACGGCCGCGACGGCGTCCAGGGAGGCGTCGGGCAGCGGCAGCCGCCGGGCGTCGGCGCGTACGGCGCGGCCGGGCGCCCGGCCCGCGGCGACCCGCACCATGGCGTGGGCGGCGTCCGCCCCGTAGACGCGCAGGCCGGGCCGGGCGAGGCGTTCGGTGACGAGTCCGGTGCCGCAGGCGAGGTCGAGCAGGGTGCGGGCGCCGGGCGGGACAAGTCGCAGGACGGCCTCGGCGGCCGCCTCGGCTCGGGGCACCCCGCCGCGGGTCCGGTCGTAGTGTGCTGCCTCTGCCTCGTAGTCGAGCACGGTCTCCGGCATGCCCGTGATCCTAGTGGGCGTCAGTTCGCGCCGTGGCCGGGGGCGATCCGTTCGACGCGGTCGGCGAGTTCGAAGTCCTTCTCGGTGACGGCGTCGCCGGCGTCGTGGGTGTTCACGGCGAGGGAGACCGTGTTGTAGCCCAGGGTGAGGTCGGAGTGGTGGTTCAGCTCCTGCTGGATCTGGGCCACGTGGACGACGAGCGCGGTCGCCGCGAAGTGGTCGCCGAGCCGGTAGGTCCGGGTGAGCCGGTCGGCGTCGACGGACCAGCCGGGAAGCTCCCTGAGGCGGTCCTCGATCTCCTTCTGCGACAGCGGCTGTGTGGGCACGGCGGTGCTCCCTCCGGTCGGGTGGTGCGGACGACGGGGTGACGGACAGGGGCCCCGGGGGGAAACTACCCGGGGTCCCCCTCTGGGATACCGTCTGACCATGACAACTGTCGTGACCGACACGGGGGTGGGGCCGCTGCTGCGCGGATGGCGTGAGCAGCGGAGGCTGAGTCAGCTGGAGCTGGCGCTGCGCGCCGACTCCTCGGCACGGCACATCTCGTTCGTGGAGACGGGCCGCTCCCGGCCGAGCGAGGAGATGGTCCTGAAGCTCGCCGAGCACCTGGAGGTGCCGGTGCGGGAACGGAACGCGCTGCTGCTCGCGGCGGGATACGCGCCCCGGTACGCGGAGTCGCCGCTGGACGCGCCGCGCCTGGAGACGCTGCGCTGGGGCATCCAGCAGCTGCTCGACGGCTACGAGCCGTACCCGGCCCTGGTGGTGGACGGCACGTACACGGTGGTGGCGGCCAACCGGGGGATCGGGCTGCTGCTCGGCGGGCTTCCGGAGCACCTGCTGACCCCGCCGATGAACGCGATGCGGCTGACCCTGCACCCGGAGGGCCTGGCGCCCCGGATCCGGAACCTGCGGGAGTGGCGGGGCCACCTCCTGGCCCAGATGGAGCGTCAGATCGCGCTGGCCCGTTCGGAGCCGCTGCGGGAGCTGTACGAGGAGGTGGCGGCCTATCCGCTGCCCGAGCGGATCGACCCGGAGGACCGGCCGGACGCGGAGCCGTACCCGTACTTCGCGCTGCCGCTGCGGATCGAGCACGAGGGCCGGGTGCTGTCGTTCGTGTCGTCGATCTCGACGTTCAACACGCCGATGGACGTGACCGTCGCCGAGCTGGCCATCGAGACGTTCCTCCCGGCCGACCCGGAGACGGTCGCGTACCTGCGGTCGCTCAGCGCGCGGCTGCCCTGAGGGCCGCCCACTGGAGTCCGGCGAAGCCGGCGACGGTGGCCGCCTGCATCGGGGTCCAGATCAGGCCGGCGGTGGTCGGCTCCAGCCAGGCGACGAGGGCGACGGCGCTGAGGACGGCCCAGATCACGTTGGCGTCGACGACGAGCTTCACGGCGAGCGCCGGGGGCTGCGGGCGGCTCGCGAGCCAGGCGACGCCCGCGGCGAACGCGGTGAGGAAGAGGCCGAGTTCGAGGAGGAGCCCGGCGTCGACGCCGAGGAGTTCACCGAGGGGGCCGGAGGCGGCGAGGTAGGCGATCCCGTTGGCTCCGGTGACGACGGCGTCGAGGGCGAGGAAGCGGCGCACCGCGGACTGGGGACGGGTGGTGCGGGCAAGACCGGCAAGCAGGGCCTGGGACATGGCGGATCACCCTCCGAAGGGGACGTTCGTGCTGGTGGTGGGCCCGGAGCCCGAGCGGAGTGCGCCGCCCGGGTTCCGGTGTCCATGAGCATGCCGGGCGGCGCGGAGGGGGTCGATTACGCCGGAGGTAATACCGGGCCGGCGCCCGTGTGCGGTGTCGGTCTCCACACAGTCGTGCCGCCGCTCCCCCGGGGTGAGTAGTCTTCCCGCCGGGGTGGCCGGAACCGGTGCCCCGAAGGGGGAGAACACGGATGGCGTGGAACAGGCAACGGGCCCTGGTGGCCACCGGGGACGATCACAAGGTGACGCCCGCGGAACTCTTCTTCGACCTGGTGTTCGTGTACGCGATCACTCAGGTCACCGCCCTCATGGCGGCCGCGCCCTCACCGGTGCGGATGGTGGGCGCGATGGTCGTCCTCGCACTGCTGTGGTGGTGCTGGTGCGCCTTCGCCTGGCTGGGCAACGTCGTACGGGCCGACTCCGGCGCTCTGTTCGGCGTGCTCGTCGCCGTCATGGCCGTCGTCCTGATCGTGTCCCTGGCCGTGCCGGACGTCTTCGCGGACGCGTCGGGCGGGCTCTCGGCACCGCTGGTCTTCGTGCTCTGCTACGGCGCGGTGCGCGTCCTGCACCTGACCTCGTACTGGCTCTCCAGCCCGGGCGACGCCGCGCTGCGGGCGACCCTGCGGCGTACGGCCATGGCGTCCGTGCTGCCGCCGCTGGTGCTGCTGCTCATCGGCTGCGCGTACGACGGCCGGGTCCAGCTCCTGTGGTGGCTGGGGGCGGTGGCCGTCGACTACGGCGGGATCTACGTCACCGGTTCCTCCGGCTGGCGGGTCAACTCTCCCGGGCACTTCGCCGAGCGGCACGGTCTGATCGTGATCATCGCGCTGGGCGAGTCCATCGTGGCGATGGGCGTCGGCGTCGGAGGCTTTCCGCTCTCGTACGCCGTCCTCGGCGCCTCGGCCGCCGGGCTGCTGCTCTCGGCCGGGCTGTGGCGGCTGTACTTCCGGCAGCTCGGCGAGGCCGCCGAGCACCGTCTCACCGGGCTGGACGGCGACGACCGCACCCGCTTCGCGCGGGACGTCTACACCTTCCTGCACCTGCCGCTGGTCGCCGGGGTCGTGCTCTGCGCGCTCGGGATGAAGAAGGTCCTCCAGCAGGTCGCCGACACCGGGCACTACGGCCTCGCCGAGCCGCTGCACGGCGTCGTGGCCTGGTCCCTGACCGGGGGCGTCGGCGTCTATCTGCTGGGCGCCGCCGCGATCGTGCTGCGGACCTCGGGGCGGCGGCCGACCGCGCTGGCCGTGGGCGGGGTGTGCTGCCTGGCGGCGGGGCCGCTGGTCGGTCTCGTCCCGGCCCTGGTGGCGCTCACGGTCCTCGCCGCGACGGCGGCGCTCCTCGTGGGGCTGCACTCCAGGCGGGGCACGCGGACGTTCGAGACGGTGGAGGCGGCCTGAGGGGGCCGGTCCGGCGGCCTCCCGGAGGTGCGCTCCGGGAGGCCGGTGCCGGGGGTTCAGCGCAGGCGGTCCTCCCGGGGGGCGGTCGGTTCGGGCGTGCGCCCGGAGGTCCGGGTGGTCGGCTCGACGGGGCCGGCGGGCGCCGGGGATCCGGGCTCGGGGGCGGTGCGCCGGGCGCGTGAGGCCTCGGCGCGCAGCAGGGCCTGGAGGACGGCGTACGGGTCGACGGGCATGACGGAGCTCCTCGTGGTGCGGGGGTGATGGGGGGACTGCGGAGAGGCGGGGCCTCTCAGCAGCGCATCACCACGCACCGGAGCGCGTCGCCGCGCGGGGCGGGTACGGGGACGGGGGCCGGAGTCCGGCGGTGGCTCCGGGGGCCCGGGGGCCGGGGCACGGGCCCGGCGGCGCGGAGGGGCGCGCGGTGGGCGCGGGTCCGGCCGGGGAGTCCGCTCACGGCGCCGACCGGGTCGTGGGTCTCGCCGCCCGGGTCGGAGGCCGGGGCGGCGGCCGCGGCGCGCGTCTCGGCGACGGGGAGCGCGGCGGCGGCCCCGGCGCCGAGCAGCGCGGCGAGGACGAGGAGGAGCGCGATCCACCGGTGCCGGCCCCGGGCCGGGCGCGCCCGCCGCCCCGCCGGGGCGGCGGGCGCGGCGGGCGTCTGGTGCGCGGGGCTCACGGAGATCCGTACTGCCCCGCCGCGGGACCGGTACGGCTCCCCCGGCCGCCGATCCGCCCGAGCGGCCTACGTCAGGGCCCCGGATTCACCGCCCCGGCGGTCATCGGCGGCCACACACCCGCCAGCCGCGGCACCCACCTCTCCAGACAGGCCCTAGGTGTTCTGTCCCGGGAGGTTGTGGACGGGTGATGCAGGTCTCGGCTGAGGGATCTTGAACGGGTGAGGGCCTTCCCGGTTCGGTGTGGATT